>NZ_CAMPQA010000001.1:0-563691 GCF_946902935.1 Yersinia sp. Marseille-Q5920 | reverse complement strand
AGGAGATTGTTTTTAAAAAAAACATTATAATTTGTTATTTGAATGTGATGTTTTTTTATAAAACATTTTGTTGATAGTTATATTTAATTTAATTTTTATAAAGATATTAATTATTTTTTAGGGAAATAACGGCGGTGTTAAGTCATAATTAAAAATGTAAAGATGCATAAAAATGCACATTTATATTGACAGAAGGTTTATTTTATTAATAATGCCATCTATATTTGTCAGTTACAATTTACGTCTTGTATTTTATTACTTAATAGAGGAGGGTGAACTTTAATAAATGTCATAGGCTTTTTGTGTGATATTAATTTAATGCGGAGTGTGTATAAATGCATAAAGTTAGGCATGCATCTAAATTATTTCGTCCATTACTTTTATCTACAATTATCAGCCATGTTGTTTGGTCAGGTTCCAGCATAGCTGAAAGTATTGAATTGGATTACTCAGCGAGCAGTATCGGCCCCACTTCGGTGAAATTATCCGATGCTATTTATGGTGATGGCAATTACACCGCGAAGGTCAATGTTGATAATCCCAACACCTCGCTTGAGGTTTATCTTGGCGCAACGGAAGCCAGCGGTAAAAGTTATAACGTTGGAGATTACTCGGTAGATATACAGGGCAATAACACCTCACCCTTGAGTCCGTATTCCGCTTTCTTTGGTCTGGCAGTTGATAAAAATAATGCGGTTTCAATCAATAATTTCAGTTTCAACAATAACCTGAGCGTGGGTGATGGTCATCATCATAATAACACGGCGCTGTTTGCTTCTAATGGTTCACAGGTAACCATCAATGGCAAAGTGTATATCAATTCCCTGGTTGAAATGGATACCAGCGGGGCAAGTACCGGAACCACTGCAAATAATGGCCTGTATGCGACGGGAGTTGGCACTACAATTACCGCCAATGAAGGGGATGTGTATATTAACACCTACGCCAAAAACTTTTTGGAGGCGTTGGATCATAATGAACATTACCCCAGTGGTGGCTCGAAAAGTGATGCTGTTAGCGGCAAGCGCGGTGGTCAGGTAACAATTAACCAATCGGGTAATTATCAAGTTAATTTATTGGGTAATCTGGACTTAGGCAGTGAATTTGATACCGGTAGCAGAATTACCGCCGTATTAAATGGCGGCAATTCTTATTGGCACGGTACCGAGTTCAATACCTATAATGCAACCAATAATACCTGGGCGGGTAAATTGGATGTGACGTTAATGAATAAAGCGCAGTGGATACCCGATGCAGTTAATGCAGAAATCAGCGCATTAAATCTGCAAAAATACGGTATCGTTAATTTGCATGGTTTTAACCTTCACACCAATAAAAGTCAGAATGAAAGTGTCAAAATTTATGACTTACAAGGCAATGAAGGTATTTTCCTGGTTGACGTGAACACCAGTAAAACCGATGACCAGCGCAGAAATGGCAGTGATTTTATTGAAGTGGTCAGCAGTAGCACTGGCGGGACTCACTATATTGAAGCACTGAACGTCAATAAATTTAGCGATTTGAGTGAAGATATTTGGGTGGCAGATGCTGCCAATAATGTCAGCTTTAAAGCTTATGATCAGATAGATATTACCAACGAATATGTTTATGACTATAAGCCTATTCTCCGCTCGGATATTAAAGACGGAGATCCGCAAAGTCAGTTTGGGACTAACTGGTATGTTACCGGCGTGGATAAAAAACTCAGTGCCGGGAGTGATACCGCGATGGCGAATGCCAGTGTCAATTATACCACCGCAACCGCTCGCCTTGAAATTGATAGCCTTAACAAACGCTTGGGTGAATTAAGAAATGACCAACAGGAAAATGGAGTTTGGTTGCGTTATAAAGGCGGTGAGATGAAGAGTGATGAGGGCAGTTATTTTAAAAACCAATATCACTTTTATCAGCTAGGTTATGACCACAAAAATGAGAATGAGTACGGCATCTGGACAACAGGGTTGGCTGCTCATTATCTGACCGGTAAATCTACCTTTGACCAAGGTTCAGGCGATAACAAAAGCTACGGCGGCAGCCTTTATGGTTCATGGAATCGGCCTGAGAAGCAGGATTATGTCGATTTGGTATTGAAATACAGCCACCTGAAGAGCGATTTTGATTACCGAAATACACTGGGCACTGCTGATCATGGTGCGGCGAGCAACTGGGCCTGGAGTGCGAGTGGTGAATATGGTCGTGAGTTTTCAATCGGTAACGGCAATTTTATCGAGCCTCAAGGGCAACTGGTTTACACCCATATTGATAAAGCCAACTACACTACCAGCAGTGGGCTACAGATCCAGCAGGACAATATTAATAGTGTGATCGGTCGTGCTGGGGTGCGGGTAGGGCATCGCTTCGAGGAAAACAGTAAAAATGATGTTTATCTAAAAGTCGATTTACTGCATGAGTTTGCCGGTGATCGCAATGTCACTATTCGCGGGAAAGACGCCACCTTAGTCTCTAAACAAGAGGGTAAGGATAGCTGGGTAACCTACGGTGTAGGAACCAATATCCAGTTAACTGAGGATAACAATTCTCGCTTTTATTTTGATGTGGAAAAATCTTCCGGCGGTGATATCAACACTAATTGGCAAGTGAATGCTGGCCTGCGTTGGGAGTTTTAATTCAATACAGAGGGCAGGGGGGGATTCCTGCCCTTTCCCCCTATTAAGAGGTAAAGATTTGCATCGACATCAAAAATTAGTGTGATAACTAACAATAACTTTTCAATCTGACTTTTCTTATTATTCATGGCCCGTATAATCCCACTCTTTCTGTTGATTTGCCGAGGTGGTCGTGAAGCAACTTTCTGGTTTGTTGGGCGAATTACGGCAAAAGTTACGTGCCGGTTTCCCTGACCAGGCCGGTATTCGGCAAATTATCTTGCCCGCGCCGGGACAAGTGGGTAATCAATTGCTTGAATGGCTTGCCGCACAAGGCCATTTTCCTCAATTCTATTGGCATCATCGCGATGGTCATGAAGAGGCTGCCGTCTGTGGGCAAACCCGGCAATTTAATGATGTAGCATCAGCAGATCAATTTATCCAACAGCATAGTGCTGTGGCGGGTTTACGCATTTGGGGACTGAATGCGTTTGAGCCGGTCACTATTATTGTCGAAGCAACAAATATTGCCGAAACAGCAAATATTGCCACACCCGCTGCTGAAGCCCCGCAGCAAACCCAAACTAGTTTCTTATTTTTACCGCGTATTGAAATTTTGCGGCGCGGTAACAATACCCATTTGACTCTTAATCTGGTCAGTGACTATTCCCTCGCACAAGACGCCTTGCTCGCCATCGCCTTTATTGATCAACTGGTTATCGCCAAACCCCTGCCTGCATTGGACGTGGTGGTTGAAAATGCCAGCCATATGCCGGAATACCCGCAGTGGAGCCGCCTTATTCAGCAGGCTTTGGGCAATATTGAGCAACAAAAAATGGAGAAAGTGGTGCTGGCGCGGGCGACCCGCTTGCGGCTGGATAAACCGCTCTCTTGCGCGGCTTTTATGGCCGCCAGTCGGCAGGTCAATCATCACTGTTTTCACTTTATGCTGCGCTTTGATGGCTCCCGAGCATTTTTGGGCTCCAGCCCTGAGCGCCTGTATTTGCGCCAGCTTCATCACCTGGAAACAGAAGCTCTGGCGGGAACCACGTCAAATGATAACGACACGGCACAAGCCACTGCGTTGGCTGATTGGTTGATGCATGATGAAAAGAATCAGCGCGAGAATTTGCTGGTGGTTGATGACATTTGCCAGCGCTTACAAGGCGGGGTGGTGGCGGTGGATGTCATGCCACCAGAAATTATTCGCTTGCGAAAAGTGCAGCATTTGCGCCGCCGTATTCATGCGCAGCTTAACCGCGCCAATGATGCTGATTGCCTATACCGGCTGCAACCGACGGCGGCGGTGGCAGGGCTGCCACGCAATGTTGCCCGCCAGTTTATTAGCGAAAATGAGCCTTTTTCTCGTGGCTGGTATGCCGGTTCGGCGGGCTACCTCTCCCTGAAACAAACTGAATTCACTGTAACACTGCGTTCGGCATGGCTGGACGACAGCCAAATTCATCTGTATGCCGGTGCCGGTATTGTCGCCGGTTCGGATGCTGAACAGGAATGGCAAGAAATTAACAATAAATTGGCGGGGTTACATACTTTGCTGACTAATGAAAATTATAATCCTAAAATGTAATCATTAACCGCATTCACTATGTGGTCGGATTATGGCTCTTATGCCGGTTTTGGGGAGATAATGATAAGAATTTTACTATTAATCAGTCACTCCGGGCTTTTTCAGAGGAAAGCATGTTCCTCATGCTGATTATCGGGATTGCAGTGTCTGTTAACTGACTTTTGGGCGAACCATGTCGACAAGCGTTTTTAACCGTCGTTGGGCGGCATTGCTACTGGAGGCGTTAAGTCGCCACGGTGTGCGTCATATCTGTATTGCGCCGGGTTCCCGCTCGACACCGCTAACCTTAGCGGCGGCGGCAAATCCCTCGCTGGTTTGCCATACCCATTTTGATGAGCGCGGCTTAGGGCATCTGGCATTAGGATTAGCAAAAGCTTCCACTGAGCCAGTGGCGGTGATTGTCACGTCCGGCACGGCGGCGGCCAACCTTTATCCGGCCTTAATTGAAGCCGGGTTGACTGGTGAGCGCCTGATTTTATTGACCGCTGACCGCCCGCCAGAATTGATAGATTGCGGAGCTAATCAGGCCATTCGCCAGCAAGGGCTGTTTGCCAGCCACCCGACATTAAGTCTTAATTTGCCACGGCCGACGCCAGATATTCCTGCGCGTTGGCTGGTTTCCACCCTCGACAGTGCGATGGCGCAATTACACCATGGCGGGCTGCATATTAACTGCCCGTTTGCCGAACCACTCTATGGCGGTGATGAGCAACTCTATGCCGATTGGTCTGCCACCTTGGGTGACTGGTGGCAAGATTGCCATCCTTGGTTGCGCCAATCCGGTTATTTGCCGCAAATTCAGCAAGCTGACTGGTTTTTCTGGCGTCAAAAGCGCGGGGTCATTATTGCCGGGCGTATGACGGCAGAAGAGGGCGAACAGCTCGCCGAATGGGCAGAATTACTCGGCTGGCCATTGATTGGCGATGTGCTGTCACAGACCGGTCAACCGCTACCTTGTGCGGAGCTATGGATTGAACATCCGAGCGCACAGCGCGTGCTGGCGCAGGCGCAGATTGTCTTGCAGTTTGGCAGCAGCCTGACTGGCAAGCACCTGTTGAAATGGCAAGAACAATGCCAGCCGCAAGAATACTGGCTGGTCGATAACTTACCGGGCCGCCTTGATCCCGCCAATCACCGTGGGCGCAGAATTATTTCTCCGGTGAATGAATGGCTGAAACAGCATCCAGCACAGCGCCGAACCCCTTGGGCTACCGAGCTAATTATAGGGGCGGAAAATGCTCATGCGCATGTCGCCGAGGCGCTAAATGAACAATTCAGTGAGGCGGCGATTGCCCATCTGCTGGCTGAATTATTACCCGAAAATGGGCAGCTTTTTGTCGGTAACAGTTTGATTGTCCGCTTGATTGATGCGCTTGGTCAATTACCGGTGGGCTACCCGGTTTACAGTAATCGCGGTGCCAGTGGCATTGATGGTTTGTTGTCGACCGCCGCCGGTGTCCAGCGCGCCACCGCCAAGCCGACGCTGGCTATTGTCGGGGATTTATCCGCCCTCTATGACCTTAATGCGCTGGCTTTATTGCGCCAAAGTTCAGCCCCAATGGTGTTGTTGGTGGTGAACAATAATGGCGGGCAGATTTTCTCTCTGCTGCCCACCCCAGAAGCTGACCGCCAGCGTTTTTATTGCATGCCGCAAAATGTGAGTTTTGAGCATGCCGCCGCGATGTTTGGCTTAGGTTATGCCCGCCCAGAGAGCTGGCTGATGCTCCAGCAACAGGTAGAACAATGCTGGCACCACGGCGGAGTCACACTGATTGAAATACAGGTGCCGCCGAGCCAGGGGGCAGAGACGCTGCAACAACTGGCGCAACAGGTGGCTCATTTATGACGCTGGCATGCCGAAAACTCAGCCCACATCCCCAATCCTCGGCGCGGCAACATAGCGGGCCATGGTTAGTTTGGTTGCATGGTTTGTTGGGAAGCGGCGAGGATTGGCTGCCCGTAGCAGAATTATGCGGTGACATTCCCTCACTGCTCATCGACTTACCGGGCCACGGCAACTCTGTGGCTCTGACGACCACTAGCTTTGAAGATATCAGCCGCCAGTTAAGCGAAACATTGCAAGCTAATGGCATTCGCGAATATTGGCTGGCGGGCTATTCTTTAGGCGGTAGAATCGCGATGTTTCATGCTTGTTATGGAAATCCTGTTGGTCTGCAAGGGTTATTGGTCGAAGGGGGCAACCTTGGGCTGGAAAGTGATGAGCTGCGAGAAGCGCGCTTTCAGCAAGATTGCCAATGGGCGCAACGTTTTCGCCATGAACCTTTGCCACAAGTGCTCACCGACTGGTATCAGCAGGCGGTATTTGCTGACTTAGATTCGCAACAACGCGAGCAATTAGTGGCGGAGCGCGCCAATAATCATGGCCCGGCGGTGGCTGATATGCTGGAAGCTACCTCACTTGGGCATCAACCTTGGTTATTACCGGCCCTGCAACGGCTTAATGTCCCATACACCTATTTGTGCGGTGAGCGCGACCACAAATTCCAGCAATTGGCCCGCCAATACCCACTGCCATTACGCACTCTGGCTCGTGCCGGACACAATGCTCATCGGGCGAACCCCGGCGCATTTGCCGCGCAGGTGCTTTCATTTTTATCACAGTCTTCATTTTCACCACCATCCCGTTAAAGGAATGCTTACTATGCTTTATCCGAGCGAAGAACAGCTGTATGCCGCCATCGAATGGCAAGATTGCTCTGCCGGGTTTGAAGATATTCGTTATCACAAATCCAGTGATGGGATCGCCAAGATCACCATCAATCGCCCTCATGTGCGTAATGCATTCCGCCCATTGACGGTGAAAGAGATGATTCAGGCGCTGGCTGATGCCCGCTATGATGACAATATCGGCGTCATCATTTTGACCGGTGAGGGCGAAAAAGCCTTCTGTTCCGGTGGTGATCAGAAAGTTCGTGGCGACTACGGCGGCTATCAGGATGCCAGTGGTACCCATCATCTGAATGTGCTGGATTTCCAGCGCCAGATCCGCACTTGCCCGAAACCAATTGTAGCAATGGTTGCCGGTTATTCTATTGGCGGCGGGCATGTATTGCATATGATGTGCGACCTGACTGTTGCTGCTGATAATGCCATTTTCGGCCAGACTGGGCCAAAAGTCGGTTCATTTGACGGCGGCTGGGGCGCGGCTTATATGGCGCGCATTGTTGGCCAGAAAAAAGCGCGCGAAATTTGGTTCTTATGCCGCCAGTATGATGCTAAACAAGCATTGGATATGGGGCTGGTGAATACCGTGGTGCCTGTTGCCGAGCTGGAAAAAGAGACGGTGCGCTGGTGCCGTGAAATGCTGGAAAACAGCCCAATGGCGCTGCGCTGTCTGAAAGCGGCATTGAACGCCGACTGCGATGGACAGGCGGGCCTGCAAGAGTTGGCCGGCAACGCCACCATGTTGTTTTATATGACAGAAGAAGGTCAGGAAGGGCGTAATGCATTCAATGAGAAGCGCCAGCCAGACTTCAGCAAATTCAAGCGTAATCCGTAATGCGCGCGGCCACACTTTACCGCTATAGCATCCCGATGGAAGCTGGGGTGATACTGCGGCATCAGCGGCTAAAAAGCCGCGATGGATTATTGGTGAAATTGCAGCAAGGCGAGCAGACCGGCTGGGGGGAAATTGCTCCCTTACCAGAGTTCAGCCAGGAAACCTTGCCAGAGGCGCAAGCCGCCGCTATCACTGAGTTACAGCGCTGGGTAAATGGCGAAAAGCCGGAACTCAGCTCATTGCCCTCGGTGGATTTTGGCCTCAGTTGCGCACTGGCGGAGCTTGATGAATTATTGCCGTTGACGGCGGATTACCGCAAAGCCCCGCTGTGTACTGGCGATCCAGACGAGTTGTTCGCGGTGCTACAGGCTTTGCCGGGCGAGAAAGTCGCCAAGGTAAAAGTCGGGCTGTATGAAGCGGTGCGCGATGGCATGATTGTTAATGTGCTGTTGGAGGCTTTACCTGATTTGAAACTGCGGCTGGATGCCAATCGCAGTTGGACGCGGGCCAAAGCCGAGGGTTTCGCCAAGTATGTCAATCCCGAATTGCGCTCCCGCATTGCGTTTTTAGAAGAACCCTGCAAAACCCGCGCCGAATCCCGTGAGTTTGCCCGTGATACCGGCATCGCCATCGCCTGGGATGAAAGTGTGCGCGAGGCGGATTTCAAGGTAGAAGCCGAGCCAGGTGTGGTGGCGATTGTCATCAAACCGACATTGGTGGGCAGCATCGCGCGTTGCCAGCAATTGGTGCAGCAAGCACATCAAGCGGGGTTGGTGGCAGTTATCAGCTCAAGCATCGAGTCGAGCTTGGGGCTGACTCAACTGGCCCGATTGGCGGCGTGGTTAACCCCAGCAACAGTGCCGGGGTTGGACACCTTGAACCTGATGCAGGCGCAAGTTGTTCGTCAGTGGCCGGACAGCACTCTGCCGCTATTGACAGACGATCAACTGGACGTGCTATGGCACAGCTAAGTGATTGGCCTTGGAAGTATTTATTTCCACGGCAACACTTATCGCCATGGAAATACTTATCGCCATGGAAATACTGGGCCAATCTGCGGCCTCGGGCGACAGCTATTCGCTCGGGGTCGCAACGGATCAGTTGGCAACAATTAGCGGCTGATATTGATAATCTGGCGGCGAGTTTTCAACAGCAGGGAGTGACGCCCGGCTGTGGCGTAGTGCTGCGCGGCAAAAACAGTGATTCACTGCTGCTGGCCTATCTGGCGGCCTTGCAGTGCGGCGCTCGCGTATTGCCCCTCAACCCGCAATTGCCAGAGCCACTGTTGGCGCAACTTTTGCCACAGTTGAATATTGATTTTATGCTGAATCTGGCTGATCCGCTCCCTGCGCAACTCAGCTTTATTCCGTTGAATTTCAATACTGAGCATGGCGCGGTAGATTTTGTTGCCTGGGATAGCCAACGGCTGGCGACCATGACATTGACCTCTGGCTCCTCTGGTTTACCCAAAGCAGCGGTGCACACATTGGCGGCCCATCTGGCCAGCGCTCACGGCGTCTTGCGATTGATGAATTTTACGGCGGATGACAGTTGGTTGCTGTCATTACCGTTATTTCACGTATCGGGGCAGGGTATTGTCTGGCGCTGGCTAAGTGCCGGGGCGGGCTTAGTGGTGCGAGCGGGGATGCCGCTATCTGACGCGTTGGTGGGGTGCAGCCATGCTTCACTGGTGCCCACCCAACTTTGGCGTTTATTGGAGAGTCCAGACCCGGTGCTCACCTTGAAAGAGGTGTTGCTA
This sequence comes from Yersinia sp. Marseille-Q5920, assembly GCF_946902935.1. Classification (NCBI taxonomy): domain Bacteria; kingdom Pseudomonadati; phylum Pseudomonadota; class Gammaproteobacteria; order Enterobacterales; family Yersiniaceae; genus Yersinia; species Yersinia sp. Marseille-Q5920. The sequence continues at coordinate 554,218 of NZ_CAMPQA010000001.1, read as the reverse complement.
GGGGGCGCGACTATCCCGACTGCGCTGACCGAGCAAGCCGAAGCTCGTGGGATTCGTTGCTGGTGTGGTTATGGCTTGACGGAATTAGCCTCGACCTTGTGTGCCAAACGCGCTGACGGCATGCCCGGTGTAGGTGTGGCGCTAGCAGGGCGGCAAGTGAAGTTGGTTGAGGGTGAGGTTTGGGCGAAAGCAGATTGCTTGGCTGCGGGCTATTGGCAACAGGGTGAATTGCAACCCATAACTGACAGCGAAGGTTGGTTCCATACGCGCGATCGTGGTGAATGGCAGCAAGGCGAGCTGCGGATTCTTGGGCGGCTGGATAATTTGTTTTTCAGCGGCGGCGAGGGTATTCAACCTGAGGATATTGAGCGCGTTTTGTTGCAGTATCCGGGGGTGCAGCAAGCTTTTGTTATTCCTGTTGCTGATAGTGAATTTGGTCACCGGCCCGTGGCGGTGATTGATGCCGATGAGGCCGTGGATGATGCCGTGTTAGCAAACTGGTTAGCACCACAACTGGCGACATTCCAGCGCCCGGTGGCTTTTTACCGCTTACCGGCGGAACTTAAAAAGGGTGGGATTAAGGTCTCGCGGCGGGATGTGGCTGATTTTGTGGTTAAGATGAATTGAATTGAATTGAATTGAATTGGTGATTGGGTTCGGTTGATGATTGATCGGGTTCGGTTGTTAAAATTTCACGGCTCACTTAACTTCCATAGTTTCAACCGCCAAAGGGTGCGGGCGCGCACCCTTGTGGAATCCCGCGCTGGCGCACGTATCGCTAGCCCACTGTGTGGGTTCCCTCACTCATCATTTCGCTGGCGGGACGGCTTTACGCGGGTCCCTCCGCGTGACGCCTAAATCCGCCGTTCATGGCGGATTTCCCTTGCTACACTCTTCACTCGGCGGCTCAAATGTGCTTTTAAACTTCAAAACCTAAAAACAAGGTTTTGAATTGGCTTTTGATGTTGAGCGCATTCAGGAATATTGCCGACAAGGATGGAGGGTGTAGAGTGAGCGGGCATGGACGCCCGCGAAAAGCGCGCTTGAGCATGGATTGCGAATCGCGCTGGCTCGTCAGCCCGAAGGACGCAGGCGGTTTACCCGTAGGGCAATATTTCGCGCAAGCGCGGGATTGAATAAGGGGCCACGCTTATGGCCCCTTTGCCAGTTGGTTCATAGGAGGTTAAGTAAACTCAGTTGCTTTAACAACCGAACCTGATCGCAAAACTGATATTAACCGAACCCGTCCACCTAATAGTGATAAACAAAAAACGTTAATTTAACCCCAGCGCTTTCTTCACCCCATTACCATAATCCGGGTGAACCTGTGTAAATAATGCTATCTGACGGCGTTGAATTTCTTCAGGAATTTGCGACAACTCACCCGCAATACGGGTAAACATCCGCTGATGTTCTTCTGCGCTGAGCAAGTTGAATAACGCCCGAGGTTGTGAGAAGTAATCAGTATCTTCGCGGTGATTCCAGTGATCTGCGGCCCCTTCTAATGTCAATGGCGGCTCACTGAAATCAGGTTGTTCCTGGAATAAACCAAAACTATTTGGCTCGTAAGTCGCCCCATTGCCACTGTTACCATCAACGCGCATAGCGCCGTCACGGTGATAATTATGGAACGGACATTTGGCACTGTTCACTGGGATCTGGTGATGATTAACCCCTAAACGATAACGTGCCGCGTCGCCGTAGGAAAACAGGCGGCCTTGCAACATACGGTCAGGAGAGAAACTGACCCCCGGCACCACGTTGGCAGGGTTGAATGCGGCTTGTTCTACTTCAGCAAAATAGTTCTCTGGATTGCGGTTCAGTTCGAAGAAACCAACATCAATCAGCGGATAATCGCCGTGCGGCCACACTTTGGTCAGGTCGAATGGGTTATACGGGGTTTGTGATGCTTCATGTTCTGGCATCACTTGAATTTGTAGATTCCAGCGCGGGAAGTCGCCGCGTTCTATCGCTTCATATAAATCGCGTTGAGAGCTTTCACGGTCCGCCCCAATCAGTTTTTCAGCCTCATCATCCATCATATTTTCAATGCCTTGCTGGCAGCGGAAATGGAATTTAACCCAAAAACGCTCATTGGCGGCATTGATAAAGCTGAAGGTATGGCTGCCGAATCCGTGCATGTGGCGATAAGATTTCGGCAGGCCACGGTCACTGAAATCGATAGTGAGCTGATGCAGAGCTTCGGGTAGTTGAGAGAAGAAATCCCATTTATAAATTGGGTTGCGTAGGTTGGTGCGCGGGTCGCGTTTCACTACGTGGTTCAGATCGGGGAATTTCAATGGGTCACGTAAATAGAATACTGGCGTATCATTGCCGACCAAATCCCAATTGCCTTCCTCGGTATAATATTTCATGGCAAAGCCACGAATATCACGTTCGGCATCGGCAGCACCGCGTTCGCCTGCCACTGTAGAGAACCGCACAAACATTTCAGTTTGTTTGCCTGGCTCGGCGAAAATTTTTGCGCGCGTATATTTCGTGATGTCGTGAGTGACAGTAAATGTGCCGTAAGCGCCAGAGCCTTTAGCATGCATGCGGCGCTCTGGGATAACTTCACGATCGAAATGGGCCAGTTTTTCTAAGAACCAGACATCTTGCAGTAGCATGGGGCCACGTCGGCCAGCAGTGACGACATTATTATTATCAACGACGGGGGCGCCCGCTGCGGTGGTTAATCCTTTCTTTTTGCTCATCATTTTCTCCAGTATTTCTGTTGAATTGATTGCTTTTCGGGTGTTTTAAAGCATTACATTTTGCCAAAAGTCTGATTGGTAAAATAATAACTTAAACAACATCAGCGAGTTATTCCTTGATCTCCACACTAGTTGTAGCCTTATTAGTGGTATTCGGCAAATAGGTACGCCTTATTGTTATCATTGTTTGCATATGCCCGTCATACTTCAAGCTGCATGTGCGTTGGCTACTTTCGTTACTCGGCCCGTCCATGGGCCTCGCCTCTGCGAGGCCGCTGCAAACAGCGTTCAAATCGGTTCTCGACCGATTTGTCACCGGAATCACTTACAACACAGTAAGCTCATCGGGACTCTCTCACTTGCCGCCTGCCTGAAGCTCGAATTATTTAGGGTATAACCAATTTCAATCACACAATGACTTACAATCATTTGAAATACTGTGGTATTTAATCGGTTTTTACGTGTGTTCATGCTGTTTTTTTCAGTTAAACTTGGTACAGGAAAAATCTGTCGGCCAATAGCGGGTCACGGGTGACATCACGAATCATAAGAGAACAATATGAATAAGCATTTAATCGCCTGTGCAGCTAGCTTGCTGTTTGTTGCAGGTTCCGCCAGTGCAATAAGTTTTAATGCCGAAACCGGGCGTCATTACACCAATTTAGGATTCGGCCTTGGCACTAACACCGGCGGTTTAGCCATCAGTGGTAATTGGGCTCGCAGTGACCATGACGGTGATATCTACGGTATGGGCTTGGGCTTCAATTTACCTATTGGCCCACTGATGGCCACTGTCGGCGGGAAAGGCATTTATATGTCACCGGAAGAGGGTAGCAGTGGTGGCGCAGTCGCGATTGGCGGCGGGCTAACTTACCCAATCAACAAGTCATTCAGCTTATATGGCGAGGGCTATTTCGCGCCGGAAGAATTGACCAGTGGGATGAAATCCTACAGTGAAGCCAATGGCGGCCTGCGCTGGAATGTATTCCGCCCGCTGACTGTTGATGTCGGCTATCGCTATATTAATATGGAAGGTAAAGAAGGGCGTCGCGATAACCGCCTGGCGGATGGCGTGTATATCGGCGCTGGCCTGAACTTCTGATTTAACACTATTTTCTGTAAAAAAAGGCGCACTCCTGACAGGATATGCGCCTTTTTGTATTTATTCGCTGAATTACCCGACTGCGGGTAATGCACCGGTAACAATTCCCACCTGAATACCAATGACCAGCACGCCGCAGGCAAATACCGCCGCCAGTGCGGGTTTTCCGCCCCAGACGCGATAATTTCCCTGATGGACTTTACGTGCTTTCCACGCCAGCATCGCGGGCAGAATTAAGGCTAAGACAGATAAGGCCACGGCGGCAAAGCCCAGCGCCATAATAAAACCACGGGGGTAAAACAACGAAAACAGCAGCGGCGGTACAAAGGTAATTGCGCCGGTTTGCAGACGGCCCCGCACTGAGTTACGGCGTTTAAATAAATCAGCCAGATAATCAAACAGCCCCAATGCAACGCCCAAGAATGAGGTCGCCAGCGCCAAGTCTGCAAACAGATGAACCGCCAGCTCAACATGGGGTGAGGCCACCACATCGCGCACCGCTTGTAATAACCCATTCAACCCGGCTTGCTGCGCCAATATTCCGACAAAGGTATGGGAGGATATCGCCCCTAATGTCGCTAACTGCCAGAAAATATACGCAATTAATGGGATCGCACTGCCGATAATAAACACCCAGCGCAGCTTGCGAATATTACCGCCCATATAATTAACAATACTTGGCACGCTGCCATGGAAGCCAAATGAAGTGAATATGACCGGAATAGCAGAAAGCGCTAACCCTTGTTCCAGCGGCAAGGTCAATAAGTTGGTTTTTTCGATATGCGGCATCATCAATGACAGCATGACTATCAGGAAGATAATTTTGGCGCTGAATAGGATGCGGTTAAATAAGTCAACTGAATGGGTGCCAATACAGACCACACCGCCAGCCACAAGTGTAAACAATAATACACCGAGATAGGTTGGGAATGATTGCTGAGTCCACTGGCTGATGCTGGTTGCCAGTAGCTCGCCTGCACCGCTGATATAGGCGGCAGTCAGCGCATACATCAAAAACATCATGCTGAAACCAGTGAGCCATTGACCGCGATTACCGAGATAGCGTTTGGCAAGGGTGCCCAGCCCGGTATCGGCCGCCTCATGCTGGTAGACTTCCACCAAGAGTAATGCGGTGTAACACATTAATACCCAAAGAAAAATCAATAATACGAGGGTGACGCCGAAGCCGACTCCCGCCGCCGCCAGTGGCATTGCCAACATGCCGGCACCAATAGTGGTGCCCGCAACGATAAATATACTGCCCAGAGTGCGATTCTTCACGCTTTCCTCTACTACATGATAATTTATTAGCATGATAAAGTGCAGCAGAGTAGAGGATTGCCTCATTTGTGTCAAATCGGCGTTACGCGCACTGTAAACTTATCATTACGATTCTTAAGGCGCTGAAATATCGACTTTTACCATCGTTCTTCATTCTGATAATGGATAACGATTGTGTTTATGCGGTTGGCTTCTTAAAGTGAATGCATAAGCATCGACGGAGAAGAAAATGATCAGAGTTGAGATGTTGAGTACCGGGGATGAAGTGCTGCATGGGCAGATTATTGATACCAACGCCGCATGGCTGGCAGATTATTTATTTAATCAGGGTTTGCCAATCAGCAGCCGGGAAACAGTCGGTGACTCACTCGCGTCTCTTATTGAAGTGCTGACGGAGCGGAGCCAGGTGGCTGATGTGCTGATTGTTAACGGGGGGCTTGGGCCGACCAGTGACGATTTAAGTGCTTTGGCAGCGGCGCGTGCAGCCGGAACGGAGCTTATCGAGCATCCGGAATGGATTGCGCGGATGGAAGCATTCTTTAAAGAGCGCGGCAGGGTAATGTCGTCGACCAATCGTAAACAAGCGCATATTCCGGCCAATGCCGAAATGCTGGATAACCCGGTCGGAACCGCGTGTGGTTTTGCTTTACGGCTCAATAAATGTTTGATGTTTTTCACCCCCGGTGTGCCGTCAGAATTTAAAGTGATGGTTGAGCAGCAGATTATGCCACGCTTACGTCAACATTTTGATGTGGCTGAACCGCCATTATGTTTGCGAATGACCACCTTTGGCCGCTCGGAAAGTGATTTGGCCCTTGAGTTAGATTCACTGCTACTCCCGGACGGCGCGGTGCTAGGCTATCGCTCATCCGCCCCCATTATTGAATTGAAGCTAACCGGGCCAGCTTCGCAGCAAGCGGCGATGGAGGAAATCTGGCAACAGGTCAAGGCGGTCGCGGGTGAGAGCATCATATTCGAAGGTACGCGGGGCTTACCGGCATTGTTGAGTGAACAATTGACTCAACGCGGGCTGTTATTAGCCGTCAGTGAACAATTTACCGGTGGGTTGTTGCATTGGCAGTTACAAAGCGCCGCTGCACCTTTGGCTGGGGGCGAGTTATTACCGGCGCATTGCCAGGAGTCATTAAATGAGGTTGCTGGCCGTGCGCAGTCATTATCAATGCTGTGTGGTGCTCAGGTGGTGTTAGCAGTGAGCGCCATGCAAAACGATCGCCTGAGTGTGGCACTGCATACCCCTGATGGGACTTTTGCCCAGACGGTAGCTTATCAGGCAAGTCGCCATAGTTTGCGCATCCGCCAAGAAAGCAGCGCCATGCTGGCATTAGATATGCTGCGCCGTTGGCTGAAAGGAGGGGCGGTTTGTGGTCAACACGGTTGGCTGGAAGTGGTTGAAATTCTGTAGTTTTTACTGCGGGCGGTAGCACAACACCGAAAAAGGCCGCGTCAGCCTTTTCCGGTGTTCGCGAGGTTTATTTCACCTGCGCATTTCTGACTTCATTGCCAGCTTGCCAAATCCGGTATTTCACATCAACACCTTGCGGCACATAAACCACAATCGGCAGGCGGCTGTTGTAGCGCTGCATGGCGGCATCACCCAGATTAGCGGCGATAAATTGCGGGCGACGGGTGTTATCTGGGCACCCCATCATGGTGGAGGCCGGTTCTGAGATTTTATCCATCACCAGATAATCAAAACCCCAGCCAGACAAAGTTCTGGTTTCCAGATTGCCACTGAGCATATGGCGGTTGCAGTCAACTTCAATAGTTTTGCCGATCAGTAATTCAACTTTGAAATTGTTTTCATCTTCTTGTGGATCGAGGAAAATGACCTGGCGGCTCATGCCTTTTTCTGCCGCCGGATAAGGCGCAATCTTCTCTAACGGCTGTTGCTGATTAAGCGGCGGCTCTGTAGCGGCAATAGTGCTGGCCGATGCTGCCATTAACAGACTAGTTATTGCGATTGACAGTCTTTTCATCTTTTGTCCCTATGATTTTGATTCCAGATGCAAAAATATCATCTATTCAACTAGCTGATTATAGGTGAAATCCGATTCGAGGGAAGATTCCTTTATGCCCTAAATAATTCGAGTTGCAGGAAGGCGGCAACTGAATAACAAATCGGTCTGGAACCGATTTGAACCGCATTTATGCTAGCCCGCAGGGTAAGCCTCAAGGATGAGGCTCATTAATCCCCGAGAGTCAGGATCAGTTGAAGACAGTGGCTTGCAGCTTGAAGTATGACGGGAATATTAAAGTTCGATTTCAATATCGCCCTTTGGCTGACAGCAACAGGGCAGAATCTCGCCGGCTTGAATAAACGCTAAAGGTTGCTGCGAATAGCAGACTTCGCCTTTGAGCAAACGCAGGCGACAAGAACCGCAATAACCGGAGCGGCATTGGTATTCGATTTGTACCTGATGGTGTTCAAGTGTTTCTAACAAGTTGCGGCTATTCGCTGGTGGGGTAAGTTGAGCACCGGTGGTGCTCAACTTCACAGTATCCCCGTCATCTTTCAAGTTGCAGCGGTGTTGGCTGCCATCACTTACCCAAGTCATTGAGTTATCTCAACTCCTTGGATGCATTCAGTTGCCGCCTGGCTGCAACTCGAAATCTATTGGGTATAAGCTTCATCAATTACAGCTCGAAATCACTCAGGTCGTCAGCACTGATTTCTGAATCAATTTGGCCGACCAGATAAGAACTGACTTCAACTTCCTGCGGTGCAACCTGCACGTTATCAGACACTAACCAGGAGTTGATCCATGGGATCGGGTTGGTGCGGGTATTAAATGGCACACCCAGCCCGACCGCTTGCATGCGGATATTAGTGATATATTCCACATATTGGCACAGGATCTCTTTGTTCAGACCAATCATTGAGCCGTCACGGAACAGGTATTCTGCCCATTCTTTTTCTTGTTGCGCGGCCAGAACAAACAGGTCATAGCATTGTTGCTGGCATTCTTCAGCAATTTCAGCCATTTCCGGGTCATCTTCACCTGAGCGCATTAAGTTAATAATATGCTGGGTGCCCGTCAAATGTAGGGCTTCATCGCGGGCAATCATTTTGATGATTTTGGCGTTGCCTTCCATCAGTTCGCGCTCGGCAAAGGCAAAGGAGCAGGCGAAACTGACATAGAAACGGATAGCTTCCAGCGCATTAACACTCATTACACACAGATAAAGCTGCTTTTTCAGCTCACGCAGATTGACCACCACAGTTTTACCATTGACCTGATGGGTACCTTCTCCCAGCAGATGGTAGTAACTGGTCATCTCAATCAAATCGTCGTAATACCCTGAGATATCTTTTGCGCGTTTGAGGATCTCTTCGTTGGTCACGATATCATCGAAAACAATCGAAGGATCGTTAACGATATTGCGAATGATATGAGTGTAAGAGCGCGAGTGAATAGTTTCAGAAAACGACCAGGTTTCTATCCAGGTTTCCAGCTCAGGAATGGAAACCAGCGGCAATAGGGCCACATTAGGGCTACGTCCCTGAATAGAATCCAGCAATGTTTGGTATTTCAGGTTGCTGATAAAAATGTGTTTTTCATGATCTGGCAGGGCGTTGTAGTCGATACGATCGCGGGAGACGTCAATCTCTTCCGGACGCCAGAAAAATGAGAGTTGTTTCTCAATCAGCTTTTCGAAAATAGCGTGTTTTTGTTGGTCGAAACGCGCCACGTTGACGGGTTGACCAAAAAACATGGGTTCGAGTAATTGGTTGTTTTTATTTTGCGAAAAAGTGGTATAGGCCATGATTTCCTCAGGGGCAAATGAAGAGGCCCCGCGATGAATGTATTGGCTATCATCGCGCAGGCCTTAACTCAAAATCAGATCTTACATGCACCGCCTTCGCAGTCATCATCACCCGGCTGACTTTGGATATCTTCTTGCACATCATCAGCACCATCGCGGGTGTTTTGATAGTAAAGGGTTTTTACGCCAAATTTGTAAGTGGTGAGCAAATCTTTTAGCAACTGCTTCATCGGCACTTTGCCAGACGGGAAGCGGGTCGGATCGTAATTAGTGTTGGCTGAAATCGCCTGATCGACGAATTTCTGCATCAAACCTACCAACTGTAAATAACCATCGTTATTTGGCATTTCCCACAGCAGCTCATAAGCATCTTTCAGGCGCTCATATTCAGGAACAACCTGGCGCAGAATACCATCTTTCGAGGCTTTGATACTGACATATCCACGCGGCGGCTCAATACCATTAGTGGCATTGGAGATCTGCGAGGATGTCTCGGAAGGCATCAGCGCTGACAGCGTGGAGTTACGCAGGCCGTGAGTTTGGATGTCCTTACGCAGCGTTTCCCAATCGTAATGCAGAGGTTCGTCACTGATGGCATCCAAATCTTTCTTATAGGTATCAATTGGCAAAATACCCTGTGAATAGGTGGTTTCGTTGAACCACTGGCAAGCGCCTTGCTCACGGGCCAGCGCATTGGAGGCTTTCAATAAATAATACTGAATAGCTTCAAAGGTGCGGTGAGTCAGGTTGTTGGCACTGCCATCGGAGTAACGAACGCCATTCTTCGCCAGATAATAAGCAAAGTTAATCACACCGATACCCAAGGTACGGCGGCCCATAGCACCACGCTGTGCTGCGGCAATTGGGTAATCCTGATAATCGAGCAGGGCATCCAGCGCCCGCACGGCCAACACGGCCAAATCTTCTAAATCATCAAGGCTGTCAATGGCACCCAAGTTGAATGCCGACAAAGTACAGAGCGCAATTTCACCATTTTCGTCGTTGATGTCATTCAACGGCTTGGTTGGCAAGGCAATTTCCAAACACAAGTTTGACTGGCGCACTGGCGCAACTTTCGGGTCAAACGGGCTGTGGGTGTTGCAGTGATCCACGTTTTGAATATAGATACGGCCAGTGGAAGCACGCTCTTGCATCATCAGAGAGAATAACTCGACCGCCTTCACGCGCTGCTTGCGGATGCTGCTGTCTTGCTCGTATTTGACATAAAGGCGCTCAAATTCGTCTTGATCGGCGAAGAACGCGTCATACAGGCCCGGAACATCGGACGGGCTGAACAAGGTGATGTCTTCGCCTTTCAGCAAGCGCTGATACATTAGTTTGTTGATTTGTACGCCGTAATCCATATGACGCACGCGGTTGCCTTCAACACCACGGTTGTTTTTCAGAACCAGCAGGCTTTCAACTTCCAAGTGCCACATTGGGTAGAACAACGTAGCTGCACCGCCACGTACACCGCCCTGTGAACAGGATTTCACCGCAGTTTGGAAGTGTTTGTAGAACGGAATACAACCGGTATGGAAAGCTTCGCCGCCGCGAATTGGGCTACCCAGCGCCCGGATCCGGCCTGCATTGATACCAATACCGGCGCGTTGTGACACATATTTCACAATGGCGCTGGAGGTGGCATTGATAGAATCCAGACTGTCGCCGCACTCAATCAACACGCAAGAGCTGAACTGGCGGGTTGGGGTGCGCACGCCGGACATAATTGGCGTCGGCAATGAGATTTTGAAAGTAGAAATCGCATCATAGAAGCGCTTGATGTAATCCATCCGGGTTTCGCGCGGATAGTTAGAGAACAAACAGGCGGAAACTAGAATGTACAGGAATTGGGCACTTTCATAGATCTCGCCGCTGACGCGGTTTTGCACCAAATATTTGCCTTCCAACTGCTTAACCGCAGCATAGGAGAAGTTCATATCGCGCCAATGGTCGATGAAAGTGTCCATCTGTTCGAATTCTTCTGCGGTGTAGTCTTCCAGCAGATGTTTGTCGTATTTACCCATATCCACCATTTTCGTCACATGGGCGAATAATTTTGGTGGTTCAAACTGACCATAGGCTTTTTTGCGCAGGTGGAAGATAGCCAGACGCGCCGCCAGATATTGGTAATCCGGTGCGTCGCGCGAGATCAAATCTGCGGCAGCTTTGATGATAGTTTCATGGATATCAGCGGTTTTAATACCATCATAAAACTGAATGTGTGAACGCAATTCTACTTGAGATACTGAGACGTTATGTAAACCTTCCGCGGCCCAGTCGATGACCCGGTGGATTTTATCCAGATTGATGCGTTCTTTACTGCCATCGCGTTTAGTAACAAGTAGACTTTGGTTCATGTATTCGTGACCTTTTTTCCCCCGACTTCGTGTCTGCACAACGCAAATTAACGCTCTCCATGACTGAAATAATCATTGAGGTCGTAGTGTGTTGTTCAGTATGTAAACACAATATATAGGGGGTGGGTAGTGGATAGATAACAAGATAGTGAGTATTGAGACTTTTGGCAAGTGAACAAAACCGCTATATTGTGTGGATAACTTGGGGGTGAATTGTTACGAAAGGCTCACAGGCAGCGCCATTACTGGCGCTCACCTCCCATCACTCTAGGGGATAAGATTTTACTGAAAATCTTAAAAATTTGATCGTTTGCCGGTTTATTAAACATTAGAAAAATCCCCTTCCTCTTTCACGCTGTAGCGGTGTTGGCAGCCCTTACTTACCCCAGTCACTTAGTGGACTAAGCATCCTGGGGATGCGTTCTGTTGCTGCCTTGCTACAACGCGAAATATATTGGGTATTGCTTGATTTTTATACACTCATTTGATGGGGTTATTCTTCATCCCGTTGAGTGTGCACCATATAGTTCACATCAACATTGCGGCCCAACTTGAAATGGTCTGTTATCGGGTTGTAATGCAAGCCAATAATATGGCGTTCGCGCAGTGGCGTTTGGTCAACCCAGCCGATAAGTTCTGATGGGCGAATAAACTTTTTCGAGTCATGGGTGCCTTTGGGCACCATCTTCAATATATATTCAGCGCCGACCACCGCCATTAGCCAGGATTTAGTATTGCGGTTGATGGTCGAAAAGAAAACATGCCCACCGGGTTTGACCAATTGTGCACAGGCGCGAATAACCGAAGAAGGGTCTGGGACGTGTTCGAGCATCTCCATGCAGGTCACCATATCGTAATATTGCGGGTGTTTTTGCGCGTGGCTTTCAACCGTTTCCTGAACATAATCGAGTTTGGTGCCGGTTTCCAATGCATGCAACCGCGCAACTTGTAGTGGCTCATAGCCCATATCCAACCCGGTAACCTGAGCACCTTCATGCGCCATGCTTTCAGCCAGAATACCGCCACCGCAACCCACATCCAGCACTTTCTTATCGAAAATACCGCCAGCGCGCTGCAAAATGTAATCAAGACGCAGCGGGTTAATACGGTGGAGAGGCTTAAACTCGCCTTCTAAATCCCACCAGCGGGAGGCAACTGCTTCAAATTTAGCAATTTCTTGTTCATCGACGTTTATCTGTTCAACAACTTGACGATGGGGGGCGGTGGTATCTATAGACATGGCGAGTTCTCTCTGTTTTATATCTTTGCGCAGATTATACATATTCCCCGTCAATTGGCGCAGTTTTGTCTATAAGGCGTGCATGCGGCGATATGCAGTAATAGTAGTTTCGACAATCATTATGTAGTTTCGCCAAAATCAGGGTTTTGTGATATAGTTTCGTACCTTTAAATCCGGTAATTAGTAGAGGGATAGCGGCTCAATGAGCGACCTTGCCAGAGAAATAACACCGGTCAACATCGAGGAAGAGCTGAAAAGCTCCTATCTGGATTACGCGATGTCCGTTATTGTCGGACGTGCATTACCAGATGTCCGGGATGGACTGAAGCCCGTTCACCGTCGCGTACTGTTTGCGATGAATGTACTGGGTAATGACTGGAATAAACCATACAAAAAATCGGCCCGTGTAGTCGGGGACGTTATCGGTAAATATCACCCGCATGGTGACAGCGCGGTCTACGACACTATCGTGCGTATGGCTCAGCCGTTCTCACTGCGCTATATGCTGGTGGATGGGCAGGGAAACTTCGGTTCCGTTGATGGCGACTCCGCCGCGGCGATGCGTTATACCGAAATCCGTATGTCTAAAATTGCTCACGAGTTGTTAGCGGATTTAGAAAAAGATACCGTCGACTTCGTGCCTAACTATGACGGTACGGAGCAAATTCCTGCCGTAATGCCGACCAAAATTCCTAACTTGCTGGTTAACGGCTCGTCAGGTATTGCCGTCGGGATGGCAACCAATATTCCGCCGCATAACCTTTCTGAGGTTATTGATGGCTGCCTGGCCTATATCGAAGATGAAAACATCACCATTGAAGGGTTGATGGAGTACATCCCTGGGCCAGATTTTCCAACCGCTGCGATTATCAATGGTCGCCGTGGTATTGAAGAAGCTTATCGTACCGGTCGCGGCAAGATTTATGTTCGCGCCCGTGCTGAAGTCGAAGCTGATGCTAAAACTGGCCGTGAAACCATTATTGTTCACGAGATCCCGTATCAGGTGAACAAAGCGCGGTTGATTGAAAAGATAGCCGAGCTGGTCAAAGAAAAACGCGTTGAAGGCATCAGTGCATTGCGTGATGAGTCTGATAAAGACGGCATGCGCATCGTGATTGAAATCAAACGCGATGCGGTCGGGGAAGTGGTGCTGAATAACCTCTACTCTCTGACGCAATTGCAGGTGACTTTCGGTATCAATATGGTGGCTCTGTCTCAAGGGCAGCCTAAATTGCTTAACCTGAAAGACATCCTGGTCGCCTTTGTTCGCCACCGCCGTGAAGTGGTAACGCGCCGGACTATTTTTGAACTGCGTAAAGCACGTGACCGCGCGCATATCCTTGAAGCGCTGGCCATTGCATTGGCTAACATCGATCCGATTATCGAATTGATTCGCCGTGCGGCAACACCAGCCGAAGCGAAAGCTGGCCTGATTGCCAGCCCATGGGAATTAGGCAACGTCGCGTCGATGCTGGAACGTGCCGGTGATGATGCTGCCCGCCCTGAATGGCTGGAAGAAGAGTTCGGGATCCGCGACGGCAAGTATTATCTCACCGAGCAGCAAGCTCAGGCCATTTTGGATCTGCGTTTGCAGAAACTGACCGGTTTGGAGCATGAAAAACTGCTGGATGAGTATAAAGAGCTACTGACCGTCATTGGTGAGTTGATCTTTATTCTGGAAAACCCAGAGCGCTTGATGGAAGTTATCCGCGAAGAGTTAGTGGCTATTAAAGAGCTATATAATGATGCGCGTCGTACAGAAATCACTGCGAACACCTCTGACATTAATATCGAAGACCTGATTAATCAGGAAGATGTGGTTGTGACACTGTCCCATCAGGGTTATGTCAAATATCAACCTCTGACTGATTACGAAGCTCAGCGTCGCGGTGGTAAAGGTAAGTCAGCTGCCCGTATCAAAGAAGAAGACTTCATTGATCGCCTGCTGGTCGCCAATACCCACGATACTATTTTGTGCTTCTCCAGCCGTGGCCGCCTCTATTGGATGAAAGTCTATCAGTTGCCGGAAGCTAGCCGTGGGGCGCGTGGTCGTCCGATCGTCAACTTATTGCCGCTTGAGCCAAATGAGCGAATCACCGCCATTCTGCCAGTGCGGGAATATGAAGAAGGCCGTCACATCTTTATGGCTACCGCCAGCGGTACTGTGAAGAAAACTGCGCTGACCGAGTTCAGTCGCCCACGCAGTGCCGGTATTATTGCCGTCAACCTGAATGAAGGCGATGAGCTGATCGGTGTCGATCTGACCGATGGCAGCAATGAAGTGATGCTGTTCTCCGCATTGGGTAAAGTGGTTCGCTTCCCTGAATCGCAGGTTCGTTCTATGGGCCGTACTGCGACCGGTGTACGTGGTATCAACCTCAATGGCGACGATCGGGTTATTTCTCTTATCATCCCACGAGGTGATGGTGAAATCCTGACAGTGACTGAAAACGGTTATGGTAAACGTACCGCAGTGGAAGAATATCCAACTAAGTCGCGTGCGACTCAGGGGGTTATCTCCATTAAAGTCAGTGAACGTAATGGTAAGGTTGTTGGGGCTGTGCAAGTGGCACCGACCGACCAGATCATGATGATCACCGATGCCGGTACATTGGTGCGTACCCGCGTATCTGAAGTGAGCGTCGTGGGCCGAAATACCCAGGGTGTGACACTGATCCGTACCGCTGAAGACGAACATGTCGTCGGTCTGCAACGTGTTGCAGAGCCGGAAGAGGACGATGAAATCCTTGATGGCGAATCATTAGAAGGTGAAGAGGGCAGTGAAGAAGAGACTGCGCTGAACACACCGGAAGATGAAGATGTTGCTGACGAAGCAGAAGACGGTGAAGACGAGGACGACAACGTATAATGCGTTGTTGATACTGATTCATTGTCAAAACCAAGAGCCAGCTTACGAGCTGGCTTTTTTATGCGTCATGGGTAGTGTATTCTGTAGACCACGCAGCCTGCCAGGCGATGCTTTCACCATGGTATCAGATTGAAATATCTTTCTTCATTTCGCACGACACTGAAAATCTCCCGTTACCTATTTCGGGTATTGGCCGTCATGTTATGGTCTCTTGGCGCACTGCTGACCACTTTTTATATCCTGAACATCCTTAACGAGAAAAAATCTGATATTCGTCAGGAATATAATACTAACTTCGATTTAGCACAGAGTTACATTCGCCATTCTTCCGATATTATCCGTGATATCAAATATATGGCGGAAAACAGGTTAAACCACAATACAGCGAGCAGTGATATCGCGGCTGGCGCATTTATTAAAAATAACGCTACGCCCAAATATTACCCACTTAATTCAGCGGCCGATTGCACCACACTTAATGCATCCCGTCACTCATCATTAGATTCTCTCAGCAACCTTATCTTGTATTGGAAAGAGAATTTTGCAGCCGCCTATGACCTTAATCGGATATTTTTTATTGGCAGCGACACCATGTGTATGGTGGATTTCGACATTCGAAATGTTCCGATGGATCAAGAGAGTCTGCTCAAGTCTTTGAATGAACACATTGCAAAATATCGTGAGGTAAATAATCAGGATAAAGACAGCCCACTGTATTGGGTTGTTCCCGGTGTGCGGCCTGAAATTGGCACTTTATATGTGCTAAGCCCGCTTTATGTGGGTAATAAATTAGAAGCATTGGTGGGGACAGAACAGACTATCCGGCTGGAGGATTTCATCTCTCCTGGACCATTACCCGTTGGTGTGACTTTGCTGGATGAAAGTAATGAGCCTGTATTGCGCCTGGCAACTGGGGAGCGCTACGCTTCAATGTTGGATGATTATCCTGATTCAGCCTCTTATTTCGGTTATGTAGATGATTATAATTATCTGATTCTGAAAAAGAACTTACTGCCGTCCCCTCTCAGTATTGCTTATTCCTTGCCGGTCAGGACCATAATAGACATATTCAAGCTATTAATTTTTAATGCATTATTGCTGAATGCATTATCTGCTGTGGTGATATTCACTCTGGCCTGGTTATTTGAACGGAAAATGTTCCATCCGGCTGAAGATAATGCTTTGCGGCTGGAAGAACATGAACAATTTAACCGTAAAATTGTTGCTTCTGCGCCGGTGGGTATTTCTATATTACGCATTAGCGATGGCACCAATATCCTCAGTAACGAACTAGCGCATAACTATATTAATTTACTGACAAATGAGGATCGTGAACGTATTACCCGCATTATTTGTGAGCAGCAGGCAAACTTTGTTGATGTGATGACCAGTAATAATAACAATCTACAAATCAGCTTTGTTCACTCCCGCTATCGTAATGAAAATGTGGCGATTTGTGTGCTGGTGGATGTCAGTTCACGAGTGAAAATGGAAGAGTCATTGCAGGAAATGGCGGCGGCGGCAGAGCAGGCCAGCCAATCGAAATCCATGTTTTTGGCGACCGTCAGTCACGAGCTGCGCACCCCATTGTATGGCATTATCGGCAATCTCGATTTATTACAAACTAAAGAGTTACCACAGGGGGTTGACCGGCTGGTGACAGCAATGAACAATTCGTCCGGACTACTACTCAAAATTATCAGTGATATTCTCGATTTCTCTAAAATAGAATCTGAGCAACTGAAAATTGAGCCGAGCGAATTTTCTACTGTCGAGGTAATAACACATATCACGGCGAACTATTTACCGCTGGTGGTGAAGAAGCGCTTAGGTTTGTACTGTTTTATTGAACCGAATGTTCCACGGATGATGGTGGGTGATGCAGTTCGTCTGCAACAAGTTATTTCTAACTTGCTGAATAACGCTATTAAATTTACCGATACTGGCTGCATTATTTTGCAAGTCAGGGTGCGCGGTTATTATCTGGAATTCCGTGTGCGGGATACCGGTGTGGGTATTAACTCACGTGAGATAAATCAGTTATTTGATCCTTTCTTCCAGGTAGGAACCGGGGTGCAGCGCCATTTCCAAGGAACCGGTTTAGGGTTGGCAATTTGTGAGAAATTGATCAACTTGATGGACGGCGATGTCGAGGTGGTTTCTGAACTGGGAATAGGCAGCATTTTTGCTATTCGTATTCCTTTGTATTTGAAAGAAAATCAGTATCAGGCCCAAAATGCAGTTTTGCCGGAGAGTGATCGCTGGCAAGGAAAAATATTGTGGTTGGATATTCGCAATGCCCGCTTGGAAAGCTATTTACTCGATCTTTTAAGCCATTTCGGTGCCACTATTCAACGCTATAGCAATGAGCAAACGCTACAGGATCAAGTGCTTATTTGTGATTACTTGCCACAAATAAACGCGCCATTATCGACCTGGATTCAGATATCCATTGATCATATTGGTTTGCCACAAGAAACACGGCCCGGTTATTGGCTATTGAGTACCGCCACATTGCTGGAAATTATCCCGTTATTGGACCGTATATTGCTGGAACCGCAACTAGTTGAAGAAGCACCACTTGCGTTACCACCAGTGAAAACCAATCAGGATGATAATGATGATCTGCAAATCCTAGTGGTGGATGACCATCCGATTAATCGGCGGTTATTGGCTGATCAGCTGACGACCTTAGGTTATCGGGTCATAACGGCGAATGATGGGTTGGATGCTTTGGCAGTGTTGAGTGCCAATAGAGTTGATATTGTGCTGACTGATGTGAATATGCCGAATATGGATGGTTATCGTCTGACACAGCGCTTGCGGCAACTGAATCATAATTTCCCAGTAATCGGTGTCACTGCCAATGCATTGGCGGAAGGTAAACAGCGCTGTATTGAAGCCGGTATGGATAACTGTTTATCTAAGCCAGTCACATTGGATACTTTGCGCCAGATGCTGCGATATTATGGCGATAAGGTGCGAAAAACCCGTTAAAGCCTTTGTACTTGAAGCTGTAGGGTTGTTAGCTACACTCGCTCACCCAAATCACTTACTAGCCATTGACCTTAAAATAAATAGGCTCATTGGGATTTGCTCCTTGGCTGCCTACCTGCAACTCCAATTACTTTGGCTTATGGTGTCGAGCTTGAAGTTGTAGTTTCAAATATGAAAGGGATAATAAACCCGGCGCTGCTGAGCAATGCCGGGTTGGGGAACAGAAGTTATTCTTTATCTTGTCCAATAGTGACAGATGAAAGGTAGTTTAACAGGGCAATATCATTATCCACGCCCAGTTTCAGCATCGCCGACTTTTTCTGGCTGCTGATAGTTTTAATGCTGCGATTAAGTTTTCTGGCAATCTCAGTAACCAGGAAACCTTCAGCAAATAACCGTAAAACCTCACTTTCTTTCGGTGATAAACGTTTATCACCGTAGCCATTAGCGCTGATTTTCTCCAGCAGTTTGGCCACACTTTCAGGAGTGAATTTTTTCCCTTTCTGTAATGCTGCCAAAGCCTTAGGTAAATCAGCGGGAGCACCTTGTTTTAATACAATCCCGTCAATGTCCAAGTCCAAAACTGAACTGAGAATAGCCGGGTTATTATTCATCGTTAGTACAATTATGGCTAAATCCGGGTAATGTCGTTTTATATATTTTATCAATGTGATGCCATCACCGTACTTATCTCCAGGCATGGAGAGGTCGGTAATTAGCACGTTGGCATCAAGCTTAGACAAATTATTAATAAGCGCTGTTGAGTCTTCAAACTCCCCAACAACATTTACCCACTCAATTTGTTCGAGCGATTTTCGGATGCCAAACAAAACAATTGGATGGTCATCAGCAATAATTACATTAAGGTTGTTCATGGTTATGGGTTACCTTGCTGCAACAGTCTGGTGACGAAAGAATCAATTTGACTGATGCTATTTTCGATCTTCAACCGATCGCCATCTGCGATATGCTGTTCTAATGTTTCACATAGTTGTTTGCCGAGATGCAAGTTCAACATAGCAAATACGCCTTTCAATCGATGCGCGGTCTGCGAAAGCGATATGAAATCACGTTGCTGAAGTTCAGTATACAGTTTCTTCAGATCTACCGGTACTGTCTCAACAAATAAGGAATAATAGTCACTGGACTTTAGTTGTTGTTTGTATGTGTTTATATCACCATCAGCAATGGATTCAGACTCATAGTTGGATTCGTCTGATAAAATTTGCTGTTCAATTAATAATAATATTGCATCAATGACTGCACTACCTAAATTATAATTTACCCGAATATAATTATCCTGCAACTGTTGTATTCCTATTTCGTCAGGTGCCAGTAATAAGGTAAATTTATCATAGTGTTGTGGGTTATCTGTCACGGTTACATCATAGTCTCGTCCCGGCAAGCGGTCATCAACAATGATGCAGTTAGCGCCGAATGAATTCAATAATGTTGTGATGATAGAACGCACTTCTTCCGACGTTATATCTAATAATACCGTCACACCATCCAATAATTTCTCTTGCTCCTCCTCTTGCTCATTTTGGATAGCAATAGTAACTCGGATTGTATAACGAGTACCTATATCAACTTTGCTACGGATCTCTAATTGGCCATTTAATTTCTTACATAATTGGTTACATAAAAAGAAGGTTAACCCCGAGCTGTGATTGTATCTGTCGGCCAATGTTTGGCTGAGGAAAGGATAATTAAGATTACTAATCTCTTCATCAGAAATACCTGCGCCGGTATCGGTTATTTGGATAATCAGTTGTTCTGGATGTCCAGGTTCATGGCCGACATTAAGGGTAATCTTGCCGTAAGCCGTCGTAATAACAGAATAATGCAGCAGTAATGAAAGTATTTTCCGTAATACTTTTTCATCGCCTATATAATTTTGCTCAAGATCAACAAGATAGTGATTAAACAGAGTTAAACCTTTCTGATTAATCGCTGGGAGGATCTCCAGCAGGAGGCCATCGATTAATGCTGACAGGGAGAAACTATGTTGTTCAGGTTGCCAGTCTTGGGTTTCCAGGCGAGTAAGCAGGGTAATATTATCAACCAGCTCAATAATACTTTCAGATTGTTCTACTAATTTAGCCGCCAGTTCATATCGCAGTGCTAAGTCAGCGGTGTTTTGTAATGCTTTAGCCGTCTGATGGAGGCTAGTTAGGGGCTGATTCAGTTCAATCCCAAGGTTATGCAACATAAGCTTACGCGCTTGAAGACTTTTGTCATATTCCCGCCTTGCTTGTTGCAGGCGTTTATTGACCAAGACTTCTTTATCTTGATCATGAAGCAAGAACAGGTAGGTTTCGGGCGAAAACTGGCTGCGGAATATTCGGATTTCGTAAACTTCATTGTTCACGGTGCCCTGAATTACCCCATGGTGTTGTTCCGCCATGTGAGCAATTTTTTGCAGGTTAAGGTGCGGCATCAGGTTATCAGCTATCTGATTACTGGCGACAACGGCATTATTGCTGAAGTTATAGACTAATAGCCCTTGCGGTAAGCTGGTAATGATTTCCTGACTCAGTAATTTTTGGGCCTCTAATTGCTCAATCATATCTGAACTTGGGCGAACAAATTGGCGGCGAGCTAAATAGGCCCCTAAGATTGCCAGGAATAACAGTAAAATATTGGTCAGGATCAACCAGAAGTTATTCCTCAATAAATCAATGGCTAACACTGTAACAGGAACACGATAAACAATTTTCAGTGAGGTGTTAGCCAGTGGTGCAGAAACTTCAACCCAATAGCCATTTAACGCTACACTGGCCGTGGCGGTGTCCTCAGGTGCCACACCTTCATTAATAGGGGTATTGTCGGGTTGGAGGAGAAAGTTCGCTCGTGCCATATTCGGCGGGATTAAGTCATTAATTGGCAGATCAAAGGCAATGACCGTGGCCAAATGGCCGGGATGGTTAAAGGTGGTCCGGATAGTAAAATAGTAAGCATTCTGGAAGCGTAATTTTCTCAATGGCGAGAAACTCTCACGCTCATCTAATGTATTGGCCTGTTGTAGCATTTCTGCACGCCGAGACTCGGCGGCGGCGGTCAGGTAACTCTCTTTAAAACGCGATGTAATTTCTTTTAACGGCTGTGTGGTAATGAGCGCCAGGCTATTGTCCTGGCCATTAAGGTAATACATCGAGTAAGTATCATTCTGCGCTCCCCAATGGTTGTCGAGATAGTCCGACAACTGCAAGGTCATGGCCAGTGTCGCGGGGGTATGATTACCAAAAATAACGGCATCAGTTTTTTTGCGTGGTTTTTCAATATAATAAATATCAGGACGCAGACGGGTTTCTTGGACGTTGAGAATACTCTTGTCCGAAATATCTGGATTATTGGCAAAATCGTATATCTGGTAGGTATGGTAACGATAATCATCAATACGCTGCTGCAAACCGGTAGCAATATAGGCCAATGTGTGTTTTTTTTCTGTCAGGTAAGCATTGGTATAGTTGTAACCATACAGCCCAATCGAGATGAGCAGCAATACGATAAACAGCCAGAAACACCGTGTAATGTTAGCTGAACTGGGTGATAACGAGTTATTTTGCATAAAGATAATGCAGTTCCCTTGGTTAGCGCGTGACGGCTCTGGCGCTGGCAGTGACGGTCAGCAACAACAGCGCCACGCAGCCAAAAGCGACCGATAAATTACTGACCTGGGCGACAAAACCAATTGCCGCAGGGCCTGCCAGAATACCGGCATAACCGATGGTGGTGATGGATGCGACGGCTAAATTAGCTGGCATCACGGTTTGGTTACCCGCAGCGGTAAACAGGATAGGCACCACATTTGATGCGCCTAACCCCACGAGCATAAAGCCAATAAGGGCCGCAATTGAGTTATCAATGCTTATCGCGGTAATAATCCCCACTGCTGCACATAAGCTCCCTCCTAATAATACCTTGTATCGGCCCAATCCGTTGACTATCCGATCACCATTTAAACGGCCCAGTGTCATGGCAATGGCAAATACCGCATAACCCATACCGGCTTGCGAGGGATCCATACCGCGCAGTGTGGTCAGGAAGACTGCACTCCAGTCGAGCATTGAGCCTTCAGCCAGGAACATCACAAAGCATAAAAAGCCGATAAACATCACCCATCCACGAGGGAGGACAAAGAGGGGGCCATCATGTGGCTCTCCGCTGCCCTGTAACAGGTTTTTATTGGCAGTCAGTAATAAGATAATCATTAACGCGACAGTGGCAAGAATGGCTGTCAGGGGGCTTAAACCGAGCCACAATAATGCGCTCACACCGCCCGCGCCAGCAATTCCGCCGACGCTGAATAACCCGTGGAAGCCGGACATCATCGCCCGGCCACTCGCTTTCTCAACAATGACCGCCTGAATATTCATCGCGACATCTATTATGCCCATCGCCGCACCGAAGACTAACAAGGCGAACGCCATCGTGACGGGAGTATTCATCAAAACCAGCAAGGGAAGGTCAAGACACAGAACCGCCCCAGCCAATAAAATCACCGCCCGACACCCCCATTTGGCGGTTAGCACACCAGTCAAGGGCATTGCGAGCATCGAACCGACACCAATACACAATAACAGTAGACCCAGTGAAGCATCATTCAGACCAATACGTTCCTTGGCAAAGGGGACTAACGGCGCCCAGGCGGCCATCCCTAATCCAGAGATAAAAAATGCGAGCCGAGTCGAGATTTGCTGTGCAACACCTGGCTGCAATGTGGATTGACGTGTTTTGGCGGTCATGAGGTATAGGATCTGCGATTGATACAAATAATAAATATAGACAGACGTTTCTATCACAAAGAGAAATGCGGGTCGAAGGGATTTATCTGGATTATCACAATACTTGGTCATCTTATGTATGAGTTTGCCCGTTACAGCGCCACATAGTTCAAATATTAATCAATCGAAAGATTCATCATAACAATCCAATAAATCTTAACTATGCTTGAATTCATACAGGCCGATGTTGCTAAAATGTTAATCAAATTCATTAATTTCATTTATCATTTATATTTGTTAATTATAAGAGTGGCTTTGTTTTTCTTATGCATCACGGCTTCTGGCTGAAACGATTAATTTACTTGTTTATCAATATATTTTGTTTTTTTAATTGAGTGGTTACTTCGTTTTTTTTCGTGTGTTTATTATTTGGTTTATTAATGCTTACAGCATAAATGAAAAATTTTATTTTACAGTTTTAAAAATATCTACTTATATTTAAATCGTGTCCGCCAGCTTGTTGTTCAAGATCACATTAAAAAAATAAGTATAAAGATAGGTCGCACTGATTTTTTTGCTGTTACTCATCACACCAGAAATAAGCTTAAGCCCTCTTGACTGAGGTGTTTATTGACCCTCCTACGTCCGACTTATCAGGCTCCCCCGATAAGCTCTTACGCGGAGATAGCGTCTTGCTTGATTTTTGAGGTTATCCATGGCGAATTCAACGGTTGGCGCAATTGATATTATTTCGCGGCAAAATGGGGCATTGATTGCAGAGGTTGCTAGCAACCCGTCAGTTGTGGCGCTTAACGGGCTGAGCATTGTGCGGATTCATGGCACGGCCGAAAGCGTCGCCCGCTATGAGCGTCAGGGCAATGACCTGATTTTGCACATGAAAAACGGCACTACTACGCGCTATCAGCACTTTTTTACCATGGACGCAGAAGGGCATTACAGTGAGTTAGTGTTTGATGACGGCGTTAATCCGCCGGTGCAGGTCACTTTCCCGCTAGCCATGGGGGCTGGCGCGGGTGATGCTATCCTGGTTCCGCAATTGACAGTCATCGACAGTGTGGCTGGCTTGGCGTTAAACAGCAGTGCCGGTTCCGCCGGGCTATTGGCGGGGGCTTTGGGCTTCCTCGCGATTGCGGGCGGGATTGGTATCGCCGCATCACACAGCAGTAATAGTCACTCAGGTGGCAGCAGTTCAGGCGGTAATATCGATCCGCCTGCCGGCCCGACCTTGAAAGTTAACCCATTGACGGGCGATAACCTCCTCAATGGCAATGAAGTGAAAACCAGCCAAACATTGAGCGGCACGACAACTGGCATCGCGGCAGGGCAAGTGGTTAATATACAAATTAACGGCACGACCTACACGGCGAAAGTCGAAGCGGATGGTTCGTGGCGTGTTTTGCTCCCCTCTTCCGTGTTGCAAGGCTTGCATGATGGCAACTATAACGTCGTCGTCACCGTCGCGAATGGTAGCGGTCAGACTGTAGAGCAAACTATCACTGTGGTGGTTGATACTACCGCGCCCACATTGACTCTTTCCCCGGTCGCCGGTGACGGCATTATTAATGCTTCCGAGGCCAAAATGCCGGTCGCCATTAGCGGGACATCATCAGCCATTGGCGCAACGGTGACGGTGACATTTCACGGAAAAACCTATACCGGCACAGTGCAAAGTGATGGTCGCTGGAGTGTCAATGTTCCGGCCAGTGCATTGGTTGGGTTAGCTGACGGCTCACAATCTATATCCGCCACGGTGAGCGACAGTGCCGGTAACCGCACCAGTGTTAGCGGGAATGTCATTATTGATGCCGATCCTGCCAACTTGCCAACCTTGCTGATAAATACTTTCGCCAATGACAATCATCTGAATGGTGCAGAGCAGAAAGTCAGCCAAACACTAAGTGGCGAAACTACCCATATTGAAGCGGGTCGGCTGGTGCTCATCACACTGAATAATAAGACCTATGCCGCCACTGTTGGGGCCGACGGTAAATGGAGCACTCAGATACCACCCGCCGATTTGGCCATGCTCGCCAATGGTTCCGCCACTATTCATGCACAAGTCACTGATGCGGCCGGTAATCTTGCCAGCAAAGACGGCTCTTTTATTGTCGATAGCACACAGGGTGGTTTGGGGATAAATCCCGTCGCGGGCGATAACCTGATTAATGCCAATGAAGCGCAGACTGACCTGACGGTCACTGGCACCTCGGCAGGTTTGGCGGTGAATACGCCGGTAACCGTGGTGCTAAATGGGGTTTCTTATACCGGCATCGTGGATGCCAATGGCAACTGGAGCGTCCTTATTCCGAAAGGGAATTTAGCGCAACTCGCGGATGGGGCCATCACCTTAACAGTACAAGCCGCCGGTTTGCCAGACGCCAGCTTACCACTAGGGATTTACATCCATAATCTGCCGGTCGCCACCTTTAGTACGCCTTTTGGTGATGGAAAACTGAATAGCGCAGAGGTCAATGCCGATCAAATACTTCACGGAACCACGGGGGTCAAGGGGGCCGGTCAGACCGTGACGGTGAGTTTTAATGGCGTGACTTACCATCCGAAAGTGGCCCTGGATGGCAGTTGGTCACTGACTTTCCCCGCGGCGGCTTTGCAAGCGATCGGGCAGGGAAATATCCCTCTACTGGTGACTGCCAGTGATGTGGCGGGCAACAGTAATACACATTCATTAACCGTCAAGGTGGATACTCAAGCGCCGACACTGACACTCAATACTGTGGCCGGTGACGGCATCATTAATGCCATTGAAACCGCAGCTCCGATAACCCTCAGTGGCCGCAGTTCTGAAATTGGTGCCACCGTCACTATCACTTACAAAGGGAAAACCTATTCAGCGGTGGTGATGGCGAATGGTTCCTGGCATGTCGATATTCCTGCCGGTGCGTTATCGGGCATAGCTGATGGCCGCTATCCCTTAACGGCCACTGTCACTGATGCGGCTGGCAACACAACCCACGTCACCACCAATGTGACGTTGGATGCCAATCCGGCTAATTTCCCCACAATCGCCATCAATACCTTTGCGGGTAACAATATTTTGGATGGCGCAGAACAGCGGGTTGACCAAATAATCAGCGGCACGACCACCAAAGTGGAAGCGGGCCGGGTGGTGACTATATTGCTGAATGGCAAAACTTACACCGCCGCTGTCGCCGCAGATGGTAGTTGGAGTGCTAAAGTCAGCGCCGCTGATTTGGCTCTGCTGGCGAACGGCAATGCCAATATCACCGCCACCGTCACCGATGTCAGCGGTAATTTTGCCACTGAAACTCATGTCATTACCGTCAATGATAAGTTAGCGGGGCTGGGCATTAATCCAATTACTGGCGATAACCTGATTAATGCGGCTGAAGCCGCAGCAGGGGTCACTGTCAGTGGTACGACTTTCAATGTGAATAGCGGGCAAACTATCACCCTGACATTGAATGGTAAAACTTATACAGCGAAGGTCGGGGCCGGTGGTCTTTGGCATGCGCAGATCCCCGCGGGCGATCTGGCTCAATTAGCCGATGGCAAAGTGACATTATCCGCCAGCACCACGGATGCCACGGGCCACGCGATAAATAGCTCGGCAACATTGGGGATTTACACCCATACATTGCCGACGACCAGTCTGGCGCTTCCTTTTGGCGACGGCACCCTCAATATTGCGGAAGCGGCCCTCGGCCAGACCTTGAAAGGCAGCACCGGCGTGACGGGCAGTGGTCAGCAGGTGAGTGTGAAATTCGGCGGTGTGACTTACTCTGCCACAGTTGCTGCCGACGGCACTTGGTCATTGTCTGTGCCGGTCAATGTGCTGCAAGGATTGGGGCAAGGCAATCAACCGCTGGTGATAACCGCCAGTGACGCCGCGGGGAATAGCAATACGCTGAGCACCCAATTTAAAGTGGATACTCAAGCGCCCAGTTTGTCGGTATTGCCTATCGCGACTGACAACATTATCAATGGCACTGAAGCTGCCGCAAGTGTTGCGATTAATGGCAACAGCACGGAAATTGGCGCTACCGTAAAAGTGACTTTCGCGGGGCAGACATACTCCGCGCTGGTGCAGCCCAATGGTAGCTGGAGTGTCGCTATCCCCGCCGGCGCGCTGTCATCCCTCAGTGATGGGCGCTATGTGGTCAGCACGCAAGTTCAGGATGCGGCGGGCAATAGCACGACGGTGACACAGAATGTCACCTTGGATGCTGACCCACGTAATTTCCCAACACTGATGATTAATACTTTTGCCGGTAATAATATTCTGGATGGTGCTGAACAGAAAGTGAGCCAGACTGTCAGCGGCAGCACGACCGGAATTGAAGCCGGGCGCGTGATTACTGTCACTCTTAATGGCAAAACTTACAGCGCAACTGTCGATTCTGCGGGTCATTGGAGCACCAATATCCCCGTCGGAGATTTAGCTTTGCTGACCAATGGCATGGCGAACATTACTGCGACGGTCAGTGACATCAATGGGAATTCGGCCAGCGCTAACCACAGTATTATTGTCAACAATGCTCAAAGTGGGATTGGTATCAGCCCACTGACTGGCGACAACCTGATCAATGCGCAAGAAGCGGCGGCGGGCATCACGGTGAATGGCACCTCTAGTAATTTGAATGCCAATCAGACGATTATTCTGACGCTGAATGGAAAAACTTACACCACGACCACCGGCGCGGAGGGGAACTGGAGTCTGAAATTGCCCGCCGGAGATTTAGTTTTGCTAGCTGATGGCAACGCCACTCTGACCGCAACCGCGACAGACAGCGCGGGCAACACGGTGTCCTCCAGCAGTTCTCTCGGGATCTATATCCATAATCTGCCCGCCGCAGTGACCAACCAGCCCTTTGGGGATGGCACTCTCACCCAAACAGAGGCGAATGTCAGCCAAAGCATCAATGGGAGCACCGGTGTCACGGGTGCTGGGCAGACGGTGACAGTGACCGTGGGCGGCAAAACTTATCCGGCGTCAGTCGGCAATGACGGCCAGTGGTCATTGACTTTACCACCCGCAGTGCTGCAAGGCGGGCAGTCAATTACAGTGCAAGTTACTGATGTGGCGGGCAATACTAATAGCGTATCCACGGCCATTTCCGTCGATACGTTGCCGCCGGAACTGTCGGTGGGGCCGATTGCCACTGATGGCGTGATAAATGCCAATGAAGCGGCAGCCAATGTCCCGGTATTTGGTACCTCCAATGAAGTCGGAGCGGTGGTGAGTGTCACGGTAAATGGGCAAACTTACCCCACCACGGTGGGTAACTCCGGGAGTTGGAGTGTCAATATCCCGGCCAATACGCTCAATTTGCTGGCCGATGGCACTTACCCCATCACGATTTCCATTCAGGATAGCGTCGGCAACACCACCGCCGTGACCGAGAATATCAAGTTGGTCACTCAATCGGTGCCAAATCCAATCCTGAATACGCCATTTGCTGATGGCTATCTCAATGCGGCGGAAGTGACCGCCAGCCAAACATTAACCGGCAGCACCGGTGTTAGTGGCGCGGGGCAACGGGTGGTGGTGACGGTGGGTGGGGTGGCCCATACCCTGGCGGCGGATAACAATGGCAACTGGCAATTAACCTTACAACCGGCGGAATTACAAAATCTGCCCAATGGCAATCTGGTGATTTCGGTCGCGGCGACGGATAGCGCGGGCAACAGCAATACCTTTACCGGTAGCGCCACGGTGGATAAAGTCGCGCCAAACTTGTTGGTCGACTCCATCAGTGGCGATAACATTATTAATGCTTCCGAGGCATTAAGTACCGTCAATGTTACCGGTACCGCGTCAGTATCCGATGCAGGGCGGACGGTCTCAATCCAACTGAATGGCGTGACTTACAGCGCTCTGGTTCAACCCAATGGCAGTTGGAGCATTCCGTTGAGCAGCAGCGTGTTGCAAGGGCTGGCTGATGGAAGTTACCCGGTGAGTATCACTCTCAGTGATAGCGCCGGTAACCAAACCGCCGTTGACCGGACTCTGACTATTGATGCTGCTCCGGCGAATCTCCCGACAGTCACCATCAGCGCCATCTCCGGCGATAACTTTATCAGTCGGAATGAATCTACGCAGGACGTGCTGCTCACCGGGGTTTCCAGTCATGTCGAGTCCGGGCGCACCGTCAGTGTGACACTGAATAGCAAAACCTACAGCGGTACAGTGCAAAGTGATGGGAACTGGCAAGTGACGATTCCAGCAGCCGAGGTCAGTAAATTGCCGGAAGGGGCTTCCACGGCACAGGCGGCGGTCACGGATGTGGCGGGGAACCCAGCGAGTGATACCCATCAGGTCACGGTGATTGCGACTCTGGCGGACCAACCCACATTGACTGTCTCCACGGTGACCAGTGACGACATCATCAATTATCAGGAAAGTCAGTCAGCGCTGACCATCAGCGGCAATAGTCAGCGGGTGCAAGCTGGGCAAACCGTGACGGTCAATTTGCACGGAAAAAACTATCAAGGAATGGTGCAGGCCGACGGCAGTTGGAGTGTTTCGGTTCCGGCCGCAGATGTGCAAACGCTGCCGCAGGGCAATAATGTGATTAACGCCAGTGTTAATGATGTGGCGCAAAACCCTGCCAGCGCCACCCATAATGTGACGGTGGATACTCAACCGCCATTGCTCACTGTGGATGTGCAAACCCACCTCGATAATGTATTGAATTTGGACGACGCCTTGCTCGGCGTGGTGGTGAAAGGCTCCTGTGCCGGTGATGCGGGGCTGACGGTGACTGTCACCGTCAATGGGCATGACTATAAAACTCAAGTTCAAAGTGATGGGAGCTGGAGTCTGACACTTCCTTCCGCTGATCTTTTACTGCTGGGGGATGGCCCCTTAGCGGGCGGGGTGAAAGTCAGTGTGACGGATAGCGCGGGCAATGAAAGTCACGATATCACCAACCTCAATGTGGCTATTCATACTCTGCCGACCCTGACGGTAGCGCCGTTATTTGGCGATAACATATTAAGTGTCAGTGAAATTGGGGCCAACGCCACCCTGACGGGCGGCTGTAGCAATTTAGATATCGGCACGGCGGTGGTGGTGTCGATTAATGGCAAAAATTACAGCGGCAGTGTCACCTCAGCCGGTATCTGGTCGGTCAATATCAGCGCCACAGACCTGCAAAGCTTGAGTGACGGTATGACCAAAGTCACTGTCAACGCCACGGATGCGGATTCAGGTAACAAAGCTTCGATCAGCGCCGATCTGGATATCTTAATTCATAATGTGCCGCACATTACACTACCGGCCTTGCCGTTCGGTGATGGCTATCTTAACAAGTTGGAGGCCGCCGCCAGCCAGATTTTGACTGGGAATACCGGTGCCACCGGCAGTGGGCAAACTATTACCGTGAAAATTGATGGGGTGACTTACCCCGCCATCGTCGCATTGGATGGCACTTGGATTTGCACGTTGCCTGCGGGCGCATTAAATAATTTACCCGACGGGCCGCATACTATTTCCGTCACTGTGACTGACCGGGTGGGCAACAGTGATACCGAGTCCGTTAACTTTGATTCCCTGCTAACCCTGAGTCCCAATCCTACTTTTGATGCCGGGCCGATTATTGGCGGCATTCTGAATGCGGCTGAAGCGGCGGCGGGCGGGGAATTAACCGGCACCACCGGCATTGTGGGCGGCAAACAACAGGCCACGGTGACCATCAACGGCACGGGCTACGCAGCAGTGGTGACCGAGGACGGTAAATGGACACTAACCCTGACGCCAGAGGTGCTGAAAGCCTTGCCGGAGGGGGTATGGGATGTCACGGCCACCGCCAAAGATGCGGCGGGTAATAGCGGCTCGCTGACCAGCCAGGTCGAGGTGCTCATCCACAATTTACCGCATCCGACACTAATTTTACCGTTTGGCGATGGCGTATTGAACCACACGGAAGCTTTACTGGGGCAGACATTGAGTGGCAGCACCGGGATAACAGGTAGCGGGCAGACAGTGGCGATCTCCATTGATAACACGCTAATAAAAACCATTACCGCCAATCTCGATGGCAGTTGGTCACTGCCTCTGCTGACGGGGCAATTAACCAGCTTAGTGGCCGGCCCACATACCATTGGTATCATTGTCACGGATCGTGGCGGCAATGAAGTGGCTATTCTGCCCGACCAACCTATCATTTTCACTTCACAACAGCAGTTGCCAACGCCGTCTGTCGATACACTTTCTTTTGGTGCCAACATCAATATTGCCGAAGCCGGGGCCGTCACCACCATTACCGGTAAAACCGGAATAAAGGGCGATAATCAGGATGTGCAGTTGAGGATTGATATTGGCGGCATCAGCTATCCTGGTGTGGTGGATGCCAGCAATGGTCATTGGACGGTCACTATCCCGTCGGGCGCGCTCAATGGCCTGACGAATGGTCAACATCAAATCAATGTCACCGTCACCGACTCTGCCGGTAACAGCAATACCGGGCTGGCAAACTTTGACAGTTTCCTGACACCGCCACTGCCCACCATCAGCACCCCACCGTTTGGCGCGGTATTGAACCTGTCCGAGGCCGGAACCGACCAATTATTGACGGGCACCACCGGTTTGCTGAACACCGCGCAAACCGTGAAAGTGACATTGAATGGCGTGGAATATAACGCCGATGTCAACAGTGTGACGGGGATATGGACACTCACGGTGCTGGCGGCAGATTTAAAACTTATTCCCGATGGGCCGCAAGCTATCACCGTCGATGTGCTTGATGGCGGCGGTAACAGTGGCAGCACCTCGCTCGAGATTGGCGTACTGACTCATACATTGCCGACCGTCACCATTTTTGCCCCACCATTTGGTGTTGAGCTGGATTTCGATGAAAGCAAAACACCGCAAGTCATCAGCGGTACCACCACCAATATGGCCGTCGGGAGTCAGGTTAATATTACCTTTGGCAACCTGAATTTCACCGCCATTGTGGGGCTAAATGGCAGTTGGTCAACGACCCTGAGCAGTGCTCAGTTGGGTACTTTGCCGAACGGAAATACGCCGCTGAGTGCCACAGTGACGGATAGCGCGGGGAATGTGGGTAATACCGCCGCGCCAATTAACGTCAATGTTAATATTGTTGCTCCGACGGTGGTGCTCACCATCGACCCAATTAATCTCGATAATATTATCAATGCGGCCCATGATCCGCAGACCATTACCATCAGCGGGAAAGTCACGAATACGCTAAGTGGCGCGGTCACACTCAATATCAATGGCAGCATTATTGGGGGGCCGTTGGTGATAGGGCTGGATGGCAGTTGGTCTGTAGCATTGCCAAAAGTTAACTTCCCTGATGGTGATTATCAGATAACAGTCTCATTGGTGGGAGGCACGGCTTCCGAAGAGGTGGGGCTGCTGGTCGACCGCATCCCACCGACATTAACACTTTCGCCATTTGCCGGTGATAACACCCTGAATGCGCTGGAGTCTAAATCGCCACAGTTGGTCAGTGGGGTGGCTTCAATTGATGACATTGGGCGCACGGTGACAGTGACGCTGAATAATAAAAATTACTCGGCTCTGGTCGGGGCACAGGGCAAATGGAGTGTCAGTATCCCAACGGCTGATTTGCAGGCGCTGCCGCCGGGAGATAACACCCTGACGGCGACCCTCACCGACTTGGCGGGGAACAGTCTTAGCCAAAAACCCATCATTCATGTTGATACCACCCCAGCACTTATCACTCTGGATGTCACTGCGCCGATACTGAACAGCAATCTCCTCGGATCAATACTGTCCGGCACGGCACTGGGAGCGGAAGGAAAAACCTTAACTCTGACATTGAATAACACCACGCTCACCACGATTGTCGGCAATGATGGCAAATGGAGCCTCAATGTATTGCCGCAAAATCTGGCGGGGATCGCCGATGGCCCACTGGTGGTGGGGTTGAGTGTGACGGACACTGCCGGTAACCCCAGCAGCACCAATGTTACAGTGAATGTGGCGCTGAATCAGGCGTTGGCACTGGTTGTTGACCCGATCTTCAATGGCGGCTATCTCAATGCCCTCGGTGCATTGGTCGATCAAACCTTGTCCGGTAGCGCATTGAGTGCGGGTTTAGGGGCTAAAGTTAAGGTCACTATTAATGGACATGAGCTGGTTGCCGACGTGGGTGCCAATGGCAAATGGACACTGACACTTCCCACCGCAGAGTTAAGCCAATTGGCTAATGGCGCGTTAACGCTGAATATCAGCGTAACGGATGCCAATAATAACGTGGTGCAGCTCCTCCCTGCGCCGGTGCTGAATGTTCTGACCCATAACTTACCGACTTTCGGCACCCTGGACTCGCTGTTTGGTGGCGATAGCATCCTTAATGGCGCGGAGTCCATCGTGACCCAAACGCTGGGTGGGGTGATAAATAATGTGGCCGCTGGGGCGACCGTCACTATCACCATCGGTACCCAAGTGCTGACCACCCAAGTGCAGGCCGGGGGGGTGTGGCATGTAGATTTACTGCCGTCATTATTGGGTGGATTGCAGGACGGTAGCTTGCAAGTGGGTATTTCGGTGAAAGATATCGCCGGTAATATCGTCAATACGCAAGTGGGAATTACGGTACTGACGCACAATCTGCCGTTGGTGACTTTGAATCCTATCTTTGGTGACGGCATCTTGAATGCGGCTGATTTGCTGTTAAATCAAACTATTAGTGGCACAGTTAAAAATATCCCCGCCAATACTTCGGTCACCATCAAACTGGGAGGCGCGGATTTAACGGCAATTGTCGGCACGGATGGCACTTTCAGTGTGCTGGTTGACCGCCTCACATTGAATGGATTGCTGGCCGGTTCACTGAATGTCACGGCCACAGTAACCGATTCTGCGGGCAACACGAATACCGCTACTCGCCCGTTACTGGTGGATGTCACTCTGCCGGTGATTACGCTGAACCCTATCTTTGGCGACGGCAAACTCAGTCTGGCGGATACCGTGATTGCGCAAATTATTGGCGGTACGGTCAGCGGGGTGGATGCGGGGACGCAGGTGAACGTCACTCTGGGAGGTAAAACATTCTTTGGCACCACGGCGGCGAATGGCAGTTTCACTGTCACCCTGCAACCGGCTGATTTAACAGCATTACTCAATGGCAATTTGAGTGTGGATGTCTCTGTAACCGATCTCGCTGGCAACACCGGGGCGGCGACGGGCAGTGTCAATGTGCTGATCAGCAATGTGCCGAAACTGATATTGGACCCTATTTTTGGTGACGGGCTGCTCAATATTAGTGACAGCAAAATTGAGCAAACCATCAGCGGGACGGTGGTCAATGGTGTTGTGGGGGCGGATGTCGTGGTGCAAGTTGGCTCCAGTCAATTGACTGCGACCGTCGGGGCTGGCGGTGTCTGGAGTGTTCAGGTACCAACCAACATATTGAATGGATTGTTGGATGGCAGCCAAACTATCAGCGCATCATTAGTTGATAGCGCCGGGAATGCCACCAGCGCCAATGGATTGGTCAATGTGCTGATCCATGCCCAGCCAACCCTGTCAGTCAATCCTATCTTTGGTGATGGCATCCTCAGTGTGGCGGATTTGCTGGTGGCACAGACCATCAGTGGCACCACCAGCAATGTGGCACTAGGGACTCAAATTAATGTCGTCCTGAATGGTAAATCTTACTTCGCGACCGTGGGGGCGGGCGGAAACTGGAGTGTGCTTATCCAGCCGATTGATTTAAAAACGCTGGTGACCGACGGCCCACTGACGGTAAATGTTTCGCTGCAAGATGCCGTGGGTAACCCGGCCAGCAATTCTGGCGTGTTGAGTGTGATAGCCAACGGCTTGCCGACGCTGACATTGGATCCTATTTTCGGTGACGGTTTACTGAATGCTGCCGATGCACTGCTCAGCCAAACTATCAGCGGACATAGCACCTTTGCCGCCGGATCCAATCTGAATGTGACTGTCGGCAATCTGACACTGAATACTACCGTGAAAGCCGATGGCAGTTGGAGCATTGCGGTGTCTCCATTGATGTTGGCGGGGTTGTTGGATGGCAGTTTCACCGCCAGCGCCAGCTTAACCAACGCCGCCGGTCACAGCGCCAATGCCACTGCGCCAGTTACCGTCGGGATCAGTTTGCCCACTTTGACGCTGAACCCATTCTTTGCGTCTGACCATTATCTCAGCGGGCTTGAATCCACCACGGCCCAAGTGCTCTCCGGCACCAGCACCCATGCTGCTGGCTCACAAATCACAGTGACGGTGGGCGGGGCGGTGTTGACTAGCACCATTGGCAGTGACGGCAGTTGGAGTGTGCCCATTACCCCGTCAGTCCTGACCGGTTTGTTGGACGGTTCCGCCAAAATTGGCGTTTCAGTTACTGATGCGGTCGGCAATAATGTCTCGGTTAACACTGATTTTACAGTGAAAACCCATGCTTTACCGCTACTGAGTGTCGATGTGTTAGGCAATGTTGGCAACTTACTGTTGTTGCCAGTCAACGGGCTGATGGTTTCTGGCTCCAGCTTAAATCTGCTGACCAATACCAAAGTCAGTGTGACTTTACTTGGGCAAACCCTCGAGGGCACGGTCGACAGTAGCGGTCACTGGAATGTTAAATTTTTCGGCTCTTTCCTCAAGGCGCTGAATGTCGTCAGCATTTTAACCACCACGGTGGCGGTATCGGCCACCGACGAAGCCGGTAACTACAAAGGAATCTCTGTTGGCTTGCTTTCCGGCGGCTCCGGCACTCAATTATTGTCAGCTGACCATGATATTCAAGCTGCCAGCATGATGGTCACCAATGATACGAATATCGCCCATTCAGCCAGTGTGGAAAACCACCCACTGGCAGCCACCAGTGATCAATCAGTTTCTCCTCAGGCGAAGTCCACGTTAGTTGAGCCGCTGGCGGAGCCTATCGACAGCATTCTCACCACCAAGGTTACAGAGGGCGGCTATACCATCGGCGGCGTCACGCTGAACTTGGCGGATGGCGCAGTGATCTCTGGAGAAACACTGACCGGCAGCAGCGGCGCAGATACTTTCACCGTTAACTCTTTGAATTTCAGTCATCTGGATGGCGGGCTGGGAATGGATACCTTGCTGCTAGACGGATCGCATCAAACACTGAACCTGACCAGTTTGGGGCTGAAAGTGGAGCATATCGAAATCATTGATTTAGGTAATAGCGGCACCAACAGTGTCCGGCTTGATTTGCACGATGCGTTAACGCTGACCGATAAACCGCAGGATGATTTGTTGATTAAAGGGGCGCAGGGCGGCGAAGTCACTCTCAGTAATACCCCGGAGGGCGTTTGGAGCAGTATTGGGCAGCGCAGTATTGATGGGCAGGCGTTTGACGTCTACCACAATTCATCGCTCGACAGCAGCAACACATTGGGGGATGTGTTGATTCAGCACGGTCTGCAAGTGCATTTGGTGTGAAATCACTCACACGGTAAGAGCAAAAAGACCCTAAAAATGATCGGCACGGGAGTATGTCGGCGATGAAAATAAAAATAAGGCACTTTGTGGCGGGGGGCATTCCCGGCGCATGGTGGGCGGTGATGGTGTTGTCAATCATGGCTCAGTTGCCCGTTCGGGCGGCTGAACCCCCGATGGTACCGGCATTTAAATGGCAGGCCGCACCAAGTGAGGAGCAATTGGCGGAACTCAGCTTGCGCGAAGCTATCTTGCGTGCATTTGCCCGTAATCCGCAAATCGCGCAGGCCGCGGCGCAAATAAAAGTGGGGCAAGGGGATTTGGATGTCGCCGAAAGTGCCTGGTATCCGCAGATTTCCTTGCAGGGAACCACCGGGAAATCACATCAAACTGACTCGGCTGGCAGTCTCAATAGCAATGCATCCGCTGGGGTCCAACTGAGCCAGTTATTGTATGACTTTGGCAAAACCGGCGGCAGTATTGATGAGCAGGAATCTCTGTCGGATGCTTATCGATATGACCTGTTCAACACCATGACTGCCGTGGGGTTGAGCACTGTTCAGACCTACTTGCAAGTCAAGCGCTACCAGGCTTTAAGTGTGGTAGCGCGTAGCAATATTGCTTCTCTGGAGAGAGTCAAAGAGACCGCCCAACTCAGGGCTGATGCGGGCCTGAGTTCACAATCTGATGTTCTGCAAGCTGAAACCCGTATTGCCGGAATGGTGGCGACACTGGAACAATATCGGGCACAACAGCGCTCAGCTCAAGCTCAACTCACGGTACTGACGGGGGTGGTGTCCGATAATCTGCCGGATCTGCCCAAAGATCTACTCAAGCAAAAAGTCACTCTCAACGCCATTCCCTATGACGCCAGCAGCGCCGTACGCAGCGCCGAGGCCAAACAACAGGCCGCAATGCAGCGAGTGCGGCAAAGCCAGGCGCAGCACTGGCCCACCTTAAAGATTCAAGCGGGCAGGACGCGCTATGAAAATGAGTCGCGCTCTTATTGGGATGATCAGGTGCAATTGGCGGTTGAAGCACCGGTTTATCAGGGCGGTGCGGTCAGTGCCAAAGTGAGGGCAGCGCAGGGCGCGCGCGCAGCGGCACAAGCTGAAGTTGAAAAAGCCAAGCTGGATGTGAATCAAAAAGCGGCAATGGCCTACGCCGATATGATTGGCGCGATACAGCGGCAGCAGGCGGGGGAGCAGCAACTGCAAAGCGCCGAGCACACCCGCAGTGTCTATCAGGATGAATATAAACTCAGCAAACGTAGCCTGAATGATTTATTGAGTGTCGAGCAAGAAGTGCTGCAAGCCGATTCAATGCGGTTGATGGCGCTGTATGACGGCTGGGATGCTACTGCGCGTTATGCCTCGGCGGTCGATAATCTGGTGGATATGTTGGGAATTGACCGGGTTGCTCAGAGTGGTGAGCGGCTGCCAACCTTGTAATGCCGCCAGAAGAATCTCAGAGGGCGCGGAGCGTTAGGGTTAATTGACCGAAAATGCGCAGGTGACAGAGGTAACATGACAACGCAATCTACGCCAACAGAGGTCTGGGTCACCGCAATGGCGAGAGTTGCCAGCTATTACGGCAACCCCGCAGATGTGAACTTTCTTGCCCAGCAAATGCGCTGGTTCGAGCAATTAAGTGGTTTACGCCAACTGGAGCGACTCAGTGGGCTGCTGGGCTTACAGTCAAATGTAATGCCATTGAAAAAAGTCCGCTGGCGCAATGAGTTACTGCCGGTGTTGCTGGAGTTAGAATCCGGCAGTGTGGCGGTGTTGGAGCACCTGTCTGATGATGGGCTGGTGAGTTATTGGCTCAGTGATGGCGGCGATGTGGTGCGTGAGGCGCAGTTGCAAGAGTTACTGGCGCGTAGTCAAGGCCGGGTGATCATGGTGGGGGTTGCCAATCGTGGCCGGGATAGCCGTATTGATGAATTTATCCGCCCCTACCGCAAGCATTGGTTTTGGCAAAATTTCCGTGGGGCGGAGCGCAAAATTGCGGAAATTTCACTCGCCTCGGTGCTGGGCAATGTGCTGGCACTGGGCGGCATCCTATTTTCAATGCAAGTTTACGACCGGGTTATTCCGGCGCAATCATATGCCACATTGTGGGTGCTGTTTTTTGGCGTTTTACTGGCCGCGTTTATGGAATATATCATCCGCCTGACGCGCACTCAGATCTCTGATTTGATGGGCAAAAAAATCGACCTCAATGTGTCGTCGATGCTATTTGTCCGGGCGATGGCGATTAAAAACGAAGCGCGCCCAAAATCCACCGGATCATTTATTTCCCAGCTACGTGAAATTGATCAAGTTCGCGAGTTACTGACCTCCACCACCGTCAGTGCAGCGGCAGATATGCCTTTTGTCTTACTGTTTTTGGCTATCATGGCGTTTATTGGCGGCCCACTGGTGGTCATCCCGCTGTTGGCGATCCCACTCATTGTTATCCCCGGTTTATTGATTCAATTCCCGCTGGCGAAACTGGCTAAAGAGGGCATGCGCGAAGGGGCTTTGCGCAATGCGATTCTGGTCGAAACCATTGAAGGTATTGAAGATATTAAAGCTTTACAGGCCGAACCTTACTTTCAGCGCCAATGGGAGCAAACCCATGAAGTGAGTGCCGCGGTAGGGATGAAACAGCGGTTATGGGGCGCTCGTCTGACGGGGTGGGCATCGACCGTCTCGCAATTGACTTATGCCGGTATGCTGGTTTTTGGCACCTATTTGGTGCTGGCCGGGGAGATAACCACCGGCACGCTGGTCGCCAGCAGCTTACTTTCCTCCAGAACTATCGCGCCATTAATGCAACTGACCATGGTTTTCTCG
Organism: Yersinia sp. Marseille-Q5920; assembly: GCF_946902935.1. NCBI lineage: Bacteria > Pseudomonadati > Pseudomonadota > Gammaproteobacteria > Enterobacterales > Yersiniaceae > Yersinia > Yersinia sp. Marseille-Q5920. The sequence continues at coordinate 514,882 of NZ_CAMPQA010000001.1, read as the reverse complement.
CGCTGGCAGCATGCCAAAAGCGCCATGGCCGGCTTGAATGAACTGCTCAAAAAACCATTGGATCGCCCCGAAGAGGGGGAATTGGCGCATTGCCCGATCCTGAACGGCCACTATCAATTGCGTAATCTGCAATACACCTACGACGAAGAAAAAGGGCAAAGTGTGGTCACCATCGGCGCACTGGACATCAAGCCGGGGGAAAAAGTGGCGATTCTGGGCAAGGTGGGGGCGGGTAAATCCACCTTATTGAAATTATTGGCCGGTCAAGCCAGCGCCACACAGGGCAAGGTAGTGATTGATGGGGTTGATATCAAACGCATTGAACCGGCAGATTTACGCCGCCAACTGGGTTTTTTATCGCAGGATTCCCGCCTGTTTTTTGGCTCGCTGCGGCAAAACCTGATGCTGGGGCACCCTCATGCTACGGAGCAGGAAATGATTCAGGCGCTGCGGATCAGTGGCGCGATAGCTATGGTGCAACAGGACGCGGCCTGTCTTGACCGGATCATTAATGAGGGTGGGCAGGGGTTATCCGGCGGTCAGCGGCAAATGGTATTGCTGAGCCGGATGATTTTGCGCAATCCGCAAGTGGTGTTGATGGATGAGCCGACGGCATCAATGGACGAGCAACTGGAAGATTATGTTATTAGCCAGATGCATACCTGGCTGGATGGTCGCATGTTGGTGTTAGTGACCCATAGGCCGGCGTTATTAAAGCTGGTGGATCGCATCATTGTTATGGATAACGGTCGGGTGGCGGCGGATGGCCCACGGGACCATATTCTCAGCGCGATGGCGAATAAATCTCAACAGGGTGCCGCCTAATAGGAGTGAGTCATGGTCAATTTGAGCTTGGAGCAAGAGAGGGCACATCAGGAACGGCGCATGTCAGCCATTGTTTGGCTGATGTTGGTCGGAATGATTGTGATGTTCATCTGGGCGTATTTCGCCATTCTGGATGAGGTCACAGTGGGGACTGGGAAAGTCACGCCATCGAGTCGCGCGCAGCTAATAGAAAGCCTTGATGGTGGGATTATCAATGAGTTGCTGGTACACGAAGGCGCCATCATCAATAAAGGACAAACTCTGGCTCGCCTTGATCCCACCCGTTTTCAATCTAATTATGGTGAAGCCGCCGCGCGAGTGCGAACGTTACGTGCCTCTTCCGAGCGCCTAAGGGCCGAATTGACGGGGGCGGCATTGGCTTTCAGTGCGGACACCTTAAAAGAGCCGGAGCTGGTGGCGCGTGAGACGCAATTTTACCTTTCCCGTCGGCAAAACCTCAATGAAACCGTAAGCAACTTACAACAATCGCTAAAACTGATGCAGCAGGAATTGCGCATGACTGAACCGCTGGTGGCTAAGGGCGCAGCCAGTCAGGTCGAAGTGATTCGGTTGCAACGCCAAATCAGTGACTTGCGCGGTAAAATTGATGAAGCTCGCAATCAATATGCAGTGAGAGCCCGCGAAGAGCAGGTTAAGAATAATGCAGATTTAGATGCACAGTTGCAGGTAGTTTCTGGCAAGCAAGACCAACTCACCCGGACAACACTGATTTCACCGGTGCGGGGGATAGTAAAGGATATTCAGGTTTCAACCGTCGGGGGCGTGTTGCAACCTGGCGGTAAATTGATGGAAATTGTCCCCATCGAAGAGCAACTGTTGATTGAAACACGGATTAACCCGCGAGATATTGCTTATATCCGGCCTGGGTTGTCAGCGACAGTTAAAATAACGGCTTATGATTCATCCATTTATGGGAATCTGGAGGGGGTAGTGGAAACTGTATCGCCGGATACTTTGCAAGATGAGGTCAAGCGAGATCAATTTTATTATCGGATTTATGTTCGCACTAATCGGGCCGACCTGACCAATAAGGCCGGTAAATTATTCCCCATACTACCGGGCATGGTGGCCAGTGTGGAGATTAAAACGGGTCAGAAAACTGTTTTGGATTATCTCATCAAGCCGCTGAATAAAGTGAAAGAATCATTACGAGAGCGCTAATATTATGGCGCATTTTTTCACCTTTATTTGTGCCACATGGTGGGCGCATCCTAGTATCATATGGCTATATATATGAATAAAAGCCAATGAGCAGCAGGATTATAGTTAGTCGATAAAGCTAACTATAATTCTTAATCATCTGAACTATTTGTGCTTAAATATAAGTGTGAAACTATATTATTCATCTATAATTTAATTGTGTAACTATAGTGAAAATTATAAATATATTTTTGACTCTATGTCGCTGGCAATAAAAAGCCGGTCAAAAGACCGGCCGTAACACTAACGAATTATCTGGCTGCGCGAGCCACAATGAAGGAAATAGTAAAATAATGATGATAGCGGATTTATTATAGTTCTTGACTGTTAGATATTTCTTATCAATTTGTGCTATGTAATTATTTTACTATCTTATTGATTAATATGGTAAAAATTATTTATTGATTATGTATGCTATATTTTTTAGTGTTTTTAAATTCTGTTAAAGTTCGCCAATATTAACATATTGAAATACTTTATAGACATATGAAACATTATCCGAAACTTCGTAGCATTTTCTGTATAGATTAATCCTAATATTATTACCACAATAGAATAACCCTATTGGGAAAATATGCTCATAAGAGCAGTGGCATAGTTAGATCTAATAATTAGAGGATAATAACGATGAAACTTCGAGTTCTTTCCCTGCTGGTTCCTGCTTTATTAGTTGCCGGTAGCGCAGGCGCGGCTGAAATTTACAGTAAAGACGGCAACAAGCTGGATCTGTACGGTAAAGTCGATGGCCTGCATTATTTTTCTGACGACAAAAGCAAAGATGGCGACCAGTCTTACATGCGTTTTGGCCTGAAAGGCGAAACACAAATTAGTGACCAACTGACCGGTTACGGCCAGTGGGAATATCAAGCAAATCTAAACAAAGCGGAAGACCAAGACCAAGGTAACTTCACCCGTGTTGGCTTTGCTGGTTTGAAATTTGCTGATTTCGGTTCTTTCGACTACGGCCGTAACTATGGTGTGCTGTACGACGTAACTTCATGGACTGACGTACTGCCAGAATTCGGTGGTGATACTTACGGTGCTGACAACTTCCTGTCACAACGTGGTAACGGCATGGCGACTTACCGTAACACCAACTTCTTTGGTCTGGTGGATGGCCTGAACTTTGCTCTGCAATATCAGGGCAAAAATGGCAGCGGTACTGAAACCAACAATGGCCGTGATGTACAAGGTCAGAATGGTGACGGCTATGGTATGTCCGTTTCTTATGATTTGGGCTGGGGCGTGAGCGCATCTGCTGCGATGGCCAGTTCTAAACGTACTGATGACCAGAATAAACTGGCATTTGGCCATGGTGATCGCGCTGACGCGTACACCGGTGGTTTGAAATATGATGCGAACAATGTCTATCTGGCCGCAAATTATGCCCAGACTTACAACTTGACTCGCTTCGGTAACTTCAACAATGACACTGACTCAGGTTTTGCCAACAAAGCACAAAACATCGAGTTAGTGGCTCAGTATCAGTTTGATTTCGGCCTGCGCCCATCCGTGGCTTACCTGCAATCTAAAGGTAAAGACCTTGGCAACGGCTATGGTGACCAGGATCTGCTGAAATATGTTGATGTCGGCGCGACTTACTACTTCAACAAAAATATGTCCACCTATGTTGATTACAAAATCAACCTGTTGGATGAAAATACCTTTACCAAAAATGCCGGTATCAACACTGATGATATCGTAGCGGTTGGTTTGGTTTACCAGTTCTAATCCTGCTGACAGGGTGGTTCTGATAAAACGCGGTCATTTGGCCGCGTTTTTTGTACCCGCGTTTTGTTGTTAGTCGGCTGAACTCCCCATTCACACATGGGCGCATTTTTAATCATTTTGCTTTTTTTTGACCACTTTTGGCATGAACTTTAACCAAACGAACTAAAATTTCATTTTTTTTGAATGAAACACTAGACATATCATCACGCTATAGATGATAATCCCGCTCATTGGAAGGATGGCCGAGTGGTTTAAGGCAACGGTCTTGAAAACCGTCGACTGTAACAGGTCCTAGAGTTCGAATCTCTATCCTTCCGCCAAATTACGCCGGCATAGCTCAGTTGGTAGAGCAACTGACTTGTAATCAGTAGGTCCCGAGTTCGACTCTTGGTGCCGGCACCAATTAAAATCCCGTTATCTGAATAAGATAACGGGATTTTTGCTTTCCGACAAATTTGCATCGCGGCAGGATTTCTCACTGCCGCTGATTGAGTCAGCTATTCTTCGCTAACTGCGCGACCAACCGATTCACGCCATCACTCATATTGGTGAATTTCGTCAGTTGCGTGCGGGTGACCACCACGAAAACTGCAATATTCTTCTCGGGGATCATCGCCATATAAGTAATAAATCCGCCACCGCCACCGGTTTTCTGCATGATGCCCGGCAGTTCAGCATTTGGTGCCATGTAGACCCAGCCTAGCCCCAGCGCATCGGCCTGACCGGCAACATCCATCCCTTTTAATGAAACCAAATCGCGACGTTGGAAATACAGCGCTTGTTCACGTTTGGCTGTGCTTTTACGTGCGTTGTTATTGGAAGCTAAGAATTGCTGCATCCAGCGCTGCATATCTTCTGGTGTCGAGTAAACCCCGCCACTGCCCGCCGCCGCTATGGTGTTTTCACAGCGGCTGCTGCCCACGCCGATCATCAAACGGCTACATTGCTCTGCCGTTGGGGTGAGGGTGGTGTTTCGCATACCCAGCGGTGCGGTGATTTTATCTCGTAATAAGCTGGTATAAGGTTTCCCGGAGGCGCGTGATAGCGCGTCTGCCAGCAAATCGTAAGCCAAATTGGAATAAGCCGCTTTCACACCAGGGGGCACAGTCATATTGGCCAGTTTCAACCATTGCCAGCGGTTATCTTTGGTCGGCCAGGTAAACACCGGCCTTTTTTGCGGGCCACCGGGCTGTTCACGAGGCAGGCCGCTGGTGTGGCTGGCCAGATTGAGCAAAGTCATCGGCTGTTTCGCATTATAAGCTGGGACTTTGGCTCCTTTAGGGGCCCATTTTTGCAAAGGGTCAGTTAATTTTACTGTGCCATCCTCAGCCAGTTTTACCATCACCTCACTGGTCATCAGCTTGGTAATAGAGGCAATGCGGATCAATGAATCTGGCCGTGGGCGCAAATTGTTACCGGGCTTGGTTTCGCCAAAACTGCGGTTAACTACTTGATTATTATCAATAACGACCAGCGCCATCCCCATGGCCCCGCTGTTATAGAAGATATGTTCGGCATATTGATCAACAACTTGTGATGTCAAAAGCTCGGTGTTGGCGTAGCCGTGCAGTGGGATAGTGAACAGAGCCGCGGCCAGTAACGGGGAAGAAAAATGTTTCAGCAATCTTTTGTCCATGATCAAAAAGCAAAATAACAGTCATAGACTTATAGTAATCGGATATTTGTATAAAACATGCTGAAATTTTCAAACAGACGAATAATTTACATTACGGGGATAAGGACGGGGATAAAAAACCGCAGCGGGCAGGGCCGTTGCGGTTTGGGGTAACTATCGAGATTAATTAACTTTCAGTGACCGGCTTAGGGATCACATTGGATGATTCTTTCATGCCAAGCGGGTTATTCCCCCAGCACTGCTCATACTTCCAGCCGGTGAGCTCTTCCGCTACCGCTCTGGCATGAGCCGGAATATCTGCCATGGCACCACCGTTTTTAATCCGATCAATTTCTTCCAGCAGAATCTTATGATTTTTGCGGTCCAGTTTCATCTGCGTAGTGTAATAGATTGCCACCAGTGCCAGTGAGATAACGCCGATAGCAAACACCCCGACAATGGCTTGCACTGCCATTTCTGGCTGGCTGGATTGGCCGGAAACAAAACCAAAGTGGCTTAATGTCCAGCCCATAGCGAAGACAATAATTGAGCGCACCATTTTGCCAGCGAATGTCATGGCGCCAGCATAAATCCCTTCACGGCGACGCCCCGTCAACACTTCGTCCACATCCGCCAAGAAAGTATAAACCGTCCATGGAATGTAGTAGATACCGCCGGTGCTTAAACCGAAAACAGCAGTGATGCAGAACAACACAATCACTGTCGTGGCTTGAGACCAACCGGTGAAATAGAGCGCCGCATAGGCAATCACACTGACAATCACCACTTGCAAGGCAATGCGGAACGGGCGAGCAAAGCCCATTTTGACGCAAATACCGATAAAGATAGCGGTAGAAATCAACTGCATGATTGAACTGAAACTGTTGAGCTGAGAAACCAGCGTTGCATCCTGGCCCAGACCAAAAATAATAAAGTATGTGAATGCAGACGCGAACAACCATTCAGCACCAAAACCGAACAGGTACATGCCCAGATGTTTGCGGAAAATACGCAGATGGAAAGTGGAGGCCATATCCACACACATTTTTTTCAAGGCTTGGCCCAAACTGCTAGTGGTTTCTCTCACCACTTCGCTGGCCGGGCGCTCCCAGGATGAGCTGTAAAGCCAAATCATGGCGCAGCACATAATCAAGCCGTAGGCGATACCGGTATAGAGGAAAGGCGTTGCGGAATCTTTACCATAAATAGCAATAAACTGGCCGGGGATAAAAGCCGCCAGGAAGTTGGCGACCTTGCCGAAAATAGCTTTAGAACCGGTTAATTTTGAGCGTTTGGCAAAATCAGTGGTCATCTCGGTCGCCAGTGTTTCATACGGCACCATGATGGAGGTATAAATCAGTTCAAACAATGCGTAGGTCAGCAAGTAATACCAGAAACCAAATCCGCTCATCCACAGCATTGGATAGACCAATACCAGTGGAATACCCAGCAAGATAAAGAAGCGCCGGCGGCCAAATAGACGGCCAAGTCGGGTATTGTAAAAGTTATCAGTGATATAACCCATTACCGGGTTACTGATTGCATCGAGAATACTGGCGATTGAAAAAATAGTGGCCGCCTCTACCACCGACAGCCCGCAAAAGGTGGTGTAGAAATACATCAGCCAGGCACCACTGATTGCCAGCGCCCCGCTCCCCAGTAAGTTAGCGCTCCCATACGCCAACGTATGTCTTGTTGTAATAGCTTTACTCATTCTTACCGCCACCTCAAATTAAAACAATGTTTCATTAATAATGGATAATCGTTTTGTTTATAAAGGAGTGTTGCCGTTAAAAATGAGCGTTGGATCACGAAAAAGGGTTTTGTCGCCAGAAATAGCGCGTATCACAGTAAAAATTGATATGAATCAATTTAGTAGAGAGGTGGAAATATTCAGTAAAAAACAAAATATCTATAAGAATATGAATGAGTGATAATGCCTGCTTATGACAATCGTGACCGTGATAAGTGTGGCAAGATTTAAATCAGTTTTCTGAAATATCATCATTGGCATTAAATCTTATTATTCTGACAACTTGCCCACCGGGTGAAAGTATTCATATTGGGCAAGTGTGAAGTGTGAAGTGTTACGGGCATGGCCCATGAATGAATTCTGGCTGCAAGAGTGGCTAGCAGTGAAGGACGTAAAATGGCGAAGAAAAACCCTTATTATGATGCCAGTAAGCCACACCATACAGAGTTTGGATTTCAGAATCTGGAGCCAGTTGTCCATCATTCGCAGGATCTGAAACGCTGGCGTGAGGAGCGAAAGCGCCAGTCCTTACCGAAACCCCCGCAGCAAGGTTATGCACAGTTTGTCACTGACTGGTGGCAACCGGCAGATTTCAGCGGCCAACAAGATGCTTTGTGGTGGCTGGGACATGCTTCGTTATTATTGCGTGTAAGTGGCAAAACTGTGCTGTTTGATCCCGTGCTGTCCAGCCGGGCTTCGCCGCTCAATTTTTACGGCCCAGAGCGCAGGACACCTGCACCTGCCAGCGTAAAGGAGTTACCGCATATTGATGTAGTTGTGATTTCTCACAATCATTATGACCATTTGGATGTCAGAACCATTACCCAATTATTATGCCGTTTCCCCGACGTGACTTTTTTAGCGCCACTGGGGCTGAAAAGTTGGTTTCTGCAGCATGGTGCTCGCCATGTTCATGAATTAGATTGGTGGGATAGCCATCTTGCCGCCGAATTTGAGTTTCATTGTGTGCCCGCGCGGCATTGGAGCATGCGCACACCTTGGGATCGTAACCAAAGTTTGTGGTCGGGCTGGGTGGTTAAGCGCGATGAAATCAATTTCTATTTCACCGGTGACACGGGGTATAGCCCGCAATTACTGACCATTGGTGAAAGATTGGGGCCATTTAACTATGCGGCATTGCCGATTGGTGCTTATGCCCCGCGTTGGTTTATGAACGCGCAGCATATGGATCCGCAGCAATCAGTGCAGTTATTTAAACAATTACAGCAACCTGTGACGGTGCCTATCCACTGGGGGGTGTTTGAGTTGGCCGATGAATCTCTGGATGAACCGCCACAACAGCTGAAGCTCGCGTTGACAGAAGCCGGGATTGCGCCAGACAATTTCGCACCGCTTAAAATTGGCGCGCGGATAGTGCTTGAGTAGGATAATGCTTGAGTAGGGCGTTGCAGCGGGTTGAATGTCACTCGCTGCAACGAAAGGGCATTAGATCTTGAATTGGTTCACGGCACTGGTCAAATCAGCCGCCTGGGCTTGTAATGCAGCAGAGGCCGCGGTTGATTCCTGCACCAATGCGGCATTTTGTTGCACCATGGTATCCAATTGAGTCACTGCGCTATTTATCTCATTAATACCGCGCATTTGTTCATCTGCCGCATTAGTGATTTCTGACATAATTGTCGTGACATCAGATACACTGCTCACAATCTCGGTCATGGTATTACTGGCTTGCCGCACCTGACCGGAGCCAGAGGCAACACTGCTCACCGTCGAGTCAATCAGGGTTTTAATCTCTTTTGCCGCTTGTGCGCTGCGTTGCGCTAAGGTGCGAACTTCTCCCGCCACCACGGCAAATCCACGACCTTGCTCACCGGCGCGCGCAGCTTCTACTGCCGCATTCAGTGCCAGAATATTGGTCTGGAAAGCGATGCCATCAATGACACTGGTAATATCCCCGATTTTGCCCGAAGCCGCCTCAATAGACTCCATGGTCGTGATAACTTTCGCGATAACTTCGCCACCACGAGAAGCATCATTGGCGGCTGAGAGAACCGCGGTATTAGCTTGCCTTGCCGCACTGGCAGATTGCGCCACGGTTGCTGAGATTTGTTCGAGTGCTGCCGAGGTTTGTTGCAAACTGGCAGCGGCTGACTCTGTTCGGCCAGACAAATCCTGATTACCTGCCGCAATTTCATTCGCCGCAATGCTGACAGATTCGCTGGTATTGCGGATCTGCGCCATAACGCCGCTGAGTTTGTCAGCAAATTTATTGAATGAAATGGCTATTTTGGCCATTTCATCACGGCCTTCTACCGGCAAGCGCTGGGTTAAATCTTCCGAGCCAGAACTGATAGCATCCATAGCCTTATGGACATGATTCAGTGGTGTCAGGGCGCGCTGGGTAATCAGGCTAATAATGACAATGGCAATTAAGATGATGACAATCAGGGTTACCAGGGATGTGGTCAATAATGAGCGCATACCGGCAGTGGCGTGGGCTTTGTCCAGCGCGACGACAGTAAACCACTGAGTGCCGGGGACCGCTTGTGCAAGTAACAACTTAGTGCTGCCATCAATCTCAGCCGCGGTAGGGGCGGTTGCGGTCAACAGGGCTTTAAGATCCAATGTCGGCGCGATTTCACTCAGCGGTTTTAGGGTTAATTGCACGTCTGGATGGGCGATAATTGTGCCGTTAGCATCAATTAACATACCAAAACTACCCTCTGTTGGATGGATAGATTTTACGTTTGTAATCACGCTGTCCATGGTGACATCGGCAGCTAATACCCCTTTCACATTGCCATCCTGAATAATAGGCAAGGCAAAAGTCACGACTAATTGATTAGTTCCTGCATCAATATAAGGGGGGGTCACCACTGGGCTACCCGCTTTCACTGCTTGTAAATACCAAGGGCGACCGGTGGGATCATAGTCAGCAGGAATGCCATCTGGATTAGAAAAAATAGCCGTCTTATTTGCGTAACCGATATAAACGTTAATAAAGTTACCCGCCGCAGCCACTTGGCGTAAAGCTGCAATAGGGTCTGCTGCCAATGCGCTTTCTTTAAGCGACACAATCATCTGTGTTTTCATCGCCACCCAATCTGCAATCCCAACCCCATGGCTGGCAGTTACCGCCTTCAAGGTATTATCGATAGCACTATTGTTATATTTGTTGGCAACGGAGTAGTTAAAATAAGTATTAATGGCAAGCGAACCAGCCACGATGATGATACAGGCAGCCAGAATACGTGAACGAATGGAATCAAGCATAGAGCGTCCTAAATGTAGGGGAGGGCATAATTCAAGTAACGGCGTGATATAGAAAAACTTGAGGTGAGTCACAGTAACAAACTTCCATTTATGCACCATTGTTAATTCTTCTTTATGTAATGGTGACAAGGTAGGAGAATTTTGTTGAGAATGATATTCAATAAAAACAGAAACTTGACTATTCTTGCAAACCTAACGTAGCCGTAAAAATTAAAATAAAGTTGAAAAAAATAGTGATATTTAAAATACAAAATCAGCATCAATACCGCTGAAATAGGCTATTTCACACGACACTGATGCTGATGATTTGTTATTACTTGTATATCGATGGGTTAAAAAGTGTACAGAAATCCCATGGCGATAGTTTGATTTTTCTGCGCGATGCTTGAGCCATCAAGATTATTTTGTGATGTGCCGGTATTCCGGTTGAGGATTTGCGTTGTTCCTTTCCCTTCGGTGTATTGATTCCAGGCAGCTTCTACAAATAATTTGGTCCTTGGGGTGATATAATATCCCGCATCCACCACGACTGCGTAATAGCGCGAGTTTTTGCTGCTGTCTTTGAAGGAAAGTTTGCGTGAATAATGTTCATCCTGTGCATTGGCATTGACCCAACGGCTATATTTCAGCGAGGTATTAAACTCAAATTTTTGATAATGATAGCTTCCAGCTAAACCAATGTAGGTCATATCAAAATTTTGTTTATAACCGATTGCTGCAACGGTATCTGAAGCTGTAAAAATATTGTTACCATTGTTGTAATGATAGTTTCCACCATAGGCGGTCCAATCATTGTTATTACGTTGATAGCCACTCATCAAACCAATACGATAATTGTCTTGTTTTAAAAACCAAAACTTTGCATTCAGATCAATTTCGTTAGCATAGTTCAAATGGGTTTTTTCATGATGAGACCAATCCGTCCACTTGGTTTGGTTTGTCTGATTCCAATCATAATCATCCATAGTGCCTTTGCTTGATGATAATGTAGACCACCCGCGAGCGGTGAAAGTTAAACGTGATAACACATCCCATGAGATATCTATTTTAACAATCGGGGTATTCTCAGCTTTCCAATCTAACTGACTTATTTTTCGGCTGTTTCGGTCATAAACATATTCATTTGATTCTGTATTTAATAACCCCAGTGAGGTACTGACAGTCAAACTATCAGTTATCTTAGTATGATAACTGGCTACCGCAGAGTGAGATAAGGCGAGTAGCATGAATATGCTGAGGTTTTTTTTTACTGTAATATTAACTTTCATTATTAACCTTTAATTTGTTTAAAGCTTCATGCGGAAGTTAACATTGAGAGGGATTTAAAATTGTTAATTAAAGATTAAAATAAAATTAAGTGTTTAAATATAATTAATTATAACGATGACTGATCAATTAAAATTGATATGAGCCGGGCTGGGTTACCCGGCTTAATCGGGGTTAAAACTCACTCACTAACCATTGATCTGCTTCATCAAACATCTCTTCTACCAAACGATTGAGCACAGATTTCTCTTGTTTACTCGCATCGGTATTAATGCCATTAGCTTGCATTGGTTTGACCTTAACCTCTGCATTGGGGAACACTTGGTGTACGCGCTTGGTCAATTCTGCTTTGATCATTTCATTGGCGTTAGCCAGGCCGGCGACATTCCGTTTGTCATAAATTAATTCAACTCGCATCGCTTCTTTCCTAAGTTAAAAATACTGTGTTAATATACAGTTCTATTTTGTGTAAAACAACCTGGTTTTCACCATGTTAGTGCAGAATGAGGTTAAATAATTGTTTTTAGATGATATCTTATCTACTTGTTTATACTGGTAATTATTTTGGCGTTAATGGCTTCTTTTTCATGAGTCAATTTTATTACCGTTAGCAATAATATCAAATTACCTGCGGTGCTGAATGTGAAACTAGAAATGAACCCGCTGATAGAAAACTTACATATTTATGAAAAAACATTAACGTGGCCTGAAAAAAGTGTATTAGTGTGATATCACTGGTTAGTTACACACTGATTGAATAACAGGAAAGCCCCGCATTGCCGGGGCTTTCCTGTTTCTGTTAGTCATACACGCCAGTGTAATGGAGAGAGGTCATAAATGAATGAACAAAGTCAGCTTCCGTATTGGTGGACTGGGTCACTGGCATTATTCTCGGCCCTGAGTTTACAAGATTATATCTTTATTCTCGGCACCGTGATTAGCATGATTTTTACTGTCAAAACCTATTATGTTAATTTACGAGAAAAAGACGCAATAATTAAAGAAGAACAACGTAGAACTGAAATGTTACGAGATTTTCTGCGCAATAAAACAGTAGAAAATATTCCAGCCGCCATTGCGGTATGTTATGACGCATTACACAAAATGGAGGACTGACATGACCCCAATGCGACGCAAAAAAGTTGTTGGGGCGGTGGCGGCGTTTCTATCAGTGACTTCAATGACCAAATCAATGCCAATATCGTGTGTTAATTAGCAACTGGCGATGATAAAGAACAACTCACAGCATGGAAAACTTATCGTGTGCTATTAAGCCGAATCGACCTGTCAACCGCCCCTGATATCAATCGGCCTGTCACGCCACAGTAATAATGCAGGATTATTTACTGTAATAGACCGGGCTGAACGGCCCGGTATGTTCACTCGCCGCCCCCCCTCCCCATTCCCGCATAACGCCCTCGTGAGTCCGCTCATTTCATGCTAAATTTACCCATCTCAAGCCATAGCATCGTTTCAGGTACCAGTATGTTTACATATAAAGAAATATCATCGCTGAACGAACTGGAATTGATCGTCTATAACTACATCATAAAAAATACTGATAAAGTGATGTACATGACCATCAGAGAATTGGCGGATGCTGCGGGAGTATCGACGACCACGGTTTTACGTTTCTGCAAAAAAATGAATTGTGATGGTTACTCTGAATTCCGTATTCGTTTTAAACTGTATTTAGAACATGATGAAAAACCACCTGTTACTTTTGGTATCAGTGAAATAATTAGCTATTTTAAAAGTATCAATAATAGCGAATTTGATGAGTTACTTGATACGGTAGCAGCTCAAATAGCCGCTACACGCCGAATAATTTTTGTTGGAATAGGAACATCTGGTGCATTAGGGAAATACAGCGCACGTTTCTTCTCTAATATAGGTAAGTACAGCACTTATATTGACGATCCCTATTATCCGATTAATAGTGACATGTATCAGGATGCGATTGCGATTATTTTCTCTGTCTCTGGTGAGACCGAGGAAATTATTCGTATTGCTAATCAGTTCAGCTTGCAGAATTGCAAAATTATTAGCTTAACCAACAGTGATAACTCAACATTGGCTAAGATGGCGGATTTAAATATTTCCTACCATATGCCACCTATTGTATTGGAAGGCCAATATAATATTACCACTCAGATTCCAGTATTATATATTATTGAGACTATCGGTAAGAAACTCTCCAAGTTAATTAATAAAAACACTCGATAAAACAGGGTGTTTTTTACATGTTACATATTCCAAGTCACGGTTTTTGTTATATCGTGACTTCGCTTTTCTTTTTGTTAAACTTCAGCCTCAATCGAAAAAGAATATTAATAATAACCCGGGAACACTCTGTTTATCTTATACTCAGCACTCGTGGCAGGAGACTAATAATGGCAATTGATTACTCATTGACCGCCCAAGAAATTATTAAATATATCGGCGGCGATAATAATGTGATTACCGTCACACATTGTGCAACGCGTTTACGCTTTATATTGAAAGATAATAAAGCTGTCGATAAAGAAAAATTAAATCGTGTTAAAGGGGTTATTACCGTCATTGAAGCGGGTGGGCAAATGCAAGTGGTTATTGGTAACCACGTCGGTGATGCTTATAAGCATGTGATGAACCTGATTAATATTGATGAAAGCGCGCCGGTGGCAGCACCTAAAGTCGGTATTGTTAGTCGCTTAATGGATATTATCTCGAGTATTTTTGCGCCGTTCCTTTATCCACTGGCTGCTTGCGGTATTTTACAAGGGATTATTTCTTTCCTTGCCGCGATAGGTTGGATGGATGCCGCCAGCGGCACTTATCGTATTCTAAACTTTGTTTCCTGGACCGGTTTTACCTTCCTGCCAGTGATGGTAGCCTTTACTGCCGCCAAGAAATTCAATGTTAACCCTTTCACCGCCGTTATTACTGCATGTGCGCTGATCAGCCCAGATTATATGAACATGCTCACGGCCAACAAAATCGTCACGGTGAACTCAGCCGATCCTGCGGTTCAGCAATTGATGCATGAAGCACTGAATAATCCGCAGGTTGCCCATATTTTGAATACCATCGCCGGTATTCCTTTGTCATCACCTACTTTGGATTTCTTCGGTATTCCCGTGCAATACCTGAGCTACACCGCCTCGGTTATCCCGATCATTTTGATGGTTTGGGCGATGTCTTATGTGCAGCGCTTCTGTGAAAAAGTGCTGCCGATGGTGGTGCGTAATCTGTTTACCCCGATGTTCTGTATTGCCATTATGGTGCCATTAACCCTGCTGGTATTTGGCCCGGTGGGTAACTTGATAGGTGGGGCTATTGGTGGTGTTTACAATACACTTTATAACCTCAGCCCAGCGATAGCAGGGTTTATGGTTGGGGCATTCTGGCAACCATTAGTTACATTGGGTGTTCATTGGGGTATCACCCCAGTCACTGTGGGTAACTATGCTACATTGGGTTATGACACTTTCACTGGTTTGCAAGCCTCTGCGGTCTTTGCTATGGCCGGAACCATGTTCGGCGTTTATTTAAAAACGCGCAACAGTGAAATGAAAGGAATTTCATTGTCAGCAGGGATTACGGCTTTATTCGGTATTACCGAACCGGCTATTTACGGTGTGGCATTACGCTTAAAAAAACCTTTCTTATGCAGTTGTGCTGCTGGGGGGATCGGCGGGGCTATTGCAGGGAGTTTTAATGCTGTGTCATGGAGTTATTGCCTGCCCGGTATCGCAGTACTGCCAGTCTTCTTTAAAGAAGGGCATATGACACAGTTCCTGGGATTCTTGCTATCAATCACTGTTGCTTTCGTCTTGGGTGCCGTTTTCACTTGGTTGGTTGGGTTTACGGATGAGACAGAAAATGTTGCACAATCAAGCAGTGCTAAAACATCCGATGCACCACTTGTTCAGGCGCAAATGAATCAGGGTTAAAATATTTAATGTTCGGACGGGCTATCACCCGTCATTGATTTCCATTTTCAGGGTGAACGATTGCCCGCAGTACTAAGGAATAAATTTATGAGCCACAAACAATTACCGAAAGATTTTTTATGGGGCGGCGCAGTTGCAGCGCATCAGGTTGAAGGCGGCTGGGATAAAGGCGGCAAAGGTATAAGTATTGCCGATGTATTGTCCGGTGGCTCACACAGTGTTGACCGTGTGATAACTGATGGTGTGCAAGACGGTTATCGCTATCCAAATCATGAAGCGGTTGATTTTTATGGTCATTACAAAGAAGACATCGCAATGTTTGCTGAGATGGGCTTCAAATGCTTCCGAACTTCCATTGCCTGGACGCGCATTTTCCCGAAAGGTGATGAGCAGCAACCGAATGAGGCTGGTCTGCAATTTTACGATGATATGTTTGATGAGCTACTGAAATACGGTATTGAACCGGTGATTACGTTGTCTCACTTCGAAATGCCATGGCACTTGGTTAAAGAATACGGTGGCTGGAAAAATCGGAAAGTGGTCGACTTCTTCGTGAAATTCAGTGAAGTGGTCATGGAGCGCTATAAAAGCAAAGTCAAATATTGGATGACATTCAATGAGATCAATAACCAACGTAACTGGAAGTATCCGTTATTTGGTTATTGCTGCTCTGGTGTGGTGTTCACTGAACAAGAAAACCCTGAAGAAACAATGTATCAGGTTCTGCATCATCAGTTTGTGGCCAGTGCCAAAGTGGTCAAACTGGGCCACGCCATTAATCCAGAATTCAAAATTGGCTGTATGGTCGCGATGGTGCCGCTATATCCATTCTCTTGCCATCCAGATGACATGATGTATTCAGTAGAAGCTATGCGTGAGCGTTATCTATTCGGTGATGTTCATATGCGTGGTTACTATCCTTCCTACATTCTGAATGAATGGGCGCGTCGCGGTTTCACTATTAATATGGAAGAGGGTGATCTCGACATTCTTCGTGAAGGTTGCGCGGATTACATGGGGCTGAGTTATTACATGAGTAATGCGGTTTCTGCAACCCATCCGGGGAGTGGACATTCTCTTTCCGGCTTTGAGGGCAGTGTACCTAATCCTCATGTTAAAGCATCTGATTGGGGATGGCAGATTGATCCTGTCGGCTTGCGTTATTCACTGAGCGTATTGTATGAGCGTTACCAAAAGCCGCTATTTATTGTTGAAAATGGCTTTGGTGCTATCGACCACGTTGCTGATGACGGCATGGTTCACGATGATTACCGCATTGCGTATCTCAAAGCCCATATTGAGCAAATGAAAAAAGCGGTGTTTGAAGATGGCGTGGACTTGATGGGGTACACCCCATGGGGCTGCATCGACTGTGTATCATTCACGACAGGTGAATACAGCAAACGTTATGGCTTTATCTACGTGGATAAAAATGATGATGGGACTGGCACGATGGCGCGTTCGCGTAAATTGAGTTTTGGCTGGTATAAGAAAGTTATTGCCAGCAATGGTGAAGAACTCTAATTCCTCGACAAGCTTTTTATCAGAGAAAGCCGCTCAACCATATGGGCGGCTTATAACATTGCCAGAATATTGTTAGCTTGAAACCCGCATTGCGCAGCAATTTGTTTAGGGGCAGCTCGCATTTCCAGGAATATTTTTTCTTTAAACCAAGTGAAATGATGGAACATATAATCAGACAGTAGAAACAATCAGTTCATTACTGACTTAACCTCGACGTATGTAGTTGGGGCTTTACCATTTTTTTACCATCACCAAACCCCACAAACAAAAAAACCAACCCTAACGGATTGGTTTTCTTAGGGTATTTTGGTCGGCATGAGAGGATTTGAACCTCCGACCCCCGACACCCCATGACGGTGCGCTACCAAGCTGCGCTACATGCCGATACAGTGGCATTTATACTACATTTTGCAGTGACTAATGCAAGACTTGTCAAAATCGTTTGCTGGTTTTTTAAGCGCCCATGGCTCGGTTTTTAGAGCTAGTTCGCAATAAAACGTTTTATATCAGTCAGCACTTGCAACAGTAATGGGAGTTGTGGTTTTTCATCTTTAATTTCATTACCTTGCTCGTCATAAGCCCGGTATCCACCATTATTATCTAACACAATCGTTTGTGTTGGTGTAGTGATAACCAGAGTGCCATTATCGCCCGTCGCTACCCAGTTGTTGTTGCGTTGTGCGGCGAATAAGTCTTCCCCTTGCGAATAATCCTCTGCTGCGGTTTTAACGTGCAATAGCCGCTGCATCAGTGTGGTCATAATATCTTCGTGGTTGGTTAACTTGTTCACTTTCTGTGCGGGCGTGCCCGGCCAATGGACGATTAACGGGACTTGCAACTGTTGACGATTAAAGCTGCTGCCAGCCCCCCAGCTATCATTGCCGCTATCATTAAATTCGACACCATGGCTGGCAGTAATAATAACTACGGTTTTATCGAGTTGTCCGCGTTGTTTTAGCGTATCCAGAATGGTCGCAATCTGCTGATCCACATCTTTTGCACCCGTTTTATAATGGCGAATAAAATCGGCTGGCGTGGCAACTTTATGACCAACAACAGGATCTTGCGCTTCAATTGACCCGTTAAGGTTAATGTATGAGAACCACGGCGTATTATTATTCAGTGTGGACAGCCATTGTTGCCATTGTGCTGTAGTTTCGCTGTCAGTTTGTTCTGCCGGGGCAGGTAAGGTGAAATCAGATAACAACGCCTGGCGATAGAGCGGCGAGGCAAAACCATCGGATGAGAACAATCCAAACTGATAGCCTTGAGCACTCAATGACGTGATGAATGCAGAAGGTTTACGTGAAGAAAGAACACCATCTAAATAGGTTGGGGAAATACCGTAAAACAGCCCAAACAGCCCGGTATCCTGACGATTACCCGAGCTGTAATGCTGGTCAAATTGGATGTTTGAATGGCCGAATTCAGCCAAAACTGGCATGTCTTTTTGCAGGCTATTGGCACGGATGCCATCAACCACAATTAATAACAGATTATAACCGCTGCCTTTGTCGCTAAAGGCGATCGGGCTGAGGGGATATTCAACGGTCAATGCATCTGGATTACCTTGTTCTACCAAGCGCCGCTGATATTCCTCTTGGTCAAGCAGACCATGTTTCTCAAGGAATTTACGCGCTGTCATCGGATAGGAGAGCGGTAAGTTCGCGCGCTGCATACTGATGGGGCGATAGAAATTAGCATCTGCCCAGATATAAATCAGATGTGAGGCAAAGAAGGCGGAAATAAACACGGCAACCAGCGGCTTTACAAAGCGCTGTCGGTTGAGACTGCGTAGTTTTTGCCATGCCCAGGTACCGAAAAGCATCTCGACAAGAAAAATGACCGGCACGGCAATAAACATCAATTGCCAATCACGCGCCAGCTCAGTTTGATCCGGGTTAACCACTAACTCCCATACTACGGGGTTAAGATGCAAGTGGAAGCGGGTGAAAACCTCGGTATCTACCAGAAGCAGGGTTAAGCCCGCAGTGGCAAAGGCGGCGGAAAGGAAACGGAGTAGCCGTTGCGACATCACCACAAAAGTCAGTGGGAATATCACCAATAAATAGGCAGCAAAAACAATAAAACTAAAGTGCCCAAGCCAACTGACAAGGGCATAGACACGGCCAATCAGCGATGAAGGCCAATCGGAGATAAACAAATAGCGGCTACCCAGCGCCAAGCTGAACAGGATGTTAAACAGGGCGAACCAGTGCCCCCAGCTGATCATCTGGGAGACTTTTTCACGATAGCGCTGACGATTTGTCACCATATTGAGATTGTAGTCTTGGCCGGTAAATTAATGAGCTTTATCTTCACGTACTGAAGCTTGGAGGGCTTCAGCGAAAGAACGAGCCAATACTTTGCGTTGCGCAGGAGCAATGCTGGTATTGATCAGATTTGTTACCATATTTCCCAAAACCATCAAAGAAAGATCGGTTGGGGTACGGTGTTTTTCCAGTACGCTGACTAATTCTGACAGCAATTTTTCAACGTGTTCGTCGCTATAACGGGATGATTGTGGCATAGAAATTGTGCTCAACACCTGACAAAGTCCCATATCTTACCGTATAGAGACGCGCTTTTCCGCTATTTTATAGCATTAAGAATCATTAGCCATTAATTGGGGGCCGAGATAGCTTTTGAGTTGCAGCTCTCAGGCATCAGTGATTGAATACGGCCCTAGCCAAAAGGAGTATTTATCATGAGTCTGGATATTGACCAGATAGCCTTACATCAGCTTATCAAACGTGATGAACAAACGCTTGATGTGGTATTGCGCGATTCGTTGTTACCAGCCAATGCTGTAGTTGAAGAAATGATGGCCGAGCTGCATCGGGTTTACAGTGCCAAAAGCAAAGCTTATGGGTTGTTTAATGAACAAAGTGAGCTGGCTGATGCGCTGAAACGGAGCCGTAAGGGTGATGAAGATTTCCTCAGCTTTAGTCGTGCGGCAACCGGGCGTTTACGCGATGAGTTAGCCAAATATCCGTTTGCTGAAGGTGGCGTGGTACTGTTTTGCCAATACCGCTATCTGGCGGTGGAATATTTACTGATTTCAGTGCTAAGCAGCTGTAATAGCATGCGGGTGAATGAGCAACTTGACCTGAGCACGACTCATTATCTTGATATCAATCGTGCTGATATTGTGGCCCGTATTGATTTAACTGAATGGGAAAACAACCCGGAATCAACCCGTTATCTGACTTTCTTGAAAGGGCGAGTAGGGCGTAAAGTATCTGATTTCTTTATGGATTTCTTGGCCGCAAGTGAAGGTCTGGATACTAAAGCGCAAAACCGTGGTTTATTACAGGCGGTTGATGATTATTGTGCGGATGCCGAGCTGGGTAAAAATGAGCGCCAGGCTTATCGTCAGCAGGTTTATAGCTATTGTAATGAGCAGTTGCAGGCCGGTGAAGAAATTGCCTTGCAGGAGCTTTCGCAAGAGTTACCAAAGTTGGGCGAAAAAGATTTCCAACAATTCTCTGCTGAGCAGGGTTATGCATTGGAAGAGAGTTTCCCGGCAGATCGCAGCACTTTGCGTCAGTTGACCAAGTTTGCAGGTAGTGGCGGTGGGTTGAGTATCAATTTTGATGCGTTGTTACTGGGCGAGCGTATTTTTTGGGATGCGGCGACGGACACCTTGACCATTAAAGGCACTCCTCCCAATCTGCGTGATCAGCTACAGCGCAATGCGGGTAAGAAGTAATTGTTTGCACCATGACTTTATTCAGCTAATAAAAAACGCCGCAGAAGCGGCGTTTTTTATTTCGGCGTCCCGAATATCGAAAGCGACGCGATTAAACGCGAACGAAGTCGATATGAGTCAGTTTTGGCTTGAAAGCGTGACGCTGAACAGCCTGTACTTTAACTTTGGTTTCTTTACCGTCGACAACCAAAGTCAGTACTGAATCATAAAAGCCCGGTTTCAATTCAAGGTTCTTGGTGGTGTCATGATCAAGAGTGATAGCGATTGCTGCCTCTGAACCACCGTAAATGATTGCCGGAAATTTATTTGCTGCACGCAGGCGGCGGCTCGCACCCTTACCCTGGTCGTTTCGTACTTCTACATTGATAGTGGTCATTTTGTTTTCTCTTAAAGAAAATTAACCCTGCTACAGGCGACCCAGCAACAGGTTCGATACTCGGCTTTACTTGGGTAAACCCAGAGCAAAGCGGGCGACATTCTAGCGAAATATCGGCCAGACAGCAAACGAAACTATGAATTTATCAGGCTTAATGCGGCTTAGGCGAGAGAGTCAGCCCGCCTAAAACGTCCCTGATAATCGAAAACCTTTTCCCTGATTTGCCACCATTGTCCACGGCGGCGGGCGACCACAAAATCCGGATAACGCAGTAGCGCCTGCTGAGCGATGATATCGGCGGCAGTTTGCCATTTCAGTGTAACCCCAGGCGCCCGTTGATGAGGGCGCAGGAAAACTTGCTCAAATGCCATCCGCTGGGCGGCGGTAGTTAAGCGAAAACGCTCACTGGTATCGGTGCCATCTTCGTCGTAATAAGTGATTTTTAGCCATTCGCCTTTTACATCCTGGCCACTTTCCAAACTCATTCCACCGCAACGCAATACCAGCGCGTCCTTTAATTTCAGGGCAGCTTTCAGCATATCATCGGGGTCGACCAGCACCTCCTGACACTGATGACAGCGGCGGGCGGCAATATCATTTTCCGCCCCGCAATGTGGGCAGGATTTAAAGCGGAAGCGGTAATCACATTGGGCTCGTGCGCCATCATCATCTTCAAACCAGCCCTGACAGCGGCGGCCATAATGCTCAATAATCTCGCCGGATTCGGTGCATTTTCCCCAGAAAATATTGGCAAAACCGCAGTCTGGGCAAAAGACTTGTACTGGCTGGCTGCCGGTGTGGGGTTTGCTGGTACCCACTTCTGGGGTGAAAAGGTCGTGGGGATTGCCGGCATAATCCAGAATCAGACAATCTTCTTTGCCCGGCGAGAGCCGCAAGCCGCGCCCAACAATTTGTTGATACAAGCTGACGGATTCGGTTGGGCGAAGAATTGCAATCAAATCAACATGTGGGGCATCAAAACCGGTCGTTAAGACCGCCACATTCACCAAATAATGTAATTTCTGCTGCTTAAAAGCAGTGATTAAAGCATCCCGCTCGGCGGGGGGCGTTCCGGCACTCACCAGCGCCGCCTGGCCTTTGGGGAGTAGCCCGTAGACTTCTTTGGCATGTTCGACAGTGGCGGCAAAAATCATCACGCCACGGCGATGGGCGGCATATTCAACTATCTGACTAACAATATGTGGGGTGATTCTTTGCTGCTGTTTAAGCTCGCGGTCTAAATCCGCTTCACGGAACATGCCGTCGCTATTGCTGGTCAACCGACTGAAATCATATTGCACGACCGGCATATCCAGCCGCTCCGGTGGCACCAGAAAACCGTGCTTAATCATATAACGCAGGGGCAATTCATAAATACAATCGCGGAATAGGGATTTCCCATCACCTCGAGTGATACCGTGATAGTGGAATTGGTAAATCCAGCCTTTGCCCAAGCGGTAAGGGGTCGCCGTCAGTCCCAGCAAACGTAAACGCGGGTTAGTCGTGCGTAAATGCTGAATAATTTGCTGATATTGGCTGTCATCTGCGTCACTGATTCGATGACATTCATCGATAATGAGCAGCGAAAAGGCACTATCAAACAGTGACAGATTCCGTGCCACGGATTGCACACTGCCAAAAACCACTTTCCCCTCACTTTGGCGTTGTTGCAGGCCAGCGGCAAAAATATCGGCCTCTAAACCGTCTGCTTCTAAACCATAAGCACAATATTTGGCATGATTTTGCGCCACCAGTTCTTTGACATGCGCTAGTACCAAAACACGCCCACGCGCCAGTTTTGCTAATTCAGCAATAACCAGACTTTTACCTGCGCCAGTGGGTAAGACAATGAGCGCCGGTTCGGTATGGCGACGAAAATAAGCTAGCGTCGCATCCACCGCTTCTTGTTGATAAGGGCGTAGTGTAAAAGCCATTAATGCGCCTGCCAGATGATTTTTGTCATTATTCTCAATTGGTTAAACTCATTCATTGCTTGCGGCACTTTCCTGTGACGTAACATTTACTTTCAACGTATAAGTGCCATTTATCTTCAAGGTTTTCTATTATTATCTTCAAGGCTTTCTATTATTATGCCCGTGTGTGGCGGCCTGCGCGAGGGGGCGATGCCGTGCAGATAAGCTGTTTCTCAATAACGGCTTTTTGCGTAACTGTTCCTAGGATGATAGGGCAACCGCCGCTATACTGTTTAATTAATTTCACACCGTATTATTAGCATTCTGTCATCATTGGCAGGTGTAAGTGCGGGTATCGCGCCCCTCTGTGGCACGACAAGACAACAGGCAAAGTAGATTTAATGCGATTGGACAAGTTTTTATCTCAGCAATTAGGGGTTAGCCGGGCGTTGGTCGCGCGCGAGCTACGGGCAAAACGCGTCACTGTTGATGGCGAAATAGTCAAAAGTGGTGCCATTAAGCTGACGCCAGAACAAGACGTGAGATTTGATGGCAACCCATTACAACAGACAGTTGGCCCACGTTATTTTATGCTGAACAAACCGCAGGGTTATGTGTGTTCAACAGAAGACCCGGATCACCCAACCGTGCTGTATTTCCTTGATGAACCCGTGGCTTATAAGCTTCACGCGGCAGGGCGGTTAGACATCGACACCACCGGACTGGTGCTGATGACCGACGATGGTCAATGGTCGCACCGCATTACCTCTCCACGCCATCATTGCGAAAAAACCTATTTGGTGACACTGGAACACCCGGTTGCTGATGATACGGCGCAGCAGTTTACTGACGGCGTACAGTTGCATAACGAAAAATCATTGACGAAACCGGCGCAGCTTGAAGTTATCGAGCCTCAGCTAGTGCGTTTGACTATCAGTGAAGGGCGCTACCATCAGGTAAAACGCATGTTTGGTGCGGTCGGAAATCGTGTGCTGGAACTGCATCGTGAACGTATTGGCGACATCAAACTTGATGATGATTTAGCACCCGGTGAGTATCGCCCACTGACTGCCGAAGAAATTGCGAGTGTCGGCGCTCCTCATCTGTAATTGATTTTCTATTGCGGCGTGGTCAATGCACATGCGGCTTGAAGTCTGACGAGTACAACCCGCAGTAGGTTAGTGAAGGAGTTGTTGAACGTGCATGCCAGTAATCAAAATGAAGCGACAAACCGGACATCCCACGTTGGTTTGATCTTTATCCTGGGCTTGTTATCAATGCTGATGCCTTTGGCAATTGATATGTATCTGCCCAGTATGCCGATCATTGCACAGCAATTTGGTGTAGAAAGTGGCGCAGTACAGATGACGCTAAGCGCCTATGTGCTGGGGTTTGCCATCGGACAAATGTTTTATGGGCCCATGGCGGATAGCATCGGGCGCAAGCCGGTCATTTTCTGGGGAACGCTCATCTTTGCACTGGCAGGAATGGCCTGTGCTATGGCGCAATCAATCGAGCAACTGATTAATTTGCGTTTCTTGCACGGCTTATCAGCTGCCGCCGCCAGTGTTGTGATTAATGCATTGATGCGGGACATGTTCACCAAAGATGATTTCTCGCGCATGATGTCTTTTGTGGTCTTGGTGATGACAATCGCGCCGTTGCTGGCACCCATTATCGGCGGCGCGTTGCTGGTGTGGTTTAGCTGGCATGCCATTTTCTGGACGATGGCGGGAGCCGCATTGGTGGGGGCGATATTGGTTGCGTTGTTTATCAAAGAAACCTTGCCGAAGGAGAAACGGCAGAAGTTTCATTTGCGCACCACTATCGGCAATTTTGGCGCTTTATTCCGCCACAAGCAAGTTCTGAGCTATATGCTGGCCAGCGGTTTTTCTTTTGCAGGTATGTTCTCATTCCTCAGCGCCGGGCCGTTTGTTTATATTGATTTAAATGGAGTTTCTCCGCAGAACTTTGGCTATTACTTTGCGCTGAATATTGTTTTCTTATTCTTGATGACATTGATCAACAGCCGCAATGTTCGCCGCTTCGGGGCACTGAAAATGTTCCGTTTTGGTCTGTGGGTACAATTTGTGATGGGCATCTGGCTGCTGGTGGTGTGCGCCACCGGGTTAGGGTTCTGGGCGCTGGTACTGGGCGTCGCGGCTTATGTGGGCTGTATCGCGATGATTACCTCGAATGCCATGGCCGTCATTTTGGATGATTTCCCACATATGGCGGGGACGGCATCTTCTTTGGCGGGGACTTTACGTTTTGGTATCGGTGCGATAGTGGGGACGCTGTTGTCGATGGCACCATCGCGTAGCGCCTGGCCGATGGTCAGCTCAATGGCATTTTGTATTATCGCCGCCATGCTGTTGTATTTTTATGCCAGCCGACCACATAAAAATGCGGTGAAATAATCGCTATCAAGAAATGTGAGGGTCGATGTTCCCAAGCGCCCTCACGTTTATTATTTGTAGCCAATTTGTCAAATCACACCTTGTTTACTTCTCCTTTTCTCCGCCCTGTGCATGATTAAATATCGCCACAATTACTACTAAAAAAGACCGAATCCTTGCGCTCAATCAACATAATAAGCATGCATATCATTATCTATTGCATAGTTGTGTTTGACACCATATTGTTAACTTTTTGAGCGATGTTATAAAAAAGACGAAACTGTTATGACGTTATTTTTACGCGTTATTCTTACTCGTCACCGGGTGATGAATATCAATAAATTTATATATTTATCAATTAATTAAATTCATTTTATTTGGTTTGATTGACACTGAATTGTTCCTTAAATGTAAAATGTTGGCTGATATTAGGTAATGGGTTTGCAAGAAAAATGGTTGAGATAGACGCGATAAAGGTATAAAAATAACGAAAAATGGGATCTAAATCCCAAACCGGCAGTTTCAGTCTTGGCGCAACGGGCTGAATAAGGGTTGAAAACAGCACAAAAAATGGCATTGTAGATTTTAAGTTTCTAAATTGTTATCAACATTGTGTTTTGATGAGCTTTGGAGCAAGCACAATGACAATTTAGCGGCTATAACTTTAATCAGTGTGAGTCATTGTGGTGCTTTGTGAGTTTTTTTGAATTTTTATTTTTACTAGGAAAAATACGTGAATAATATCCAACTTTCGGTGGTACATCGTCTGCCGCAAAGTTACCGCTGGCTATCGGGATTTATCGGCGTAAAAGTTGAACCGATACCATTGACGGCGATAGACGATAGCAATAATGACCTCATGGGACTGAAGTTACTGAGCCATGATGGCGCTCATGCGCAAATTATCATGCAGCGGCTTCATCTCTCACTGCAAGAGATTCAAGTGGACTCCGCGATTGTGGAATGGGAAGGCGAGCCTTGCCTGTTTGTTCATCGTCAGGATGAAAGTGCCACTATGTGCCGCTTGAAAGATGTTGGGGTGGCGATTGCCGAGACCATGACAGCACTTTATCCCTTCTGATTTGGGATGAAGTGTTCGTCAGTTTTTTATGCTGACGTTTTCTGTGCCCTGACATCCTGATGCGCGCCAAATTAGTCAGAAAATTGCAATAATTGTTGGGTATATTGCTGTTTTGGCGCGGCAAAGATAGCCTGACAGTCACCTTGCTCCACCACTTCCCCCTGTTTCAACACAATCACTTGGTGGCAGAGTGACCGCACCACTTGCAAGTCATGGCTGATAAACAGGTAACTGAGTTGGTAGCGCTGCTGAAGGGATTTCAGCAAAGCCAGAATTTGCGCTTGTACCGATTTATCCAGTGATGAGGTTGGCTCATCGAGGATAAGTAACTGAGGTTGCAGGATAAGTGCCCGTGCAATAGCAATGCGCTGGCGCTGGCCACCGGAGAACTCAGTCGGATATCTATAGCGGCTGACTGGATCCAACCCGACTTCTTCCATCGCCTTAATCACGCGCTGCTCGCGATGCACAGCACTGAGTTTCTGATGCACTTCCAGCCCTTCAGCAATGATCTGCTGAATATTCAAGCGCGGGTTTAGCGCTGAGTACGGGTCTTGGAAAACCACCTGAATTCGGCTGCGATAAGGTAGCATTTGTTTGGGCGAGAGGTTGTGTAGCGGCTGGCCACTAAACCAAATCTCCCCTTTAGAGGGCAACAAGCGCAGTAAAGCTAAGCCGGTAGTGCTTTTCCCCGAGCCGGATTCCCCCACCAAACCTAAACTTTCACCGGGCTTTAACACAAAGCTGAGATCTTTCAGGGCATAGTGATGCGCGACAGTGCGGCGCAATAGGCCACGTTTAATCGCAAAAGCGACTTGTAGCCCTTTGACTTCAAGCAACGGTTGCTGGTCACTCTGGAGCGGCAGTGGGTCACCCTGTGGCTCGGCGTCTAATAATTGGCGAGTATAAGTATGCTGTGGTGCGCTAAACAGCGCCTGGCGGGTATTGTGCTCAACTACGCGCCCCTCACGCATCACGGCTACGTTATCGGCCAGCCGGCGGACGATATTCAGATTATGGGTGATAAACAGCAAGCTCATGCCCATCTCTTGTTTTAACTCTTTCAGCAAACTCAAAATCTGAGCTTGCACCGAAACATCCAGCGCGGTGGTGGGTTCATCGGCAATCAGTAATTTGGGCTGGGTCAGGACGGCCATGGCAATCATCACGCGCTGGCGTTCTCCACCGGAAAGCTGATGTGGGAAATCCGCTAATCGGCCTTTGGCATTGCGAATACCCACCCGATCAAGGCACTGAATAATTTCAGCTCTGGCGGCTTCCCGGCGCATACCGCGGTGCAGTGACAGCACTTCTGCCAGCTGTTTCTCAATAGTATGCAAGGGGTTTAAAGACACCATTGGCTCTTGGAAAATCATAGAAATCTTATCACCGCGAATGGCGCGTAATGTCGGCTCATCGGCATGTAACAGTGATTTTCCGGCAAACAGAATATCGCCGCTGGGGTAAACGACCGGTGGCGAGGGCAGCAGACGCAATATCGACAGGGCGGTAACACTCTTGCCCGAACCAGATTCCCCCACTAAAGCCAGTGTCTCACCGCTCTCTATTTGCAACGAAAGGTTGCTGACGACCTGGCGATCAACTCCCGCTTGGCGAAATGCAACACTGAGATTTTGAATGTCCAGAAGTGGAGAAGTCGCCATATCAGTACACCTTACTTGGGTCAAAGGCGTCACGCACTGCTTCGCCGATAAAGATCAACAGAGATAACAGCACGGCCAACACCAGGAATGCGGTGATGCCGAGCCAGGGAGCTTGAAGGTTATTTTTGCCCTCCAATAATAATCCGCCTAATGATGGCGACCCCATTGGCAAGCCGAAACCAAGGAAATCCAGTGAGGTGAGGGTGGTTATCGAGCCGCATAGAATAAAGGGTAAGAAGGTCAGGGTAGCCACCATGGCATTGGGCAGCATATGGCGCGACATAATCACGCGGTCACGCACTCCCATGGCCCTCGCTGCGCGGATATAGTCATAATTTCGGGTGCGCAGAAACTCAGCCCGAACCACACCGACCAGCCCCATCCAGCCGAATATGACGGTGATGGCTAATAACCACCAGAAATTCGGCTGTACAATACTGGACAGTAAAATCACTAAAAATAGGGTCGGCATACCAGACCAGACTTCAATAAATCGCTGGCCCCATAAATCAACTCTACCGCCGTAATAACCCTGAATTGCCCCGGCACAAATTCCAATCACACTAGAAAATAAGGTTAACGTTAGGCCAAATAACAGTGAGATACGAAAGCCATAAATAACTTTGGCCAATACATCGCCGCCAGTGCTGTCAGTGCCGAGCAAATTAGTGCGGCTGGGGGGCGAGGGGAAGGGCACATCGGTTGCGAAATTAATGGTGTTATTACTAAAGCGGATGGGTGCCCAAATCGCCCAGCCATTATCTTTAATGCGGCCAATCACATACGGGTCTTGATAATCAGCGGCCGTGGTTAAAATGCCACCAAAGGTTGATTCGGTGTAATTAACCATAAAGGGCATGTAAAATTTGCCCTGATAGCTCACCAGCAGCGGTTTGTCGTTAGCAATTAACTCGGCAAACAGGCTGATAATAAACAGTGTCAGGAAGATCCACAGTGACCAATAGCCACGGCGGTTTTGGCGAAAACGCGCCCAGCGGGCCTGATTAATAGCACTTAGCCGTTTCATCATTGGCGGCCCTCAAAATCAATCCGTGGGTCAACCAAGGTGTAGGTGATATCGCTGAGGATATTCAGCAGTAAACCAATCAGAGTAAAAATATAAAGAGTGCCAAACATCACCGGATAATCTCGTTGCAAGGTGGCGTCATAACCCAACAACCCTAAACCATTCAGTGAAAACATCACTTCGATCAACAATGACCCGGTGAAAAACATACTGATAAATGTCGCGGGGAAGCCCGCAATCACCAGCAACATGGCATTGCGAAATACATGGCGGTAAAGGATTTTTTCTTCAGGTAAGCCTTTGGCGCGGGCGGTGACCACATATTGTTTGCGGATTTCGTCCAGAAACGAGTTTTTGGTCAGCATGGTGAGTGTAGCAAAACCACCAATCACAGTAGCCAGCACCGGTAACGTGATGTGCCACAAATAGTCGGTTATTTTGCCGTACCACGGCAGGGTATCCCAGTTGCTTGATACCAGCCCGCGCAGTGGGAATAGATCGAAATAACTGCCGCCGGAGAACAGCACCACCAGTAAAATGGCGAATAAAAACGAAGGAATGGCATAGCCAATAATAATTAAGGTACTGCTCCAGGTATCAAAAGCCGAGCCATTACGCACCGCCTTTTTAATCCCCAAAGGAATGGAAACCAGATAAATAATCAGCGTGCTCCATAGCCCAAGTGAAATAGATACCGGCAGGCTATGTTTTATCAATGACATGACAGATTCGCCGCGAAACAGGCTGTCACCAAAATCAAAGCGCGCATAGCTCCAGAGCATATCGAAATAGCGCTGATGTAGCGGCTTGTCAAAGCCAAAGCGCTGTTTGATTTCGGCAATAACTTCCGGGTCTAACCCTCGAGAACCGCGATAGTTACTGTCCCCAACTTGCGCCGCATTCAACCCGACTTTCGCACCACCTAATCCGCCATCACCACCACCGGTGCTATATCCGCTGGAATGACCCAGTTCAATGTTGGCTATCGCCTGATCTACCGGGCCACCTGGGGCGATTTGTACAATGAAAAAGTTAATAGTAATAATTGCCCACAAGGTGGGAATGACCAGCAACAATCGCCGTAATAGATATGCGCCCACACCGCCCCCTAATGATGTTCTGTTGGCAGGCGACCTGCCTTGTTGACATCCAACCACCAGCTATCAAAGCCGAGCGAATATGTGGGCCTGTCCGCTGGCATCGAAAACTTATCCCAATAAGCAAAACGAGCATGGTTGGAATACCACATTGGGATCATCAAATAATTCCAGGTCAACACGCGATCCAGTGCACGGCCAAGAGACAGCAATGCTTCTGGCTGTTCCTGATGTTTAACAATCTGTTCAATCAATTGGTCGATAGCCGGATCTTTAATACCCGAGGCGTTATAGCTGGAATCAATATAAGCCGAACTCCACAAAATTTGCAGATTTGGGCTAGGGTAAGGGAAAGCGCTATAAACCGTCGGGATCATATCGTAATCTCGGCTGCGCAGGCGGTTAACAAATTGAGAGCTGTCCACCTCGCGGATATTCATGGTTATCCCCAAACGTTGCAAATTATGCTTAAACGGCTGAACGTATTGGAAGTTACTGCCGCTGAGTAACAGCAACTCAAAGACAAAAGGTTTGCCCGTTTTGCTGTTGATTAATTGCTGATTTTTCACTTCCCAACCCGCTTCACTCAGCAATTCGCGTGCTTTTAATAGATTATCCCGCGCGTTACCGCTGCCGTCAGTTTGAGGAGGCTGATAAATTTGTGTGAAAACTTCCGGCGGTATTTTACCTTTTAGCGGAGCCAGCCACGCTAATTCCGCGCTGTTCGGATAACCTTTAGCGGCATATTCAGTGTTCTGGAAGAAACTATTAGTGCGCTGATAACTATTGAAATAAAAAGCTTTATTCATCCAGTCAAAATCAAAGGCTAATGTCAGTGCTTCACGAACTCGGCGGTCGCTAAAAATAGGGCGCTGGACATTAAATGCCAGCCAGCGGGTGTTCTGCGCAGAGTTATCGAGGATATCCTGTTTGACGATATAATTTTTCGCAAAGTTGCCGCCCACATATTGTGTCGCCCAGCTTTTTGGTGATGTTTCTTCACGGAAATCAAAGGCACCGGCTTTAAATGCTTCCAGCGCGACTTTATCGTCTAAATAATAATCATAACGGATGGTGTCAAAATTATATTGCCCACGATTGACCGGTAAATTGGCTGCCCAATAGTCTCTGACCCGCTCATAAGTAATGAATTGGCCCATTTTATATTTGCCAATACGATAGGGGCCGCTGCTAACTGGCGGTTTACTGAGCGGTTCACTGAGTTTATGGTCTTTCCAGAAATGCTCGGGCATTACCGGTAAGCCAAATAGGCCCAGCATCTTATCTTTATTCGGTTCTGGGAATTCAAAACGCACAGTCAGTCGCGAAATCGCTTTTACTTGCACACCTTTATAAACAATTCGAAATTGTGGGACACCCTCGCTCATGAATTTATTGAAAGTGAATGCCACATCTTGCGCAGTAATGGGTTTGCCATCATGAAAACGAGCGCGAGGATTAATATCCACTTCAATCCAGTGAAAGTCGGGGGCAAAACGCGCTGACTCGGCAATTAAGGGATAATAACTGCCAATCTCATCGTCCGAAGTAGAGAACAATGAGTCATACAGCCGTTCAGTACGCACCGCCGGGTTGCCACGCAGTGCATAGCGGTTGAAGTTATCAAAGGTACCAATTGCTGAGAGCGTAATGTCTCCGCCTTTGGGGGCAGCCGGATTGACATAATCAAAATGGCTAAAATCTGATGAGTATTTCGGTTCGCCCAATATGGCAAAAGAGCTACCTTCTTTAATGGTTTCAGCTTGCAGACCAAAGCTCAGGACTGATAGCGTCAAGGCAGCATATAGGCGTAACAACATATTGGTGGTGATCTCCTGCTGTTATTTGCGTAGTCATAATCTTAAATGAAATTACCAGTTTACAGGGGTAAAGCAAACATTAAGCCAATGAGTTTTTGTTACGAAGTTTTTTGCGTACAAAACTCGACTAAATCCTCAACAGATAGCGGCTTGCTAAGTAGATAGCCTTGCAGGAAGTTGACCCCGTGTTGTGTCAAATACTGGAGCTGTTGTTCCGTTTCGACACCTTCAGCGACGGTTTCAATATTGAGCTTGCTCGCTAACATTAATACTGCATCTAATACCGGTGCTGCAACAGTATTAATGCCTATAGTGCTGACAAAACCACGATCAATTTTAATATAGTCTAAAGTAAAACGTTCTAAATAAATCAGCGCGCTGTGTCCGGTGCCAAAGTCATCAACAGCGATTTGTATCCCTTGAGAGCGTAACCAAGCAAACTGTTTAATAGCTAACTCCTCTTCAACCATACCCCGCTCTGTTATCTCAAATACTGGAGAATACACATCGGTATTTAATTGTTGTAACATTTGAGTGACATCTTTGCGGAAATCATCATCAGTAAGATGAACCGGGGAGATATTAATGGCCAATTTAATTCCTGCTGGAAGGTGGGCTGCCATTAATTCACTGTCTCTAATGATTAATTCAAATAAATGCCGGGTCAGAGGTTGAATCAGATGCTGAGTTTCTGCATAGGGAATAAAAAGGTCTGGGGAAATACGTCCTTCAATCGGATGTTGCCAGCGGATAAGCGCTTCCAATCCTGATAGGGAGCGGTCATCAGACCGGAATGCGGGCTGATATTCAACAAAGAATTCACCCCGACGAATACCACGCAAAATTTCAGCTTCCGCACTTTGACTGGCAATTAAAATATAATAAGCCAAGATACCGACTAGCCCTGCGAGTAATACCCCCCCTAACAAAGTCATTCGAATATCATCCGCAGTGAGGCTGGTATGATAAATCAATATTTTAATTGGATAACCAGGTAATTGAACTTCACGCGTATCACGTATGGGTAACTGGCTGATAGGCATGACTTTAGAGTCAAATGTTGTGACTGCTAGTTCATCAATAATAATAGCTAATCCGTTGACCTGATTATTGGCGTTGTTTAGTAACAGATAGGGATGTAAATTCAGTTCGAGTGTTGCTAATACGCCGGTATTACCGCGTCCAGCTTCACGCAGCCATACGCCAATTGCCGGTTTGCTCGGCATCATTGGTGTACCTTGTTGAATTTTAAAATCCAAAGGCTGAGTGACATTCATTTTGGGGTATAACGCGCTGACAGGCGTATTCATTTCCCCCGTTGCTGAAGAGCAATAGGTAATATCATCCCGAACCAATAAGAAAGCTCGGACACCATTGGTAAATGCCGCCCGATAGTGCAGAGCTGAACTGGCCTGTTCACAACTTTTTGCACTTAGCGGGATAAGCTGAGACATAGTTGTCGTCAGTTCATTAAGGAACTGGGATGAATAGGAGATAATATGATCGCTTTGTGTTGTTAGTTTACTTTCACTGCTGCGATAAAGTAATGACAAAGTAATAACAACAAAAAATATAAAGAAACAAAGTGCTAGGATGACACTTTTTTTAACAAGATGGCGTCTGGATAAAATATTGCGGGAGAACGCACTGTTTGAACCCATGTTACGCCGCTCCTCAGCATGATCGATAAAGTGTTATGAATATAAGTAAGTTAGCAGCACAGCGCTGCCGATTTGCCAGGGAGCATTATTGACATTAATAAACTTATCGAGTTGAAATTCAATCTAATATAAAGCAAAGATACCATGTAAATGCATCAAATATGTGGTGCCAGTGAAATTCATTTGTATTGGCGTCTTTTAGAAAAACATATCCATAGAACAGATTTTCAGCTTAGTAATACAATTGACTTAATTCCAAAAAGGATAATCGTAGTTGATATGTCTTAGTGTCAGGGAACTCTTGGTTTAGCGGGGCTAATTCTACACAGAATATTCTTGAGTTTCGCTGTTTTTAGCAAAAAAGGACATTTCCTACAAAAGTGAGGCAATAGGACTACAAGAACTATATTTCGGTAATAAGAACGATTTCGGCAATAAAAAACGCTGCCAATGGCAGCGTTTCATCGTTTCGTTTGGTATCTCGGACAACAGGAATAAAATCAGTTAGCTGCGCGAACCACTACTTAGCACTCGCCGGCCATCACGATAACGCTTATTCCAATAATCTTCATTTAGACTCGATATTGTCACACCGACACTGGTCGATGCATGTACAAATTTATCGTTACCTAAGTAGATACCTACATGACGACCTGTCGATCCTGCTCGGAACAGCACCAAATCACCCGGGCGCAACTTAGTACGTTGGATTTTCTTGCCAATATCTTGCTGCTCAGAGGTTGAGCGTGGCAAATCCATACCAAATTGTTCACGGAAAGTGGTTTGTACAAACGCAGAACAATCAATACCGCGTTTGGTGCTACCGCCTAAACGATAACGAACCCCTTTCCACCCTGCATACTGTTCTAAAATTTTCGACTTGACGTCAACGTTGCGCACCATCGCTTCGAATTCATCCTGAGAGGCTTGCAGTAAAAGCCCATCTTTGTCATTAACTGCACGCATCTCAGTTTGCGTATTATGTACGTTCGAACTCTGTGGTGAACTACACGCGGATAACATTACCGCTGCTGCAACCGCAGGAATGACCCGCAGAATATATCTCATAATAGGTTGAGACTTGACCATTGTTGTTGTTTTCCCTTGCTGTCCTTACGACGGATGTCGCTACCAAAAATACCAAACGAATCGAGATTATTGATTGTGGTCTGATGAGACAATCACTTAACCAAATAAATGTGCAGGAACGCACAATATTAATCAGGATAGTGGTGAAATGCCGGTATCCGAGCACAAACGTTTTTGAGATTACCGTAATGATTAATAAAAGGCGAGAGCTTTTATGCCCATAATTTTACAAAATGTTAATGTAATATTATATATTAAATGCAGATAGCTGAATTTATGGCCGTTTGGTGATAATAAAGGTGTGTAATCATTAATGGCGGTTGGAGCAAAAAAGTCTATTTTTGCTCCAAAATAAAGCAGGGGGCGGGTTACTGACATTTTGAGCCCGGCAGATTTCGGTTAATGGCATCAATGAGTTTATCACTAAGTGGTGTCAGCAATATCCAACTTATCCCGACCAAGACGACTGAAAGCGAGCCAACAGCAATATCAGTAAACCAATGCGCGCCAATCATTATTCGTGGCATAGAGAAAACCACCACGATGACTAAAGCGATGGCAAAAGCACCCCGAGAGAAATAGCGCCACATAAAGCAGGTAAAAATAATCAGCATCATGCCATGGTCGCCGGGGAAGCTATCACTGGATGCGTCTTTGGTCGGAATACCCGTTAATTCGCTGACGCGATTAATATTCTCAAAAACCGTGGTTCGCTGGAATATACCAAGAGAAAAACAGGGCTATTCCAAGTAAATTAAGCAGTAATATTACCGGCAAATTACGACGGGTCATGCGGTGGCCTTTAATCTAAAAATGGTCAATGTAAGAATGGTGCGGTAAATAAATTTGGCAGCATTATACCTCCTTCTGTAGTCGAGCCCTGAGTAATTCATGCTGTAATACATTCCAATCGGGGTCAGTGATGCTAATGAGTTCAATCCGGCTATCGAGTGGTGGAACTTGGCGTGTTTCAATTTTCAAATCATGGCCTTGTCGGTTAACCACAAGAGTGCCCTCAGGAATACGCATCACACCTTTGATTCGCTCCACTGGATTTAACCGCACCCACTCCAATAATCGCATTGTGTCAAATACGGTATCCGCATTAAATACCCAACCACAGCTCAGATAACCTTGACCCTGATTAAGGGCGCGACGCCAAGGTTCGTTACCTTTCAAGCTCAATGCGGCCAATCCTTTTTGTCGGGTTGAGCTGTGGTGATGTGCACCGTCGGGTAATTGATCATTATTACTGTGCGGTATATCCAGCAGAGCAACATCAATCTTCCCTTGTTCTGCATAATAAAGTGGGCGTGATACCGGCTGTTGTTCATACCATTGCTGTAATACAACATAATCCGTCTCGTTATAGGCATCCTGTTTATTTGCCACGAGGATGTCGGCTGCGGCTAATTGGTCACGGAAATTTTCATTTTCTGTATAGCGGGGATCACTTAACTGGCGGGCGTCAAGCAAGCTGAGAGTGGCATGCAGAGAAATCCAGGGTTGGTAAATTTCAGAGGTTAATAAGGATAGAATCTGTTTTGGGTGGCCCAACCCCGTAGGTTCGATGAGTAAACGATCCGGTTTTGCCTGTTGGAGCAACATATTTAAACCAACTTGCATGGGAAGGCCATTCACACAGCACATGCACCCACCGGGTATTTCTTTTAATACGGCACCGCTATCAGCTAATAACGCCCCATCAATACCGATCTCCCCGAATTCATTAACCAGAACTGCCCATTTTTCATTTTCTGGTTTTTGTGACAATAAATGACGAATAGTGGTGGTCTTGCCACAGCCCAAAAAACCGGTAATCAAGTTCGTTTTTGTCATCAGAGGTCTCCTACCGTAAATTTATTTTCAATACGCTCTTAAGAAAAAGCTCAAGTGTGCCGATATACCCAGGTGAGGATATAACACTAGCCAAGCTTATTATTAAACGAAAAAGGCGAAAAGATAGACAATTTCCTAGGTGAGTTAAGAACCTTGCCTAATTGCATTGCAAAGCTCTGGAATAGAATTCACTTCTACGAGGAATCTTAGTGAGTTATAGACGGAATAGAGCAATAAAAAATGCTCTGTCATTCCCATCGCTCTGGCTGGAATCCTCTATCATTTAAAATGACGGATATGAGAGTCGAGGTGGTTATGAATAATTTTCGAGTGCTGATTATCGTAGCAATAATGTTTTCATGGATAGTATCTTTTGCTGCAAGTAGTGCGCAATCCACCCTGTCTGTAACAGGAACAATTACTTTTTCCGGTGCCATTGTAGAAAGCCCATGTGATACTTCATTCGCAAACCAAACGATAACCACGAGCTGTTATCGCAATGGTGAAACTCTGACTCAACGACAAGAACTCTCACGTAATATGTCTCTAACTTCTCGGTTGCCTAATCAGTTGGCATCTTCACGTATGGAATGGCTGAATCCACAACGTAGTTTGGGAATTTTAACCGTCAGTTACCTTTAATATTTCAGATTAATTTAATGATCCTATCATAAAGACGGCTTATCACATTGATAAGCCGTTGTCGTTTGTCGGATATATTATGCTGCAATGAAATTGTTTGACCTCAATGAAATTGTTTGACCACATGATATACTGCATGTTATTCACACACCCTTTGGTCAGGCCAATTTGGCATTTTAATGCCAATACCTGATGCAGGAAATAAGGTTATGCGGTTATATCAGGAAGTCGGCAGTCAGCTGCGTGAAGCAATTATCAGTGGGCAATACAATTTGGGCGATCGTTTACCGCCTGAGCGTGATATTGCCGAAAACTTCAGCGTCAGCCGTAGTGTGGTACGTGAAGCACTGATCATGCTAGAGCTGGAAAAGTTAGTGGAAGTGCGTAAAGGTTCGGGCGTCTACGTGGTGAATGTCCCCGATAGGTCTGCATATGGGGAGTCTGTCGTGTCAACCGACAGTGGTTACGGCCCATTTGAACTGCTGCAAGCCCGCCAATTGTTGGAAAGTGAAGTCGCTGCTTTTGCCGCCATGCAAGCAACCAAAGCTGACATTATTAAAATGCGCCAAGCCATTGAGCAGGAAAAGACCGCATTAGATGCCGGCGCAGTGGATGAAAGTGCGGACGAATTGTTCCACTGCTTATTGGCGCAATCGACGCAAAATAGTGTATTGGCGAATATGGTCGCGGAAGCATGGCAGGCGAGAAAAACCAGCGCCATGTGGCAAGGGGCACATAGTCATACCCTAGATTTTAGTTACCGCTGGCAATGGATGGAAGACCATCAAAAAATCCTGCAAGCGGTGTTGCGCCGAGATAGCAAAGCAGCCAAGCAAGCCATGTGGCAGCATTTAGAAAATGTAAAATTAAAATTACTCGAGATTTCTGATGCTGATCATCCTGATTTTGATGGGTATTTGTTTGAGTCTGCACCTTATCAGCTTGAAGAATAATTTGCCCTTCGGCCTTGAAGTTACAGGGGTGTTGGCTACGCTTACGCACTCGATTAGAAAGAATGAGCCCCATTCTTGAGGCTCATTCTGTAAGCTCGCTAAAATTAAGCCTGTTGTGCCAAACGTTTCACACTTTCTTTCGCACCAAACTGTTGTAGGCTGAGATATGCTTCTGTCACGGCACGAACAAATTCGGGTTGTTGTGGCAGGGCTTCACCAAACAGTGATTTCAGGGACAGTAAGCTCTCGACTCTGGCAATACCATCCTCGCTATTCTCAACGCATTTTTTGAAGCTATCTACCATTGGGTCACGAATATCAATAGGTTCGCCGTTGTCATCCACACCGCTTACATAACGCATCCAGCCGGCGATACCCAATGCCAGGCAACGATATGGCCCGCCGTTTTGTAAATGCCAGCGTACTGAATCCAACATCCGTTGTGGCAATTTCTGACTACCGTCCATGGCAATTTGCCAGGTGCGGTGTTTTAACGACGGGTTGCTGTAACGTTCAATCAATTGATCAGCATAAGCATTCAAATCAATGCCGGTAACACGCAGTGTTGGAGCTTGTTCATCCATCATTAAGCGACGGGCGGTCAGACGATAATTTTCATCCGCCATGCAGTCATTAATATGCTGATAACCTGCCAGATAACCCAGGTAAGAGAGGTAAGAATGGCTACCATTCAACATGCGCAACTTCATTTCTTCAAAGGGCAAAACATCATCGACTAATTGTACCCCTGCAACTTGCCAGTCAGGGCGACCTGCCACAAATTTGTCTTCGACGACCCATTGAATGAACGGCTCACAGGCAATACCACAAGGATCGGCAACCCCCAGTGTCTCTGCGATTTGCTGCAATGTTTCTGCTGTTGCAGCGGGAACGATGCGGTCGACCATAGTGTTGGGGAACGTAACATTTTGTTCTATCCAACTGGCCAGTTCGGGGTCACGGGCAGTAGCCAAACCGAGGACGGCATTTTTTACCACATGGCCGTTTTCTGGAATGTTGTCGCATGAAAGAACGGTGAAAGCTTGCAGCCCTCGTAGGCGGCGTAACCGCAGAGCCTCAACCAGAATACCGGGGGCGGAAGTCGGGGCATCAGGGATAGCCAGGTCGGCAAGTACAAACTCATTGCGCAGATCCAGTTGGCCAGTTCCCGGCTCGATGCAGTAACCTTTTTCAGTAATGGTCAGCGAAACAATGGCCACTTGTGGTTCGGCCAATTTCTCCAGAACTTGCATGACACCATCTAATCGAGCATGTACCGACTCACAAACCGACCCAACAACAATGGCTTGATTACTTTGCGCGCCTTTTTCCAGCACAGAGAAAAGATGATCCTGTTGGCGCAAATTTTGGATCAAGACATCAGCACCAAACAAGCTGACCTCACAGATACCCCAGTCGCCCCCTTGTTTATTTAAAACTCGATCAGTCAGTAGAGCTTGATGCGCGCGGTGAAATGCGCCAAAACCGATGTGAACAATACGGCTTTTCAGTGCAGTTCTATCATAAGTTGGCAGCTGTACGGTATCGGGTAGGTGGCTGTTGGCAATAGTGTTCATACGTGGCTCCAGAATCATTCACCCCATGGGTATAGCAAAGGGGATGGTGATAGATAAAAAGTTGTTAGACCAGTTTAATTTGGCTTCTGTACTAAAAAAACCACACCATACGGATCGTTTTCTTTTGTTCGTTATCATGCAATATCGGCTTGCAGTGTAAAGGCATATGACAGAAAATAAAATTGGTAAGTCCAATATTGATTATATTCGTGAAGTGGATCAACCAATGAGATTTTGCTTTTTGACACGCGGCGCTGAAAGAGTAAGGATAAAGCTGAGTGATACCTCTTGGAATCGGTATAACAACATTCTCGGTATAACAGCATTGTCGGTATAACCGCATTAGTCGGTATAACAAAATTGCATGCACCCGAACAGTTTACTTAGAAGGTAAAAATAAATGGAACAAACATGGCGTTGGTATGGCCCAAATGATCCGGTGTCGTTAGATGATATCCGTCAGGCTGGTGCAACCGGAGTAGTGACTGCATTACATCATATTCCGAATGGCCAGGTCTGGCCGGTGAGTGAAATCAAACAGCGCCAGGCAGAATTGGCGGCGAAAGGTTTGGTTTGGTCGGTAGTGGAAAGCGTACCGATTCATGAAGAAATCAAAACTCACAGCGGTAACTATCAGCAACACATTGAAAATTATCAGCAAACACTGCGTAACATTGCCGAATGTGGCATTGACACCGTGTGCTATAACTTCATGCCGATATTAGACTGGACACGTACGGATCTGGAATATCAATTGCCGGACGGTTCCAAAGCACTGCGTTTCGACCAGATAGCTTTTGCTGCTTTTGAGCTGCATATCCTTAAGCGCCCTGGTGCTGAGAAAGATTACTCTGCTGAAGAGTTGGCGCAGGCGGCAGATTATTTCGATGCCATGTCTGAGGCCGACATTGCCAAGCTGACGGGGAATATTATTGCTGGTCTGCCGGGAGCAGAAGAGGGCTATACGCTGGATCAATTCCGCGCGCGTTTAGCTGAGTATGACGGCATTGATAAAGCGCAACTCCGTGAAAATATGGCGTATTTCCTGCGCGCTATTATACCGGTTGCTGAACAGGTTGGCCTGCGTATGGCGGTTCACCCGGATGATCCACCGCGCCCAATTCTTGGCCTGCCGCGTATTGTGTCGACCATTGAAGATATGCAGTGGCTGAAAGAGACCGTTGATAGCATTTATAACGGCTTTACTATGTGCACCGGTTCTTATGGTGTGCGGGCAGATAATGATTTAGTGAAGATGATCGAAACCTTTGGTGATCGTATTCACTTCACCCATTTGCGTTCGACTTGCCGTGAAGGGAACCCAAAAACCTTCCATGAAGGCGGTCATTTGCAAGGTGATGTCGACATGTACTCTGTAGTTAAAGCCATTCTAACTGAAGAGCAACGTCGTCAGGCTGCCGGAGATATGCGTCCGATTCCGATGCGACCAGACCATGGTCACCAAATGCTGGATGATTTACATAAGAAAACCAATCCGGGTTATTCTGCTATTGGTCGCCTGAAAGGTCTGGCTGAAGTTCGCGGTGTTGAGTTAGCGCTCAAGCGCACGTTCTTCCCTGAGCTGAAGTAACCCGTCATCTTTCAATACATTAAGGGCCGAAAATCGGCCCTTAACTATTTATGTCCAAACCATACCCAATAGATTTCAAGATGCAGGAAGGCGGCAAGCGAGATACAAATCGGTCGGGAACCGATTTGAACAGCATTTATGCTAGCCCATAGGGTGAGCCTCAAGGATGAGGCTCATTAATCCCGATGAGCTTACACAAGTAAGTGATTCGGGTTACTGAGAGCAGCCAACACACCTGCAACTTGAAAGATAAAGGGTATTGGGTATTAGTCTGCACGGCCCATATAGCGGCGCTCTGCAATATGAATACGAATTTTCTCGCCAGGGCTGATATATTCCGGCACCTGAATAGATAAGCCGGTACTCATCACTGCTGGTTTGTTACGAGCACTGGCTGACGCACCTTTAATACTCGGAGCGGTTTCAACAATTTCCATATCAACAGTTTGCGGCAATTCCAACGCCAGCAATTGGCCGTCCATTGTTAGCACCTGCATCCCCGGCATCCCGCCCTCAGGAATAAACAACAATTCTTCTTCTATCTGCTCTTTTTTGAAGTTGTATGGCGTGAAATCTTCATCATCCATAAAGACATATTCGTCGCCGTCGATGTAAGAGAAATTCACACTGCGGCGGGTCAAAGTGATGGTGTCGAGGATCTCATCGCCTTTAAAACGCTCTTCAACTTTTAAACCGGTACGCACATCAGAAAAACGCATTTTATACAGAGTACTGGCACCACGGGCACTTGGACTTTGTACATCGATATCTTTCACCAGCAGTAATTTGCCGTTGAGGTTGACCGCCATACCGCGTTTTATTTCATTAGCTCTTGCCATTTATTAACCGCCAATCAGGATTGAAGATAAGTTGCGACAAGTTACTCGCGCCGCCAGTTTCAGGCAAGCCCCAAAAGAGCAAGATTTTCGCTATATACCCAAAATAATTCGAGTTGCAGGAAGGCGGCAAGTGAGTGAATCCCGATGAGTTGACGTGAGTCAATGATTCGGGTGAACGAAAGCAGCCAACACATATGTAGCTTGAAGTATGACGGGTATAAAATCGACCTTATGCATACACCGGTAATAGGCCCAATAATGCAGCAATATGTGCCACTGCATTGATCAGACCAAACAAGATAATAAAACCAATCATAAAACGCCCGCCCGGTGCCCGATAACTTGCTTGTGGGAAGCGTTTACGGCTAGCGCGCGCCATCAATGCGGGAACAATCACAGCCCAAATGGTCGCAGCTAAACCAGCAAAACCAATGGCGTAGATAAAGCCATTTGGGAACAATAGCGCTCCGATAGTCGGCGGAACAAAAGTGATTAGCGCTGATTTGGTACGCCCACCGCGGTCATCAGCGAATTTAAAGAAATCAGCGATGTAATCGAACAGCCCAAGAGAGACGCCGAGGAATGAGCTGGCCAATGCCATATAAGAGAAAGCATTCAACAGTTGGCTGGTGGCTTGACTGGCAGAGACGGTATCCATCTGTTTCAGCAGGCTGCCTATGTTACCGCCGTCAGCAATAACTTGTTTGAATGCATCCCGGGCAATATTGCCCTGAATGGCATACTGCCACAGGATGTAAATGACCAATGCTATCAAGGTGCCGCATAGCAAACTGCGCACCACTGATTTGCCGTCTTTATGGTAATACTTCACCAGCCCCGGCACATTACCGTGGTAGCCGAAGGAGGTCAGTAAGTAGGGCAGGGCCGCCAGCGCATAAGGTAAATAATGTGCATTGCTATCCGCCTGATTGAACAGAACCGCGCTTTCCACATGGCTAAACATATCACCGACGGACATGACAAACGTGATAACCATGCCGCCTATCAATATGGTACTTAAGCGGTCTACTGCGCGGGTCGATAACCAGACAATAAATGCCACTAACACCGCAAAGATAAAGCCCGCTCCGGTCTGACCAATGCCCACAGTATTTTGCAGTGTATGGGTAATGATTGAGCCGCCAGCTGAGATATAGGCGTAGGTCAGAATATAGAGAACAAAAGTGATAGATACGCCATTAATGGCGCTCCAGACTTTGCCTAGCAAGTCTTGCACCATGGTATGGAAACTGGCCCCAGTAGGGTAGTTCAGGTTAGCTTCCAGAATCATCAAGCCGGAAATTAGCATGCATGCCCAAGTATAAATCAGCAGCATGACGGAGCCGCTGAACCACACACCCGCCGTCACGATTGGGATTGAAAACATCCCCGCGCCCACTGCGGTACCGGCGACAATCATTGCGCCGCCGAGGACGGAAGGGCGTGATAGTGGTTGGGATATATCCATCGACATTTAATTTTTCTCCAAATTCTCGTCGTACTTGAGGTTGCTGGGGTGTTCGCTGCACTCGTTACTCGGTCATCCGTGGGCCTCGCCTCTACGAGGCAGCTGCTAGCAGCGTTCAAATCTGCTCCCGGCAGATTTGTCAGCCGAATCACTTACTTTTGTAAGCTCATCGGGATGAGTTCACTGGCCGCCTACCTGCAACACCAATTACCTTGAGAATATATAATATAGTTAACGGTTCTTTTGTACTAGCTTAATGGTACGCGGTGATAGTGAAACTGTAAACAGATGAATAT
This sequence comes from Yersinia sp. Marseille-Q5920, assembly GCF_946902935.1. Lineage (NCBI taxonomy): Bacteria > Pseudomonadati > Pseudomonadota > Gammaproteobacteria > Enterobacterales > Yersiniaceae > Yersinia > Yersinia sp. Marseille-Q5920. Next base: position 470,734 of record NZ_CAMPQA010000001.1, on the reverse strand, counting down.
GCTCATGTGGATAGTCTGGTCAGTGATTCGTTTTGATCTGGCATTGGGTTGTGATTGAATATCGCACAAATGAGGTTTTTTTAGGTTAAAAAATAAACTGAAAATAATGAGGTTAAAAGCTGAAGCAGTGTGCTGGGTCTGCTATTGGGCTGTTGATCAAGGATAGTGCTGGTAGTTCATTGGGCTGGTTGCTATTGTCCGCTGTTATGCCACCAGCCTACAGGAGCTTGCTGATGGACTGTCGCTCAGATTGCGGTGCTTGCTGTATTGCTCCTTCGATTTCCAGCCCGATCCCCGGCATGCCATTCGGCAAGCCCGCCAATACCCGTTGCTTGCATTTAGATGACAATATGCGCTGCGGTATTTTCCATTCTCCATCTCGCCCGGCGGTGTGTGCTAGCCTGCAAGCATTGCGGGAGATGTGTTTTGATACCCGCGAACAGGCTTTAGTGTATTTGATTCAGTTGGAAGTGGAGACTGCACCTTAGCGGGTGAAAAAGGGCGGAACTGCATGGGCGGTATTCTTCAGCACCAGCCCCGTGTATTTTTCAATCTCAAGCTGTGCCATTTGCCCGCAATTGCCCTGTGCCAAACTGGATGAGCCGATATCAAAAGTTAGGCAATTAATATTACCGTTCTTACAAATCGAACCCGGCACAGACGGCTCGACGGGATCAAACCATGCCCCTTCGCTTATCCGCACCACACCAGGGCGCACTGGCATCTTGTGGGCTTATATAGGATGGCTTCGCGATCCGCCACTGCATATTTTTCGCGCAGTGGCGTGTTATCCAATTGCGAATGCAGGCGGTTGATAGGGTGCGCCGTGTTCAGTGACAGCTGAAATCGCTGGTCATATAATATCTTATGTAGCGCTATTTTTTAGTTGAAAACGGCGTAAAACTGCTGATTCAACCATAAATCAACCGCATGGCGACTGGCTTCAAAATGAGGCTCGGGTAATTCGCGCGGATTGCACCACACCCATTGCTGACATTTATCTGGCTCTTTCAGCTCAGGTTCCCCACCGGGATGCTGTGCTAGCAAACAAACCGAAACGGTATGTTTACCCTCCTCACGCCAGGTCGCCAGGTTGTTACACAAGCCGATAACTTTCATCTCATTGATATTTAAAGCTGTTTCTTCGAGAATTTCTCGTTGAGCGGCTTGCTCAAAAGACTCGCCAACCTCCATGTGACCGCCGGGAATGGACCAGTAAGGCGCATGCTGACTGCTGCGTTTCCCCAACAGAATTTCACCATGTTGATTGACGATAATAACGCCAACACCGACAACGACAGACATTGTTTAGCTCCTTTGATATGAGTGTCAGCAACTATCAGCAAAGTGGGCTATTTTGCTGCTGACAGAAACTTGTTCAAGACGAAAATGTGCGGAGTGTCAAAAATTCATCAAGAATAAAAGCAGAAAACTTGCATATATTCTGAGTCGGAAACACACTCATTGAAACGTTTCAGCGTTATCTCGTCACCAAATGATAAAGGGTAACGCTCCTTTTTCTCATGAAAGCTGAAACGATTCAATTCAGCAAGAGAGGAGACATAATGTTCCAGTTATCGACGAAAGATATCCATCTGGCTGCACAAGCAGGCAGCAAAAACGAGGCTATCACTCAGGTAGCCGCCGCCCTGACTCAAGCTGGCAATGTTGCTGCTGGCTACCTTGATGGGATGCTAGCCCGCGAGCAGCAGACCTCGACCTATTTGGGTAATGGCATTGCCATCCCACATGGTACCACTGATACCCGCGACTTGGTGCTGAACACGGGCGTACAGGTTTTCCAATTCCCGCAGGGTATTGCCTGGGGTGAAGATCAAACCGCTTATATTGTTATCGGCATTGCAGCCCGCTCTGATGAACATCTGGCATTATTACGCCAATTGACGCACGTGTTAAGTGATGATGAGGTTGCCGCACAGCTAGCAAAAACCACTTCAGCTGAAGAGTTACGCAGTTTGCTGATGGGCGAGCAAAAAGCCGCTGAATTCCATTTTGACACCTCACTTATCGCGCTTGATGTTGCGGCTGACAATTTGATCACGCTGCAAGCACTGAATGCGGGCCGTTTACAGCAAATCGGCGCTGTTGATACGCATTTTGTCAGTGATGTGATTACCCGCGAGCCGCTGAATCTGGGGCAGGGGATCTGGCTGAGTGACAGCACCGAAGGTAATTTGGTCAGTGCTGCGGCAATCAGTCGCCCGGTAACTGCTTTTGAGCATAATGGGGAGAAAGTTGCCCTATTGCTGACATTGTCAGTCGCTAATAATAACCAGCCGCTCTCAATGTTGAATTATCTCAGTGACTTACTGCTGGCGAAAAAAGCTGACGCGTTGCTGAACGCTGATGCCGCTGCACTGTTGGCATTGCTGACCAGTAAATATGTCGAGCAAAATGAAGTATTAAGCGCAGAGTTTGTTATCCGCAATGAACATGGATTACATGCGCGCCCAGGGACGATTTTAGTCAATACAATCAAACAGTTTACCAGTGAAATCACCGTAACAAATCTGGACGGCACCGGTAAACCCGCTAATGGACGTAGTCTAATGAAAGTTGTGGCTTTAGGGGTTAAAAAAGGAAATCGCCTGCGCTTTACCGCGAGCGGTGAAGATGCACAGGCTGCGCTGGACGCCATTGGTGCCGCCATCTCCGCCGGTTTGGGCGAGGGGGCAGCATGAGCAGAAGAGTCGCAACAATCACACTAAACCCGGCTTACGATTTGGTGGGCTTTTGCCCAGAGATTGAGCGCGGTGAAGTTAACCTGGTAAAAACAGCCGGCCTGCATGCTGCGGGTAAAGGTATTAATGTTGCCAAGGTACTGAAAGACTTAGGTATTGATGTCACGGTTGGCGGTTTCCTTGGTAAAGATAACCAAGATGGCTTCCAACTGTTGTTCAGCGAACTGGGTATCGCCAACCGTTTTCAGGTGGTGCCAGGGCGTACCCGCATTAATGTCAAACTGACCGAAAAAGATGGCGAAGTGACTGACTTTAACTTCTCCGGTTTTGAGGTCACTAAACCCGATTGGGACCGTTTCGTCACCGACTCATTGAGCTGGTTGGGGCAATTCGACATGGTGGCGGTCAGCGGCAGTTTGCCAGCGGGGGTGAATCCCGATGACTTTACCGACTGGATGAAGCGTCTGCGCTCCCAGTGCCCATGCATTATTTTCGACAGCAGCCGCGAAGCCTTGGTTGCCGGTCTGAAAGCTTCGCCGTGGTTGGTGAAACCCAACCGCCGTGAGCTGGAAATCTGGGCCGGTCGCCCATTACCTGAGCTGGGTGACGTAGTAGAAGCCGCACACGCACTGCGCGACCAAGGGATTGCCCATGTAGTGATTTCGCTCGGTGCGGAAGGTGCGTTGTGGGTTAATGCCTCCGGTGCCTGGTTGGCAAAACCCCCGGCTTGCGAAGTGGTCAGCACTGTAGGTGCTGGTGACTCAATGGTCGGCGGTCTGATTTATGGATTATTAATGCGTGAGTCCAGCGAGCATACCTTGCGCTTGGCAACCGCAGTCGCTGCTTTGGCCGTCAGTCAAAGCAATGTGGGTATTACGGATCGCCCGCAATTGGCCGCCATGATGGCAAAAGTCGATTTGAAACCTTTTAATTGATTTCCGGAGGCGAAATGAAAACGCTACTAATAATAGACAGTTCGCTCGGGCAGGCCAGAGGCCACCTTGCGTCACTGATGCTGGGTGCAGCGGCGGCAAAAGCCGGTTTGAGCTGGGTTGAGCAAGCCGCAGATGCCGAACTGGTGATTGTGGCCGGGCAATCAGTCCCAGCAGACAGTGCGCTGAATGGCAAAAAAGTGTATGTCGGTGATGTGGAAAAAGCGGTGCGTGACCCAGAGGGTTTCCTGGCGCAGGCCATAACACAGGCTACACCTTATCAAGCTGTGGTCAGCGCAGCACCAGCAGCAACTGGCCCAAAACGTATTGTGGCGATTACCGCCTGCCCGACTGGCGTAGCGCACACTTTTATGGCGGCAGAAGCCATTGAAAGTGAAGCGAAAAAACGCGGCTGGTGGGTAAAAGTAGAAACTCGCGGTTCTGTCGGTGCGGGTAATACCATCACGCCGGAAGAGGTCGCTGCGGCCGATTTGGTGATTGTGGCTGCTGACATTGAAGTGGATTTGGATAAGTTTGCTGGCAAACCGATGTACCGCACCAGCACCGGCTTGGCACTGAAGAAAACTGCGCAGGAACTGGACAAAGCGTTGGTGGAAGCGGAAGTTTATCAGCCAAAAACCGGCAGCAGCACCGGCAGCAAAAAAACAGAAACCGGCGGCCCTTATCGCCATCTGTTGACCGGTGTGTCTTACATGTTGCCAATGGTGGTCGCCGGCGGTTTGTGTATCGCGCTCTCGTTTGTGTTCGGGATTAAAGCATTTGAAGTCAAAGGCACATTGGCTGCGGCCTTGATGCAAATCGGTGGCGGTTCTGCATTCGCCCTGATGGTGCCGGTATTGGCGGGTTTCATCGCCTTCTCGATTGCTGACCGTCCCGGTCTGACACCGGGTTTGATTGGCGGTATGTTGGCGGTTAGCACCGGTGCGGGCTTCCTCGGCGGTATTATTGCTGGTTTCCTGGCCGGTTATGTCGCCAAAGCCATCAGCACCAAACTGCGTTTGCCGCAGAGTATGGAAGCGCTGAAGCCGATATTGATTATCCCACTAGTGGCCAGCTTGATTGTCGGTTTGGTGATGATTTATGTGGTCGGTACACCGGTCGCACAAATCATGACTGGCCTGACTAATTGGCTGCAATCCATGGGTACCGCCAATGCGGTGCTGCTGGGCGCTATCCTCGGTGCCATGATGTGTACCGATATGGGCGGGCCGGTGAACAAAGCGGCATACGCCTTTGGTGTGGCACTGTTGAGTTCGTCAGTTTATGCCCCGATGGCGGCTATTATGGCGGCGGGCATGGTACCACCGCTGGCAATGGGGCTGGCAACACTGCTGGCGCGTCATAAATTTGACAAAGGTGAGCAGGAAGGGGGCAAAGCCGCGTTGGTATTGGGCTTGTGCTTTATCTCTGAAGGGGCGATTCCGTTTGCGGCCCGTGACCCAATGCGCGTGTTGCCGTGCTGTATTGCCGGTGGCGCATTAACGGGTGCTCTGTCGATGGCCTTCGGCGCGCAACTGATGGCACCACACGGCGGTCTGTTCGTGTTGTTGATACCAGGGGCAATTCATCCGGTGCTGCTGTATTTGGTGGCAATAATTGCTGGTACCGTCTTAGCCGGCGGCCTGTACGCGATGCTAAAACGCCCTGATGCTGTGGTGGCGAAAGTCGCGTAATAATTCAGTGAATATCAGTTAAGCTGCTAATAAGAAAAACCGGCCTCCAAGTGCCGGTTTTTTTATATCTATTGCGCCTGTGATTTCAGCCAGGCTATCTCTTCAGCCCAGATATCGGGATTCACTGTTTCCAGAATCAGCGGAATATTATCAAAGCGCGGATCGCGCATAATATAGCTGAACACGGTTTTGCCGATGTTTCCTTCACCTAAGCTGTGGTGGCGGTCGACACGGCTGTTAAATTCACTTTTGGCATCATTAAGATGCATACCGCGCAAATACTCGAAACCGACAATCTCGCCGAGCTGACTGAAAGTATGCTCACAATCTGCTTCGGTGCGCAAATCATAACCGGCGGCGAAAGCATGGCAGGTATCAATACAAACACCCACGCGACTCTTATCTTCCACTCCATCAATGATGGCGGCCAAATGTTCAAATTTGAAGCCCAGATTGCTGCCCTGACCGGCGGTATTTTCAATCACCGCAGTCACACCCTCAGAGGCATTTAGTGCGATATTGATGGATTCGGCGATGCGGGCCAGACATTTATCTTCATCAATTTGCAGTAAATGGCTGCCGGGGTGGAAGTTCAGTAATGACAGCCCCAGTTGCTGGCAGCGCAGCATTTCATCAATAAAGGCTTCGCGGGATTTCTCCAGCGCCTCGGCCACCGGATGACCGAGGTTAATCAGGTAGCTATCGTGAGGTAAAATCTGGGCTGAGGTATAGCCATATTGTTCACAAGCTTGCTTAAATTTTTCAATCACATCTTCCGCCAGCGGCGCGGCGCGCCATTGACGTTGATTCTTGGTAAACAAGGCAAAGGCAGTGGCCTCAAGTTCATGCGCTCGAATCACAGCCTGGTCTACACCCCCTGCTGCGCTGACATGTGCACCGACAAATTTCATTCCATTCTCCTTTGATATCCGGCCCATTATGGCATTGATAGCGGCGCGATTGAATGAGATAAACTGTGGCACAAAAAAGGGCCGCCGATGCAGCCCTTAAACCATCATTAGCTAGCTGGGATAGCGACTTTACGCCGCAATATGCTGCACCAGTAAGTTGATGCCAGTGCCGCCGACCAGCAACCAGACAAACAGCAACAGTGCCAGTAACAGCGGTTTGACCCCCGCCTGACGAATAGAACCCACATGGGTGGTTAGCCCCAGAGCTGCCATCGCCATTGCTAACAAAATGGTATCCAGCGTAATCAAGTGGCTAACCCATGCTGCGGGCAGCAAATTCAGTGAGTTAAACCCGGCCATCAGAATAAATATCACCGCAAACCACGGAATGGTAATGGCACTTTTCTCCCGTTTTTCACCGTGGGTTTTCATACTATTGCGGCCCAAATAAGCCGACAGTAGCAGCAAGAACGGTGCCAGCATCATGACCCGGATCATTTTGGTAATGACGGCGGCATTTTCAGCATCAGGGCCAATAGCATGCCCGGCGGCTACCACCTGTGCCACTTCATGAATAGTTGAACCGGCAAAGATACCAAAGGTTTCCTGACTAAACGGCAGCCATTGGTAATGCAGGTTTAGCTGGTATAGCCATGGGTAAACAAAAATCGCTAATGTCCCGAAAATCACCACTGTGGCGACGGCCACCGCCACTTTGCTGGCGTCCGCTTTCAGCACCGGTTCGGTTGCCATAATGGCTGCCGCCCCACAAATACTGCTACCGGCACCAATTAACATCACGGTTTGCTGGTCCAAACCAAACACGCGTTTCCCTAGCCAGCAGGCCAATATAAAGGTTGAACTAAGAGTTAGCAGGTCAATAATCATGCCGGTGGCACCGACATCCGCTACTTGCTGAAAAGTTAGCCGGAAACCGTATAAAATAATCCCCAACCGCAGTAAATGTTGTTTGGCGAGTACCACCCCGTCAGAACAGACCGGCTGCACCCAAGGGTACAACGTGTTGCCCACCAAGATACCGAATAAAATCGCCAGGGTCAGTGCCCCGAGGCCCATGTCAATAAACCACGGCATGTCACCCACTTTGAGTGCTAACCCGGTAATCACACCAGTCAATACCAAGCCCGGAATATAGCGAAACAAAGCTGGCAGCTGTGGTCGGGAGAGTTCTTTAATATGAGAAGTCGCCATGTTGATGTCCTGTGTCCTGTAAAGATTGGCGCTAGTTTACCGATTTTAGTCATAATAGATAAATTCATTATATATTTATAATCAATCGATATAAGTGGTAAGAAGTGTATTTGTGAACCAAAAGAGATGTCGGAGGAGAGTGCTGTGAGTGATGTAGGCATACACAAAGAGGTATGCCTAATAATACTACTATTGAGTGGCGGACTGATCAGTCTGCCCGGTAGGTGCTGGAGTGCCTAGCATGCAAGCGGTATAGTCAGTTATTTCTGGCTGTAAGCAGGCCTCCATGCATTCCTCTTCAGACCCTCCCGCAATTTCGCAAGCATTAGCGAACAGTGGGGTTGCTGAAAAAGTTAAGGTAAGTAATATATATTTAAGACTATTATTCATGAAAAATACCTCATAAGTGAAATGCATCCATATATTTCAGATGTGAAAAACAGACATAATATCTAAATGCTAACCTTGTTAATGATATTTATCTGAACGTATGAAATGGTTTATCACATCGCGAAAAGTGTAAGTCTATAAAGTTTAAGATTCAATGAGCTATTACTTGTGTTGATTAGCGATAAATATCGGTATAACCGCAGGTATTATTAATCATTCAATGTTTATTTTTAAGATGTGGACTGAATAGCTCGCTAAAAGACTACAAAGAGCTGTGATCCTGTGGCACCACTATGACACTGGTCATACAATCCTCATCAATATTCCCTGATGGCCATAATGTGCATGCTACTGCACACTCATAGGGAGAGCCAAGCTTCCCGTTTATTACGCAGGCATGGGCTGCAAGGGGAATGCCGGAAATAATCAAAGAAATGAGTAGTGAATTAATTATATTAATAATGAGTTCCTCAGAAAATGAAATATATCTCTATATTTAAAGTGTGAAATTTATTGGCTTAATTATTGTTCTCTATTTAATTAAGCCACGTCATGATAAATACAGATTTCCCCGCAAGAGATTCCAGTTTCGGATCTTCCGGATAACGGGATAGCAAGGGAAAGAAAACCGACTTCCCAATAATACTACGATTTGAAGAGTTTGCTGGCCTTAAACCCCACAAATTTTGATAGGTGATAGGTACCGTCTGACCTTTCCAGTCTGCATTTCCGATATAGAGCATCACATGTCCGCCGATATAAATCAGGGTAGTCAATGGCTTACCATGCGCCATAAGGTATTCTATACGTTCCTTGGTAGAGTAATGGCTCAGATCAACGTGTTTTCCACTCAAAGACTGTTGTTGCGAGTCTCTGGGAAGATAAATGCCAAAAGGCAGCATGAGGTTTCTTATTTCTGAAGAACAGTCATTAAAATCATAGATATTTCCCCAACCATAATTTTTACCCTGCATATTTTTTATTAGCATTGACATATTTTCGGGGGTTGCGGGAACAGGGGCCTGATGCATGATTTTTTCAGGTAACCTGGCATAGTGAATATTGGCATTTCCCTGTGTATTTTTTACCGGTATTGCCACGACCCTTTCGCCCTTTAATGTTGTCAGGGGGAGAAGTGTCCCGGTTCGCGCAGTAAATCTGAAGACACCTTGTTTATCCACGAAGCTGGCATGGTCATTTATCACTGCACCAAGACTTTTTTTCGCCATTGTTACCCAGCGTTGGATAAAAACATCATCGACATAAGCTATATCTGAGCTTTCAACCCAGCCTATTTTTGATGGAGAAATAACAAAACTCCATGATTTATCCTGAGTGATGCCCGCAATATAGATAGGTTCGCCGGGGTGAAAGGAGGAATCCTGTAGCATATCAAATGGATATCCCTGACCTGGACTGGGACTATCAAATGCTGGGTGGGTTGTTGGCAGTAATCTGACGGCGGTTTCTTTTAAAATAATACCGCGCGAAGTTTGGTGATATTTTTCGGTTATCACTATGGAGGCCAGGTGCCGCATCCGTTCTTTCCATTCAGAGTCGAGCAGGAGGAAGTTTTCGCCGTAGTAACGGGCGTCTGAATGCGTAAACTGAGTAATATCTTTCGACAGTTTTTCTGTTACGGCCCCCGTGTTGCTCAGCATAGTACTGATATAGTTTCTGTTCCATGGCGATGGGTCGCCGCTGTTTTGCCCAAAGTAATGATTCATCAAAGCTTTAAAAGCCATACTTTGTTGATCAGTACTCATAAAGGGAGTGTGATAATGCTTATTTTTGGGTATCCATTTTTCAGTATCTTGCGGATAGTCATGTATAGGAAAAATAGTTTTTGTTTTATCTATTCTAACAATATTAGTTTGAACTGATGGCTGTTGTGAATATAATGTGTTTGAATGTGCATGAGCAGATATACATACTGCCAGCAGAAAGAGCTTATTGTGTCTAATAATTATCTTTATCATGATAAATCCTTTTAAGTTGATTGTGGAGTAATGACCTATTCAAGTTGAACCGAGATAAACAATAACATCATATCAATCATAACAGTGGCGTAGAATATTAATATGAAAAAAAAGGTCAAATCTGAAAGGTCGCTATGGGTCATCTTGATAATTGCACTACTTATTTATTTATTGACTCCACCTTATTTAGTTGCTTATTTTTTCAAGTTATATAACTTGAATCCTTTCCATATTACACCGCTACCTCATTTTAATCCGTTTAAGAGCGAACGTGGTATTCCATTATCTCATACATTCAGCTACTTATTAATTATGTGGTTGATTTTTAATGTTATTATTTGTGCGATTGGCTCGATTATTTATCGTATTTTCTTTCGTGCCGATGATAATAAATAGTATTTTACTGCTTAAATTTATCCTTGATGATCGCCGAATTTTACTCAAGGGTGTTAGTCTTGTAGGGTAATCGGGGGTATATACTCTTTGTGTCAGAATGACTTTGGGTCAGTGCCAATTCTTATCATCCGGCCACTGACAATCAGAGTGATGATAGCGTCCTCCATTTTTTATTACAGAGACTCTTATGCACATAACCTTACGTCAACTTGAAGTCTTTACTGAGGTGCTAAAAAGCGGCTCTACGACACAAGCCTCGGTGGTGCTCGCACTTTCACAATCGGCAGTCAGCGCCGCGTTGGCGGATTTGGAAGGGCAATTAGGGGTACAACTTTTTGATAGGGTCGGTAAGCGTTTAGTGACGAATGAGCATGGGCGGTTACTTTACCCCAAAGCACTATCACTTCTTGATCAAGCCGTAGAAATTGAACAACTTTTCTTGCAGGATTTAGGCGCATTGCGCATCGCCGCCAGTAGCACCATCGGCAATTATATGTTGCCGGGTATGATTGCCAAATATCGGCGTGATTTCCCAGGAACACCGCTGGAGTTGAATATTGGTAACAGTCAGGATGTGATTGAAGCTGTGGCTGATTTTCGCGGCGATCTGGGCCTGATTGAAGGGCCGTGTCATATGCCAGAGTTGTTGACACAAGCTTGGCTGCACGATGAATTAGTGGTGTTTGCCGCTCCCGATAACCCGTTATGCCATAAAATGCTGACGTTAGAGGAGCTGGCTGATGCCGCGTGGATCTTACGCGAGCGAGGTTCGGGTACGCGTGAAGTTCTCGACCATTTATTGCTGGCAAAATTGCCGCATTTTAAATTGGTCATGGAACTGGGGCATTCTGAAGCCATTAAGCGGGCGGTGCGTTATGGCATAGGAATCAGTTGCTTGTCACGGCGCGTGATTGCCGATCAACTTGCCAGCGGTGAATTGATTGAACTTAATATTCCTTTGCCGCCACTGATTAGGACGTTATATCTGATTCATCATCGGCAAAAACACATCTCAAATGCTTTGCAACGTTTTCTAAGTTATTGCCAAGAAGAGCCTTGAGCCGTTGGATTTTATCAAAGCGAATTCGCGGTATGGGACATAGGATTTTAAGTGTTTTACACCACTACAATGGGTTGTTACGGCAAGAATACCCCGTGGGAATGTATTTATTCTGATAATTGAGCTTTTGCTAATAATTCAGCCGGGATCATGAAGGTATCTTATATCAGCGCATTGTTCCTCACACAGGCGATGGGATTTGTTACAATCCCGCCTCATTTTTAAGGGCGGATTAGGGTAAGAATGACTCAGCCACAGACTAAAATCCCCGCGCAGCAGGGTGCACAGCGCTTACGCCGAGAGCTTAAATCACGGCATCTAGCCATGATTGCTATCGGTGGTTCTATTGGTACCGGTTTATTTGTGGCCTCAGGGGCGACGGTATCCCAGGCAGGCCCAGGTGGAGCATTGCTCTCCTATGCATTGATTGGCCTGATGGTTTATTTCTTGATGACCAGCCTCGGTGAGCTGGCGGCATTTATGCCGGTATCGGGTTCATTTTCGACTTACGGTTCAAAATATGTTGAGGAAGGCTTCGGCTTCGCCCTTGGCTGGAACTACTGGTACAACTGGGCGGTGACTATCGCCGTTGACCTGGTCGCGGCACAATTAGTGATGAATTACTGGTTCCCAGATGCGCCCGGCTGGATCTGGAGTGCGCTGTTCCTCGCCTTGATGTTTTTACTGAACTACATCTCAGTCAAAGGCTTTGGTGAAGCGGAATACTGGTTCTCACTGATTAAAGTGACCACAGTTATTATCTTCATCATTATTGGTATAATGATGATTAGCGGCATCATGAAAGGCGGCGAGACTGCGGGTTGGCACAACTGGACTATCGGCGATGCGCCGTTTGCTGGTGGCTTCTCGGCGATGATTGGTGTGGCGATGATTGTCGGGTTCTCCTTCCAGGGGACTGAACTGATTGGCATCGCGGCCGGTGAGTCAAAAGATCCGGCCAAAAATATCCCACGTGCGGTGCGTAAGGTTTTTTGGCGTATTCTGCTGTTTTATATCTTCGCTATCCTGATTATCAGTTTGATTATTCCGTATACCGACCCGAGTCTGTTGCGTAATGATGTCAAAGATATCAGCGTCAGCCCGTTCACCTTGGTATTCCAGAATGCAGGCCTGCTGTCGGCGGCGGCGGTAATGAATGCGGTTATTCTGACGGCGGTATTATCAGCGGGTAACTCGGGGATGTACGCCTCAACCCGCATGCTGTTTACCTTGGCCTCAGAGGGCAAAGCGCCACGCATTTTCGCTAAATTATCTAAGGGCGGTGTGCCGCGTAATGCGCTGTATGCAACCACCGTAGTTGCGGGCTTGTGCTTCTTAAGCTCCATGTTTGGCAACCAAACTGTTTATCTGTGGTTGCTGAATACCTCCGGTATGACTGGCTTTATTGCTTGGTTGGGGATTGCTATCAGTCATTATCGTTTCCGCCGTGGTTATATGATGCAGGGCCGCGATTTGAACGATTTGCCGTATCAGTCGGGTTTCTTCCCGCTGGGGCCAATCTTTGCCTTTGTGCTGTGTTTGATCATTACTTTGGGTCAGAACTATCAGGCATTCCTGCAAGACCGTATTGATTGGTATGGCGTAACCGCCACCTATATTGGCATTCCATTATTCCTGGTGATTTGGTTCGGCTATAAGCTGAGCCGTGGTACCAAGGTTATAAAATACCAAGATATGGAATACCCGAAATGGCGTGATGAAAGTCATGACTCTCAGGAACCTAAAAAACCGGTGCTGATTTCCGACTAACAACATGATGCACTAGATGAAAGGGCGATAACATTATCGCCCTTTTTTAGGATGATGGATTGATGATTATTTAAACAATACTAAGCAAATAATTTCGCTGACTTCGCTTCATTCCCTGTGAGATATCATGAATAACTCCCCCGCATTGACTAAATAATTTTATAAAATAAGCACTTACAAAAATTAACATCAAAACACTTATAGCAATCATATTGATAATTATTATCGTTTGCTTTATTGTTAGTGCCATATTAAAAATCAGCCGCTGAAATAAATGAGTGTATCCACTGAACCCATGACAAAAACCTCTAGCCAGGCAGATGCCAGTGTTATGGGGCGTTATAAGAGCTACCGCCTGCTAATCATGGGCGTGCTGGTGTTAGCTATTTTCGGCGGCTTGTTGCTGGACTTCACTATGGGGCCATCGGGCCTGACACTGTCGTCCCTGTGGCAGATGCTAATTGACCCGACCAGTGCAGATGCAGGGACTCGGGTTATCGTCTGGGATATTCGTTTACCTTATGCCCTGATGACGGTGGTGATTGGTTTGTCACTCGGGCTTGTGGATGCGGAGATGCAAACCATCCTGAATAATCCGCTGGCCAGCCCCTTTACCTTGGACATGTCCTCTGCTGCGGCATAAGCAGAGATCGTTGGAAGCGCTATTTCTGCGTTGGTGAGCTATTGCCGGTTTTTTATAAAAATAATATTTATCACCTGCCCGTCAGGCGGCATCGCTACAGGAAAAATAACCTGATGGACAAGGAACTGAATAAGTTTATATCTCATGGAGAAAGAATAATGACTTTCAAAAAATCGCATTCTGCGGCCTTAGTTATAGCAACAATTATCTCATCTCAGGCATCTGCTGCTGAAACTAATACCCCCACAACAGATACTATGGTGGTAACAGCAACAGGCTTCCAACAACGCATTCAAGACTCGGCGGCGTCTATTTCTGTTGTGACCCGCGAACAAATTGAGAATAAAGCCTATACCGATATTACCGACGCCCTGAAAGATGTGCCGGGGGTGGTTGTCACTGGCGGCGGTAGTCACAGTGATATCAGTATTCGTGGAATGTCGGCGAAATACACCTTAATTTTGGTAGATGGTAAGCGGGTTGATACTCGTGGCACGCGGCCAAATAGCGATGGCTCGGGTATTGAGCAGGGTTGGTTACCTCCGCTGGCGGCTATTGAGCGTATTGAAGTGGTGCGCGGCCCAATGTCCTCTTTATATGGTTCGGACGCCATGGGCGGGGTCATTAACGTTATTACGCGTAAAGTGGGTAAAGAATGGCACGGCACCGTGCGTGCAGATGCCACCTTGCAGGAAGATTCTAATTCCGGCGATATTTATCAAACCAACGCCTATGCCTCTGGCCCATTAATTGATGGCTTATTAGGATTAAAAGTCAGCGGCCTGCTGTCTCATCGTAGCGAAGATAAAATTATCGATGGCTATAATGAGCAGCGCCTCAGAAATGGGGCTGCGACATTTACCCTAACACCGGATGATAAAAACGAATTTGATTTTGATATTGGCCATTATGTACAAGATAGAAATATCACTGCCGGGCGCACCGTGCCACTAAATGGTAAAAGCAGTGACGTACAATATGACCGTAATAATTATGCGATGACTCACCACGGTTATTATGACTTTGGTAATTCAACCAGTTATATTCAACGCGACGAAACTCGTAATCCATCACGCCAAATGAAAAGCGTCGATAATGTCTTTAATAGCCAAACCTCTTTCCTGTTTGATAGCCACACGTTAATTCTTGGCGGTCAATATCGCTATGAAGAGTTATCTGATGAAGGTAATCAGTTAGCTTCAGCTAAAGATCTCACCAAATTAACGCGCTGGAGTTGGGCATTATTTGCTGAAGACGAATGGCAAATGACCAATGATTTCGCCCTGACCGGTGGTATTCGGATGGATCAGGACGAAAACTATGGCACTCACTGGACGCCACGGATGTACGGTGTTTGGCATTTAGCTGAGCAATGGACATTAAAAGGTGGGGTATCCGGTGGTTATCGTTCACCGGATTTACGCCAGGCCACTGATAATTGGGGGCAAATCACCGGCGGGAAAGGCGATCCGGCCATTATTGTTGGTAATGCTAACCTGAAACCCGAAAGAAGTATCAGCCAGGAAATTGGCATTCTCTGGGACGACCAGGAAGGTATGAATGCCGGCGTGACACTGTTTAACACTGATTTTAAAGATAAAATCACTGAAGTGCGCCGCTGTACGGATACCACCGGCAATGCGTCAGGCCAATGCACTATCAATGGCACTCCTTACAAGTTTATCAGTGACCGCACCAACGTGGATAAAGCCATCACACGCGGTGTAGAAGCAACATTTGGTTGGGATATCAACAAAGGCTGGTCACTGACCTCAAACTATACTTTTACTCAATCTGAACAAAAGAGCGGGCAGTTCTCCGGTCAACCATTGAACCAAATGCCAAAACACATGTTAAACGGCACCTTGAACTGGCAAGCCAATGAAGAGCTGGCAACCTGGATCCGGGCTAACTACCGCGGTAAAACCTCGGAATACCTTAGCCGCACCAGTATGGGAAAAACCACACCGTCATATACCTTTGTTGATATAGGCGCTAACTATAAGCTGACGAAAGAAGTCCGTCTGATGGGCGGTGTCTATAACGTGCTGGATAAACGCGTAGATATCGAAGTGAATGATAAAGTTCTGGATGGCCGCCGTTATATGGTGGGTGCCAGCTACGATTTCTAATCTCCTTCGCACTTGAAGCCGCAGGGGAGCGGGAGCCAATGTCGCTCCCCTTATCTAATTAGCTCAGGCCAATATCAATGACTTTCTGGAATGCTGCTCTTTCGGTCAGGTTTTGATACCAACGCTGCAAGTGTGGTAATTGTGGGCGCTCAATCGACAAATTGAACCAGGCATACGCCAAACAGCCTAATGGAATATCACCTAGGCCGAATTTATCGCCCGAAAGATAGCTTTGTTTGCTCAGGGCTTCATCGGCAATCGCCATTAACGTATTCCATTGCACAATACCATGAGCAATTTGGGCTTTATCCTGCAATTCCGGCGCAGTGCGCACCAACCCAATAAATACACTCTTAAACGGCGCCGCAATACTGAATGTCGCCCAATCCATCCATTTTTCAGCGGCAGCCCGCTGTTTTGCATCCGGTAGGTAAAGCGTATTTGCGCCATATTGTGCCGCCAGATAGCGCACAATAGTGTTGGACTCCCACAGGATAAAATCATCATCTTGCAAGCAAGGGATCAGGCCATTGGGATTCAGTGAGCGATATAACGGATCATTTAACTGACCATATTGTCCACCGGCATCTATTCGCTCATAACTAAGCCCCAACTCTTCCAGACACCAAAGCACTTTTTTGACATTGGTCGAATTATTCCGACCCCAGATTGTCAGCATATTAAACTCCGGTCATGTTTAACGTCGTTGCCAATGATGGATATCCCAATCATGTAAAATTGCTAAGTCCACCAATTCAGTACCCGGATTGATCACTGCGGCGCGATCAACATATTCCAATAACGGTTTGTCATTGATTGAATCACTGTAACCATAGGTGCGTTGAAAGTCTAACTGGGGCGATTCCGTTAGCCACTGTTTTAGCCGCTCGACTTTACCCTCGCGGTAAGTCAGGGTGCCATAGGTCTTGCCGGTATAGCGGTTATCTTCCACCGCAACGCCGATGGCCAATGCTGCATTAGCCGAAAAACACTGTGCAATGGGGTTAACTAAATGTTCACCGGTGGCTGAAATAATGACAATGTAATCCCCTCTGTCACGGTGCCAGGCCAGCAGTTTCCTGGCTTGAGGATAAATTCGTGGCAAAATATCGCGCGCGATAAAACGCTCAACCCAACCCGCCACTTCCACCGTATGTTTTCCAACCAAGGGCGATAAGGTCGATTCCATGTAGCAGGACATCGACAAATTCCCCTGATAATACTGTTTCATTAAATACTGTTCTTGTTCTGCCAGTTCATGGGACGCAAGTCCCTCATCCACCAGCCAGCGCATCCATAGGCCAGAACTGTCATCGCTTATCAGCGTCTCATCAAGATCAAACAGGGCTAAATCCATTAAGCCACCCCCAGGTCGGCAAATCGATTGAAGTGAAACTTAACAGTGCGAGTGCTGGACATCGGGCAATTCCCCACCGGAATAACGGATATCAGTCGTTAAGCTAATACTTTCCACCCAAATAGGAAAGCGAATCAGCCTAGCGATTAAATAAGACAAAATAATGAAAGAAATAACATAGAACGGATTGATATTGGTGTGCGGCTGAATTTCGGTGTTAATTATTTATATCGTTTGGATATAGATTGTTAAGTATCTAGTCGAGAATGCTCTTAAAAAGTTTTTTAATGGCGCTAACAGCCCTAAATAATTTGAACTGCAGAAAGCAACCAACGCACATACAGCTTGATGTATGACGGGTATTTAAGGCCATAGAGAGAGTGTTGTCGACTGCCTGCTTTCACCCCACAGCTCAGGAGCTGAATATGCTGATTATTCGTTTGTATGGTTGTCCCGTTTTCATTAGTTCTGAACAAAAAAAACAGCCGATTGAACATCCTGGAGTGAAAAATGAGTCACCAAAACTTAAGCAGTCAGTTACCCGTTAATGCCGATATCTTACCTTTATTGGATCTCTCATTACTCAATGGCAGTGAAGCTGAACGTCAGGTATTTTTAGCCGATCTGCGCCATGCCGCTCGAGATATTGGGTTCTTTTATCTTACCGGACATGGGGTTGACCCCGCGTTATTACAGCAAATCCAAACTCTTTCACGTGAGTTTTTTGCTCTGCCTGATGAAGAGAAACTGGCGGTTGCTATGGTGCGCTCACCACATTTTCGCGGCTACAACCGTGCGGCCTCAGAACTCACTCGCGGCCAGCCAGATTGGCGCGAACAGTTCGATATCGGCGCTGAGCGCACGCCATTACCTCAAACTTCTGACACGCCAAGCTGGGCGCGGTTGCAAGGCCCAAATCAGTGGCCGGAAGCTCTACCTGAATTAAAACCGGCCTTATTGCAATGGCAGCGCGAAATGACCGGCATGGCATTGCGCTTATTGCGCGCTTTTGCTGTGGCATTGAATTTGGATGAAAACGCCTTTGACGAGCTGTATGGCGATAAACCCAATGAACATATCAAACTGATTCGCTATCCGGGGCGAGAGACGACTCAAAGCGGGCAGGGGGTCGGGGCGCATAAAGACTCCGGTTTCCTCAGTTTCTTATTGCAAGACCAGCAACGCGGTTTGCAGGTTGAGGTAGAAGAGGGGCGTTGGATTGATGCAGCGCCACGACCGGACACTTTTGTGGTCAATATTGGTGAACTGCTGGAGCTGGCCAGTAATGGCTATTTGCGTGCCACGGTGCATCGGGTCGAAACCCCACCGGCGGGCGCTGACCGCTTGTCTATCGCCTTTTTCCTCGGCGCGCGTTTAGACGCAGTCGTTCCGTTGTACCCGTTAACTGCAGAATTGGCGGCAGAGGCCCGTGGCCCGGCGAGTGACCCGCATAATCCGCTGTTCCGTGATGTCGGATTGAATTATCTCAAAGGGCGTTTGCGCTCTCACCCGGATGTCGCGCAGCAATTTTATCCAGAAGTGGTCGCACTATCAGCAGAAGCTAGCACAGCTTATTAATATTAATTATAAAAACTTATTTTTGGGATGGTTATCATGACTAAAACACGCATTTCTGGCTTGGTTCGCGCCGCAGTATTGACCGCTCTGGCCTCCACTTTCACTTTATCAGCGCAAGCTGCTGAGGCACTGCGGGTCGCGGCTGATCCGGTACCGCATGCAGAAATTCTGCAATTTGTGCAAAAACTTGACCCATCGTTGGATCTGAAAATCATTGAGATCCCCAATGGCGTAAACTCCAATGAGCTGTTAGCGCACGGTGATGTCGATGCTAATTACTTCCAGCATGTTCCTTATCTGCGCTCTCAAGAGCAAGCGCTAGGGCAGAAGTTTGCTGTAGCGGCTACCGTGCATGTTGAGCCACTGGGCGTCTATTCTCATAAACATAAAACCTTTGCTGATGTGCCGGATAAAGGCACCGTCGCGGTGCCAAATAATGTGACTAACCTCAGCCGTGCGCTCTATTTATTGCAAGATCAGGGCTTGATTACCTTAAAACCGGGCTTTACTGACCCGGCTAAGCATCAGGCCACGCCTAAGGATATCGCCAGTAATCCCAAAAATCTGAAAATCCTGGAGATTGAATCACCGCAGATCCCTCGCTCACTGGATGATGTTGATTTAGCTGTGATTAATGGTAACTATGCACTGGAAGCTGGGTTAAACCCGGCAAAAGATGCATTGGGGCTGGAGAAAGCGGCCGGTAACCCTTATGCGAATATTCTGGTGACAACACCCGGGTTGGAAAATGACCCGCGCATCAAACAGTTAGCGAAAGATTTACAGTCACCGGAAGTGGCGAAGTTTATTACTGAAAAATATGCCGGTTCTGTTATTCCAGTGGCAGGCATTAAATCATGATTAGCATCGAACGCCTGAGTAAAACCTATGTACAAGGGGGGCTGCCGATGGTGGCTCTGGAGGAGGTCTCGCTGGAGATCCCAACCGGCTCGGTGTTCGGTATTATTGGCCGCAGCGGGGCGGGTAAAAGTACCTTAATCCGCTGCTTAAATTTACTGGAACGGCCCACTTCGGGCCGTATTCAAGTGGATGGCCGCGAGTTAACCACCCTTTCTGATCGCGAATTACGCCTGCAACGGCAGAATATCGGCATGATTTTCCAGAATTTCCACTTACTTCATTCACGTAATGTCTGGGACAACATTGCTGTTGGGCTGGAAATTAAGGGCATTCCGAAAGTTCAACGGCAAAAGCGTGTGGCAGAATTGCTGGATTTAGTCGGATTAACGGATAAAGCCCAGGCTTTTCCCTCGCAATTATCGGGCGGGCAAAAACAGCGGGTTGGGATCGCCCGAGCGCTGGCGGCCAAACCGGCCTATTTATTATCGGATGAAGCCACCAGTGCATTGGACCCAGAAACCACTGCCTCGATATTGGCGTTGCTCAGTGATATCAATCGCCAGTTGGGGTTAACCATCGTGTTGATTACCCATGAGTTGGATGTAGTGAAATCTATCTGTAATACCGCCGCCTTATTGGAACGTGGGCGGGTAGTCGAAACCGGCGCGATCGCGGATTTACTGTCTTCTCCTCATTCCCGTTTAGGGCGGGCATTGCTGCCTGCGCGCGGCCCAGCATCATTATCCGGGACTCCGGTGGCGGAGCTGACATTCTTTGATACGCTATCGGCCTCGCCGGTACTCAGTGAATTAGCCCAGCTTCATGCGGTCGGAGTCACCCTACTGGGAGGTGGGGTCGAATCCATCGGCGGCCAGCGGGTCGGGCGCTTGCAAGTTGATTTCAGCCACCCAGACGGCGGGTTGAATTTAACGGAAGTCTTACAATTCCTGAATGAGCGTGGTGTGAGGGCTGAACTGATATGAAAAGCGGCATGAGTTGGCAGGATCTGTTGGAGTTGGTGGTCAATGCGACCGGTGAAACCATTTATATGGTGGTGGTGGCCACCTTTTTCACGGTACTGATTGGCTTGCCATTGGGGGTCTTATTATTTGTTTCGCGCCCTAATGGGGTGCTACCGGCTCCCCGCGTGAATACATTGGTCGGTGCCATTGTGAATCTGGGGCGCTCAATGCCTTTTGTGGTATTGCTTATTGCGCTCATTCCTATTACTCGTTGGATTATCGGCACTACATTAGGCAGCACCGCAGCCATCGTGCCTATCACTTTGGGGGCCATTCCATTTTTTGCTCGAGTGGTCGAAACGGCGTTGGATGAAGTTGATAAAGGGCGGATTGAGGCCATTTTATCTATGGGAGGGTCCGCGTGGCATGTAATCCAAAAAGTGTTATTGCCGGAAGCTTTGCCCGCTTTATTAGCCGGGGTGACATTAACCGTGGTGATGCTGGTGGGGTTCTCATCCATGGCCGGTGTTATTGGCGGCGGCGGTTTGGGAGACTTGGCTATTCGTTATGGTTATCAGCGATTTAATAATGAAGTGATGGTCGCAACGTTAGTGATATTAGTTATTTTAGTGCAAGGCGTACAAAGTCTGGGTGATAGGTGGGTTCGGTCATTAGCTCATCGGCGCTAAATATCGGCTCTTTTCCGACGAACACCACATTCTTCTCTTTTCTTTTCTTTTCTTCTCCTCTCCTCTCTGTCTGTTCTTGACGCCCTCCCTTTAACCTATCAAAATGATAGGTACAGAAGAGAGGGGTAATTGAATGGAATCTAATACACCTTCGCGCTATCAGGGAATTTCTATCAGAGAATTCCCGCTTAGCTCTATTTCAGCGCGTAAAATAGTGAATGATTTGGCGATGAATCATACTGGCCGCATTCGTATGAGCACACATGCTAAACAAAGGATGTCTGAACGGCGCGTAACACTGAGACAAATTTTACATGTGTTTGCCAGCAAGCACAGTCGGTTTACTGAAGTGCCGCACCAAACTGCGGCTGGCGATTGGAAGTTCAACCTGCAAGGTATTGCTGCTGGGGATGTGCTTGAAGTCGTTGCTGTACTGAAACGGCATGAGGATATACCCGCTGTGTATGTTATTACGGTGATGATTAAGTAAGGGAGAGAAAGTCATGTATCACTACACGGAAAGTGGATTAACCACAGTGTGGTTGGCTAATGGTTATCACTATGACGTTATTGATGGTGAGCAGTTTACCAGTATTGATGATGTGGATGGTTTGCATCGCCTTATTGGCAGAGTATTGGTCAATCGCTGTAATCCATTAGTTGCTGATGAAATCCGATTTATACGGATTGAAATGAATATGTCTCAAAAAGCACTCGCGACATTACTTGGCGTGGATGTACAAACAGTTGCCCGTTGGGAGAAGGGACGAACCAGTTTGCCAAGAACAGCAGATGTCGCTTTGCGGGCGCTTTATGCGGAATCTATTGAGGAAACCAGTGATGTGGGGCATTTCTTGCGCATATTGGTGGATTCTGAAGTACAACAATCTATGGAAAGATTAATTTTTGAAGAGCGCGGCCATGTGTGGCAACGTACGGCTTAGCGCTGGTACTGTTGACTTACGGTAGGAATATTGCCATTCCTACCGTATTTGTCTTATTAAACCTTAGCCATTCAGCGCTTGTCCTAAGTCTGCAATCAAATCTTCGGTATCTTCAATCCCGACGGATAAACGCAAGAGTTGCGGAGTAATTCCGTGTTTTAAGCGGGTTTCCAGTGGGATTGATGCATGGGTCATGCTATAGGGTTGGCTGATTAAGCTTTCGACGCCGCCAAGACTTTCAGCCAGAGTAAACAAATGTGAGCGCTTAATGACGGCGCGAGCAAACTCATCATCGCCTTTCAATCGCACCGAAATCATGCCACCAAAACCGGCCATCTGTTTGGCGGCCAGCGCGTGTTGCGGGTGACTTTTCAGCCCCGGATAATACACATTTTCCACCTGTGGCTGTTGCTCTAGCCATTCGGCGATGCGCTGTGCGCTCTCATTATGTCGCGCCATGCGCAAAGCCAAAGTGCGCAAACCGCGTAATGTCAGGAAGCTACTGAAAGGGTCTAAAATCCCGCCAACCGCATTGTGTAAAAAGCCCAATTGCTCTGCCAGTTCAGGATTATTCCCTACGGCGGCGACACCGGCAACAACATCGGAGTGGCCATTAAGGTATTTGGTGGCTGAATGCACCACAATATCAAATCCTAAATCTAGCGGGCGCTGAATATAAGGAGAGGCAAAGGTATTATCGGCCACACTAATCAGTTGATGTTTTTTAGCAATAGCGGCAATGGCAGCCAGATCCGCCAGTTTTAACAATGGGTTAGTTGGCGTCTCCACCCAGATCATTTTGGTATCAGGCAGAATGGCTTGTTCCAATGCGGCGGTGTCCGCAGGAGAGACATAAGTTACCCGCAAACCGGCGGTGCGGCTGCGTACTTTCTCCAGCAGGCGGTAGGTGCCGCCGTATAAATCATCCACAGCAATGATATGGCTGCCTTGATCCAGCAGTTCCAGCACAGTTGAGCAGGCGGCCAGACCGGAGGCAAAGGCATAACCACGAATGCCGCCTTCCAATTCTGCGATCGCCTTTTCCAGCGCGGTACGAGTAGGGTTGCCACTGCGGGAATATTCATACCCAGTATGCTCGCCGGGGGCGGGTTGCGCGAAAGTGGATGTCGCGTAAATCGCGGGCATCACTGCACCGGTACTATCTGGAGTATAACCGGCATGGACGGTTAGGGTATCGAACTTTGCCATGATAAAAATCCTTAATAAGAGAGAATTAAGCCAGCTTTTGACGCCAGGTATTCAAAACATCAGTGCGAGTAATCAGGCCGAGGAATCGCTCGCCATCCAGGACTACCGCCACATGACCGTCATTAAAGGTTGTCAACAGAGACTGATAATCGGCCTCTTTTTGTAATGTATTGACCTGACGAGTCATTGCGCTGCTGACGGGGTATTTGAAATGGGAAGCATCGGCTTGTACCGCATTCAGTAAATCCCATTCGTCAATCAGCCCGACGACCTTTTCGCCATCTAATACGGGTAACTGGGAGATGTCATAGAGGCGCATCCGCGCGTGAGCAACAGCCAGTGTGTCTTGCGGCGAGACCGAAATCGTCGCCCCATCCTCATGGCTATAAGTGATGTAATCGCGCAAATCACCCAACTGAGGTTTACTCAGCAATCCTTGTTCCAACAGCCAGTAATCATTGAACATTTTGGACAGGTATTTATTGCCACTGTCACACACAAAGGTGACTACCCGTTTTGGCGTGGTTTGCTCGCGGCAATAGCGCAATGCCGCCGCCAGCAAGGTGCCGGTTGAAGAACCCGCCAATACCCCTTCTTCGCGTAACAGGGTGCGCGCGGTGCTAAAAGCTTCTGCATCATCAATGCTGTAGGTTTTTTTTACCTGCGAGAAGTTACTCAGTGGCGGGATAAAGTCCTCGCCAATCCCCTCGACCAGCCAACTACCGGCATCGCCAATATGATCGCTGTCGACAAAATCCGCTAAAATGGAGCCGGCGGGGTCTGCCAGTACAAATTCAGTCGCGGGTGAAACCTCGGAGAAATAGTGGCTGAGGCCACTCAGGGTGCCGCTGGAGCCGACGCCCACCACAATGGCATCAATGTGTTCGCCCATTTGCTGCCACAGTTCCGGGCCAGTTGAGGTGCGGTGCGCCGCAGGGTTGGCCGGATTATTGAACTGGTCAATATAGAAAGAACCCGGTGTTTCCTGCGCCAAGCGCAGAGCATAATCCTGATAGTAAGCCGGATGCCCTTTGCCCACATCGGAGCGGGTCAGCAGCACTTGCGCACCTAATGCCCGCAGATGGAAAATTTTCTCTTGGCTCATTTTATCCGGCACCACCAATACCAGCTTGTAGCCTTTTAGCGCGGCGACCAATGCTAGCCCAAGGCCAGTATTCCCCGCAGTGGCTTCAATAATGGTGCCGCCCGGTTGTAGCAAACCCTCTTTTTCTGCCTGTTCAATCATCGAGAGTGCGACCCGGTCTTTAATCGAACCACCGGGGTTTTGGTTTTCTAACTTCACAAATAATTGGCACGGGCCGGTATCAAAGCGGGTCAGTTCCAAAAGGGGGGTGTGGCCGATAAGATCAAGCACCGAGCGCGGGATAGCCATTATTGACTCCAGTAAAAATTGAGTTAACAGAATGAGTTTGGTTAACAAGCTTGAGGGGATAATAGCGCTAGCGGCTTACGCACTAAAAAGAACAAATAACCCATCTATATTCCTTTTTGGAATATGTTAGTGAGTTTTTAGACGTTTAGGTGCTTAGATGTCGGAGCGTTCAGACGGGAAGATGGTTAGCCGTATAGCCATCAATATTGAGTGAAAACAGCGTCTTTACAAAACAAAACGTAAAACTATGCCCAATTGGGGTGGCAATGGGATAAATTTAGAAAAGGGACTGGAATATGGCTAAGCTATTATTTCGGTGTCAGTTAAAAAACGTGACTGTTTCGCTAATTGGACAGTGGTTTTTTCTGGAAATACCACTTATTTCCGATTACTTGCAAGGATACTCTGGCCACCTCATGATGAAATTTATCCTCCCGTTCAAGCTAAAAAAGCTGACTTTCAGTGCTGGTTTATTGCTCTTGGCACTGCCTTATGCACATGCAGCTGACTCTCCGGTGCCGCCTACAATAGAGGCTAAAGCCTATGTATTGATGGATTACAATAGCGGAAAAGTGCTGGCTGAGGGGAACAGTGACCAGCGCCTTGACCCGGCCAGCCTGACAAAAATCATGTCCAGCTATGTGATTGGGCAGGCGATTAAAGCGGGTAAAGTGCATCCGGATGATTTAGTGACTGTCGGTAAAGATGCCTGGGCCACGGGTAACCCGGCATTACGCGGCTCCTCATTGATGTTTTTGAAACCGGGCGATCAAGTGAAATTGTCCGATTTGAATAAAGGCATTGTTATTCAGTCTGGTAATGATGCCAGCATTGCGCTGGCTGATTATATTGCCGGTAGCCAGGACAGTTTTGTTGGCTTGATGAATAAGTACGCCAAAGCGCTCGGCCTGAATAATACCAATTTTATGACAGTGCATGGCCTGGATGCTCCGGGGCAGTACAGTACCGCGCATGATATGGCGGTATTGGGGCAGGCGCTCATTCGTGATGTTCCGGACGAATATGCCCTACATAAAGAGAAAGAATTTACCTTTAATAAAATTCGGCAGATAAACCGTAATCGGCTGTTATGGAACACAAATATTAACGTCGATGGTATGAAAACCGGTTTTACCACCGGTGCCGGACATAATCTGGTAGCTTCAGCGACCGACGGGCCGATGCGGTTGATTTCTGTCGTGCTCGGCGCACCCAGTGATCGAGTACGTTTCAGTGAAAGTGAGAAACTGCTGACTTGGGGCTTCCGTTTCTATGAAACCGTGGTGCCGATTAAGGCCACGAAACCTTTTGTGACGCAGAAAGTCTGGTTTGGTGACACCGGGCAGGCTGAGCTGGGTGTGGCCGAGGATGCCGCCATCACCATCCCAAAAGGGCAGATGAAAAATCTGAAAGCCAGTTATAAGCTGAATGAAACAGAATTGCGCGCGCCATTGGCGAAGCATCAAGTGGTCGGGACTATTGATTTCCAACTGAATGGGCAAACTATTGATCAGCGCCCGCTGGTGGTATTAAACGAAGTCAAAGAGGGCGGGTTCTTCAGCCGCATCTGGGATTTTGTGATGATGAAAATCAGCCAGTTGTTTAGCTAGTCTTTTAAATTATTGATTAATAAGAGAGAGGGCAGCTATCAAGCCGCCCTTTTTATGATTTTTCAGAGAAATCAGTTACAGGCTACAACCTTGATGGCCAAACCACCACGGGAGGTTTCACGGTATTTTGAGTTCATATCTTTGCCGGTTTCATACATCGTTTCGATGACTTTATCCAGACAGACACTTGGCTCACTGGTGCGGCGCAATGCCATACGCGCCGAGTTGACGGCTTGCACGGCGGAAATTGCGTTACGCTCAATGCATGGCACCTGAACTTGCCCAGCCACCGGGTCGCAAGTCAGCCCCAAGCTGTGCTCCATGGCGATTTCAGCCGCGATACAGACTTGAGCCGGGCTACCGCCCATCAATTCAGCCAGACCCGCGGCAGCCATGGAACAGGCCACCCCGACTTCTCCTTGGCAACCCACTTCAGCGCCAGAAATGGATGCGTTCATTTTATACAACGCACCAATAACACCTGAAACCAGGAAATAGCGACTGTAGGAATTCTCATTCACTGGGCGAATGAATTTATCGTAGTAAGCCAGTACCGCCGGGATAATCCCGCAAGCCCCGTTAGTCGGTGCTGTTACTACGCGCCCACCCGCGGCATTTTCTTCATTGACGGCCAAGGCATACATATTGATCCAATCGACAACCATCATCGGGTCGGCATTATGTTTGTCTGTGGTGACCAGCATACGGCGCAATGCAGCAGCACGACGCGGGACTCTCATTGGGCCGGGCAATAACCCTTCAGTATTAATACCGCGTTCAATACCGGCCTGCATGACATCCCAAATGGCAGCAAAGTGCGCGCTTATCTCGGCTTTACTGTGCAGCGCCAGCTCATTTTTCATCACTAAGCCAGATAAAGATAAACCGGTATCTTTACAATGCTTTTGCAAATCACGGGCAGAATTGAATGGGTAGGGTACAGCCACCGCGTTACTGTCTTGCTGACCAAAATGAGCTTCATCGACAATAAATCCGCCGCCGATGGAGTAATAGGTTTTGCTGAAAAGACATTCATCACCCGCGTGTGCGCTGATGGACATGCCATTTTCATGCAACGGCAAGTTGGTTTCATGGAAGTTCATCCCGCCGTTTGCCAGGAAATCAACTTCGTGGCTGCCATTGGCCAGCAACAGACGCTCGCGTGCTGCTACATCACGGATAAACCCCGGAATAGCATCAATATCAACAGTATCGGGCAAATTCCCCGCCAGACCCATAATAATGGCGATATCAGTATGGTGGCCTTTACCGGTCAGAGACAAAGAGCCGTAAACATCAACAGTGATTCGGGTGACGGCAGAAAGATGCCCCAGTGTGATTAAATCATCGGTAAACAGCTTGCCAGCCTTCATCGGGCCGACGGTATGAGAGCTGGAAGGACCAATACCAATCTTGAAAATGTCAAAAACGCTGACCATATATTAGCCTCTTAAAGGTTCTAATTATTAAATTATTTACCCCCGTCATACTTCAAGCTGCATGTGTGTTGGCAGTCTTCGCTCCCCAAAATCATTGACTGGCGTCAACTCATCGGGATTTACTCAGTAGCCGCCTTCCTGCAACTCGAATTATTTGGGGTGTACATTGCCGTGGAATAGAGAGCCGATGCGGACGCACCGGCTTTTGAAACAATTATCAGTGGACGATAATTCGCTGGCCGTGGAGGTTGGCCAGCGTCAGTATCATTTACCGAACAGGCTGAACAAGATTGCAGAGATAGCAATAAGGCCCATGATGACGACGAATACGTTACTGACTTTACCGCTGTATTTGCGCATCGCTGGAACTTTATGGATGGCGTACATTGGCATCAGGAACAACAGCATCGCGATGATTGGGCCGCCCAAGGTTTCAATCATGCCCAGAATACTTGGGTTCATGGTTGCTACGATCCAGGTGGTGACCAACATGAATATTGCAGTAATGCGGTTCAGTTTGTCATGATTGATTTCTTTGCCTTTGCTGCGCAGAGATTTGATCATCATGCCATTGAAGCCTTCACGTGCACCCAGATAGTGGCCCAGGAAAGATTTGGTGATAGCGATAAAGGCAATGACCGGTGCCATGTAGGCAATCATTGGGGTATTAAAGTGGTTAGCCAGGTAAGACAAAATGGAGATGTTTTGGCTTTTCGCTTCTGCTAAGTCCGCTGGAGACAAGCTCAGGACACAACTGAACACGAAGAACATGACGGTAACAACCATCATGATGTGAGCAAAAGCTAAAATGCGGGAGCATTTTTTCTCAGCATCAACACCATATTCTTCGCGTTTTGCTACAGCAAAGGCGGAGATAATTGGGGAGTGGTTGAATGAGAACACCATCACCGGAATGACCAGCCACAGTGTCATCCACAGGCCGCTACCGGTGCCGTTGCCATCAATGGATACATGCTCAAAAATTGCACTTGACCAGTTAGGGATCAGGTAAACAGCCAGCAGCATCAATACCGCAACAAACGGGAAGACTAGAATACTCATTGCTTTCACAATGGCGTGCTCACCAAAACGCACGATAGTCATCAGGCCGATGATAAGGATCAGCGACAGAATGGCGCGTGGTGGTGATGGCAGATGCATCTGGTGGGTAATAAAGCTATCAACGGTGTTGGTAATCGCAACACTGTAGACCAATAAAATTGGATAGATAGCGAAGAAGTAAAGCAGAGTAATCAGCTTACCGGCGCCTTGACCAAAATGTTCTTCAACCACTTCAGTGATGTCTTCACCGGGATTTTTACCTGACAGCACGAAACGGCACAGGCCGCGGTGTGCATAAAATGTCATCGGGAAAGCAATGATCGCCATAACAATTAGCGGCAGCAGGCCGCCGATACCGGCATTGATTGGCAGGAACAAAACGCCCGCACCGATAGCTGTACCGTACAGACCCAGCATCCACATGGTGTCACTTTTACGCCATGTGCTTGATGAAGTTTTTCCCGTGGAGGCAATGGTGCCCGCTTGAGTAGTGTCCATGAAAAATCTCCAATGTGAACACGTTAATTTAAAATTAAGAGCCGAAAGTTAAGTTCCTGTAATGCCTTATTTAGCGACACTATCAGGCAAAAAATTCAGTCAAAACGATTTGTTTAAAATGGGTGCCCTGGTTATTACTTGGTGTCGTAGTCGTGATTTAAGCCTAAACGTTAAAGTGCAAGATTTAACCGATTTTAAGTGAGTAAATTCGCTTCATCGGCTATTTTTGTTGTTCTGAGAGGAACAGTAGTTTTTGCTGGCGGCAAGATAGCGATTTGTAGTGAAAACTACCGTGATCATGCTCGCAAATGCTCAATAAACTCGCCCTATGTAATTTGTTGCGAATTTACAACTGATTGTTAAGTAAATGTTTGCAAGTTATCAATAAGAGTAATTAAAACGCACTTTTCTTATTGAGCAATAAACAAGCAACTATTTTTTTCATCCCCTCTTTCTTGGTGGGCAATATATTTTAACCACGCTTGTGAATCTAGTGAAAATCAGGTTTTTCACTGATTTATTGATGAATGTCATTAATTTAAAATAATCAAATTAAACTAACTTATTGATATTTATTGTTTTTATATTTTATTTTTGATTCGTGCGGGCAACTGAAGTTGATGGTGATATAAGCAAGGAAATAAGAATATAACAATATATCTCATTGTTCGGCAGAATAAGTCAGAGGGTGACTATTGGCATTTTATGGTTTATTTGTCATATAAAAAATGGCAGCGGGTTATTTGTCTGACAATAAGATAACGCTATTCTTTTACTCGATCGTATTAAAATAACGCCAAATGTTAAATTAATTTACCTTAAATTAAAATATTAGCGGATATTAATTCTACAATGGAATTGCGTTTTAAAAATATTATAAGTAAAAATGACTTATAACCATAATTAAAAAATGGTTATTTTGATTAAATATAATTCAATTTTTAGCTGAGAAATGTACGGGTAGGACTGCCCACCCGGTATTTAAGCGGTTAAGATTTTGCTGCAATATCAAGCCTAACAGTAGGTTTTGATATTATGCTGTAAAAAAAACTGACTAAATTCACTATTAGGTTGGCGGTTGGTCACGACAGAGTCAAACAGTGTTAATGCGCCGATACTGGCGGGTTTTATTTTGCCAAACTTACTGTGGTCAGCCACCAGGATTTTATGCTGAGATTTGGCAATGGCTCGGTGCTTTACCAGGATTTCGTCGAAGTTGAAACAGGTGGCGCCATACTCAATGGAAATACCAGCCGCAGAGATAAACGCTTTGTTCGGGCAAGCATTATCCAGCTCATTATGCTGGCTGATAGGTGTGAAAATGTAGTTATTAGGTTTGAATTCACCACCACATAAAATCACTTTGCAATTAGGTTTATCTTGTAGGGACAGGAACGTATTGAGGGAATAGCAGATGGCAGTAAAATGCAGCTCTTCATCTATCTCGTCGATTATCGAAGGAATTGTGGTGCCACAATCGAAAAAAACGGTGTCATTTTCCACGATAAGAGGTGCCGCCAACTGGCCGATTCGGCGTTTTTCTTCGACTTGTTTGGCTTGCTGGTCAGAGACAAAGTAGTTATTGGCATTATTGCTCTTAGGGTCCATCACCACATAACCACCGAGTAAAATGACGGAGGTGGGTTCA
Source organism: Yersinia sp. Marseille-Q5920 (assembly GCF_946902935.1). Classification (NCBI taxonomy): domain Bacteria; kingdom Pseudomonadati; phylum Pseudomonadota; class Gammaproteobacteria; order Enterobacterales; family Yersiniaceae; genus Yersinia; species Yersinia sp. Marseille-Q5920. The sequence goes on along the minus strand of NZ_CAMPQA010000001.1, from coordinate 439,663 downwards.
GCACTCAGATCCCGCCGAATCGTCATTTCTGAAACATGCAGCAGATTAGCGGCGTCTTTCAGATGGATTTTGTCGGAACGCTTAAGGGCCTGACTAAGTTTATTGATACGTTCTGCACGGCGAGTTTCCATAAGCTTTCCCTGACGAGTTATTTTCAAGACCATTAAATGTAAAGCAAAGAGTGCCAGACAGTGCATGACAAATACAGTACATAGCCAATAAATAAGCCCGGCAATAACCGGGCTTGATATCCATCATCCTCCAAGTTGCCCGCTTATTGACTGCCGCGTGTCAGCACCTTGAAATCTATTAGAGATATACTAAGTTAGTAGCTTGATGCAGATGCTTGCTGGCCTGAGACGATTGCCACACCAGAGCTGGTGCCAATTCGTGTCGCTCCCGCTTTAATCATTGTTTCTGCTGTAGCGCGATCACGCACCGCGCCGGAGGCTTTAACACCCATTACTGGGCCTACTGTGGCGCGCATCAATTTGACATGGTCTTCTTTAGCGCCGCCGGTGCTGAAACCTGTTGAGGTTTTAACAAAGGCGACATCAAGCTCACGGCACATTTCACAAACTTGTACGATTTGTGCATCACTGAGCAGACAAGTTTCTAATATTACTTTCAACGGTGTGGAGGCGCAATTATCTCGCACCGCCTTGATGTCGGCTTTAACTTCGGCAATTTTGCCACTTTTCAACCAGCCAACATTGATAACCATATCAATTTCTTGTGCGCCAGCTTTGATGGCCGCCTGAGCTTCAAAAGCTTTTGCTTCGGTCAGACCAGCACCCAGTGGGAACCCAATGACTGAGCACACTTTAACCGCAGTGCCCGCTAACTGCTGAGCCACGACCGGAACATACCCAGAGTTAACACATACAGCATAAAAATGGTGCTGTTTAGCTTCTTCACACAGTTTAATAATTTGTTCTTCAGTGGCATCCATTGCCAATAGGGTATGGTCAATATAATTAGCGTAATTGATCGTCATGATTATTATCCTTTATTCGTCTGTAAGTTGGCTCTTTTGTTATAATAGTAACATTTACAGTAAAAAACAAAGCCATTCTCACATTATTAGCTATTTTTGATTTTATTTTGTTATTTAAATTACATTTCTGAGTGGCTAGCTAGTGCGTGAATATATTGGGATGGATATAATTGATTGTTTTTAATCATGATGTTTGGCGACATTGCCAGCATTTAAGCTGCTGGCAATGTGAGATGAATAACGCGAGGTATTAGCTTCTGACCCATCCTCTGCGGATAGGCAAGGCAAAAATTACATAATAAATGCGCTTCAGCCCATCTGAAATAGCCTCGCCGAACAAGTTCCACACCAACTGTGCGAACAGGCAGCCGACAATTCCCAGTAAAAATCCACCCACCATATCTAATGGCCAATGCACACCCAAATAAATACGTGACCATGCAATCGCAGCGGCGATAATCATCATGCTGATAGCGGACCACAGTTTGTGCCAGAACACAAAGGCGAGAGCAAAAGTGAAAATAGCGGTGCCGTGATCACTGGGGAAAGAGCTATCAGGTGCATGGATCAGAAAATTATAGCCAAAACCGACGACAAAAGGCCGGTCATGAGGAATAAGCATCCCGATGCAAGCGGCTGAAAGCATAGAAAAAGCCAGTGCGATGGCGGTTTTGGTCACTAAGGCTCGCTGTGAATCCATGGCGCTTTTCGGCCCCCATAACCACAATCCCACCAATGATATGGGGATAATCATAATCAAATCGCGTGCGATAAAAGTCGCAAAAGAAATCATCCATGGTGATGATGCTGGAGTCGCATTTATCATGGAAAAGAAAAAGTAATTCATTTGTTCAATCATTCTATACCCTTAGCACGGTTGTAATAACCGCTTATCATCCAATACACAGCCAACTGACTAAGCCAAACCCACCAACCTGCCCACAAGTTATGGCTAAGAAAATGCGCTCCGCGCATGATTTGCCCAAAACCCATTAACATGCCAAGACTCACACCGGCGAACCAACACAATAAAGCCCACTGTGGACGCTCGGGGTAAAACAAGAAAAACAATGCCATTACTGCAAAACCACTGGATGCATGGCCGCCAGGGAAACAGTGACCAGGGCCAGCACCGATCGGAGCAGTCCCCATCAGCAGATAGCTGAGGGATTTACCGCCATACTCCACAAGATCCCAAGGGCATGAATGCGCGCTGGTAGCTTTTAGAATCCCTATCACCAGCGGGCCGACGCCAAATAACAACATCGCGGCCACTAAGCGCCCATTGCGGCGATAAATGCCCCATAGCAATGTGATGATGGCAGCACTGATAATGGTGATTTTCAATAACCGATGGTTCAGTAAATCCAGCCAATAATTATTTTCCCATGGAAAATGTTGTGAGGCGGGATCAAACCAATAATTACTGATAAGCCAATCCAGCTGTGCGTTGCGGGATAACCAAAGAAACAGTAATCCACTGATCAAAAATGCAAAAGCCTGCCAAAAATAAAAGGATAACGGCAGCGAGTAAAGGGAGTTTGTCCTAATTGTTAGTGTTGTTGAGGTATTATTTAATGTCGATGTAATGGCGTCAGATAGAGAGGCGGGTTTATTGGTCTTCACAAAATAGCCCGGAGCAGAAGTAGTGGTGGTCGTACTGTAATAATTTCGTCTTAAGAAAGCCTTAAGGGCGATGAGAATGGGGGACTCAAATTCCAGACAAGAAAAAACCCGATAGTCTCATTACTCTATATAAAACAACAATATACAATAAATACAATGAGTTGGTTAGTTATTGAGGGGTAGTAAATACTAGGGAAGGGTAACCTCCGCCGCCACTTTGTCGCCAGCTTTCATGGTGGTTAGCGGGTTGAACTGCACTGCGGTTTCTAAGTGTTCTGGCGCAAAGTGAGCATAACGCATTGTCATTTGAATATCACTGTGACCAAGGATACGTTGCAATACCAGAATGTTACCCCCGGACATCATAAAGTGAGCGGCAAACGTATGGCGCAAAACATGTGTGAGCTGGCCAGCGGGTAGCTTAATATCTGTGGTGTTGATTGCGGCCATAAAGCGAAAATAGCATTCACTAAAAAGTCGGTCTCCCTCTAACGCGATTAACTCGTCATGAAGTTCTTTGCTGATTGGCACACTGCGGTTCTTTTTGCCTTTGGTTCTGACAAAGGTAATTTTGTGCGGGCTGACTTGTGAGCGGGTGAGTTTTTCCGCTTCATTCCATCGCGCCCCGGTACTGAGGCAAACTTTAACTACCATAGGCAAATCTGCCCGGCCAAAACTACATGCGGCCAATAGTGTTTTAATCTGCTCATGAGTGAGCCACGCCATCTCTTTTTCTGCCACGGCATACTTGCGCAGATTGTCTAATGGGTTCGGTAGGTTCCATTCACCTAATCTGGCCAACTCGCTAAACATACCGCTCAAAAAACTTTGTTCTAGATTCACGGTAACCGGTTTTGCACCTTTCTTCCATTTCTCAGAAAAGTAAATTTCGCCAGACAAACGCTTAGAACGATAGTGAGCAAAATCTTTGCCACTCAAACTGTGAGCGGGGGGATTACCTAGCGCAGCAACTATCAATTTCAGTTTCTTATAAACCTTTTCACCGGCTTCCAGAGAACGACCATGCAGGTTGTACCAAAGTTCGGCAACCTCGCTTAATGTACGTCGGTCTGGTGCATCTCCTAACCAAGGCTTATTGCTCACCTGATCCATGGTGTAACGTTCAAAGGCTAAGGCTTCACCTTTAGTCGCAAACATTTTTCTTACCCGGCGACCTGTACGGCCTGCCGGGTAGCACTCACATAACCATTGGCCTGTTGGTTGTTTGCGTACTGACATTGAGAACCCCCTTGGAAGATAAAGGGGGTATTTAACTGTATGGATAGACAGTGGTCAATGTTTGTTTGTTTATAGTTAAACAATAGAAATTTTTCACTTTTTAAAGAATTGTATTATTTCTTTTAGCCATTCGGGTGTACTTATATCAGGATCATCATTGGCGTTTTCTAACAACGAGATATATGTGTCACAAAAGACATCTTTCATCCCTGGCCTTGAAAAGAAATCAGCTATTTTTTTCTTTTGAGTTGGGGTGATTTCGAATGCATTAAATGATGGGCCGGGATAATATTCCATTCCTTTTTTAATAAAATCAAAATCTATTTCATTTTCATTTTTTAATTTAATGAGTGTACGTGCGAATAACAATGCATCAAGAGTATCCTCAATTTCTGTTGCGGGGCTAACTTTACTATCAGACGCTTTTACTAAATGTATTTTATTTGCATCACCATCATAAAGTATTCGCCTTAATGTTATTTTTGGGATGGAGTCATTAGCATCAAACTTATCATATTGAATGTCTGTATCCATAAGGCAGTAGACTTTACCAGAAATTGTTTTCTTTCTATCTTCTAGTGCCAAAAGAAGATAATTGAATATTTTTTTTAATACTATACAGCCACTTACAGGCAGAACAATTAAATTACTTATATTTTCATTTTTTAAATGAGCCTGAAGGTATTTTTTATCGGTCCGTCCTTCACATATTAACCAATTATAACTGTTCCCTGACGTGATCGATGAAATGATCGACTGAACTAAATCATAATTACTTTTAACCTCTAAAGTATCTAAATATGAACCATTTGATTCAGTGACTAATCTTATCGACTCTTCTCGAAAATACTTTAAATTCAATGGTGATATATGTGTTTGATTTGGCGATATGTACACTGCTGTTCCATCACCTACAACAGGTAAAAAACCATACCAGTGCGTTGTAACTAAGGTTTGAACTCCTAATTCACTTATATGTCTTATTTTTTCAAATTGCTTAAAACATGCAGTAGCATGTAATGATAGTTCTGGCTCATCAATTGCAAAAATGGTCTGTAACTGGGCTTTTTTAGGATTAGCTTTTAAAAATGCAGTTGCTAAATCTAATAATGCCCGCCTTTTTTCACCAGAGCTTAGATTATATGCTGGAACTTCTTTTTTGTTTCCATCTCGGAAGTGTAAAACTTTATCGCTGAAATATGACTCTATAATTTTTATTATCATATGACGTTGCGTAAACTGACTTTGTCTTTGTGATGGTTTTTTAAATTGATAATTTCCATCTAAAATCTTTGACACATCTTCAATGAAAGTATTTAAATATCGATTGATTTCGGTTATATCACTTTTTTTAATTACTTTACTTATTTTTTGCTGAATGTCCTCACCTAATAGTGATTGTAAGAGTTCACCCTCTAGTTTTGAATAACTATCAACAGTTATCTCTGCTGGGAGATATATGTAATTATATAATTCTTTTATTGATTGCAATGTTTTAGATAACGTATCTTTATGATTGTATTTTTTTTGCCAAGAGGTATTTGTTGGTTCGAATGATGATTCTAACTGTTCTTCATAATCATCAATAGAACCAAAGAATGACATATAAGGAATAGGCATGTCACTTGGTCTTTCTTTTGTAAATCCTAAAGGAATTAAGTAATGAGTTTTGTCGTTATAATATTTAGATAATTTACCTCGATGTGCGACAAATTTCTCTGCAATAGGTCTTTGAAGTAGTTTGAAATCCTCGGATTCTATCTGCCATGTAATATTGCTGATTATTTCTAGTGTTTTAGAAACGCTAGAAGTACCTTTTATTTTTTCTTTGTCGATTAAGAATATAGGAACAATAAACGGTTCTCTAGTATCATATCCTTGACTTCTGACTTCATTATTTACATCTAATTTATTGATGTCACTGTTGTTAAGCAAAGCGTCTAGAGCACAGAGTATTGTACTCTTACCAACACCATTCTCTCCAATGAACCAGCTTAGCCTCCCATCAAGAGATATCGGGATGTAATGCTGATTTTTGAAAGTCTTAAAATTCCTTATTATTAAGCCTACAATCATGGTCAGTTATCCAGAGTTTAATTATAAATTAAATTTAATTGTTTTTATAATTCCTACTACGATGATATCGACTAAATTACAATCAAATGCAAACTTCCCGCCCTCAACTCGCACTTTGCCACCGGGAATACGAATAATATCTCTAACGCTGATTGTTCCCTCTATATCAACAACCCATTTACCATCCTGAACTTCATCGAACTGGCGATCAGCAATATAGGTGACATCACCATCAAGGATAACAACCGGGTCTTTTAATCCGTCAGGCAAGAATGCCTTATCGAACATATAAAAATTCGAGTCGTAGAGTTTTCCATCCAATAATTTTTTGCGCGGAATTTGTACAACATCGTTCAGTTTGGCGTTTTCAAACATCACACCTTCACCGGTTGTTAACCATGATAGGGAAACACCGGTTTCAAGTGCACCTTGAATAATCCATTCCGCAGGGAATATATCCCGCATATATCGGGTCGCGAGGGTACTTTTTGAAACCCCTAAATGATCACATAAAGCCTGCCGTGTAGTGAAGCCATAGGCCTCAATCAGACGGTCAATTGCTTTACGCCCTCCGCTTTTGAAATCCATAAAGTACGCCTCAACGAACAAAATCCATTGACAGATTCCTAAAGCGAACTTAAAGTGCATTCGTGAGTTCGTTTTGGGAATCACAACTGTTAAAAACTACTTATTACGGCTCACCACAAGCCAATCGGAGATGTTGCACTATGAGACCTAACATTTCAATCACTCTTCTGACCCCCCATGTCACAGTAGAGAAATATAGTGAATTAACGGGCTTAGATTCAGACACCATTAGAGCAATGCTTGCTGATGGTCGTCTGGTGCGTCACCGCCTGCGTAAAGATATGAAGCGCGAAAAAGTCATGATCAACATGGCCGCACTCACCGTAGATGCTCTCTCGAATTGTGATATTGCAATCGCCTAGTTCGATATTGCGTTATTGGGAGGGTATCGACCATGTTTGATTTCCAGCTTTCTAAACACCCGCGCTTTGATATGTCATGCCGTGCTTTTGCCCGGAACAACAATTTAACGGCGGTTGCAGAGCAAATAGGTATGAAGCCGCAAATGCTGCGTAACAAACTTAACCCTGACCAGCCACACCAGTTGAGCTGCATCGAACTGTTGACGCTCACTGACATTACCGAAGATCCAACGCTGTTAGATGGCTTGCTGTCTCAACTGCAATGTTTACCAGCGGTACCGGTTAATGAAGCCAATCCCGCAAATTTACCTGTTCATACCCTGAGCGCTACGGCGGCAATCGGCGCAATTGCCGGTGAAACCGTAACAGCCGGGCCTATGACGCAATCCCGTAGAAACGCCATTCTTGACCGTGCGAATCAGGCCATTCGTGACCTGTCGCTGATTGTTGTATCGGTTGATGCTCGTTTCCAATCCACGCCGATGATGGTCGCTGCTGTTGATGTAGTGAATGCCATCTTACCTAACGTTATGTAGGAAGTTTTGGGATGGAAAAATTAAATAAAAACGACGAAAACACGCAAAACGTATTTCGTCGTCGGTATTCAGAGCATGGAAAAAAAGTTAATTCGGTTTGTTCCCACCTTGAATGTAACCAGAGGCTAGACGAGCACGTTGAATGTACTCCTGTAGAAACTGAACGGTATCTACAGCCTGTTCGAGAGTTAGACCAGTAAACAGCTCACCCGCTTGTGGTACTTGAGATGGGTCTTCTAAGTGGTAGTGGAAGCGCAAACAAGCTAGGTGGTTATGTTCACGGTATTCCAATTCCGCAGGAATGATTACAGGTATGGCCTTGTTACTCATTAGATTTCCTTATTTTGGTCGAGTGGAATCACCAGAATATCACGGTCAGGAGTAACGACAAATCCCGTCAATTATTTCATGGATATATAAGGGTGATATGCAGATTTTTATCAGATATCTAAAACGCCAATCACCAACACCTCAATTGGCCTCAGATTCTCATGGCTGGCTTGAGTTACCAGATGGTCGCCGCTGGTCACCATGTGTTAGTGAATTCATTTTTAATAAGCTACAGCAGGCCAAGCGCCGCCGGTGGTGGTTTCGTTTGATGGGCTTAAGGGGGTAACCATGTCAGCCAATAACAGTAAATGGTTGGCTATTGTCCGTAACAAAGTGACCGGTAGTCACAGCCGGGCAAGGGTGATATGGGAAAAACTCCCGGCACAGCACCGGGGAATTTTACTCCACTCCGCAGGTATGAAATCAGAGCACTGCCGGTATATGTGGGATGATTTTTCCCGTGAAGAATTACACCAGTTACAGCGGGGAATTCAGCGATTACGGGTGTTGGTGGATACGTTCGGCCAAGTAGGTTCGTTGGATTTTGTAAAAGAAAGCAAATGTAGCGGGAAGTTGCCCAATCAACCGGCCCCTATCAAGACTTACGGCCCGGAAATGATTGCAGCCCAATCGATGGCCAATATGCATTACACCGATAATTAAGGGAACACTATGAAAGCAATATCAGTAGATAGAAACGGCCTGTTAGACGATTTTAGCCATTGGGGCGTGGCCCATAATTACGCGCAATTCTTCTTGGGTAAATGTCGTTTGGCGGGTAACAGCGTCGAATTACAGCCAATTATGTTTAATGACACCATTCATCTGACCAACCCACACCAATGGTTTTCTGCTCATGCTGCATTTTGGTGCCGGGCATACCGTGAGGCTGAATCAAATAGTGATCAGGTCGAAGCGCTGGCCTCTATTCGCGCCATTTATCATATGTCCGGTTGGCTGGGGTTAGGTTCTTTAACCTGCATGATTAATAACTGGTGGAATAGAACCATTGAGATCCACGGCTTGACGCAAATCAACCACTCTTGTGCGTCAGCCAGCACTACCAAACAACTGCATTAATTAACCCAAAACCATAAATACCAACGGCCTCCCATCAGTGGCCGGGGATTTTTATTACTTAAATTCGGAGCAAACAACATGCATATGCACAAAACAGTAGGGCAGGAAATGAGTAATCGGGCCGCGGCTGACTCCCGCGAACATGCTTTGCTGATAGCCAGAAAAGAGGCCCGAATAGATACCCTTGTTAAGTTATCTGGCCATTTTGACCGGTTAGCCACTGACATTGCTAATCAGGGAATGTCTTCAACTGAGATTGTCGAGTTACTGCGGCAGGTTGCGGAAAACATGAGTCGTGGGCGGGTCTGGAGCGAATGACCGCCACCATTCAGCGCCCGGTAAATGACTTTATGGACGGGGATATTTTATCCCTGTCTTTACCTTTTAATGGTGAGTTCAGCCGGGAGCCAGAGGGGCCGCGCCGCCCGCAAGATATCAGTATCACCGAAGATGAACTCTTTGTTCAGAACCCTACCGACCATCAATGGCGCAGCCAGTATTTAGGCGGGATGCCCCAATTTCTGGCTCGTTATTTTGGTGATCGATACTCCAACCTGTACCAATCAAAAGGCCGTCGCCATGCCAATACATTCTTACGCACTACGGTGGGCGAGAATGTATTGCCACGTCTACAGATGGTTAATCGCCAGTATCAGCCAGTCATTAAAGCGCCCGGTTTTTTGCCGTGGCCTTTTGCTGATGATTTAGAACGCCTGCCATCGTTTGGCCGGGATGAGTTACGCAACCTGTCCCACCGGGTGGCTGATTTTATGTCTGAGAGTTTTACCGACTATATCGAACGCAATTTCACCGGGCAGAGCAGCGACCCAACAGAACTTTGGAAGCGCACCCAGCGGGCATACAGATGCCTTGTTGGTTTATGCAAACAAGTGGGAACTGAACCGCCGTACTGGCGGGAATTTACTTCCAGCCGCAAGAAAATCAACCCGCGCAAACTTGAATCTGGCCTGCTGCGCATGATGTCGCCGGATTGGTGGCGTGTGCGTTTAAAACGCCTGCGCGATGTGCGCCGTGAACATATGGCCATTGCGGTGGGGCAAGTACAGAAATCAGCGTCAGCCTATGTCAGCCGGTCAACCATGGCCGAATGGATAGAGCAAAAACGGCGTAACCGGGAGTTTTTCAAAGCGTTTGAACTGGAAAATCAGGACGGCGAACGGGTTTCGTTAGAAGACATGGTGAACGGCAGCAACGCCAATCCCGCAATACGGAGATGTGAACTGATGGTCAGAATGCGAGGTTTTGAAGATTTAGCCAATGAAATGGGCTGCGTTGGGGAGTTCTACACCATCACCGCGCCGTCTAAATATCATGCGGTGTATCACGGTGGCGGCTTTGTCACCAACTGGAATGGGGCCAGCCCACGGCAGACACAAAAATACTTATGCAGCGTATGGGCCAAATCTCGCGCCGCTATTGCCCGTGCCGGGATTAACGTCTTTGGCTTTCGGGTGGTAGAGCCGCATCACGATGGCACCCCACACTGGCATGTGTTGCTGTTTATGTTGCCGCAAGACATTGATCAGGTGCGTGACATTCTCTGCTATTACGCCCGGCTGGAAGATTCAGAAACGTTACAAAGCCCCGAAGCACTGAAAGCCCGTTTCCATGCTGAACCCATTAATCCAGCTAAGGGAAGTGCAACCGGCTATATCGCTAAATATATCTCAAAGAATATCGACGGTTACGCGCTCGACGAAGAAGCAGACGGTGAGACGGGCGGTAATGCGCGAGAGATGGCCAAAGCCGTTACCGCATGGGCTAGCCGTTGGCGTATCCGGCAGTTTCAGCAAATCGGTGGTGCGCCGGTCACTGTCTGGCGCGAGTTACGCCGCTTGCCCGGAGACGGACAAATACTACCGGATCAGGATATGGATAATGTGCGCTTTGCTGCGGATGTGGGCAACTGGTACGCCTACACCGAGTTTCAGGGCGGGCCGATGGTGAGCCGGGATTGTTTGACCGTGCGCCTGTCATATGAAATCACCGAAATGGGCAATATCTACGCCGAAGACGTTAAACGGGTTTTGGGTATCTATTCGCCGTTACTGGGGGAGGACTCCGCTGTCTGCACCCGTTTGGTTAAGTGGCAGATTGTGCCGAAGTTGGCCGAAAGCGCAGCGCAGGCCGGGGGTTTGGCTTTTTCTGGCGGCAACGCCGCCGCTAGGAGTTCTGTCAATAACTGTACGCCGGAGTACCGGCAACGATTAACGCAGGAATTACGCAGTCGGGGTTTTGTTGGTGATGAGCAAGAAATAGCGATACTGGAACGGGGCAGCAGCCTGAAAGTTTACGGTGACCGCTCAGTAAGGCTAAATAATGGTCGGTTAGAAGAAGTAGCCCCACGGCCAGAACACCAGCGCTGGCCGGGCTGGAATTGATTTCGCTCATGAAATTCTGAGGAAACAGGCAGTTAGCTGTTTCCTATTTTCTTAATTTTATTATACTGTATATAAACACAGTATAAACATAATGAGTGGAGGGAGTCGTGACGGATTTATTTTTTGAATCTTTAGCGTTGCAGCGTATTGATTTGGTTGCAAGGTTGGTCACGAATAACCAGTGCAATGAAGAGGACAGGGATTTGGCATTAGTTTGGATTGCCGAAATGACTACCGCATTGACCATTGAACTGGATAAGCAGCAACAAAAAGGCCTCCATATTGGAGGCCAGTAGTCAGGCGGCTGATGCGCTACCTTGCAATAGGTTAAGCATCATTTGCCGCTGCTGTGGATTCATTGAATCGACAACGGTTTTAATCAGTTTATCCCCGGTTTTGGCGCTGGGGCTAATGGTATGTGAAAAGGTCACATTCATCACGAAAGTGTGACCACATTCCACATCATTACAGGCGCAATATAAATCTGAAATTTGCCGGTGTTTACGGTTGGTTTTCCGGATAATGGCCGCGCCACCGCATTCAGGGCATAAGACTTTCATTACTCGCATGTTTCTGGCTCCAAAAGTGGCGAACTTCTGGAATTTTAACGTGTTTCTGCTCATAACGCACCCGAGTTTGCTGTTTGCGCATCAAAATTTAGCTGTAGATGTGCCGGGATCTCTGGATCGGCACTGATAGCCGCACTAAAGCGCCGTTGTACAGGTAAAATCTCGTCTTTTCGGTACGTGTTCCGCGCTTTTTCCGGGTCACCTAATCCCGCCGCATTTTCCGGTATCTGCCCGGCTAACCCTGCAGGGAAGCGGTGAGCATTGAGAATGTCCTGCGCACTGATATTTTTCACATTGGCAAATTCATCTTTGGCACTGATATCCCCCATTTGAATAAATTTCACCGCCTCCGGGTCACCGTTCGGGATGTTGACCAAGATTGTGCTGAAATTACCAATCCCTTTGCTGTCCGCTAACTGGCGTTCAATCTCTTCTTCCACTTCATCGGTCATTGACGGGTCACTGGTATACAAAATGCCGCCAGTGTGCGCCCCGTTGTGGTAATAGCGGCGGCGGAAAATCACCGCTTCACTGTTTAGTAATGCGGAGTGAATACCACCAATATAATCCGGCAGGCCATAAACCTGTTGTTGTGGGTCGTATTGTTTGAGAAAAACCACGTCATTTTCCGGGTAAATAATAGGTTCACCCTCCTGCAATACCACGTATTCACCGCTTTTGCGGATACGGGTATACAGCGCTGGTAAGGGGGCCAGACCAATGACATTGCCCCAGCCATTACGGATTTTAAGAATACCGACATCACCAAAGGTAAAATAATCAAAAATAGCGGCTTCAATCTCTTCATGGCTCAGGCCACCGCTCTGGTAATCGGATGCCACCATATTTTTACGGGCATAAATGACGCCGCCATGTTGGCCATTGAGGTTAACCAACTGTGCCAGTGCCAGCCGGTCAATCGGCAGGGTGTAATGGTCATAGTCATTGTCATACCAGATATCGCGGTAATCGGTGCCGGTGGTGAGTATCGGCTCTGGTTTGCCGAAGCTGATAATGCTCATTTTGCGGCTTTTGCCGTGGTTATCTTGGCGCTTCATAGCGCGTTTGTTTGGGCGTTTCATGCTGCTTTCTTCAGCCTCCAGCGGGATGTTAATTTGTTTTCATAGTTAAGTGGCTCATTGTCGAGGGCGTGAGCAATAGCAAAGAACGCCTCCGCATGGCCGGTTTCCGCGCTGCGGTCTGCAACAAATGTCATGGCATTGCCGCTGGCGGTAGTGGTGTGACGGATGGCCATAAAACTGGCCGGAATTTCGGTGCGGTCTTTGTCCCATTCGATACGTTTGCTTTCCACCACATCGGCGGCTTTCATCACCAGCCGGTTTTTGGTTTCTACGCCATAGCGGATGGCCACCGCCTGCCGGATGGCAAAGTGTTGGATGTTTTCAAATACACCCTGGCCGATGCCGGTCACATCCACACCGATATAGGTAATGTGATATTGCTGGAACAGTTTTTTAATTTGGTTAGCCTGATAGCGGAAATTCATCCCCTGCCAATGGATCACCCTTAATACCCGGAATTTTTCGCCCTCATAGAGTGGTGGCGCGATAATCACAAATGTAGACAGGTCACCAGAGCGTGCCGGGTCAAAACCGCCCCATACCTCGCGATTACCAAAGGGCCGGGCGGCTTTTTCGTCGTGATCCTGCCAAGTGGCAGCATCCACCCCGGCTTGTTGCAAGTCGTCAAAAGAGAACACTGCATCTTTGCTGTCAACAAACACACACATGTACAGCATGTTGAATGCATCGACGTTATAGCGGTTACGCAGCTTTTCAAGACTGGCCAGATTAAAGCCATTGCGGATGGCATCTTCCATGGTAATGACATAACGCCATTGGCCATCTGGGCAGCGGCGACCACCATCGCGCATTTCATCAAATGGTGGGAAGATAACTTTGGCGCGTTTCTTACTGCCGCGCTTCCATTCATCACCTGTCCAGAACGGATAAGCCTGATGAGTTTTGGCGCTGGGTGTCGAAAAGTAGGTAGTGCGCCACTTATCATGAGTGGCCATAGCACTGGCCACTTCATTTAATTTGGCAAAGTTAGGCACCCAAAAATATTCATCGCAATACAGATGGCCGCTGTAAGACTGGGCAGTGTTTTTGTTGGTGGACAGGAAACGCAGCTCTGCGCCGTTACTCAACCGGATAGGGTTACCGGTTAGTGAAATATCAAAATACTGCTGGGCAATATTGACGATATACGAGCGGAAAACCTCTGCCTGAGCGCGAGAGGCAGACAGGAATATTTGCGGGTCACCGGTCAACACCGCATTTTCAAAGGCTTCAAAAGCAAAATACCATGTTGCGCCAATTTGGCGGCTTTTCAGGATATTGCGTACCTGTTCACCAATATTTAGCCGCAGGTGCTTTTGATAGCCAAACAGGTGTTCTTCTGCCCAAACGTCAAAATCTTCTTTTGATAGCCCGGAAATATCATTTTTGCGGTACTGGCGTTTTTTTACCGGGCGTTCATCATCAAAATCACCGCTATCACCCTGTGCCTGTTTACTCCCTTTGGCGGCGGCGAGTTTTTCTTTATGCTTATTACTCTGCGCCCGCAGTTTCACCGCATGAGTAATCAGAATATCCAGCTCTTTTAATTCAATATCACTTTTATTATCGCGCCCCACTAATAATTGATAGCGGCGCTCAATGGCTTCCTCCGTGCTTTCATGGCTGAGTAAATCAGCCCAATTCCATTTTTGCGCCCAATAGTAAACAATCCGCACATTCGGCAGATTTAAATCACTGGCGATTTCTTTGGGTGTTGACCTTTTTAAATAAAGCGCCCGTGCAACACCAATGAGTTCATCTGAATATTTAGCCATAGCCTTTATTATTCCGAGATACCGTTAAATAAACGTCCGTAATAATTCGTTTCTATTCGGCTAACGGGCTATATCCGAATATATAAGAATTAAAGCGAATGCAGAGCTGGTTTTAATTAGCCATACTGAATATCACAAATCAGGGAGAACGGTTGAATGTCAGTTTCACATTTAACAACGACATGGTTGTGTGTTTGTGCCGAGGGGAAAACGTTAGATGGGCGTAATATTGAAAGGCAATGGATATTAGAGGCCGTAGAGCTATATAACCCTCGAATGTATACCGCACAATTATGGCCGGAACATTCGCGTACTTATGGCCCGGTAGGGCAGGTATTAGAATTAAAGGCGGAAGAAGATGAGGACGGTGTATTAAAAATGTTTGCCCGGCTTTGTCCTGCATTGTCACTCATTGCGGCTAACGGCGAGGGTAAGTTGCTTTTTACTTCCGCTGAGTTTACCGAGGATGGCAATTTTAGAGGAACGGGGAAAAGCTATCTTGAGGGCATGGGGGTAACGGATGAACCTGCCAGCGTATATACCGACCAAATGAAGTTTAACAAGCGATTGCGTAATAAACGTTATAGCCAATATCGGCCAATTGTTTTCGATGATATTAAAAAGACAGTCAAGGGGAACCGTGTGAAAGGTAAAAAGAAATGGTATCACAAGTTTGGTTTGGTTGATGAGAATGACACCATTACCGACACCGATAATAATATTACTGATGATGCTGCTACGGTGCTGGCTGAGCAGTTAAAAGCTGCGCAGGATAAAATCAGTGAATTGGAAACCCAGCTTGCTGAATTAAAAACCAGTCAGGAAGAAACGGATTCCGATGTTGAAACGATTAAAGAAGTCGTGGACACCAAAGAGTTTGCGCAATTGCGTGATAATTTACCACAGTTTATTCAGAAGTTGGGTAGCTTAGATAAAAAATTCACTAAATTACCCAGTAAAAAGCCGAGCGATTCACGTAAGCCGTTTGAGTATCTTTAATTAAGCATTGGCTTAATGGGTTTTCGTATTTCTGATTAAAGAGAGTGCAATAAATGCTACTTAATAATAAAGCGCGAGGTTATTTAAGTAATTACCTCGATGGGCTGGCACAGGCAAATGATGTGAAAGAGACGTCACGTTATTTCTCATTGTCTGATCCCAAAGAAACCAAATTGCGCGACGCCATGCTGGAAAGCAATGAGTTTCTTAATTTCATTGTGGTTGAGGATGTCGACCAGATAAAAGGGCAGGTGGTTAACATTGGTAATCCGGGGCTGTTTACTGGCCGCACGGATGAGGGCCGTTTTCGTCGCAAAGTGGGTGTAGATGGTAACAACTATGAGCTGTACGAAACAGATTCCGGGGCGGCACTGACTTACCAAATGCTATCCGTTTGGGCCAATGCCGGGAGTGAAGAAGAATTCTTCCAGCGTATGCAGGCATTTACCAATAAGTCATTCAGTCTGGACGTGTTACGCATTGGTTTTAACGGTAAATCGGCGGCGAAAACCACCAAGCCGACGGATAACCCGAACGGTGAAGATGTCAATATTGGTTGGCATGAGCTGGTGCGCAGCTATGACGAAAATCAGATTATTACAGATGCCATCACGCTGGGCAGCAGTGGTGATTTTAAGTCATTAGACGCCATGGCTTCTGACCTGATTAACGCCAAAATCCCGCAGGAATTCCGTAATGACCCGCGACTGGTGGTGTTGGTTGGGGCTGATTTAGTGGCTGCGGAGCAATACCGCCTCTATCAGGCCGCAGACCGCCCAACGGAAAAAATTGCCGCGCAAATGCTTTCGCAATCCATTGCCGGACGTCAGGCCATGGTGCCGCCGTTCTTCCCCGGTAAGCGTATGACGGTCACCATGTTGAGTAATCTTCATGTTTATACCCAGCGGGGGACGCGTTACCGCAAAGCGGAGTTTTCCGATGACCGTAAGCAGTTTGAGAACAGCTACTTGCGTATGGAGGGCTACGCCGTGGAAACGCCAGAGCTGTATGCGGCCTTTGATGAAACCGCCGTCACCATCGGCAAGGTTGAAGAAGCCAAAGACGGGCCAGAGGTATAAGTCATGCTATCACCCGCGCAGCGTCATTCTGCCCGTATTAAGGCTGAAAAGCAGTTAAGTGAGTGTCAGGTGTTGGACGCTGGCCACAGTCTGCACGTCAAATTACGGGCATTGGAAAATGATGTGGGTCGGGTGCGTAGTCTTGATGTCACCAGTGACCGGGTGGCCATGAAGCGCAGTGAACTGTTACCGCGTTGGCTTCCTACGGCACAGGCGTATCTGGACAGCGGTGAGGTGTATCAAAACCCGATTTTGGTGTACTGCATTATCTGGCTGTTTGATGTGGATGAGTTTGATCAGGCGCTGGAGTGGGCTGATATCGCCATTGGGCAGGGGCAGAAAATGCCGGGCAATTTCCGCAGTAAGTTACCGGCATTTGTTGCAGATACCGTGATGAAGTGGGCCGAAATTGCCGCCGCCAGCGGGGAAAGTGTCGAGCCGTATTTTTCTCGCACATTCAAAAATATTCGCGAGAAATGGCGGCTGCATGAAGAGATTAACGCCAAGTGGTACAAGTTCGCCGGGTTGTTGCTACTGCGCGATAACGATGGACAGCCACGGGCTACCGCGCTGGATGATGTGGAGTTATTACAACAAGCGGATGCCTTACTGGCGCAGGCGGTAGGGTTTCACCGGCAGATTGGTGTCACCACCTTGCGCCGTAATATCGCCGCCCGTATTCGGGCATTGCTAAAAGAATAAAAGACTACCGTAAGCCGAGCGGGCGCGGCGGAGGCAATACACATTAGTGTTATGTGCCGTGGAAGCCGGTCAGCCCGCTTTTCGGGAGAACATATGTTTAGCGGAAAACCGATTGATTATCAGGATGCCACCTTAAAAAACGTGGGGTTCTGGCCAGACTTGAGCCTTAAAGAATTTCAGGTTCAGCGCACTATCCCGGCTGATGTTGATGCGGGAACTGTTGCACAGGCATTGATTACCGCAGCGGGAGAGGTGAACAGCGATTTAGCCAGCGTTGAAGCTAAGCACCATGCGAATGGTTATAGCCATGCCGCAGAGGTGCCGGGCGTCAGTATCGACGCTGAAAACCTGTTATGTGCGCAGTACAAAAAAGCGGTTTATGCCCGTGCTAAAGCCGATCTGTTAGGGGAGTTTGCCACGATTGGCCGCAGGGAGTCACATCCAGGGCAGGAGAGTGACGAGACACGCAAGGGATTGCTGGCGGAGTCATCCATTGTTATCCGCCGTATGAAAGGGTTGAAGCGCGTCACCGTGAGGCAAGTATGAGCCAATTACAGTCATTAACCGCCTTTGTGCAGGGCAACTTGCCGGAACGGCTGCGCAAGCTGGAATTTAACAGCGACATGGACGAGTTGCGCTTTATTCCGGCGCAGCGAGATTTAGGGCTGGATCAGTATCAACTGGCGTTGATGCAGTTTGATGCGGTGCTGTCATGGGGCCGTTTCCCTTACCGTGACTATGACCCGCGCAATCTGTGCGCTTTGTTGCTGGTGTGGATGATTGAGAATGCCCCCGACCACGGCCCGGAGCCGGAATTGCCGAACATTGATATCGATGTGATCGACGATAAAACCGCAATGGTGGTGGTGTCGATGGGACTCACGGAATCACTGAGCATTAAGAAAGACGCGGCCGGGGATATTCCCTTTCAGGGCGCTAAATGGCGACTGACCGATCCGGAGTTATGGCTGGCTACCGAGGGCGTGATATTTGGCGCAGATGCTAGCGGCGCACCACTGGGTGAAAGCTGATGATTATCAACGGTGAGCTGAGTAAAAAACAGTTAACCGAGCTGCAACAGGCACTTAAACGGCTGGAGTTACCGCCACCAAAACGCCAACGGTTGTTATGGCGGCTGGCCAAGTATGGGGTGATTGTTGCGGCCAAGCGCAATGTGCGTAACCAGCAATCACCTGATGGCACTCCGTGGCAGGGACGGCAGACCAACCAGCGCGGCAAGATGCTGCGCAACATGCCGAAATTGCTGCATATCCGTGAAATGCCGGAGATTAGCGCGGTCAGGTTGTATTTACAGGGCGGTGGCTACCGTAACGGTGAAAAACCGGTACCGGCGGGTGTGGTGGGATATGGCCAGCAAAATGGTATGCACGTGACCATTAACCGCAGCGCAGTGGCTAAATCGGTACCCCCGGAGCGGCCCGCCACTATCAAGCAGGCTAAGAAATTGCGGGCCTTGGGCTACCGGGTGAAAAAGGGTAAGCGCTGGCGCAAGCCACCTTACAAAGAAATTATCGAAAACATGCGTTTCGCCCAAGCGGGTTTGCTGATTAAAAAACTGAGTGGCAAGGCGGCTAAATCAGCGTGGACAGTGGACGTCCCGGCGCGTGAGTTCTTGGGCATGAGCGACGACGATTTTAACAAAGCCTTAGCGCGTCAGTTACAGGCCATCGGGTTTGGCTGGGACGTCAAAGCACAGGATATGAAGAGGTAACGATGAGTTGGCCACAAGTCAATATTGACCAAAAAAACCAGCTACAGGGCGAAACCAAAGAGATTGAACGGGCCGTGCTGTACATCGGTACCGGCAAGGTTAACACCGGGAAAACGCTGGCCGTGAACACGCAGACCGATTTTGATGTATTGCTGGGAACGGACGCCAGCGCGATAAAAAGCTGCACTACGGCGGCGATGCTCAATGCGGGCCAGAACTGGAACGGTTTTGTGCATGTGCTGGCAGAGCCTGCTAAAGATGCCGAACTTGACCCACTGGCATGGGTGGAGGCCGTCAGAGCCGCCCAATTGGTGGCCAGTGTTGAGGGCGTAGTGGTGGTGTTACCCACCGATAAAGCCACTCTCACCGCCGCCGCCAGCTTGCGGGCTGAATTGCTGGCCAAGTTTGGCCGCTGGGTGTGGTTTGTGCTGGCCGTTGATGGCCCGCAGGCTGATGAGGGCTGGCCGGAGTATTTAGCCCGTCTGGCAGCATTACAACAGGGTGTTGCCGCGTCTGCGGTGCAACTGGTGCCACGGTTATGGGGCAATGAGCCGGGGGTGTTGGCCGGGCGTCTGTGTAACCGCGCCGTGACCATTGCTGACAGTCCGGCCCGTGTGGCCACTGGCCCGCTACTGGACATGGGCAGTGATGCGCAACCGGTGGATGGTAAGGGCGTGGTGCTGGATTTGGCCACCTTGCAAGCGCTGGAAACCCTGCGCTACAGCGTCCCGATGTGGTATCCGGACTATGACGGCATGTATTGGTCAGATGGCCGCACACTGGATGTGGAGGGCGGGGATTATCAGGCAATTGAGAGTCTGCGGATTGTCGATAAAGCGGCCCGCCGTATTCGCTTGCAGGCGATTGCCAAGATTGCAGATCGTTCGCTCAACAGTACCCCCGGCAGCATTGCCGCGCATAAAACCTATTTTTCCAAGGTGTTGCGCGAAATGGCCCGCAGTACGCAGATTAACGGCATTACATTCCCCGGCGAAGTAAAACCGCCGAAAGAGGGGGATGTGGTGATTACGTGGCGCACTGCCACCAAAGTGGAGATTTATATTGTGGTTCGCCCGTATGAATGCCCGAAAGGTATCACTGTCAGTCTGATGTTGGATACCGCGCTGGAGGATAGCCAATGAGTACCCGTATTTCTGGTCAGTCGGTTGATGTGAATATGGACGGTGACCTGATCCATGTGGAAAAAATGGGGCTGACCATTACCGACAACAGCGGCCCGGCACAAACCAATGGCGTGCCGGATGGGGATGTGAAAGGCGATGTTGGCGGTGAGGGGGATATTGAAGTCAGTACCAAGGTGCTGCAACAGTTGACCGCCAAAGCCTCACGCGCCGGTTCATGGCGCGGTATCCCGCCGTTTGACGTGTTGTTCTACGCCAAGGCTGGGGACGAAGAGTTAAAGGTGGAAGTGTTCGGCGTGAAATTGAAGTTTGATTCCATTCTGGATGTTGACCCGAAAGGCGGCGCGGTACTGACCCATAAAATTAAGTATTTCATTACCAGCCCGGATTTTGTGCGTATTAACGGTATTCCTTATTTGGAATCGGAAGCCACGCGCAATCTGATCGGCTAGGGGGCAAGGATGCAGGAACATGAAAAAGCCATTATTTCGCTGGGGGTTATCGGTGCCTTACTGGCTTTAGGCAAGATTCTGGCCAGCGATGAGCCGATCACCGCCCGGCTGTTTATTGGTCGCGTTATTTTGGGTTCGGGTACCTCAATGGCGGCAGCGGCGGCACTGGTATGGGTGCCGGGCTTGTCACCGCTGGCCATCAACGGATTGGGGGCTGCGCTGGGCATTGCCGGTTATCAGGCGGTTGAGGTGTGGTTGCGCCGCCGGGGCAGCAGTTTGCTAAAGGGAAAGAAATCATGACATTAAGTGAGAAACAGCAGTTATTTACCCAACTGATTGCGCAGTTAATTAGTTGGGCTGGGGAACGGGGCTACCGTCTGACTTTTGGTGAAGCCTACCGCACCCCGGAGCAGGCCAAACTGAATGCCAAGGCGGGAAGCGGTATCAGTAACAGTCTGCATACCTCGCGGCTGGCAGTGGATTTTAATCTGTTTATCAACGGGGTGTATCAGACCAAAACTGAAGCTTACACCCCTTTGGGTGAATACTGGGAAAAGTTGGGCGGCAGTTGGGGCGGGCGTTTTAAATCCAATCCCGATGGCAACCATTTCAGCCTTGAGCATAACGGGGTTCGCTGATGGCCAAGATATTGGCGCTGATTGCAGCGGCATTTGTTGCCGGGTGGTATCTCAATGATTTGCAGCATGATCGCCTTGAACTGAGTATTACCCGCGCAGCCAACACAGCGGCAGAACAGGGCCGGACAATTTCGGAGGGCATAGCCAGTGATTCAGCCCGGCAACTGGAAGATAAGCTGGAAGCGTTGCGCCAGCAGAGGGATAAATACAAACCGGTTATTCACACGGAAATTATTAAGCCGGTGTTTACTAATGTGTGTGCTACTGATGAATATGTCCGGCTGTTCAACGAAAGTACCGATGCCGCAGAGCGTACCTTATCAGGAAAATCAGCTCACTAAATGCAGCACCCTATTACCCCGATTAACCGGCACGACCGGTAATGATTTTGATAACGCATTACGCGCCTATCGCAGTATTTATACTTTATGCGCGGCGCGACACAATCAACTGATTAATGAAATATATCTGAGACAAGGAAATAAATAACATGGCTGACAAAAGCAAGATTGTATTAGTGGTAGGTGGCGTTGAACTTATTTTCGAACCGAATACTACCGCTTATAACGGTTTTATTAATGAAGTGGGGATGGAAAATAAAATTGCCCCGGCATTTAAATACCTGCGCCGTATTATCAGTAAAGAAACCAAAGAAGCCTTGGACGAGATTTTAAAAGCACCGGGTGCGGCGCTGCAATTAATTGAAAAGGTCAATAAGGTTTACGCGCCAGAGCTGGAAATCGAAGTAAAAAACTAACCCAACG
This sequence comes from Yersinia sp. Marseille-Q5920, assembly GCF_946902935.1. Lineage (NCBI taxonomy): Bacteria > Pseudomonadati > Pseudomonadota > Gammaproteobacteria > Enterobacterales > Yersiniaceae > Yersinia > Yersinia sp. Marseille-Q5920. The sequence continues at coordinate 417,493 of NZ_CAMPQA010000001.1, read as the reverse complement.
GTTACGGGCGATTGAAAATAATTCTATTGAGCAGTTTCTTATTCTGCGCCGTCATTATTTACCACATGAAAATGACGATATAGAAAGTCTGGCCCGTGCCGTTTGGCTGGATAACCGTTATTGGGAAAATACCCGAATATCAACCGCCAATGGTATTGGCTTGGCATTTAAAGGCGATTAATGAAACACCTCGATTTTACTTTAAGCATGATTGATAAAATCACGCGCCCATTAAAGCAGGTGCAATCCTCTGTGAAAGGGTTCGCGGATTCATCACAGGCCGCTTTCGGTAAAATCGCGGTGGGTGGTGCCGCATTATTTGGTGTGGTGCAGGGGATTAAGGGCGCACTGGGGCCTGCGGCTGAATTTGCCGGGGTGCTCAATGAAGCCAGCGCCAAGGGGGTGAGTGATAGCGCCTTGCAAAAGATGAGCACTGACGCCCTGAAATTCAGTATGCAGTATGGGCGCAGCGCGGTGGATGTGGTGCGCTCAAGTGCGGATGTGCGCAGTGCCATTGGCACGCTGTCTGACCGTGATTTGCCCCGTTTTACGCTGGCCACCAATGTGCTGGCCGCAGGCATGAAAACCACCGGTAGCGAAGCCGCCGCCTACATGGGGCAAATGTATAACCAGTTTGACGGCTACGCAGACCGCATAGGCAAAGTGAAGTTTGCCGAAGAGGTAGCCGGTAAAACGGCGTACATGGTGCAGGCCTTTGGCGTCAATATGCAGACTATGGCTGACCTGATGCAGGGTTCCAAGGGGGTTGGCGCTAACTATGGCGTGGGCATGGATGAACAATTTGCCGTGTTGGGCCAGTTGCAAAAAACCTTGGGAACCGAAGCCAGCGGCAGCTATGAAACATTCATGAAAGGGGCGGCGTCCGGGGCCAAAACCCTTGGCCTGAGTTTTGTGAATGCTTCCGGCCAGATGTTGACCATGCCGCAAATGCTGGAAAAATTACAGGGGCGTTACGGGAAAACCATTGAGGGCAATTTAAAGGCACAGGTCGAGCTGGATAAAGCCTTTGGTGACGGGGCGAATGTCATTAAACAGCTTTATGGCAATGTCGATTTGCTGAAACGCAATATTACTGAGTTGGGCAGTAATGACGGTATGAAGCGGGCCGGTGAGATGGCCAAGAAAATGGCTGATCCGTGGGAACGGCTGATAGCTATCTGGACAGGGATGCGGGTCATTTTGGGCTTAACCCTGTTACCGGTGCTGTATCCGATCATGAACCGGGTGTCTGAAATTGGCGAGAAATTCGCCCGCTGGATGCAGCTATTCCCCAATATCGCCCGGTTGATCGGCTATGCCATGTTGGCGCTGTTGAGTTTTGCTGCCGCCGGTGCCATCGCCAATATGGTTGTGGGGATCAGCATGTTTATCTGGATGGGGCTAAAACTGCTGTGGGGTGCATTGTGTGCGGTAACCCAAATCCACACCGCTGCTATCTGGCTGTATAACAAGGCGATTATCGCTGCCAATGCCACCATGCGCATTATGCGCGGGGTATTACTGGCGCTACGGATGGCGGCAATTTCTGCCGGGATTTCATTTAGTTTTCTGACGTGGCCAGTGTTGTTAGTGATTGTGGCCATTGCCACGTTGGCGGCGGGTATCTATTACCTGATTAAGCATTGGGATGAGATAACCGCGGCCATTGCCGATACCGCCGCTTTCCAGTGGTTATCTGAAGTGGTAACCGCCGTGGGGAACGTGTTCAACGGGGTATGGCAAAAGATTGTATCCGGCTGGCAATGGCTGGTATCGGCTATTACGGGGTTATCGCCGCTGGCTGGGTTCAGTGCCATGGCTGACAGCATCGGCAATGTGTTCAGTGGATTATGGGACTGGCTGAAAAGTACCTTTGCCGAAACCTATAATTGGATCATCGATAAGCTGAATTATATTCCCGGTGTCAGTATTGAGGCGAAAACAATTGGGGCTGATCCGATGATGGCCCCGGCTTATAAAATGGCTTCCCCTGTGGATAATCCGATAATGGCCCCGGCCTATAAAATGGTTTCCCTTATGGATAATCCGATGATGGCCCCGGCCTATAAAATGGCTCCCCCTGTGGATAATCCGATGATATCCCCAGCGTATCAAATGCCATTACCCGCTGATAACCCGCTTAATTCAGCCAATAACTTATTAACCGGTGGCCAGATGCGGAATATTGAAAAAGGCGGAATTAATAAAGAAATTAATGATAATTCAAAATCGGTCACGGATAACAGCAAACGCATTGAGAATGTACATATTAGTATGCCGGGTGGCATGACGCCGGGTGATTTAATGGAATGGCAGGAATTAAATTAATGACGGAATTAATGTATATCGACCTGCTGATAAAAGACGGCGACTTTGTATTAAATACCGGTAATGAGCCAATGTTGTGTAATAACCGGATTAGCATTGGTCAGGATTGTATCCATGCCATTATTGAAAGTGGCTTAACCACCCAATTAATTGCTGAACGTAGCCCGACATTACGCGCTGATGTTATCACCCAATTAATTATGTTGATTGAAGATGATGAACGCATTATTCCCGGCACGGTGTTAGTGAATGAAGAAAGCGCTACCCGGCTATGGGTCACGGCGGATACCTACGATTTCGGCCCCATTACGGTAAGTGCGGATGTAGCGCGGCGAATTTTTTTGCATAGATTAGCGACCATTCTTGCATAAGGTCGCCGCGCGATAATTGTCGATTTTGCATAATGCAAAATAGAACGCTAGAAGTTTCTAATGATTAATTCACTCGCCTGTTTTTTATTGTCCCCTAAAGAGTATTTCAGGCTCACAGTATCCATATGCAATCCCTTGAAGGTTTCCCGCATCTCAGGAATATCATTGACTGATATTATCATTCGGCCCTGAATTGAGTGGGCCAACTGTGCCATATGGGCATACTGTTCCAGACCGAACTCAACCCCATAGCCGCATGTCTGCCAGTAAGGGGGGTCTAGATAAAATAAAGTATGTGACCGGTCATACTTCTCAATGCAAGCAGCCCAGCCGAGGTGCTCTATCATTGTCCGAGATAATCTTAGATGCGCGGTTGGTAATGTTTCCTCCAAGCGCAACAGGTTTAATCCAACAGAATGGGTAGTAGATGTACCGAACGTCGGGCCATCAACCTTGCCGCCAAATGCTGTTGTTTGAAGATAGTAAAACCGCGCCGCCCTCTGTATGTCAGTGAGCACCTCAGTCGGCGTGGTTTTCGTCCGCTCAAATACCTGACGGCTGGTTAGCGCCCATTTAAACTGCCTTACAAACTCCTCTAAATGGTTCTTAATGACACGATAAAGGTTGATTAACTCACCATTAACATCATTAATAACTTCTACTTTAGATGTCTCTTTGAGAAAATAGAGAGCCGCACCGCCACAGAATGGCTCGATATAGCATGTATGTGCAGGGAATAGCGGCAAAATATGCTTTGCCAACCGACGCTTACCACCCACCCACGGGATAATTGGGCTACTCATGGACATGCTCCTTAACTTGTGAACGATTATACGAATCAGTTATGGTTTATTGATCGATATAAACGATCAATAAACATTGGGTACTAAAAAAGCCGCATTCGCAGCTCTTCTAGAAGTGATTTTATTTACAATGTTTATTTTAAATATTAGTTAGGCAATTCAGGCCACTCATGTTTTGAAGGATCCACTTTAGTCAGCTCATAACGATATTTTTGCCATGCAGCCAGACGCGGAATGTCTTCATCATCAATATAACCGCCGTCTTTTGCGTCACGAAGCGGGTCAATAACCTCTGATGCATGTGCAATAAGTTCTGCCTTTTTTTGCTGAGCTATCAGAATAAGTTCGGCGGGAGTTGGCGGTGGGTTAGTCATCAGCATGGCTTCTTCTTCTGTGATTGATACAAGCCCCTCTTTAATAAACTTATCTGCGCAATCATCTTCATACGCATACACTTCATTTTTCTTATCTTTGTAGTATTTCATTATCTCAACTCCTTCCAAATCCCAATGGTTCCAGCAGCAGTGACACGATATGTATCGCCCGGCACCACGATAAATGTCGCATTGTGCTGTATGTACTCTGAACCACCGCCGCGTGGGTAAGCAATCGTGCCAGCAGAGCCAGTCTGACAATTTAACGCCGCATTTGGCCCATAGTCTGTTGTGACGGAGACCATTATCGCTTTGCCCGTATTATTCGTATACCACGTCCCGGACACACGGCCTGACAGCACATCCGTCCATGCCTGACCGACACCGAACTTAGAATATCTTGCGTCAAAATTTGAATAGTCACCGGGCGATATTGCGCCTGTTGATGATATTGGCCGTCTGAATGACATTAACGTTGGACTCAAATCTGCAGCGTAACCTGAATTGTCATTCCAAAAGTAAATTACTCCGCTTGAATGCAATCCAATACCTGCGCCGCCTGGGTTTGTGATGCCGCCATTTGCCGGGGTCAAGAGACAACTTCTGTATCCGCCTGGCCCCAACGGCTCACTATGTGTGCCGTTGATTGCTAACGGCCCAGTCAGTGTTCCGCCAGCGATGGGTAATGCCCCAACATCATCAGCACCAATTGATATATTCGCTGTCCCATCAAACGACTTACCCGCAATAGTACGAGCAGTGGCCAGTTTTGTTGCAGCGGCGGCGGTGCCGTTTGACGCTAAGGCACCAACATCTGACGCAGCAATAGCAATGTTTGCCGTCCCATCGAACGACTTACCCGCAATAGTACGAGCAGTGGCCAGTTTTGTTGCTGCTACAGCAGTGCCGCCAACAGGTAACGCACCGATATTTGAAAGCGTTGTCGCGACCGCCCCCGCGCCTAACGCTTTAATTTCGCCGAGATAACCTGCGGCTTTAAGGTAGCCATCATTCCCCGTGACAATTAATTTCTGAATTGCCGTTAATAATTGATTCTGTTTCGTCTCATCTATCGCTATTCCTGCCTGGCTTAATACTGATGCCAGCTCTTGCTGAGTGCTTATGACCCCGCGTTGAACGTCATTAAGCCACAGGGCTGATACAATCGTCCCTTGTTCACCCGTCGCCGGATTGCCGTCATGAAATAATTTATCGGGGGTATTAATTGGCGGCATGATATTTTTCATTATCAGCTCTCCTGGTACGTGAAATAACAAAAGGTATGGGCAGGCTTAAGGTTGTTAAATACGGTTTCAAGCACCGTGTCTGAGAATGACGATAAACGCTCGCCTGCTGTCGATATGCCCGCTCTAAACCGGAATGTTTGGGTCTTTGAACCGAACACATTCACGCGCCATACCCAGATAATTTCTGGCGTCATGAGCATGTCCCCAGCGCGATTAATCCCCGCCCTGAAAGGTTCTAATTCATCGATAGTTATTTGATATCCCGCACTCGCGGCAATGCGTTTAAAATAAGGAATACTGAGCCCGCCGGACTCTGACAGTTTGATAAGAACAACTTGCAAGCGTTGCTGATAACTGGCTTCCGGCTCTGCCGTGATGTCCAGAACGCGCTCCCAATCACTCAACAGGTCGTTGGCATAAAAGGGAGTGACGCCTCCTAGGACGGCATTGGCGAGAATAGATGCTGTATCAAGGGCGTTACCCTCGGCCTGAATTTCAGCATTGATTTTCGGCTGCTGAGCGTCATATGCAACAGGCGGTAATAACAACCCCAATAAGGTTGAGAATGTCATAGTAAGGACACCGTAATTGCACCGACCCGTAACCACTCAACAACAGAGCCATCAACTTGTGGTACAACGTTATTAGCAGGCGTTATTATTTTTCGGTCAGTGACGCCGGTAATAAGAGAAACCAACATTTCAGCCTGACTGCGAATAAATGTTTCACCCGGTATAAGGCGGTTTATATAATTATTTAACGTATCTTTAATTAGCGTGGCGGCAACATCTAAAGTCATACCGCTTAATGCCACTTTGACATCAATATCAAATGTCTTAATCGTCGGAGACATAACGAGTGAACTTTTTGCGGTCACCGGACGAACGTCATCAATGTGAGCTTGTGTTGCAGCAATAATGGCTTCTGAGGGCAAGCCATCAGCGGAGGTGATAACAATATCAACCGTCCCCAGTCCCCGGCGTAACGGATAGACATACGCCGCTGTTACGCCGGGGATTTCCAGCGCCCAGCGTTTGTAGTCATATTTATTACCACCTGCTGGCGGGCGACGGATGATATCCAGCAGACGGGCCAGCAGGTCTTCCGGGCTTTCGGGGTCAGTGCCACCGCGCATGAGGCCAATAATGACCGTTGTATCTACACCATCGGGCGTTGACGATAATGTGCCAGACATCAGTTGGGCGGTATTTCCCGCTGAACCCTGCACGGTAGACTGGGCTGTAACAGTTAATTTGCCATCAAGTCCGATAGTCTCCTGCTCAGTGGTTACAAATGAGAGGGCGTCGCGGGTCACGGTGAGCCCGCTGGCAACGGTTGCACCCGGTTCACCCGTTAGATTAATTGTGCCTGTCGCAGTATTCGCGGGTTTGCGAACGACGCCCCGTGTCCGGCAATGCAACTCCAGAAACTCAATATCAGCGGTATCCGGGAATATCTGACGAACAATCCAGCCTTGATCCTGATATATTCCCGTCGCACAACTGGCCACAGATGAAGCCCGAATAAAGTAATCACTGTCTTGTGAAATATCGGCATCTGCTAATAAATTGCGTATATCTCGCAATATATTATCGCGGACGACTTCTACGGTAGGCGTAATATGAGGCATATCAGGCAACCCTCACTGGATGGCGAAACGTTTCTGATTGATTGGAGGCGGTTTCCACGACGATATGCAGTAATAACCAACCGGGTGTTGTCCTGGCGGTTGTCACGGTAATGACAGTTGCACGGCCATCATCAATCAGTCGTTGTAATGCTTGTTCGCTATATTGACGCGCCAGCGTGGCAACACGGGGAACATCTTTCTCGCGAGCCAGTTCATGCAAACGTGAACCTAGCGTGACATCGGCCCACCACGAACCGAGCGGCACCATCAGGCACAGGTAGACGGCATTGGCCAGCGTATTGATACGTTCGCCAGTGTAGTCGCGGGTTGAGGGGTCAATTAGCATGTCCATGCCGCCACTATGGCGGCACAGAGCAAGAAAATTCAGGTGAAGAGGTTCAGTGGGTTAGGCTTTGGCGTCTGAAGTGTTGCCACTCACGCTGTCGATATGATGATGTCCGGTCAGGGAAATTTTACCTGCTTGCACATCACCATTGGTGACGTAATTGCCATCAAGCTGCCCGATATTACCCTCAAATGTTGCTCCAGCGCCACCCTTGATGGCCATGCCGCCATTGCCGGTAATTTTAGCCTGAGCGGTAACCTGCTCACTGGCGGTCACCATCGGGGTATTAAAATCGGCCTTTTCCTCGGCGTTGACCTCGTAGTTCTTGCAAGTCACGCGATAGGTATCACATGCCACATCAATGATGCGGCCACGTTTGAGAACGATTTTAGCCCCCTCATCGGTATAGAGAGCGACTTCACCAGACTTAAGCCCGGCAAGCCGGTAAGCACCATGCTCGGTAGCAATAATCACACCGTGGGAAGTATTGCCGCCGAGCGGTAATATCACCGCCATGGTGCCGGGCAGAGGATTAGACGTGAAACCGTAGTGCTGGAACAATTCATTGTCCTGCAACCGTTCTCCCGCCAGTCCACGCGCCTGGACAGTTTGAACCTGTCCGCCACTATTAACCCGAGTTAACACCGCTCTAAACGCTCTTCGAATGCGGTTTAAAGCCGCTGAAATACGACTATCAACATTATTCCACATCGACTATCCCCAGCTCTTTATTCTTTTTAGTCTTTCTTTTCCGGCCTTTTTTCTTTTTCGGGAAAGCATCAGGTATCCAGATCCCATCCTCTTTTAAGCGTAACGTGGTGGTCTCACCCTCGGCGCGGCCACCCACGAACTCACGCCCCATCAGAAAGAAAATGGCGTCTATGGCATGGGGTTCACTGCGCACATGAATACGCTGGCCTGGCTCCCACAATACGCCATCAGAATTACGGTGACCGGCAACCACTGCTGTTAAGCTGTAGCCTGCCAGACAGGCATCCGCCATCGCCTTGCGTCCGCGATAGCGCACCTGATCCAGATTATCAGCGTCACCGACAACCATGATTTGTGGTCGATAATATGGCACGGTAGGGTCTTTGATGACGGCTTTTAGGCCATGAGTGCCAGTCTCGGCTGTACCAACGTCTTGATTGGCATCATCGTCAGGCTCATCACTGGCGACGCTTTGGATGCTGGCGCTGTCGACGTCAACAATACCCAAGTCAGTTGAGGACTTGGAGCCCTGGCCATGCCCCTGTGCCAACACAGTAAGCTCGGAGAATGAGCTATTGATTGACGAGTTATCATTCAATGACAGCAGATTATTACCTTCGCCATCAAATCGCATAATCAACGTGGCCACCGGGGACGTAGTATAATCCGGGCCACCCACCACTAAAGTGCCATCTGGCTCAAACCATGGCCACAAGCCTCGGCCCGCGGCAGCACGGACTAATGCATCCCAGGCGCGTTCGCCGGGCTCGATGCTGACTTTATCATTGCGGATAGCGCTCTCGGCATTAATCCGAATCTTAGTGATACCCAACGGCCGCACGATATTGGCAATCACTTCCTCCAGCCCCAACTGGCGGGAGGTAAAGACTGGGGCGGCGCAATCCACCAAAATGGCCGCGCCGTCACGACCCGACAATGAGAGGGTGCATTGCTTGCGGGCAATGTTTCGCTGGATGCTGTCGATACGTCCCACCATCACGGTATCAGCCCCGACCTTGACCTGAACGGGGACGCCGCGAGTAATGCCGGGCGGAAATACGCCATCAGGCAGACCCAACGAAACAGACCAGGCATCGGCGGGGATCAAGAAATCAGAATCAATCTGATAGCGACTCCACGCGCTATGGACTTTGCCATTAATCAAAATGCTAACGCGGTTATCCTGCTCTTTCTCAGATGGCGTAGGCATAGAGCATATCCCCCGGTTTAAGGTTGTTCGGGTTACGCAACTGAGGGTTGAGACGCTGCAACTCAACGGCACGACGATAGTCACCGTACCAACGGTGAGCCACTAAATGCAGATTACTGACCCCATCGACCTGACGCTGAATAAGCGGTGGCCTTGTGGTGATGATATTGGTGGCCAGCTGTTGCACCGCCAACGCGATATCTTTTAACCCATCCACCACCGGTTGCCAGGCGATACCCAGAGGGGTTGAGCTTGAACTCACTTCCTGCGTCGCATCGGCATACTGAGCCCGATGTTGGTCAATGGCTGCCTGGATAAACTGGCGGGTATCGTTAGCAATGCGCTCAATCTCTATGGGAGAAAGCAGACTATTGATATCTTCATCACTGAAGATATCAGCGGCATCTTGCGCCAGCTCGCCTGCAACAACGATTGTCACCATGGCAATCAACTCAGCAATGTCTGCTGCAGACACCCCAGCAGGCATATCAACCGGGGCAGACTTTTCACCGGATACCAGAGCGGCGGGCATGTTGGCAATGGCCGTCAACTGGCGATGGGATTCACCCCAGTCAGACATCGTGACATTGGTCTGGCTAATCACGCCGGCCGCAGAAATACCACTGCCACTGCTGATACGACGACTGCCACTAGTGATGGTTCCGCCACTACTGATACCGCCGCTCCCTTTGACATTCAGTGAGGTCAGGCTGACAGCACTTTGTAAATCACGCATAAACGCGCCAGGGTATTGCACAAAGTCGGTGGTATTCCCAACAAAACCGGTTATCTCGGAACGGAGGATAATCAGCATATTTAAGGCCGCAGACGCCAACGCCTTTGATTTTGACATCAGCTTTTTAGCATCACGCAATGGGGCCAGCGCGCTATCCATCAGGCTCTGCTCAGCATCCATCAGCGACTGTACCTGATTAAAAATGACATCGGCCTGGGCGGTAGGATAGTCCTGACTGAAGAAGGGATTACCTGTTTTTGACTCGAGGAAAACCAACTCAACGGTGCAATAGTCGACGTTCTCGGCATCGTGACCAACTTGGCACTCGATGACCTGCATATTTGGCATCGAGCCGTAAATGGGGTGGATCAACTCACCCGCGCCGCGCTTATCCAGCTCTGCAATAAAAGATTGCAACCGGCTATCGTAATCATCCCCCCAAAACAGCGCAGATAAACGGATGTTACGGGCTTTGCGGCCCATGTCCTGAACATCCGCCCCATCAATATAGGGGTACTCATGCTGTGCGGTGTCACGGCTCCAGCTATCGCGGGTATTAATTACATCAAATTTCACCCCACGAAATGAAGCATCTAACATGCTATCTGACCAGCTCATTGAGGGCTCCCTGTTGGGCCGCGCACGGCTTGCGTACCGTTAACATCATTGACGACTTCAGCCAACACTCGGCCATCAACTTCCAATTTAGTGGTGAGCTGGATGGGCTGATTCTTTTGTCCCTGCTGGCCCGCGAGCAGATAAGACGGCACACCAAAACCGGCAAGGTTATTGGCTTGCGCATTAAAGGGGTTCGCATCGCCCGTCGTAATATTGGAGGGGATAGAAATAGATGAACCTTTTTTACTGAATTTGTCTTTAGCTATTGCCCAGGCAAAATCAACAAAGGAATAGCCCGAGGTGCCAGTGGATATGGAGTCCACTTTCTCGGCCATATTTTTCTTGGCAAAATCTTCACGCAATACATCTTGCATGGTAGAGATGGCGACTGAACCAGCGGTGATATACAACGCCGAAACAGCCATACCGCTGCCCGCTATTTTACCGAGTGTACCGGGGGCGCTAATTCCGCCACTGCCCGTACCCGGTACGCCACCACCGCCCATGCCTCCCATAAGAAAACGGAGCCCAGCAAATGCCGCTGCCGCTGCTCCCATGGCTTTAATGCCGTCGGTGGCACCGACGACAGCAGTAGTGAGCCCTGGATATTCACGGGAATAATCGGTTAAGTTTTTAGATAATGAGCCCAGAATATCGGATAGCGGTTTAATGGCATCCATCTCAGCAAAGTCTTTCGCATTATTAAACTGTTCAGCTTTAACATCATTGGCATTAGACATCACTGAGAAATTAATATCGCCAGCAGATTCACCTGCTGTTAAATTCCGTTGCTCATTACTCTTTTTGACAACGTCTTTGGCATAATCTCTATTAGCGCGATAGCCAATGAGTGCCTTGAGCGCCTGCTGATCGGCAATGACTTTACCAACAGATGAACCTTCCAGAATTTTAGCCATTGATTCTAATATTTGAGCGCGCTCACCCCCTTTGGTATTACGGAGCTGATTCTGTAATCCCTGATACTTTTTATCACCCGAAACGACCTTATCGACAATACCGACAAAAGCGTCAACAGAATTAATGCCTTTGTCTTTCGCATGAGCGAGAGAACCGGGGAGGTCAATACCTTTACCGTTGTACTTTATTTTCGCCAACGCCATGGAAGTATCGCGGCTATTCAATTTAGCCAGCAGGTTTGCCGTGTTATTGCCCGCTTCATCGCTATTGCCCGCAGTAATGGCTGATGTCTGATTCAATGCTAGCAGGGTTGAAAAATCATCTAATCCCCGCATCCCTGCACTTGAAGCTGATGCCAATTGCCCGGGTAAATACTTGGCCATATCAGCCAATTCAAAGCTACCTTCTTGACCTGCAACAATAGCCATATTCAATGCTTTGCCGATATCCTCATCTTTAACATCAAAGGTCTGCTTTAAGCGGATAGCAATATTAGACAGGTCTTTGGGGTCAGCGCCTGTTGCAGTGGCATACTTCTGAATCACAGGCAATAACGCCTTGACTGAATCCATACTAACCGCACCCGAGGCTAGCATGGCGTCCAAAGTGTCAGCAGCAGATTCTTTTGTACCACCACCGACGGTTACTGCATTCCTGACCAGACCGCCCAGTTCTTTTTTACCCTCCAGTCGGCCTTCAACGCCTCTTTCTGCATAGGCTGTATTCGCCATCATGGATAGGCGACGGTCATAACTCATCTGGTTACGAACCGGTTGCGCCAACACCGCACTGGCGGCGGTAATACCCCCCACCACCGCTGCCGCACCTGAGCCCAGCACTTTGGCCCGCTGCAAGCCAGTCATGCTGTGGTTGGCTCCATTCAATTCATTTTTTAATCGACTAACTTTATCGGTCATCGTACTGAATGCGCGGGCCTGCTCATTGGCAGACATCACACCGCTGCGGGTCAAACGATTATAGGCGGCCTGGGTTTGTTGGATTTCGCGCTGAATATCCTGCTCAGAGCGCACACCCAATGTAGAGCGAGCTGTGGCCTGGCGCTTGAATTCAGCTTGTAAACTGCGGGAGGCTTTAATACCCTTTTCAGCACTCTTTGAATCGGTATCACCCAACTTTTCAGAGGCTTTCGCTGCATCGGTGGTTTGTTTCACCGTATCTTGCAGGGTCTTTTTGAGCACTTTAGAGGCGTTATCGCGGGCGAATAACGTCAACGCCAGATTGAGTCCACGTGACATTTATCGTCCCCGCTTTTGTCGTTTGGATTTAACCCGTCGGGTTGTTGTCGTCTTGTTATTTCCGGCTGACGTTTTCTTGCCATTCAGCCGGGTTAACGCGTCGAGATGAGCATCCAACTCCGTATGGGTCATCGCGCTTATTTGTTGTTCGCTGACTCCACATCTGCCGAGAGCGAGGGTGATAAGTCGGTATCCGGCAAGGAGCTCTTCGCGGGCAAGCGCTTTTTTTTAATCTCGGCAATATGAGCATCAATAATATCGAAATCATCATCGGTTAATTCATTCAATAATAATTCCGTGGTGATATCTTCTTTTGTCAGATTGCCCAGGCTAATTAATGCTGACGCAATAATCGCCACTTTATAATAAAGCTGTGCTGCCGGGCCTTCGGTTGTACCTTGTGATTCCTGCGTGTCGGTTAATGCGGTAATGGTGTCTTTGACTACCGGCAACCGAATAGTGAAATCACGGTGAATAACATCACCGACAGCAACCCCGTAAACTAAAAAGCCTTTTTCGCTCATTATTCAATTACCTTACGCAATGCATTCATGGTGATATCAATAATTGCTTCATTGTCGACGGTATATTTCTTACCCGTTTCTGTCGTGAAGCAGTCAATGTAACTGATACGTTTACCACCACTGCCAGAAAGCGGGTATTCAGTCACCTTAGCGTTCTCAATAGCATCCCAGTCAATATCGCCATCCAGCGGTATCACAGCGGACAGGCTGAGTTTGTATTCCGCAATACCCCGACTAAAACCTTTAGCTCGCCCGGTCTTATTCATGGTTTTCACCAGCTTGCGGCCCGTAGTGGTGTCGACATTCAGAGAAGTAACTTCAATTTCCCGACCGTCAATTTCCAACACGATTGAGCCAATATATTCTTCTGCTGCCATGTGATGGCTCCTTACAGTAAGAGGTCAATACGGCCAGCAAACACATGCAGGCCATTAACAATATCAACGGGGATTGCCGCATTAAGCCGGTTAACGTCCTGAGAGTCGTGCTCAACAATCAGACCGGATTTATTCGCGCTGACTTCTTCGACTATCTCCAACTCTTCCAGTTTGAGCAGTACGTCGAGCAATTCACTGCGTACCTTTGGCCCCGTCCTGGCATTCAGCTTGTCGCGAGGGAAGCGTAAATCGATACGCTCACGACAGGCTTTACGCACATAATCCAGCGTACGAATGGTGGTGATATCCAGTAGTGCCACATCCGACGTACCGGCGAGGTTCTCGGTATAAGTGCTGATAGCGCGGACGATTTGCACGGTGTTGCCGGGGCCAACCTCAAACGGGGTTAACCCATTATGAAGTGCGTTTTCTTGCTCATTGCGCCCAGGCCGGTCAGCCAGTGCGGTCACATCCAGACTGCTCATCACCAGCGTATTGAGTGGCCGCGCCGGGTCTTCTTCGCTGGCAATCACCGCCGCGTAAGCTGCCGCAATTTGGCCCGGTAATTTTACCGAGCCGTTATGCCAGCCCAAGGTCACGCGCCCATCGTTGATATCACCGCTCAATGTAGTGCCAGTAGACAACGACTTAGGCCAGCCCGCTACGCCAATAGCCCCTCGTTGCTCCAGCGGCCCGCTCACATCATCAAGGTGTTGGCGTAGCGTGGTTAACGCGTCAGTCGTGGAATACGGGCAAACAATAATGTTATGGCCAGCAGCAAAGACAGCTGCTAACACCGGGGCAATATCGGGATCGACTTCCCCACCGGACATGGCTGTCACCGCCGTGGTGACACCTCGCGCCGTTGATTGAGCCCGTAACCGGATATCATTACCCAGCGCACCTTTATGGCGGCAAGTCAGTGTGATAACCCCCGCTTCAGCTTCCGCACTCACGGGCAATGCTGTTTGACTGGCCATAGTGGCAATCAGGTTGCTGGCAATCATCTCCGGGGTATCGGTTGCCGCGACGGCAGTATCGATACGGATATCACCGACCCACAAACTGACCACGCCACTGGTTGATGCGGTGCCTGTCAGTGTTAAAGTGCCTTGGGCGGTCTGACCAGCTGTGGCATCCGGCACACCGATAATCTGCAACTGTAGATTGCGATTGCTGGTAATCGCATCGATGGCCATCAAATGTGCCAGCGAGCCATAACCAAACAATTCAGCCGCCTGCGTATCCGAAAACACACTGGTGGCGACAAGCGGTAATGCGCTACCAGTGGATAACATCTGACCAATAATCAAAACCAACTGCGGGTTACCCGGCAACGTCCGCACCGCCAGCCGGGTATTGAATTCAAAGTATTTACCCGGTTTGCGGATGCTCGACGGGATGTTATCAAATGCGACATTAGGACTGGCCACGGGATGCCTCCACTTTGGTTTTGGCTTTCAGTTCAACTGCATCAACGGCGGTCTCTGTTACCGGCGCATCTTCAGTCGCAACGACAACTTTCGTATCCGCCACGACAATCAGGTCACCGGCGGCGATTTGGCGCAGGTAGTAGGCGGTATTGGGAACATCTACCGGGTCGCCTTCAATGTATTTTCGGGCGTTGTGTTGATAGGGAACACGAACCCCTTTAACCGCGTTAACTTTCAGTATGGTCATGATAAATAATGTCCTCAGCATCCGGCGAGCGCGTAGTCTGCGGGATGTCATAACGGAGATGAGTGGTAAGCCAGTCAGCTTCCGGCCCACTTCGGTTACCCAGATAGCCGTTAAAGATAGTGTCAATGGAATCAGCAGGCGGGCTAACATCAGGGAATAAGCCATTCTCCAGCGCCTCCTCAACCCAGTAAGTGTCGAACTCACAGGCGAAAACGGACAATGCTGCATCACCCACTTTAGTGTTAAACAAGGTACGAACGCGCCCAGGCACCAAATGCGCAATCCCGAGCCCCAAGTCCTGGCCGGATAACAAACGGCGCACGGCCTCGACCATTTTATAGGTGCCAACCTCCGCCAGTCCGGGGCCACCCTGACGGGTGGCTTCCTCGCTACGCACGTTGCGTTCACCCACAATCACCACAAAACGCCCATAGGTTTTATATTTGCGTTTAGTGATACTTGTATTCTCAGTCTTCTGGATACCGCCGAACGTCACCCAGACTCCCGGTAAGCGGCGGATCACGTCGGCGGGTTCTGCGTCCATTTCGCCCCCGTAGGAGTGGACGCCTTGAACCATGCGGCCCATACCCTGACGTAACCGTTCACAAATGGCTTTTTCAGTGAGTGCAATAATCAAAATGCACCCCCATTGGTCGAATCTCGGCCAAAGTTACGACCCGCAGAGGAGAAGCGAATACGCGGGCTGGATTCGACCACTTCCCCGTTAGGCAATTTACCCAGGGTAATTTGTCCAGCAGCAACACGCTCCAAGTAACGGATAGCATCCTCATAACGTTCGCGAATTTCGTCAGTGCTTTGGGTTCCGGCCCCGCACAGCAAGTAACGAGCGATATCACAGCACCGGCCCACCAAAATACCGGGGGTATCTGGCCAAGGGGTTGGATAGCGACCCGCCAGATAACCGTCAATCTCAGCGCTGGCTTGTGTCAACTTGACGACCATCACATGGTCATCAATCTGTCCACTGAAATTGCGGTCTGTAAGGGCGACACATTCTTTCTCACCGAATGCATCAACCATATTTTGACGAGTCGCATACATGGCGCGTTACCTTATTTAGTCGTTTTGGCAGGTTTAGTGCTTTCGGGCTCTTTGGACGCCGCATCAGGAGCAGGCGTCAGGCTGGCAATCTGCGCGTTGAGAGCGTCTATTTCCTGCAACTGGTCGGCAATGGTGGCGTTAGCACGCTCATTATCTGACTTCAACGCATCAGCATCTTTCGAAAGCTGTTGCAGGCTGTTTTCCAGTTCCCAATTACGGGCCTGTAGCGTTATAACGCTGCCCTTTAACTCTATAATCTGGCCTAAGGCCTCGCTTTGGTCTGTATTCGCTGACTGGCCATCAGTCACATGCGACACAACCAGCATGGGCTCAGCCTTGAGCTCAGCGAGAACCGAGGGACTAAAGTGGTCATCAGCGTAAGTCTGGGTTTTATCGCTGTGGGCCATGCCACAGCGGCGAAAGCCATCCCGTTTTGCAGTGATTTGAATCGACATTATGCAGTCTCCCCAGTCGAGCCAAACGCCATCTGCCAGAAACCATAACCGCCCGCAGCACGTGCTTCAGCACCAAACAGAAACTTCTTGCGCATGAAGACGTTATCGCTGTCATAGTCCGTTTGTTCAACGAACACCGGTTTTTTACGCTCTTGATAGATAAGCGGTTTAACTGGGCGTGTGGTGTCCAGAAGAAACCACGCGGTGTCTGAGACTAACTCTGGCACCACTAAAACTTCCGCCGTCCCTTTGTAGGTATTGGGCGTGTTATCAGGGAACCTGTCCGCCGTCATCAGATAGTTAGCGACATCTTCTAACGCAGGGGGGACAACTAGGATGGTTGGGCGAATTTTGAGTGAAGAGCCTTCCTCATCTTTGAAGCCGCGCATCGCGGTACGAGCGGCACCGTAGCTGGCTTGGGCTGCGGCAAGGGTAGCCGCTGACAACCGCTTGGTGCCTTTATTTGAAACGGATACCCCTCGTACTGGGTGGTCAGTATCAAAGAAGGGTTGGCCGTCATAGCAAAGGTTGATGAACCCGCCACTCAACAGAGCAAAGACAATGTCGGAAGGCAACTCTGCGGCGGACTGACCAGCGGCAGAGGCTTGTTGGGCATAGCCCAGCAGTTGATCGTCTTCAATATGATTACGGTCAACTTCAACTGTGGCTTCAAAATCATCATTGACGACGCTGTAGTTAAAGGCTTCAAGGGCTTTAACGACCTTGTCACCAATCCACTTGCGCATTTTTGGGAAGCGACTCAACCAGCTATAGTCGTTTTGCCCGCTGGTTGACGGCACCAGCATGGCGACTTTTTGCCAGTCGCTTGGGGTCTGATCAAAGGCATTCTGAAAAGTGGCTTTCAGATTGACGAAGATCTGTTTAACGTTCTTAAAGTTTACAAGCACGGTATTACTCCTTAAATCAGAACCCAAACACCGTCAGAATCAACGATGATCACTTTACCCGCGACAGGGCGGGCATCTTCACCATCACTCTTAGCAACCGTCTGGCTGTCCGCAACGTAACAATCCTTGCCGATATCAGATTGTGTCACGGCATCGCCCGCAAAATTGGCAAAACACCAGGCTTTACCACGGCGAACGAGGGCGTCAGCATCGCCATTAGCGCCAGCAAGGTTATCGACATAGCCATCTGAAACGCCCAGAGTCACCTGTGTTGCCACTGCCGATGCCATCACCGCGAAACCCGCAGCATTGGCACCAATGATGTGGCCACCAAAGATTTCAGTTTTCTGGGCAATCGGGACAGGCGACAACTCACCATCACGCCAGGGCGTATTGCGGTCTCTCATTTTTTCTCTCCTTTAATAAACTCGGCGATTTGTTTCGGGTCGGTTCCGAGAAGCGAGCAGATAGCCATATCCACTTCACCGTCATCTTCCTCACGGGCCGCTGGCGGTGAACCTGCTGGCGGCGTGCCTCCCGTCTGGGTTTGGGTGAGTGCGGCAATCTTGGGCGCTTTATCCAGGAAGCTTTTCAGGCTATCCGGGTTAGCCTTGGCCAGTGACTCTGCCCAGGCTTTCTGAGCCGGAAGCAATCGCCCGTCAGAGAGTGCGGCGGTAATCAGTCCATCACACTGCTGACTGGCCAATGCAGCTATATTGGCTTGAGCCTGAGTGACCGCTTCACTGACGGCCTGGTGCATCACATCGACAGACACCCATTTAACCGGGTCTGGCGTGGTGACCTGTGCGGTCAACGCGGCAATTTGTGTATCATGTTGGTCAAGCATTTGGAGCAAGTTCACCGACGCAGCTGCTGTTCCTTCATCATTTGAAAGACGCTTAATCAGCTTCATCAGTTCAGCCATGACTTCTTCTTGGGTGGTAGAGAGCGGCAGATTAAGCATCCAGCGCAATTGTTCGAGTAGTTCGTCCATTCCGGCGTTACCCTCAGAGGTTGAGTTGATGGCCAGGACGGATGCGGCGGCTAACATCACCTCATCCATATCATCCAGAGCCGGTGTGTTAGTCAGTGCTGCATGAAGTATTTGCAGCACATGACCGGATTTGCTGTAGTTAAAAACAGGGGAAATAAAGCGGTATTCTCCGGCGAGGATCATCTCCGCAGCGGCGTTAGTCCATTCGACATCGACCGCAAACAGACCATCATTCCCTCGCCATTCGAGCTTTTTAAACCAACCCGCTGCGGGGGCGGGCTGACCATTTTTGATGGCTCTTAATGTCTGGTGTTCGTAATCAATGACGTAGGGGGTTAACTTGGCATTGGCCGCATCAATGAGCCGCTGTGCAATCTCAGCGTTCATCACCCAGTGATCACATTCTTCAGGGCGACCATCTACCGCCCGGAATTCACCAGCGGGAAAGAGCTGGATGGTTCCGTGGGTCGCTTTTGTGATTTCGATTGCCAGAGCGGCGAATAATGTTTTTATGCCACCGAGAATACGGGGCCGTTAAAAGGGTATTCAGTGGAAGGGGTTCAGTGGATTACATCGAGGGATAACGCGCGGATCATCTTGCCACTTCACTCAGCACATTAGCAATGGCGTTAACCCATTTTTAAACACGATTTAAAAACTCGGTAGTGCGATTAAGAGGGGTAAAGTCCGGCGAGAGTGTCAGTAAACGATTAAAACGCCCTGCGTCGATTACAGGACGTTTACGGTTACGAATCAATAACACGGCGAAAGTAGTCTAAACCAGTATTTTCCATGGCTTCCACATCCTGCTCCGTCAGATGCAGAAAAGGACGTGCAGGCATCTTGATTGTGTGAGCACCCACCGCCGCCGTTTGCACAAAATTGGACTTTGACTTTTTGACGAACCGGTTACCGACTTCACCATTTTTATGCTGTTTGAAATGCATATCCTGCTGGCGGGCCTTACGTTTGATTTCACCGCCAAACTGGTGAATAGCCGCATAAGCCACATTGCTGCCGACACTGGCGCTGTCATTATCACTTTCTGAGACGATGCTCGCCGCCAGTCGTCCCGATAACTGTAGAATCTGACCACCGGCGCGTTTCTTGGCATAGGCCGGACTCCATCCCATCCACGCGGGTCGACCCTGATTTTTAAAGTTCTCTTCAACAGCGTCTCCCATTGCTGCCGCCAGTTCACGCATCAACGGCCCCCGGTGTTCCAGCTTGCTGATAAGCTCACCCAGGGAGCGCTCAAAATCAGTCACATTGAACTTGATACCGATACCCATCACAGACTCCCCGCCAGCACTGTGAGGTTAGCCAGCTCATTGCGTTGAGCCTCAGACAGCACCGCGCCTTTGTGCATCAGCTTGACCGCCAGACCGGTATTCCCGGCGCTGAGCGGAACGGTCACGCCATAGTCATTTTTTCCCTGGCGAACGATGTAGACCAGTTGCTCATCATCGAGCAATGTCGCCACCGGACGTTGCAACAGTTCCGGCAACTCCGCCCATAACGGCCCTGGCGCATCCAGTACCGCATTATCAAACGCCGTTAAAGTCACAGAGCCAGGCGCTTGCCCGCGCATCTCAAGCTTGGTGAGGGTCTCGGGTTCAATAGCACCAAGATGACGCAATGAGCCTTTGGGTTTTGGCTGGAGTGACACCTGATTGACCCAGCGTTTAACATCGGTTTTAACGGCATTTAACAGCGTGTTATCGCTCAGGGTCTCTTTGACGGCGAGGGATGCCAGGCGCGGAGACGCCACCGCCGATTTATCCATCAGCCGTTGTCCCAGTGCGGACAAATTACCCTGACCCGGATTGTGACCAAAGCCCGCATCCGGTGTATACAGTTCGCCATTGATACGAAAAGCCTGAACTGAGCGCGTATCATTTGGCCCCCACGCCTGCTGCACCGTCTCAATCCGGTCTTGGCTGGATTGCACGGTGATGCTGTGGCGGCTGATATCCGCCTCAGAACGCGCCCGAACGCGGCAGCGGCAACGGTAGCCATCTGGCGGATACATAAACTGCCAGACTGGGTCGTCATAACGGGCAGTAAAGCCATTTAACGCGGCATGTTTGGGGCGGGTTAGCCTGTCCATGACCGCAATCCGCTCCCAATAGGGGCGAAACTCGGCATTGGCAAGCTGCTCTTCATAGCGACCCGCGTTATAGGCAGATTGCATATTGGTCTGGAAGATGGTTTTCAGTCGGCGCGGGGTGAGCTGTTTGCCCTCCAGAACGCCATCCGCGTCGGCCACCAAGCCTTTACCCATCCAGCCCTTTTGCTCCAGCCCCGGGATAAGTTGTTTTTTGAACTGCTCAAAGGTGGTGCCGTTACGCAGGCTGTCACTCAGGCTATGGCGAACATCTTCCAGCACATCTTGCTTCAATATCCCTGCCACGGTGAACGCTGTCGCATGGGCGCGAGCTTCAACATCATGCCAGTTGAAACCGATGGTGTAGCCCTTGGATTCAAAGTAGCGAATAGCCTCTTCTGGCTTGAGCGTCATCGCCTGAGCCAGATTGACATCAGCTTTCGGCATTGAGATGCCCCCAGATATCAGCGACAAATATGGCCTGGGCCAGCAGCTGCTGGAGCTGATTATCATCCAGCGCCGGATAACTGGCCGCGATGATATTGATAGCTTCGTCAGGCGATTGGCCCTGACTTAGCGCAGCAACCAGCGGTGTAACGAGTTTTCCCATGGCCTGATTGATGGCTTCAGGCACGGTTTGCGCCTCATCCAGAACCACTTGCGCCGGGTCATCAATTTCCGGGTTCGCGCTCAATGCGGCAAAGGATTTAAACTGTTGCGACTTGGATGCCAGAGACAAACTGGCTGACATAGGCGCGGGTTCTGGCGCGGTCAGCACCTCTTCGCCTTGCTGCGGCACGGGAATGCCGAGCTTCTTATGTATCCACGATGTCGGGATGGTCTTCATACCGGCGCTCACTAAGTTAGACACCCCTTCAGAGAAGACTTTAATATCTTCAATATCACGGGTATCAAACACCAGCTTAGGCTGACGGCGTGCACTAACTTCTTTGCCATTGAGCGCCAATAACATCCGAATAAAGCCCCGGAAGAATCCCTCAAGTTGGCGGGCATCAGAGACCAGAATGTCATGGCGCACATCGTTATGGACATTGCCCAGTGCATTGGTTGAGGATTTGCCATCAGCCTGACTGGTGAGGGTTGCACCCAGGATAACTTTGGATTCGGTGCGCTCCGCCCAATCAATCATCGCCTGGAACGGGTCAGACTGACCAACGGCCGCAGACTCAAACTCAATCGAACTGCCATCAGGAATGATACCCGCCGCATCATGGCCCAATGTCACTAGCGCATGAAGCAAAGAATCTTTTTCTTGTTCAGTGGCTCCTGGCATGTATTTACCGACACGCAACGGCAGTCCGTAAATTTCCAGAAATTCGGCCATATCACGTAAGGCATAGTTTTTAAACAGATAAGGCCAGACCAACACGCGGTATAGACCGGACTGAGCAATAAACCCGGGCTTCGCGTTATGCGTATGCACCAGCCAGCCGAACGGCCAGAGCTCAGAACCCTGGAACGTGCCATCATTGAGGCGAATTTCGTCGTTGGTTTCCGGGGTGGTACTGAACCAGCGATGAGGCCGCAACACCACTTTGGTGGGTAACCAGACATTTTCCTCCAGCTCCCAGGTCTCAATTTCCTGCGCGGCAAAACCATGACCAATGGCGTCAGCCGCATTGAGAATGATATCTTCCATATCGGGGATGGATTTCAGCCAGGAAGAAACCACCACCGCCAGTTCTTTTTCGGCAGCAGTCGCATTTTCCGGTGGCTCAATGCTCCAGTCCAGCGTCAACAAGGCATTCTTGCGCTTGGCCATCTCCGAGAAAATATGCCCGTCACGCTCCAACATATCCTCAAACAAATCCGCCTGCGCGGACAGGTCGCCCCGTTCTGCGGCCTCAAGAATATGGGGCAATTTGCGAATACTCAGCCCTTTGGACGGGTGCATTGGCCACTGGCGGTTAAGCTGTGCGACGCGTGATGTCTGGGATTCTTTCAGTACTTCACGCTTAAGCGGACGACCATACTGGTCAACGATTTGTCCCATACTACCAACCTCCCGAGCCGAACCGACTACCGCGATCATTATCTCGGCTACGCGGCACCGGCGTAAATTCAAAGTGACCCGCACCGGAAACAGCCAGCGCCCACAACATGTGCAGGGCGTCCGGGCCATCATCATGATCGGCTTTGGGGAAATGACGTAATTGTTCAATCAACGTGGTCTGGCTGGCGTGCAGGCGGATCAAACCATTCACCATGTGCGGCTGTAATGATTCGATACGCAACAGTTTATCGGTGTGAGGAATAACGGCACGGGCTGGCACCGGCACACCGGCGATGGCTGAACGTTTGATGAGTTCGGTACGCAAGAACTCCTGAAACTGCACGGTTTCAATGCTCCATACCAGGCAGCGATAAACCTTCTGCAACTCGATAATGTCCGAGATTATCTTATCCGGCACCCGTTTGCGGATGGCTGCCTCGACCACGTCAAGAATCCCCGTGTGGCGGTTAAAGCCGCCGACCAATAAGGCCGAGGGGTCGCGGCTGGCACCCTGTTTACCCAGGCTAGGGTCACAAGCCCCGAAGAAAACCCACTCGGCAAGTCGGTTAACCCAAAAGTGAAACACACCTTCACCGGCAAAGATCGCATCTTCACCACTGACCGGATCATTCTGATATTCCGCATCAAAGGTGGCATGGCCATCACGCGCACGGATAAGCATCAAGGCGAGGATAGGACGGGCTGACCAGGACACAATGGCCCCTTCGTCCATCTCTGCGCGGTGTTGCTGGTAGTAGGCATTGGCCAGCATCTCGCCATCTGACCCGTTGTTGCGCAGGATCTCTTCCCATTTCTCCCACAGCGACATGTTGTCTGGCCAACGAATCAGGGCCTTAAAGCGGGCGACGCGCCACAGCGGATTTTTGAGGGTGCGGGAAAGGACGGAATCATAGTGCAGGATAGTCCCGATGTAGATCACATCGAGCTTTCCGCCCGCCGTTCCCAGCGGTAACACGGTCTTCTTCAGCCAGTTTTCCAGCTTCTCGCGCTGCTCCGGGCTGCGGACTTGCTCGTCATTCTCGATGTCATCCAGTACCACCAGATCAGGACGGTATGGCCCATGACGCAAACCACGGAGTTTCTTACCGGAACCGGCCACCTGAACTTTAATATCGTTACGGGTCAGGATAGTCCCCATCTGCCACACGCGACCCGCGCCACAAACATCAGGGAAGTCCATCAACAGACGCGGGTTGTACACCAGTTCCGCCTTGATAGCTTCAAGCATCGGATAAGCCTGGTCAATGGAGTCCATTACGATGACCGGGTAATGCTTGATGCCACAGATGATTGTCCACAGGACAAAGAGCTGACTGACCAGCGTGGATTTGGCTTCACCACGCGGGGCGGCAATGGCATCGTTCTCGCCTTTGGGACTGGCGACAATTTCAGGCAGACGACTGAACAGATATTTATGCAGTTCGCTCTTATCTTTATGGCGCACATAATGCGGGAAATAGTTCTCGATAAAGAACTCATAGCCCGTCACTGGGTTTTTTACCTGCTGGTGACGCTCAGCAATAGCTACCGCCGAGGGGTCAAAACCCACATCCTCGGCCTCAATGGTTCTGCGCAGGCTGGCGGCGAGGTCTGCCAGTTCGCTGGCAAAGTCACGCGCGGTGAATTTTTTAACCACGTATACCCCTATGAAAAACAATGTTGATTTGTTACTTTTTTAAACTCCGAATCAAAATTTTAAAGGAACTGATAAATGGCTTTGTCTCGATGCCCCAAATGCGAAAGCACCCGATTCGAACTGGTCGAAAAAGAAGTGGCTAACGCACGCTTTAAAATAATGTTCATACAGTGCAATTCATGCGGTACCGTGGTCGGTACAACCGATTATGAAAATACACCCAGCCTGCTTCATAAGCTGGCTACGGCACTAGGCGTTAAGTTATAAGCCTGTAGAAGAACTATTGAGGGCATTTTGCAGGCCCTCAATATCGTTTGTCTCAATCAGTTCATGCAGCTTGTTTTTCATCTCACGTGACCACGGCGCATAGGATTGATCTCCACTGAGCGCAACAGAATGACCTTCCTTAATGCTGTCTGAGTCCATGTTTAAACTGCTATTAACCGCGATACTGAATGCGTTTTTATGGGCGTGAGTTAATAACGCACGCCAGTCATACTTACCCATAGTGTTTCTCCACTTCATCACCAAAAGGCTCTAATATCTCAACGAATGCTGCTAAATGCTGGGGATGCTTCTCAGAAATAAAGATGCTGAGTTTCTGAAGAACATCCAGCGCAATGGCCAGTTGACTGGTTTCCGGCAATATCTTCTTGCTGGCAGATATCGCTTTATTAAACGCATCAGCCAGACTGGCCAACAGTTCGACCCGCTGTTGTGCCGGGAGGTCTGAATTACAGTTGAGTTGTTCCAGGGTGGTCTGGTACTGCGTGACTAACCCGGTAAGAACAGCCCGGCCAATATCCTCCAGTCCACCACCGGCAATAACGTGAGCTGCCCGTAATTTGTCCCAATCATCACCGCTATCCTGTGCCTCTTTTTTCCAGCGGCGAGCAGTGACAAATGACACACCCGCTTGTGCGGCAGCGATTTCCAGCGACATCTGGCCGAAAATATACGACCTACGCAGTCTGTCCCGTGTTTCCTGCGGATGCGCCATCGTTACAGCCCCAAACGGGCTTTAATAAGCACGATAGCCGTCGCGATAAGCCCCCCGGATAGACCACCGGCAATGGCTCCGGCTACCGCACCACGGCGCGTCGCTTCGACCTGAATGGTCGTCATATTGGTTTCTATCCGATCAAGTTTTAAATTGATGTCAGCTAATATCTCCAAGTCCTGTCCTGGAATAAAAAGCTGATCTAATTGGGTGCTGATTTTTTTCAGCGCATTAACTTCACTGTTGACGGCATTAACACGTCTACTCCGGCGTTTTTGGCGTGGTTTCATTTGTCTGCCTTCCTATCCAATTTTCCGTCAATACGATCAATGGCAATTCTGACATCACGTAATGTCGCCATCATGAGGTCAAAGTTTGTTTTGGCATCTTCACGCCGCTGATAATCGGTTTTTATGGTTTCAACCGATTTCTCTAAATTAGAAATATCCTTTTGTAATTCCTTTACCCAAAGGCCAAAAACAGCGGAAACTATTCCCAATAAGATTTGGAACCCGAGATCTAATGTCACTTGGCACCGCCTGAATAATATTTATTGATTTGTATTAATTGCGTTTCTAATTGCTGGCACCATTTCCCGTAGTCTGCGGCGTGGGCGAGAATATCCTCTGGTGGTAGCCCGCTATGGGTGGGCTGGGTTTCACTGGCAGTTGGTACAGAACCGCTGGCGGTGGGTTGCACTCGCTGATCACAATCGGGGTAGCCGAGAGCTGACTGGTAGACGCACAGGCTGTGAGGCCCAAGGCCAGTATAGGTAGCGCCATCTTGTTGAGTCGCATCATTGATTTGCCTCTTGAGTCTCTGGTTATCGCTATAGAGCTTGTCTATTTCGGCCTGCAACTCAGCAGACAATTTATCGCCCAACTGCTGAGCGGCTTTCTGACGTGCCAGCACGGCAGTCAAAGCGGCACTGGCGTCATTCGCGGCTTGCGCCTTTTCTTCTGCCCAGGTGGTTTTAGCCTGGCTAAAAGCCAGCCGCTCATTAGAAAGCTGCTTGCCGTAAATCAGTGCCGCCAGTGTAAACCCTGCGGCGGCGACAATAAGCAGCGCTAACAGCGGTTTCCAATAGGTTTTAAGGAGCGTCCGCAGAAGTGGCACTGGAGACCTCCTTATCGCGTTTGAGCGCCTGGTGTTTTGATGCCTGACTTTGAGTGACCCATGCGGCCAGATACAAACCGAACCAGATATCACCGGACTGGCCAAAAATGGTGGCCCACAGTAGCGCGAGAGAGGACACGATAAACGCCCCCACCAGAGTGGTATCTGACGTCGACAATCGCCCTGATGAGGGGTTGGTGATGAGTTCTTTGAGGGTTTTCATTATGGACATAGGACACGCTCGGCAATGGCTAATCGAGCCTGACGGTCAGCCAGGCCATTGCTGCCACCGTTAATCACTTTGGTCAAGCGAACAAAGCTACCGTTATCTGCATATGGGTTGCAGTTATTAACGTGCCAGAACCAGCCAGCAGAACGTGCCGCATACTCATCTTGCAACAACAGGTCAGGGTTAGTGATAAGGTCGATTTCTAACGCATGGCCACAACGGTAATAGTTATCCAGGAATGTGATTTGTTTCAGGCCACGGCCCCGGAATTTCCAGCCATCTCCGGGCGCGTTATTACCATAACGTTTGTGGTAAACAAGGTTGGCAATAGCTTTTTGTCGTTCAATAGGGACAACGGTTTCACCGGGCTGACGGCCCAACATCGCGCATTGATCCGCAGTTAAACGGGTATTAAAGGTGGCTTTTAAGCCCGCCACGCTGTAGTTAAATGACTCAGTAAGCGTTTTAAAACCCGCGCTTTCATGCCCGACCTGAGCGATAAATGCAGCCTGTCGACGTGGTGTATCAATACCGAATTCATTCATGGCCAACAATATATGCGGATACCAACGCGCTGCCAGCGTGGGCGATAAAGAAGCGGCAAGTTGAAACTGTGATAGGGAGATTTGCATGACACCATCCAATGGGTTGGGATGGTGTCAGTATTGCTATGGGGGCTTTAGTTAATCAGTGGAAGGGGTTCAGTGGATTAATTAGGCATTGCTTTTAGCGCGGCGAAAACAACATTCCAAACTTTCTCATTATCTGTTGGATGAACTTTTTTACAATCTACAGACTCATTACCAAAATCACCAGCGTCTATTTTATCAGCACCGGTCAATATAATAATCTTACGCCATGCACAAGCATGAATAGGTGATTGCGGAATATAATCAGGTTCACTACGTCCATCCATATAGTAATGAGCCAAATTTCTTTGTACCTGATAATCGCCTTGTAACGCTTTATTCACCATGTCTTTTTCTGACTCAGCATAGGCTGTTGCAGAACAAGTAAAAATCAGCGCCATGCAAAGGTATTTTTTCATTCTATCTAGCTCCATTAAAATAAAGAATGCTGTTGAGTATCCATAATATTTTTATTCCTCTCTAACAATCCCCAAGCGAACCTATCAGAGAAACCATATTTAGGGCATAGCTGCGTCATTACCATCAGTGAAGAGACGCCAGTGTCACGCAACTGCGCAAATTCAGCCAGGAACGAACGGTTACGCAACTCACGCAATGCCCGATCACAACGAGGGAGGTAAAGAACCTCCCCACCAAAGTGCTTGACCAACAGTTGCGCGTTTTCATCACCAATGGTTTCACGTAACAACGTGGCGCGGGCTGCGCCAAGTGCGCGCAACCCTTTACCGATTGGGAAGGTGGTGCCACCCAACTTATCGAGCAGGCGGGCTGTGGCTGGATAACCGATCAACTCGGCAATCTGCTGGACAGACTCTGGCAATAGCGCTTTAACCTGCTCAATATCCATCATGATTTCCCTCGACGTTTGGCATCAATAATCAATGCCTGCATCAGTTTTGTCAGTTGATCCAGCGGCAACCAATCAACATATCTTACCTGAAACATATGTTGCGCCATAGATTCAGCATAATCCCATGGTCGGTTTGCGTCAGCCAGAAGTGCTTCAATCTTACCGAGTATCGTCCTCTTGCTGGCGGGAACGCTGGGGCGACGTCCGCGTTTTGGGGTCGGTTTAGGCTCAAATCCATGAGCCCGCATATAAACCACAATACGTTCTTGCTGCTCGATGGAACAATGAGCCGAGCTGGTTTTACCTGTCAGGCGATAAATAACATCGCGGTAGGTTTCATCGTCCCAGGCTAAAGCAGACTTACCGACATGAATAAGCTGGATCAGTTTTTTGTCCATAACGCCCCCAGTTGAGTCCGTAAACTATCACTGACTCTTGTCGCCAAGCCCAACCGGATAAGCCAGTCAGATAGTGTATCCATCGCCTCGGCTGGTGAGGTATGCCAAGGAAACTTATCAAAGCCCACCAGAGCAAACCACTCGTTATTGAGAGAAGTTAAGGTTAATGATTGTTCAATAACAGTGTGTTGGTTTTGATGCGTCACCAATAAGTTAATCAAAGCGGAAGAACCTACAGAGTACGGGCTGCTGTGTTCAAACTTAGTGATGTGTTGGGTTAATTTCCCGCAGCCAGTCAGTAAATCAGCAGTATCCGCTGGAGAGTAACCGCCCAATTCAAGCAGCTTTGCCCGCGAGGTGGTAATCTCATCAAAAGCCGACTGGAGCACTTTCAGCAGTTCTTCGCTGTAGTCTTCACCCAGTGCCAGGTGATTTTTTAATACGCCAAGGTCAGTCATTCTGCACCTCATCTAATCGAGCGTGACCGGTCACATCAGTCAAATTTAAAGTCCGTGACTCACGATAAAACCAACATGCAGACTCACCCACAAATGCCGTATTGCAACCTGCTGGCAACGGAAGATTGCAGTGATTGCAATTACCCAACGCCGCCTCTTGCCGCTCCAGTCGCTCACCGTCACAAAAGATTAAAAGCTCAACATACTCGCTGGGGATATAAGGCTTACGACCCGGATTGCGGCGCTTGCAGCCATCAAGCAGCATTTTGAGCCCACGGTCAGAGAGAACGATTTCAAGACGATGCTGGCCGAACCGTGACTTTGCGCGGGCGCGGGAGAGGCGCTTACGCGCCGCTGCCTGCTCTTTATTGTTGTATTTAGTCATTGTCGTCATAGTCCTCTTCAATCAGCCGCGCTTCAAAAAGCATCAATCCCACAGGCCAAAGCAACACGGTTACGATGTAAGCAAGAGGGTGAATATCTTTTCTTGCCCAACCCAACCGTTTCAGAATGCTGACCCAGCAATAACCAAGGTAGATGTAGGATGCTACGGCCCAACAGATTAAGGTGATTTCTCTAATAGTCATCATGCCTCCTTAACCCATTCTGATTGTTCAAAACCCGCTTTCACTGCATCAACGATGCGAGACAAATATCGGTAGCGAGGATTTTCTATCATTGGCCAATTAGCGTAGTAAGGGTCATCTCCCAGCAAATCAGCTAAATCTGACCCCGAAATCCATTTGCAAACATCTGATTTGACATCCTCAGAGGAGACAGCCGCATCCCAATATTCACGGGCTTTTTCTTTCGTAATGTCATTTGCGCGAAGTAACCTGATAATCTCCCGCTTCACAAAAATAATATTATCGTCGTTATCACCATCATTTTGCTGGTCAAGCTGCGGGGATAAATAGCCGATAAGATAGTCATTGCCACAACGCCGGAAAAACTGACTGATTGTCTGGTCAGACATCGCGAACCACGATGCTGTCCATGCCTTTCCGTAGCAGGTGATAGTGATTTTCCCTTTGCCTGGCTCATAGTCATCAACCAGAACCTCAATAGGGTCTAAACGTTCCAGACCAGAGAGACGCATTTTCACTGATTGACTGATTTCAATTTCCATTAGACTCTCCCACAGATGCAATGGTTGGTTTCAGATGCTCAATGCTCAGGCCACCGGCGCGGCCATTGACGCTAACCACCACCGCACCATGCCCTAATGCCCAAGCCTCAGTGCGGGTGACCACCTCCACGCCGTCAGGAATACCCTTAACGGAGAAGTAATGGAAACGACTACCAATAGGGTATTTTTGATTGAATTTATCGGCTGATAACCCTTTCAGAAAATGGCTCATGGCTTCACCTTCCACTGTTTTTTATGGTGTTCAACGGCTTGCTTCATGGTGACGCGCTGTTGGTTCTTGTGAACCGTATTCCCGCGACTATCAAAGAAATTGAAGCGCGATTTACCAGGCAAGTTGGGGTACTCGATAACCACGCTGCCATCGGTCAGGGTGTAAATACGTTTGTTGCCGTTATCCTGATATTCCCGGCTGCTGACATGGGCTTTCATGGGCGACCTCCCCAGCCTTTAGACTGGGCTGATTCACAAAACATGGCGCGATGGAGGCACCATTGCTCGTTGACCAGCAGCATGGATGCGTCAGCAGCGGCCAGCCAGGCAGACATGGCGCTGGAGTATTTGAATTGTTGTTCAAGGACTACCGCTTTCTGGGCCAACGCCCTAAACGCAGGATTGGTGACGCCCAGTGGCAGGTAACGAACCTTACCTTTTCCCTTACCTGAGCCAACTTTACCAACAACAGAACCGGTATCCTGGAGAGTGCCAGCCATGCCGTAGCAACGTATTTTTCCATTCCAGCCACGGACAACGCGCCCTTTGCGGATATCACAGGCCAACAACGCACCAACGCGATCAATCGGTAAGCCGGTGAAGTTGGCCAGTTCGCGGCCTGTGGCAGTCCCCAGCACTTGTAGCGCCTGGCGCAATGAATCAGTCTTAGACAGATTTTCCATTATGACCTCCCAATCAATGCGGGCTGAGAATCAGTACCATTGACCGCATGAAGCAAGCTGGCATCTTTACCGGCTCGATATCCAGTCTCCGCAGCATCATCAGCCCCGCGACACTTTTTGGCTTCTCGCATATCGCCTGATTGCAGCCCAATATCTTTCTGCAATTTACGATGGTAGGCAGTGATTAGGGTTGCCTCTGTATCTGTAACCGTAAAATCTTTAATGACCTGATAAGCGCCTATTACCCACCCCTCACAGAAGGTATCCCCTCGGGCTATTTTGGTGCTGGCTTTAATGCTCTTGCGCATTGACGCGGTATATTCACGGCGGGCTTTCATCATTTGGCGAGAGAGTACGTCAAAGGCATAAGCTGCTATTTGTGGGCGTTCATTCGGGCCGTAGAAAATAACCTGACGCTGAGCGGTAGTGTAATAATTACGTTTAAAGGTCATATAACACTTAACGCCGAAAGCCCGACAGATGATATCTGCCAGCAGCCCCATATATTTAGGGACAGCCTGAGCATGAGAGGGAGCGCCTTTACTGCCTGCCTCGTTGATTTCCATCAAGTCGATATCAATGGATGTCAGACCATGCTCACGCATCAGGTTTTGAGCCTGACTCATCGCATTGGCAGCTTCATTGGGATTGGTACTGTGCTTAGCCAAATTCAGCAGTTTCTTTATTTTGGCGAGATACTTTTCTTTATTCATGATGATAGTTTTCCATTATTTTGGCGTAAGCGCGCCCCTGCGGGTTTACGCCATGTTTAAAGATGATTTAAAAGCGAATTAAATTAGCCCGCAGGCGTTAATGATTCCGTATTAGCAAAATAAGGTTCTTTATTAATTTCCACGACAGTCGCCGAATTAAAGTCACTAGCTGGGCCAACCGTCTTTACCGCTTTACCACCGCGTAAAACTTTGCAGGGTTGATAGATAAAAAATGCACCAATGGGATAGCGTCGATTAAACTCTTCGGCTCTCATATCAGACTCCAGAGATATCAAGGGAGATGGCCTGATATTGGTCACTGTCACCAATGCGTTCATAGACCCGGACATAAGAACGACTTCCCACCACCTGTACGGCTTCGCTGATGGCATCCATGGCGCGTAGCCAGCGTAAGTCCTGAATGTCATAACGACGCAGGGCCAAGACTGCCCCAGTATTGATCTCACCCTCTTTATCAGAGGAGAAAGCCCGGTTGATTAAGGTATGAATTTCTGGACGAGCACCTTCCACCCAATCGGCAAGGCATTCATCAATAAGCGCTTTAGCGGCTTGCAGGCGCTCATCAAAGGCAATGCGGTCTTGCATGGCCCGTTGGATTTTATATTTACCGTCAAAGGTATACAGCGTGACGTTGCCTTTCTTACCACCCAGTGAAACATTGTATTCATTGGCTGACAGGTCAACGAACGCGGCGATGTCAGCAAAGGTGGCCAACTTAAACTCGGTCAGCATTTTGTTAACGACCAGTGCGCGATTGATAATGTCACCCACTAATGTGTCGCGCATTTTGTCGATATCTTTAACCAGAGAGATTGGGGTCAGAATACCTTTAGCATCAACCCAGTACCCCTCTGGAGCGGCTTTATCAGTGAATTGTTTGTTATCAGTGGACATGCTTTTTACCTCGTTTTGTTTTAATTAATGCTTCGTGAGCCTTGATTGAAATATGCCCAGCCAACCCGCAAGAAACCGCTTTGGCTATCGCTAAATCATCCTTACCGTCTGTTTTTGTTGCTTCACACCGACAATCAACAGCCATCCGGTTTTTACTGTCTGTCGTAATATCAATGATTATTTTTGCCATAACTGGCTATCTCCAGATGATATGAGCGCCGCGCCAGATGGTCATTTTGACCAGGCTACGGACGCCATTGCGGGTTTCGGTTATCTCAACCGCGCCTTGTTCCCATGCCTTAAAGGGGCGATCAACTTCGATGATCGGACGGCGTAAGCGGGTATTTAATTCCACCACTTTAATACCGGCGCGTAATAAGCGATTAATAGGCTTCATTAAGGTCGGGTTATTAATAGGTAATTGGCACATGGCTTATTCCTTAATTAATTAACATTTTGGCGGCTTGGCGAACGGCACCGACACCCATGGGTGTTTCATTGATATGGCTAAGGCGAATTGCACCGCGCAGTAACTTAAATAAGCGGCGGGCATTGCCTTTTGATTCCTGATAAAGCGCCTCATTGATATCATCTGCTACCGCAGGTAACACACTGGCCGCAATGGCACTGACATCATCTTTAGGCAGGGCATTACCGATATTGAGCGCAAAAGCCACACGGCTATAAAGTTGGACGAATTCGCCACGCTTACCTTTCAGGTTAATCAACAGTCGCGGCATACCAACCAGGACAACGCCGATACCGCTTTTATCGTGCAGGCGGCGCAGCACTTCCAGTGACCGATGTGGCAGCAACTCCCCCTCGTCAATCAACAAGACATAGCCCGAATCACGTAATTTATTGGTACATAACTCAAAGGTTTCATGCATGTTGCCGCGAGGGGATAGCCCCAAACGGTTACAGATTTCTTCCAGTAAGACGCGAGCGGTAAAGCTGGGGTCAACTTCGATTAACAGCGCAGTTGAGTTCTGGCTGGCGTAAGCCTTTAATGCCATGGTTTTACCTAGCCCGGCCTCGCCGTAAATCACATTGATCTCACCGTCAACGTGGGCCATACGGATAATTTCCAGCGCTTTTTTGGATGCTGACGTTGCAACAAACTTCACGTCTACGCGCTGGGCTTTATCTTTCTCGCGAGTGCGATCGAGGAAAGCCTGTACCTCACTATTGACCCTGTCCAAATCCCCGTTATATTTATCTTGTAGATATTGATTGACGGTGGCAGTACTCATACCGATAGCGCGTGAAACCTGTGTTTGGTTGAGGCTTTTACGTTCCATCAGTTCTATAAGGTCATTTTTAATTGTCATGATTTAATTCCTATGTAGTGAATGAGCGGCATTTGATGGGCGTCAAATCGCCGCTTTTTTATTACCGTGTGTTTTTAAATATTCATCGCGATCAGATTGGAATAAAAACATCTCTTCCCGGTCATCATTAATGCGTGAGATATCACCCTGAATCAGTGAGCCAAAGTCAGGCGCACTATCAACGGTTAATACTGGATTAAGCTCGGCATTAATCTCTTCGGCTTTTTGTTCAACCAGTTTCATACGGCGGCTATGGCGGTCTTTTGCCACTTTCTGGACGTAATCGACAGGGAAGGCGGCGCGGGTATTACCATTCACAATCGCAGTACAGATAAACGAGCCATCAAGGCGGCGAACGGTAACGCTGCTGGCATCGTGAATATCGAACTCAACCAGAACTTCTTCGCCATCGACCTGAATTAAACCCTCAGCAAAATATTGGTTATTGAAGATAGACAGCCAACCGCGCTGGGCGGTACGTTTGACTTGCGGACGGAACATGTCGCGCAACTCGATATCGGAAAGGCGATCAATGGTCTCGCTGGCCAGCAATAACTGGCGGTACTCCGTAGCGGTATAGTGTTTACCATCGTCACGGCGGGGTAATTCACTGTGACGGTGAGTGGTGTTATAGGCTTCAATTTCATCTTCTATGGCATCGATAAGCTGCTGCCATGAGGGTAATTTAGCCATCGCCGCCTTTTGGCGACTGCTGAGCTCTTTATTCTTCCCCTGTGCATTGAAGGCTGAATTAAGGTCAACGCTGACCATACGAACCGTTTCGCGGTCAGCAGATTTACCGTTATAGGTGGCAAATTTACGGGCGATACGGGCAGGAATTTCGCGGTTAAGCCGCTCAATAATCCCACGTGCCTGCGGGTTACCGGGGATACCGGTGGGGTGTTCCACACCAAGACGCGATAAAATCCCCGTAATATCAGCATCTAATACGTTTGCGGTTTGACCTGCACCGTTATCTGAATAGTAAATCAGGGGTATGCCGTGACTCTGCATACCGTGGCGCAGTGCATCAGCCACAGCGATCACGTTCTCAGCCAGGCTCAGGCTCCAGCCGACGACATAGCGTGTCCGTCCATCAATAACCAGGGTTATTTCGGGGGTAAATGGGCGACCATGGTCAGGGTGTGCCACCTTCATTTTCATGCTGTGGCCATCGCCAATCCAAACACCATTAACGGGCATTTGTGACCAGTCACGCTTCACATAGGTATTCAGCGCTCGCATGGCAGAACCC
Organism: Yersinia sp. Marseille-Q5920; assembly: GCF_946902935.1. Lineage (NCBI taxonomy): Bacteria > Pseudomonadati > Pseudomonadota > Gammaproteobacteria > Enterobacterales > Yersiniaceae > Yersinia > Yersinia sp. Marseille-Q5920. Next base: position 382,209 of record NZ_CAMPQA010000001.1, on the reverse strand, counting down.
GTAACACGGCCACGTTGTTTAACGACGGTTGGCAACTTGTCTAATGCCCGCCGCACGGCATAGACAGAAGGAATTGCGGCGAGCATAGCGGGCTGGTCTGCATACTGCATTTGCCAGTCATGCTCAAAGTTCTCGTAAGCCTCAGCAATGCTTAATCCGTTGGTGGTGCGGTAGTGCGCCATAAATAGTGGCATCCATTTAATGCGCTCAACGGGTTTGCCTTTATTGTGCCCTGGAGCCAATAAAACCAGACGCTCAGAGGGCGTGGCGGCACGTTCATAGTCAACAACCCAACCATTCAGGGTGCGGGTGCTGACGCCTGTGCGCAGACCTTTACGGGCATTGGCCATCGCGGCTGCTTTCTGCAAGTTCTCAGGCAAATTATTAGAACGTGACTGGTCACAAATATAATTAATGGCTCGAATGCGTGACAATCCAGCGTTCTGTAAATTGATAACCTCGGTCACCAGAGTGGCGCGGGCATCCGCAATATCACGCTGTAACTTGGTCAGATTGCCGGTGCTACGTTCCAACAGAGCGGGACATTGGCGCATAAGATCAAGTTCATGCTTGGCTTTTACCCTCGGGTTTAAATCGCCGTTAACTGCCGTTTTAACGGCCTTTTTTTCTGCTGTTAACAGAGAGTTGAGGTGGCGTTCTTTGATTATTGCCTGAGCGTCAGTGGGTAAACTCTCGACCAGATACTCGTAACTTAACCCTTTAACCCCGGTTAATTTTCTGCGTGTCCATCCTTCGTTCTTGGCTTTTTTACCTAGCCCCTGTGGGGTTTTGGGTAAACCATTAACAGACAGTAATTCATTCAGGGTTATCCAGATCATTTGCCAGCCCTCTCTGCATGGCGAGATGGCCAGATAACAGCAGGGGATACGCCAATAGCATTCGCGATAATGACTTCTGCTTTCGGGTAAGAGCCTCTGAGGGCATTTCTCAACGTGGATGGGGCCAGACCAGCATCGACTGATAAGGAAGTCAGTGACAACCCCTTCTTGTGTATTGCGGCAACGATATCCGCTCTATGCCAATCAGTTTCTTTCATTGTTTTCTTCCCGTTCTATTTGTTTTATGCCAACCTATACGGTTACACAGGTGGGTCACCTAACGGCGTTACACCATGTGGCTGATTTGAATATTAGACAGAAACTCAGTTGTTTTCAAATGGTTTCTTTCAAAGTTTCTTGCAAAATCGACAGTTTGAATTTAATCATTTGATATTTATGTGTTTTTATTTGAATGAATCCGTTTTGCTTTCTAGTTTATTTGTTTCGTTCATGGGGTTTTGTATGAAACAGGAATGGTATTTGGCAAAGGACTTGATTCATGTCCCTGGATTGCCTTCTACGCCGCAAGGAATTAATAAGCGGGCAAAGGTGGAAGGATGGGTGAAAAGGCCAGTGAGTGTGCCTGGTGTGCGTGGGCGTTCATTTGAATACCATATAGATAGCTTGCCGCAGGTTATCCGCCATTATCTTGGTTTGGCACAGGAAGCAGGCGTGAGTCAACCAAGCGCTAATTACAAGCGTGATGATTCTGTGGGCTTAGATGCGAATACACAGGAATGGCTGAAGATTTATGAATTAATGACCGAAGAAGAGCGTAACAGCACTTTACAGGTTGTTAGACGTAAGGGGATTGATACTTTGCTGGCAATTACTGACGAAGAGAACCAGGGCTTGATTAGCCTGCCTCCGCAGGCAAAGAAAACAGCACTGTTACTTGCAAAATTGCCACTTGAGAGAGTGAAAGAGATTTTTGATATCGCTGAGATGGGCGAACATGGCGCAGTATTAAATATCAACAAAAAGTAAGCAGATTCATAGAGATATATTCACGTACTTAATGATTTACCTCATAATTATCACAATGCTTTTAAAATGGATCATCGTATGATCTAATTTGTGCAGAATTGAATGCAAAAAAACGCACTTTTGATTATTTTTATCGTGACCATGCAAAATCGTTGAATTGCCCCGCAAGCCGCTCCTTTCAAGGCATCCCGCCTAAATCAGACTCTCCCTAAGCTATGTTAAAATGATCACTCCCCCACACGGATTATGAATAATAAGCCTGAAATAGATTACGAACAGGTATTAAAAGACAGCGGGATGCCGACCACTGAAACAGATATTCGGCTGAAATTTGACGAACTGGTAGAAGAAGAGGGGTTAATTACCAATACCTCCGGCATGTCGCCGTTCTGGCGGCTGATTAAAACCATTGTCACCCGCCCGGTGCTGTGGCTCAACGAGGTGTTAATCAATACCGTGCTGACCAATATGTATCTGGCCACTGCCAGCGGCTCTTTTTTGGATGTGTTTGGCTGGGGCGTCAATGCCAGTCGTAAACCGGCCACCGCTGCACAGGGCATGATCCGCTTCTATAAATCCGATACTCAGCAAGATGTGGTGATACCGGCCGGGACGATTATTCAGACCGAACGCATTAACGGCAAGGTCTACAGCGTGGTGGTGAGCAGTGAAACCGCCATTGCGGCCGGTGTCGCCAGTGGGTTGGTGCCGGTGAATGCGGCTGAGGTGGGCGGAGCGTTTAATCTGGCCCCCGGTTATTACCGAATTTTGCCGCAAGCGGTACCGGGCATTGAACGCGCCCAAAGCGAGGGCAACTGGTTGACGGTGCCGGGCGCTGATAAAGAGTCAGATGATGATTTTCGCGACAGGTGCCGTAACCAGTTCAATCTGGTTGGCAATTATCACACCGATGCGGTGTACCGCAGCATGATAGCCGGTGTTGTGGGGTTATCCATTGACCGGATTTATTTTTTGCATGATGCGCCACGCGGGCCGGGTACCGCCAACGCCTATTTACTGCTGGACAGTGGCGAGATATCCCAACCGTTTATTGATGCGGTCAATGACCATATCACCAATCAGGGCCACCACGGCCATGGTGATGATATGCAGTGTATGCCATTGCCGGAAAGCCAGCATGATTTGCGCGTCACGTTGTATATCAATAACAAAGAGAACCTGAGCGCGGATGAACTGACCGGGCTACACAACGGTTGTGAAAACCTGATCCGTTGCGCTTTTCGTCAAAACAGTCATTACAAAGTGCTTAAGACGTGGCCCTATTCCCGTTACTCATTTTCTAATCTGGGGCGGGAGCTGCACAAGGCGTTTCCGCTGATTGAGTCGGTGAGTTTTTCACTGACCGACATTGTCAGTGGCCTGAGTGTGCCACGCCTGAAAAGTTTAACGGTGGTAATAGAAAATGCCTGATTTCATCACCCGCTTAAAAAGCCTGCGTTTGCCCTCTTGGATGGACAAAGGCGAACCCAACAAGTTACTGCGTATTTGCCGTCGGTGGTGGCAATGGGTGCATGGCTGGCTGAGTTGGCCGCTTAATCAGTTGGATGCTGCCACTTGCACGGTGCCATTGCTTAACGTGCTGGCCTATCAGCGGGATATCAGCCGTTTTAACGGCGAGCCGTTGAGCTTATACCGCAAGCGGGTGCAGTACGCCTTTATTAACGCCGCTGACGCCGGTTCGGTAGCAGGTTTTATTGCCATCTTTGAGCGCTTAGGCATTGGGTATGTGGAATTGCTGGAGCGCCAGCCGGACATTGACTGGGACGTGATTCTGGTGCGCGTCAGTGATGGTCAGATAGCCAGTAACAGCGATTTGTTGATGCAGATTATTCGCCAGTACGGCAAAACCTGCCGCCGTTATCGCTTTGAAGTGATCACCGTCTTAGGGCTGCGTATTCGCGCTGGCTGGATGGGCAATGAATATGTGTGTTACAGCGCCAGCAGTGGCGTGGCAACCAGTGCCGCCGCAGCGGCCACCACCTTTACCGCCTCATTAACAGGGAAGAAATGATGTCTCAATCAATTATCACCACCGCTTTTGAGCAGTGGAAAGCGAGGGAAGCCGCAGGCGGTAACACCGTGGTGGTGGATGAATTTGTATTGGCTTTTGTGCCGGGGTTAAATCCGAATACTCCCATCAATCGCAGCGAGGGGTTACCCCCTGCCGGGCAGATTGTTCACCGTCAGGCGGTGAATAAAACCGGGGTGGTTAATCAAAATGCAGTGGTGTATTCGGTCACTATCGGTACCGAAATAGGGGACTTTGATTTTAACTGGATTGGTCTGGTGAATAAAGCCAGCGGCACGGTGGCCATGATTGTTCATGCGCCGACCCAGCGCAAAATTGCTAATGCCAATGGCCAGCAGGGCAATGCCTTAACCCGCAGTTTTTTAATGGAATATAACGGTGCTGCCAGTGAAACAGGTATCACGGTTCCGGCAGAAACATGGCAGATTGATTTTACCGCCCGGCTGACCGGCATTGATGAGCGGCAACGCCTGATTAACCTTGACCACTACGGCCCCGGTGCATTCTTCGGTAATGGCTTTTTGGTGGCCAAGACCGGCCAGCAATATTACGTGACCGCCGGTAATGCCTATGTGGGCGGGCTGCGGGCTGTGCTGGCGGCAAACAAAAATATTACGGTGTTGGCCAAGCCGGTGAAAGTGTGGGCAGACGTGAGTTTGCAGGGCAATGTGGTCAGTCAGTGGGAAAGCGTGGTATCCGTGAGCGTGGCGGCAACGCTGGCAGATTATCAGGACAATGCCGGGTTTATGCATCGGGTGTTTGCTGTGGCCAGCATTGATGCGGCGGGTAATATTACCGACCTGCGCCCGCAAGGTTCATTGACTGACGATGCGTTAGCAAAACATGAGAAATCCCGTAATCACCCGGACGGGACGCTGTTATATAAGGGGTTTGTCCAGTTAACCAGCGCAACGGATAGTACCAGCGAAACATTGGCCGCAACGCCGAAAGCGGTCAAGGCAGTGATGGACAGTGCCAGCAACAGCTTGGAGCTGCATGAAAAATCGCGTGATCACCCGGACGGGACGCTGTTATATAAGGGGTTTGTCCAGTTAGCCAGCGCAACGGATAGTACCAGCGAAACACTGGCCGCCACGCCGAAAGCGGTAAAAATCGCCATGGATAATGCCAACGCACGGCTGGCAAAAGACCGGAACGGCGCGGATATTCCCAACGTACCACTATTCCGGCAAAACCTTGCGCTCAAAGGCGCGGCACTGGTTGATATCGGTAAAGTTGCCGGTACCGTTGCCGCCGGTGACGATAGTCGCATTGTGAATGCATTACCCGCTACCGGCGGCACTATGACCGGCGCGCTAAAAATAACAGGGATTCACGGCGAGCCCATAGGACCGTCTGGATATAGAAGTTTTCTTATTGGCCCGACAAATTGCGGGATTACAAACCCGACAGGAACCGGCATAGGTCTGCATTCTGACAAGAATATTTACTTCTGGAATGACAACTCAGGCTATTCAATGATACTGCGCCCTGACAGGCTATCAGTGAATACACCCACTGGCTTTGCAAATATTAAAGGCTCTGGAATTACTCTAACAACAAATAGCATCACTGAGGCTCTTTATATTGAAGCCACAGGAAAGTGGTATGTCGGAAACGGCAGTGGAAACAACAGTAGTGTGCTGACTATATATAACAACGCGGCAAACGCGGGTCTGAATATTAGCGATACGGTATCGAGCACTGCACCATTTAAAGCCCCAAAGATTACAAGTGATGGCGATTTCTATGCGGGTGGCGGAGCCACAGCCTACGGTTATAACGGCGATATTAAAGGCGCAATATGGGGTAACGGCTGGCTATCTACTTATCTCAACGCGATGCGCAGTACATCAGCGTTGAGCGGAAATGGGTGGTGGCGTGACCCGGTATCAAAAATGATTATCCAGTGGTGTACCGGCCCCGCAATTATTCATGAAACGCTGAATGTGGTGACTAAATTCCCGATTCCTTTTCCGGCGGCGTGTTTGATGGCGCATGTGTCCACAAAAAACCCCGCTCAGGATATAAATAGTGATGTGTGGTATCAACTCGCAAGCTGGGATAACACCAGCGCAACGTGCATATTGCAGCGGCCCGGCGGCGGTACAGCCGGTGCAGCAGTTTACCCGCTATTTATTGCGATTGGTTTTTGACAGGAGGTCACTATGTATTGTTTTTCAGCTACAACACTGAGTTTTTACCCCAAAGAGTTGCTTGATGTTTATGCAGACGCCGGGACATTACCGAGTGACTTGATCGAGATTGGCGATGATATTTATGCGCAATTTGCAGCGCAACCGCCAGCCGGGAAAATGCGCGGTGCAGATAAAAAAGGTAAGCCGGTATGGGTGAATGTTCCTGCTCCCGTGGTTACGGCTGATGCTGTAGCAGCGACGGCCCGCCGCTATCGTGATGCATTTATTACGGCAACCGATGCCATCACCATTGTTGATTATTCAATTGATGATAAGCCTCTGACAGATGCACAGCGCAGTGAGTTAATGGCCATTCGTGCCGCTTATCGCGCATGGCCAACACTGGCCAACTGGCCATTAATCGAGTTGCCAGAATTACCGCAATGGCTTTTGATTGAAGCGGTAAATCAGGGCTATCGGGTGCCGGTATGGCCAGAGGTGCGGGATGTGGCGTAAAGCAACATTATCTATCCCCGGTAATATGGCCGCAGTCAATTGCGCCATGCTGCCGGTGCATCCGTGGGTTTATGGCGTAGGCCGTAGCGAGGAATCGGGCAGTTACCTTAGCCCGCAGAACGCCGTGGATCATCTGGCGGGAAAACTGGCGGGCAGCGGTGGCCAGCAGTCGGTGGTGGTATTTATGGTCTGCGCCGCTGACCATCCCGCCTTTATGCGAGCGCTCACGCAATTCTCTGCGGTGCTGCCGTTGCCGGTGTTCTCGCAAGTCGCCCGCATGGCCAGCACTGCGGCCACACTGGCCACCACCAAAATGCAGTTACCGGTCAATGCCGGAAGCGCTTTACCGCTGCCGCAGCCGTTATCCACCGCAACCAGCCGCATGGCCATCAATGCCCAACGTATCGCACAGGCCAAAGATGCCGCCGGGGCGGGGGCTAGCATGGCTGGATTGGGATCGGCGTTATCCGGTTTTGCCAGTGCTAAAGCGGCGGCATTGGCCAGTGTGGAAAATGCGTTAAATGGCTTACTGGCAGGCAGTGCGCAGGCGTGGGTATTTACCGCCAGCGGCAGCGCGGCCACGGTGGCCAGTGAGATGAAAAAGAACGTACCGCAGCAGGATGCGGTTTTTACTCTGGCCACGCTGTTTGCCGGAGAGGATTTAACCACGCTGGAGGCGATGATAAATGACCCAGATAGTCATGCTGGCACTGGACGGTGAAGCCATCCCGTTAAAGGGGTTGACCGTAACCCCTACTATGCAATTTCAGGAAAAAGACCAGTCCGGGCAGACGTCGAGCACCGCCACGGCAGAGCAGGGCATTAAGGCCAAAGAGCTGCGCGTATCCGGGCTGGTGTCGTTCAGCACCCCGGAGGTATTAACCCGCATTTTTGCACTGGCTGAAACCAAAGACGCAGGCGGCGCACTGAAAAAATACCGGGTAGCCAATCAGGTGGCGCAGGCGATTAATTTCCGGCTGGCCACCTTTACCGGCGCGATTGATGCGCCAAAACAGGATGGCAAAATGGCGTGGCTGGTGACCTTTACCCTCAAAGAGTTTTTGAGTGTGTCAGAAAAACGCGAGGCCCGCGCCGGGGGCAAAACTGCCGCCAAAAAGCAGACCGCAGGCGGTACCAGCGGCAGTGAAGCGGGCGAGGATGCCGAGAAGTTGAGCTGGTTTGAGCGCAAAGTGTTGAAACCGGTCAATGATGCGCTGGGGCCAACCTCATGAAATCTATTCGCAGGTTGATGCTGTCCGGCGATGTGGTGCCGCTGGTTGATGCCAATCTGGTGTTGGAGCTGAACGCCTGCGGGCGCGGCTTTATTACCGCAGAAACCACCACCGATTATACCGGCAAATTGGTGCGGCTGGATGCCGGTTACCCTGAATTAATCTTGCGCTGGTTTACCGGTTATGTGGAACGCTCGCAACCGGCAGAGAACGGCGCTCAACGGCTTTTTGTACGTGAGTTAACCGGCGTTTTCGAGCGCATGTGGCCGGTATCGATGCAACACCCGACCCTGCGCCAGTTGGCGGAATGGCTGACTGACAACAGCGGGTTAACGTTCCAGCTTGCCGCCAGTGCTGATTATAACGACAAGCCAATACCGCATTTTACCCACAGCGGCAGCGGCTATCAATTGTTGGCCAATATCGGCCACGCCTTTGGCATTACGGATTATGTCTGGTACCAGTTGCCAGACGGCGCGGTCTATGTGGGCAGTTGGCAACATTCATTATTTGCCGGTAAGCCAGTGGCTATCCCGCCTGAATTTAGCACCGCAGCGGCGGCAGGCAATACCATGACCGTGCCTATGATCCAATCGGTGCGCCCCGGAGTGGAATTGAATGGCCAGCGCTTAACTACTGTTCGGCTGAATAATGATGATTTGGTCTTAACGTGGACGCCGCGCAATAAAATCACCGGCCAGCCGTTGCAGAAAACCCCGATACAGCGTCAGATTGATAACGCCTACCCGGAGTTATCCGCCGGGTTACATCTGCCGAAAATGGCCCGTGTTGAGGGGCCAAGCGAGGCGGTGACCAGCGGTGATATGGCTGACCCGTTCCGGCCCCGTTATGCCGTTAATCTGCAATTGCTGGATGATGATGGCAAGGCCGCGGCAGATACGCCGGTTTACCCTGCGGTGCCGTTACCTCTGCCGATGGCCGGGGCCGAGTCGGGCATGTTCCAGTTCCCCCCGGCAGGTACCTTGGTGGAAGTGGGCTTTACTGGCGGCAGGCCGGATAAGCCATTTGTGCGTCAAACCTTATCACAGGGCAATAACCTGCCCACGGTGCAGCCGGGTGAGCAACTACAGCAACAGCGTGATGGGGTATCGCAGCGGGTGACGGTGGCGGGGGACTGGGAGCGTAAAACCGATCAGGTTATTCGTGAAGAATCCATGAGCCGGGTGATTACGGCTGACGATGAAACCCGCACACTGGTAGCCCGTGAAACCACCGTTCAGGCCACGGACAAAACCACGGTACTGGGGACGGCCACTTTACTGGCCGGTGCTATCCAGCAGATTAGCGAGGGGGATTACAGTCTGGCCACTCAAGCCAGTTACATGGCCAAAGTGGGCAAAACCTTAACCACCGATGTGGGGCAGGACTTGATAGAGAAAATTGGTAATATCCGCAGCAGCATAGCCGCCGCCCGGCAGGATGTGATAGCGCCAGTGGTGTGGATTGGTAGCCAGCAGATTAACGTGATGGCCCTCATGCTGGATACGCTGGATGTGGTGAAAGAGCTGGCGCAGTTGACCGCAGCACATACCCATACCAATACCGGAGGCCCGCTCAATGCTGCTAGCATCACCGCCACCGGTACCAAGTCAGACGGATTACGTGGTAAATACGCCCCTGTGATCGGCTAATCGATCTCGCACAATCAGCCCGCCGCGCGCGGGCTTTTTTACGCCTGTCACAAACCGCTGCCAATGGCCCAACACACCCCGCGATAAACTCACCACCACACCGTAATACTCAAAATGGATCACGCCAGCCACGGCTCGCGCACGTAGCGGAACATGCCACGAAAGAAACGTCATCATGACGGAAACGGCACTACACCGCACCCGCCTGCACACTTTGCGTAATAAAGTTTTTTCAGTTTTAATTTTCTACAAAACACCCCGCCAGCCCGCGCCGTGGCTGGGGCTTTGCAGAGTTTTGCCAACTGAAAAGATTGAAAAGAATTTCAGTATTTTTCAGTTTTCGGATCTCTAAGTGGATCGTGGAAAAGTATTAGTTAATTGAATTTAAAGGATATTATGTGAATTACGTGATTAGTAATATCTCTTTACATGGCTTTATATGTTTTATGAAAAATATAGTCAGGCTAGAGCTAGCACAGATTGCAAGAATGATAATTAAAATTCGCAAACTGAAAATAGTGAGGCAATATATTTAGCTAAGCTTGAAATGATTTTTTACACTCAAATAAAAATAGGATCGGTAATGAAAGTTAAAGAATCAGAAGTATTTGGTTCAATTGCGTCACCTGAAAATTTTAATCAGATACTGGAATTAGTACAGAAACACAATGCTCGGCGTAATAATGTATATATGTGGAGAGGGCAGGCTAACCTCAAATGGCCTATTCACAGTTCTGCATATAGACGTTTGAATTTAGACTCAAGTTCAGTAACAGAGCGGGGTATGAGGATGTATGAGAACTGGCTTCTGCGTCAGGCTAGCCATCAAGGCTATGACTATGAAAATGGACGAAGACTTTCAGACTTTGAATTACTCGCAAAACTTCAACATCATGGTGCGGCTACAAGATTGATTGATTTCTCAAGAAATATTTTAGTAGCTCTATGGTTTGCTTGTAGATCAGAACCGAATAAAACAGGGATTCTGCTTGGTTTACATACGGATGGATTAGGCGGTGTAGAGACTAAACTTGAAAATCGGCCCTATAAAAAAATATTTCAACTGGGGCAACACGACGATGATAGTCATCCCCAAGCATGGCAACCTCCTGTAGTAACAAAGAGAATAGCAGCTCAAAGCGCACATTTCTTATATAGCTCTGTTTGTGAACATAAAATGGGAAGTTTGGCATTTGATAGTAAGCCACATGCATTCTTAGCTATAGCTATATCTCCTAGCCTAAAAAGAATGTCATTGGAGCTTTTAGCTGGGACTTTTGATATTCGGCATATTACCCTTTTTCCAGATATTGACGGTTTTTGTTACGCCCACGGTGAACGATTTGGGCAATTTAATAACGAGCGGTGGTGATTTAGCTGGAGGAGTATTGTGTTTTATTCCATTGATTGAGCCTTGATCCATAATGATAGTATCGCCATTTCATCGCCAATAGCTATGCGAAGCGGTTGTAAGATATTGATAGGTAATGGCTTGGATTCCAGACAAGAAAAAACCCGATAGTCTTGAACCTAAGAAGGCGGGACTATCGGGCTCCTCAATATGGGGACATCAAAGAAAAGCAGTGGCACTAAATCAGACCCCAGTCTGGTAAGAAAGTTCTAGGGAAATGAAAAAAGGTTAAAATAATGTTTAGCTTTGTCTCGAATGTCTTTTTTAGTGCACTAGCCTAATATTCCCGGCCAGACAATGACGATTAATGAACCCGCCAATGTCAGTAACACGTTCGCAATGGCATAGGTACCGGCGTAACCTAATGCAGGGATGTTACTGCGAGCCGTATCACTGATGATATCCATGGCCGGTGCGCAGGTACGCGCGCCCATGATTGCGCCGAAAAGCAAGGCGCGGTTCATGCGTAATACATAAGCGCCAAAGATAAAACAGATAACCACGGGGACCAAACTCACGATCAAGCCGGAAATCAGCATTTGCCCGCCCACGGCACCCAGGCTGCTATTAATACCGCCACCTGCACTTAGCCCGACGCCCGCCATAAAGACCATCAAGCCGAACTCTTTCACCATATTTAGCGCCCCTTGCGGGATATAGCCGAAAGTCGGGTGGTTAGCCCGTAAAAACCCGAGCATGATGCCGGCCATTAACAGACCGGCGGCATTACCAATACCAAAACTGAAATTACTGAATTGGAAAGTAATCAAGCCAATCATTAATCCCAAAATAAAGAAGGCGCAGAATGCCAGCAGGTCGGTGACCTGGCTGTGAATGGAGATAAAGCCAATTTTTTCTGCCACGCTTTTGACGCGCCGAGCATCACCGCTGACTTGCAAGACATCGCCTTTATTCAACACCACATTGTCATCAATCGGCATTTCAATCTGGCTGCGGATCACGCGGTTCAGGAAGCAGCCGTGGTCGGTCAGTTTTAAGTGGCTGAGGCGCTTACCGACGGCATTGCTGTTTTTGACCACAATCTCTTCAGTAACAATGCGCATGTCCAGCAAATCACGGTCGAATACTTCTTTTCCGTTACGGAAACTGGGATCAAGGCGGGAATGGGCATCGGGATAGCCGACCAGCGAGATTTCATCGCCAACTTGCAGCACCGCGTCACCATCTGGGTTCGCCAAGATACCATTGCGGCGAATGCGCTCGATATAGCAGCCAGTTTGGCGATAAATCCCTAATTCACGGAGGTTTTTACCATCGGCCCACGCCACTAATTCCGGGCCAACGCGATAGGCGCGAATAACCGGCAAATAGACTTTGCGCTGGCTGTCAGTATCAAGGCCGCGCTCACGAGCAATTTGCTGAGCACTGGTCGGCAAGTCTTGATGCTGTAGTTTGGGTAAATATCTCGCGCCTAAAATCAGGCTGACCAGCCCAATAAGATAGGTCAGGGCGTAACCCAGGCTCAGATTATCTTGGGCGTGTTGCAGCGCCGGATTATTGGCGATGGTGTGGCGTAAAGTATCGCCAGCCCCCACCAACACCGGGGTGGAGGTCATTGATCCGGCCAGCATCCCGGCCGTCAGACCAATGTCCCAGCCAAAGAGTTTACCCAGCCCCAGCGCCAGAATCATCGCACTGCCCACCATGACCAAAGCCAGCATCAGGTAGTTTTTGCCGTCGCGGAAGAAAATAGAGAAAAAGTTTGGGCCAGCTTCGACACCGACACAAAAAATAAACAGCATAAAGCCCAGATTCAGTGCTTCAGTATTGATAGTAAAATGCTGTTGCCCAAGCAACAGTGATACCACCAACACACCAATAGCGTTACCTAATTGAATAGGCCCTAATCGCAGTTTACCCAGGCATAACCCCAGCGCTAAAACCACGAATAACAGCAAGATGTAGTTGCCGTTTAACAAATTTGCGACGTTTATATTCACGAGTATGACTTTCTATTCAGCCAGGATAATCCACGATATATACGCCCTTAATGTTAAATCAGAGCGACACATATCTTGTAATTTAAAAACCGTTTAATTCTAAAAAATACCGCCGACAGGATATAAATGTAGGCAATAGCGTGGGTTATTCTAGTCGGTCTGCTGCGAGACAGCCAGTAGTAAGCGGGAAGTTTGGTGTTGCCAGAGGGATATGCTTAATTATTAACTAAGTGCAGGGTTATCTGTTGGGAATGAGCCACATAAAGTGACTTTGGTCGGCCGCGATGACTGCGTTGATAGCAATGACAGGTAAGAAAAAAGGGCCGCAATGGCCCTTTTTCGCATAAAACTCATCATTATTGGCACTGCGGCTGTTACTGGCGGCACACCAACGGATCAGTTTGTCTGCCGATTACTTGAACAGGCTCAGATTTTCTTTAGCATAGGCTTCGAAATCTGTGCAACCGCCAATGTGTTTCTCATCGATAAAGATTTGTGGCACAGTTTCTACCGGTTTGCCGACTGTTTTTTCCAGATCAGCTTTGGTTATCCCTTCCGCGTGAATATCGATGTAACGGAATTTAAAATCGTCGCGTTCAGTTTCCAGTTTTTCCGCCAGCTCTTTGGCACGAACACAGTAAGGACATCCAGGACGCCCAAAAATCACAGCAAACATGTAAAACTCCTTGATTAAATTGAGGTAATCACTTCGTCAACAGTTACTGATATATTCAACTGTTAAATAACTTCTAGCGTATTACTCACTCTCACTTGGGTCTACTATGCCCTGTGGTGCAGTGAAAAAAAAGCAGGATTTACCTGTTAATCTGATTAATCCTACCTATTTGCTTCTCGATACTGTTACAAATAGTGAGGATTCAATACACTGGTTAAAAGCGAATAGAGGGCTTGTCGGAGGTAAAAATGCGCTCATTAGGAGATATGCCCCGTATTGTTATCGTGGCAGAAGTGCTGGGGATGTTGTTATTGGTCATGGCCTATTTAAGTATTAATGACTATGTGTCACTACCTGGCTCTATTGGGACACCGGCTGTTGCCATCATGATGATTTTTATCGGGATTGCTTTGATGATCCCGGCGGCAACTTGCATTGTTTGGCGTGTAGCCCATGGTTTTGGCCCGCTATTAGGCAGCGCTGATAGAGTATCCAGGCCACAATCAAAGAAAGAGTTAGAAGAAGCGCGAACCAAAAAAGAGAATAAATCTGGGTAAGGCCATGATTGAGTCTTTTTGGGGACATTAAATTAGTCGGGATTGAAGTGGCGCTGTCGGCCAATATTCCGTAAGCTATTCCACTTTTCATATTATGAGAATCGTGAGGTAGGTAGTTATGGATTCACTCATCGTCCCGGATTTAGCCTTATTACGGCGTTGGCTGGATCAACTCGGTATCTCATTTTTTGAGTGCGATTCCTGTCAGGCACTGCATTTACCACATATGCAAAATTTTGAAGGGGTGTTTGATGCCAAAATTGATTTGGTTGATAACATCATCCTGTTTTCAGCGCTGGCCGAAGTGCGGCCGACCGCCTTAATCCCGCTGGTTGCGGATCTTAGCCAAATCAACGCCAGCTCACTGACGGTGAAGGCTTTTATTGATATTCAGGACGATAATTTGCCAAAACTGATTGTCTGCCAGTCACTGACTGTAGAGGTTGGGGTGACATTCGCGCAATTTGGTTATTTTATGCAGCAGTGCGAAGAGCAGATTTCGATGATCATTCTGGAGGCGCGCGCTAACGACTTACTGTTTATTGGTAACAGTGATGACGATGAGTTGCCGCAAACCGCCACTGCTTACCCTGTCATACATTAATTGACTCCCGTGCATCAATAATCAGAGTGCTGCTGATCATCAGCGGCACACTGTCATTCCCCCCCGTAAACCATAAGATATTCTGCTTTTTACCCTCCTTTGCCAGATATTTATCGCCGTTTATGCCATTAGTGGCGCATTACATAGATAGAATATGCATAAAAAATCGATAAAAGGCGTTTTTTACCCTAGAGTCTGGTGCGGATTACCAACTGCGGTTATGCTGCTCTTTCTGCAAAGGGCATAATATTCCTCCGCAAAATCAGTGATTATCCTTGTTAGGTTAATCATCACCCACAGTGCATAGTCATGCATAGGGTATTTGTGGAAAGAGCGCTCGGCAGGACAAAGGCGTTGTATCCTACGGATGCACATTTATCGCACTAATTTACCCCCTATTTTGGAGGAGTTAACGGATGTTCACCCAACGTAAAAAGTGGTTATCGGGTGTTGCTGCTGGCCTATTAATGGCTGCGTCCGTCTCAGCATCTGCTGAAGAAAAAACACTGCACATTTACAACTGGTCTGATTATATCGCTCCAGATACGCTGGCTAATTTCCAAAAAGAAACCGGCATTAAAGTTGTCTATGATGTGTTTGACTCCAACGAGGTGTTGGAAGGTAAATTGATGGCGGGGAGCACTGGGTTTGACCTGGTGGTGCCGTCAGCCAGTTTCCTTGAGCGCCAATTGTCTGCGGGCGTATTCAAGCCGCTGGATAAAAGCAAATTACCGAATGACAAAAATCTTGATCCCGAGTTGTTGACCTTGGTCGGCAAGCACGATCCGGATAACAAATACGCGATTCCGTATCTGTGGGCGACTACCGGTATTGGCTATAACGTCGAGAAAGTCAAAGCGGTGTTGGGGAAAGATGCCCCGGTAAATAGCTGGGATTTGGTGCTGAAACCTGAAAACCTTGAGAAGCTGAAAAGTTGTGGCGTTTCCTTCCTGGATGCGCCAAGCGAGATTTTTGCTACTGTGCTCAATTACTTGGGAAAAGATCCTAACAGTATTCAGGCCACGGATTACACCGGCCCGGCGACTGAATTGTTATTAAAATTACGCCCCAATATTCGTTATTTCCACTCTTCACAATACATTAATGACTTGGCTAACGGGGATATCTGTGTCGCTGTGGGCTGGGCTGGCGATATCATGCAGGCCTCTAACCGCGCCAAAGAAGCCAAAAATGGTGTGAATGTGGCTTACAGTATTCCAAAGGAAGGGGCACTAGCCTTCTTTGATGTATTTGCCATGCCAGCGGATGCTAAAAATCAGGATGAAGCCTATCAATTCCTGAATTATCTGATGCGGCCAGATGTGATTGCCAACATCAGCAACCACGTGTTTTATGCCAATGCCAATAAAGCGGCGACCCCGCTGCTGAACGCAGAAGTCCGTGATAACCCTGGTATTTATCCGCCAGCCGATGTGCGAGCTAAAATGTTCACATTAAAAGTGCAAGATCCCAAAATTGATCGCGTGATCACCCGGGCTTGGACCAAAGTGAAAAGTGGTAAATAAACCATTGGCGGGAATCAGCCGCAGGCGATGAGCTGCTCACTGATAACGCGTTGATGGATAAGTAAAATAGACCATGGTAGGGACAGGGAGTTTATCTTCCTGTTCCTGTTTTTTATTGTGCCGCAGCTTGAATGCGGCCTGTTCTGCTTTCACGGAGAGCACGCTGAGTGAATGATGCCATTCCCCGCCCGCAGCCAAAATCCCAAAAGGTGTTTACACCCTTGTTGGAGATTCGCAATTTAACCAAATCATTTGATGGTCAGGCCGCTGTAGATGATGTCAATTTGACCATCTACAAAGGCGAGATTTTTGCCCTGTTAGGGGCTTCAGGTTGTGGGAAATCCACCCTATTGCGCATGCTGGCCGGTTTTGAACAGCCGACACAGGGCCAGATTGTCCTCGATGGGCAGGATTTGTCGCACGTGCCGCCTTATCAGCGCCCAATCAATATGATGTTCCAGTCGTATGCATTATTCCCGCATATGACTGTTGAGCAAAATATCGCGTTTGGTTTGAAGCAAGACAAATTGCCCACGAATGAAATCAAAAGCCGGGTGGCAGAAATGCTGACACTGGTGCACATGCAAGAGTTTGCCAAGCGCAAGCCCCATCAGTTATCCGGTGGTCAGCGCCAGCGAGTGGCATTGGCGCGTAGTCTGGCTAAACGGCCAAAGTTGCTGTTGTTGGATGAGCCGATGGGCGCGTTGGACAAAAAATTGCGCGACCGCATGCAACTCGAAGTGGTGGATATTCTGGAGCGCGTAGGGGCAACTTGCGTGATGGTGACCCACGACCAGGAAGAGGCCATGACCATGGCTGGGCGCATTGCCATTATGAACCGTGGCAAATTCGTGCAAATTGGCGAACCGGAAGAGATTTACGAGCATCCGAACAGCAGATTCAGCGCCGAATTTATCGGTTCAGTGAATGTGTTTGAGGGCGTATTAAAAGAGCGACTGGATGATGCATTGGTTATCGACAGCCCCGGCCTGCGCCATCCACTGAAAGTAGATTCGGATGCTTCTGTGGTTGACGGCGTGCCTGTTTTTGTCGCCTTGCGGCCAGAAAAAGTGATGTTGTGTGAACAGGTGCCGGAAGATGGCTGCAACTTTGCGGTCGGTGAAGTGGTACACATTGCTTATTTGGGTGATTTGTCCATTTATCACGTGAAATTACACAGCGGACAAATGCTTACCGCGCAGCTACAAAATGGCCACCGTTACCGTAAAGGGATGCCAACTTGGGGTGATGAAGTACAACTTTGCTGGGATGCCGACAGCTGTGTTGTCTTAGGTAGCTGATCGTTTGGGGAGCAAAAATATTGTGATACCAAAATCCACCCGTGGAGCAGCACAACCATCGGCCCGAGCTGTAAGGCCGGTAAAAGCGCTGATTCAACGTTTCCAGATGTCCCATGGCCGGAAATTGGTCATCGGCATCCCTTATTTATGGTTATTCTTGCTGTTTATGTTGCCGTTCCTGATTGTATTCAAAATCAGTCTGGCGGAGATGGCGCGCGCAGTTCCACCTTATACCGATCTAGTGACCTGGCTGGACGGCAAGCTGGATATCTCGCTCAATCTCGGCAACTATCTGCAACTGCTTGATGATCCACTGTATATCGATGCTTATCTACAATCACTGCAAGTGGCGGGGGTATCCACTTTATGCTGTCTGATTATCGGCTATCCATTGGCTTGGGCGATTGCCCATAGCAAATCATCTACACGCAATATCTTATTGCTGCTGGTTATTCTGCCATCATGGACATCATTCCTGATTCGGGTGTATGCCTGGATGGGGATCCTGAAAAATAATGGCATTTTGAATAACTTCCTGATGTGGACCGGGATTATTGATCAGCCGCTGATTATTCTGCACACCAATTTGGCGGTATATATTGGCGTGGTGTATTCCTACCTGCCTTTCATGGTGTTGCCTATCTATACCGCACTGACCCGATTGGATTACTCATTGGTCGAAGCGGCATCGGATCTGGGTGCCAGACCCTTTAAAACCTTTGTCAGTGTGATTGTCCCTTTGACCAAAGGGGGGATCGTGGCCGGTTCCATGTTGGTATTTATTCCGGCGGTCGGTGAATTTGTTATCCCTGAACTGCTCGGCGGCCCGGACAGCATCATGATTGGCCGTATTTTATGGCAAGAATTCTTTAATAACCGTGACTGGCCAGTGGCCTCCGCCGTCGCGACAGTCATGTTAGTGTTACTGATCGTGCCGATTATTTGGTTCCACAAGCACCAAAATAAAGCAGCAGGAGGCGCGGTATGAATAACTTACCGGAAGTGCGCTCGGTCTGGCGTCGGATTATCTTGATTGTCGGCTATACCTTCTTGTATGCGCCGATGTTGATGTTGGTTATATACTCATTTAACAGCTCGAAACTGGTCACTGTGTGGGCGGGGTGGTCTATCCGCTGGTATGTAGAGCTGTTCAATGATTCGGCGATGATATCAGCGGTGGGGTTGAGCCTCACTATCGCCGCGGCTTCTGCCACCATGGCGGTGGTGTTGGGGACGATAGCGGCGGTGGTCATGGTGCGCTTTGGCCGTTTTCGCGGCTCGAACGGTTTTGCTTTTATGCTGACAGCCCCACTGGTGATGCCCGACGTCATTACCGGTTTATCATTATTGCTGCTGTTTGTCGCCATGAGCCATGCAATTGGCTGGCCAGCGGAGCGCGGCATGTTCACCATCTGGCTAGCACATGTGACTTTCTGTACCGCCTATGTGACGGTGGTTATCAGTTCCCGTTTGCGCGAATTAGACCGGTCAATCGAAGAAGCCGCTATGGATTTGGGGGCGACCCCATTGAAAGTGTTCTTTGTGATTACTGTGCCGATGATTGCTCCAGCATTAGTCTCTGGTTGGCTACTGGCTTTTACCCTGTCACTGGACGATTTAGTGATCGCCAGCTTTGTCGCCGGGCCGGGTGCAACGACCTTGCCGATGCTGGTGTTCTCTAGTGTGCGCATGGGGGTGAACCCGGAGATCAACGCGCTGGCGACACTGATTTTGCTGGTGGTCGGGATTATCGGCTTAATTGCGTGGTGGTTTATGTCCCGTTCGGAAAAGCAGCGGTTGCGCGAATTACGCAAAGCTGCCCGCAGTTGATTATTAATAAATGGCTAATTGTGAATAAGTGATTAATTATTAATCAGTGGTTAATTGTGAATAAATAGCTGATTAGCCTGAAAACTGTTAGTCTTTCATTATCTTTTGACGCCGCTTTCGAGCGGCGTTATTGTCAGGGATAACATCAGGTTACAAAACCCGAACCGGGAGACAAACTGGGCAATATGAGATTGTTATTTTCATCCGCCGCCACCACGCCTGTCCCGGTGTTAATCGCCGGAACCGCCATTATTGCGACCCGTTTCCTCGGCGTAATCCTTTTGGTGGCGACGCTGGGCTGGAGAGGTACGGGCAGTTTTATCGCTGAAAGCCTGCAATACTGGGATTCCGCCCTGATCTTTATTGCCAGTATCTTGATCCTGTTGCTGGAAATAGTTTGTGGCGTAGCAGTATGTTTGCGGCAAAACTGGGCGCGCTGGAGCTATTTGGCTTGCCAATGGGTGGTCAGCATCTATTTACTGATGGCGTCACTGGACTGGTTAGAGCTGGATGTCGATGTCTTCCGCATTGATGGCGATACTGGCGCTGAAATTTTACATAGTCTACTGCTACAAAAGATCCCCGACGTGGTGATTCTCGGTTTGTTGTTTTTCCCTTGGCATCGCTATTTTCGGTCGTCAAAATGAGTGTTTAACGTAACACAGTGCTACAATTCGCCCTATCAACGGCCTCGGCCGCACATTCAATTTAATGTCTCAGAACGTTAATATCTAAGAACGGTTAATTATTAATGCATTGCGCACAATATACGGCGGGTAGCTGCCGTTCCTGTCAGTGGCTGGATAAACCTTATCCACAACAACTGGCTGATAAACAACATCATTTAGAAAATCTGTTATCTGGTCACGCCGTTACTCAATGTCTATCGCCGGTTTTCGGGCAGGAAAGTGCTTTTCGTAATAAAGCCAAAATGGTGGTTAGCGGCAGTGTTGAGCGCCCATTATTAGGAATGTTGCACCGCGATGGCACCCCGGTTGATTTATGTGAGTGTCCACTTTATCCCGCCAGTTTTGCGCCCGTTTTTGCAGTGCTGAAAACCTTTATTGCGCGTGCGGGCCTAACGCCTTATAACGTTGCGCGCAAGCGCGGTGAGCTTAAATTCCTGTTATTGACTGAAAGCACTTACAGTGGCGAGTTAATGCTGCGCTTTGTGTTGCGCTCACCCACTAAATTGGCACAGCTACAGGCGGCCTTGCCCTGGTTACAGCAACAATTACCTCAACTTGCCGTTATCTCGGCCAATATTCAGCCGGTGCATATGGCGATTTTGGAAGGGGAGCTGGAAATTCCATTAACTGAGCAGCAGGCGCTACCCGAGATCTTTAATCAAGTGCCGCTGTTCATCCGCCCACAAAGTTTTTTCCAGACAAATCAGCAGGTTGCAGCATCATTGTATGCTACTGCGCGCCAATGGGTGCGAGAGCTGAATATCAATAGCATGTGGGATTTATTCTGTGGGGTAGGGGGTTTTGGTTTGCATTGTGCAGATACTGAAACCCAGCTTACCGGCATTGAAATCAGCGCCGAAGCTATTGCCTGCGCGCGCCAGTCAGCGAGCCAATTGGGGTTAAAAAATGTCAATTTTGCCGCGCTAGATTCGACGCGTTTTGCCACCACAGAAAAGCAAGTGCCGCAATTGGTGTTAGTAAATCCGCCACGGCGCGGCATTGGTGCCGAACTGTGTGAATATCTCAGCCAAATGGCACCCGAATTTATTCTCTATTCAAGCTGTAATGCCGAGACAATGACGAAAGATATCAATTTGTTAGCGAACTATCGCATTGAGAGGGTGCAGTTGTTTGATATGTTTCCGCATACCGCCCACTATGAAGTTTTATCCTTACTTACCCTGCGCCCTTGACGCTGTAGGGGTGTTGGCTGCATTCACTTACCCGAATCACTTACTTGAGTAAGCTCATCGGGATGCGTTTTCTTGCCGCCTACCTACAACGCCAATGTCTTTGGGTATACCCTGCGCCCTTGACGCTGTAGGGGTGTTGGCTGCATTCACTTACCCGAATCACTTACTTGAGTAAGCTCATCGGGATGCGTTTTCTTGCCGCCTACCTACAACGCCAATGTCTTTGGGTATACCCTGCGCCCTTGACGCTGTAGGGGTGTTGGCTGCATTCACTTACCCGAATCACTTATTTGAGTAAGCTCATCGGGATGCGTTTTCTTGCCGCCTACCTACAACGCCAATGTCTTTGGGTATACCCTGCGCTCTTGAAGCTGTAGTGCGAAAGTACAAAGGGTATTACTGCGGGAACCACTTATCATTGATAGCCTTATATGTCCCGTCAGCTTTCACCGCTTCAATGGCTTTATTCAGTTTCTCCAGCAACGCGGTGTTATCCGGGCGCACAGCAATGCCAAGGCCGGTGCCGAAGTATTGCGGGTCAGTCACGTGCTCGCCAACTGATGCCAGATTTGGATTGGTTTTCAGCCACTCATTCACTACCGCTGTGTCGCCAAACACCCCGTCAATACGGCCATTTTTCAGGTCAATAATGGCATTTTGGTAGCTGTCATAAGCCACGGTTTGAATTTCTGGATGTTTATCCTGTAAAAATTTCTGGTGCGTGGTGCCGTTTTCCATCCCGATTTTCTTGCCTTTCAGGTCTGCGAAAGAACTGAATTTACCTTTCGGGGCAATAACAATGGCCGAGTTGGCATAGTAAGGCTGGGTAAATGCCACCTGCTTGCTACGTTCCGGTGTGATGTCCATACCAGAGATAACAGCATCATAACGTTTAAATTTAAGCGCCGGGATCAGGCTATCAAAGGCCTGATTGGTGAATGTACAGTTGGCTTCCATCTGCTTACATAATGCTTTCGCCAAATCCATATCAAAGCCGACGATTTCATTATTGGCGCCGATGGATTCAAAAGGCGGGTAGGTTGCTGAAGCAGCGAAACGGATGGTTTCAGCGGCCGTTGCACTGAACACCATACCACTTAAGATTGTCGCCAATAGTAACTTTTTCATGCTTAAACTCCTGTCTGAATTTTTTTAATAGAGTAAGTTCTTAATTATTGATTTTATTATAGCTTGTGATGCTTCATCACGATTTATTCGGATGAATGATGAGGTTTACATTGCCATTTTATGAATTTATATGCAAGTAATGTGATTAAAAATTTAGTTTTTTTATTTTTAAGAGATAAAGAGAGGGATGCTCCGAGATTGGATTGGATTGGATTGGATTTCGGTTGATAGTTTTGTTGTAGTGTTCGGTTGTTAAGGCTCCGCTGTTTACCTGACCTCCGCAGCTTCAACCGAGCAGGAGGGCAAGCCGGCCCTCCTGCACCTGCGGCTTGCGCGAAATATGACTGCTATTTGCAGTCCCCTCCGGCAGCCGTTGGCCTTATCGAGCCAGCGCGATTCGCTCCTGCTCAAGCGCGCTTTTCGCCGCCGTCCATGGCGGCTCACTCGGGCCATCGTCTTTGTCGGTAATATTCCTGATTGCGCTCAAAATCAAAACACTATCTTTAGTTTTTGATTTTATTTTTTGATTTTTAAAGCACATTTGAGCAGCCGAGTGAAGAGTGGAGCCAGGGAAATCCGCCATGGACGGCGGATTTAGGCGTCATGAGCAGGGACGCGAATAAAGCCGTCCCGCCAGCGAAATGATGAATCGAGGGCACCTGCGAAGCAGGCTAGCGATACGTGCGAAGCGCGGGATTGCATAAGGGGCCACGCTTAGGCCCCTTTGCCGGTTGGTTCATCGGAGGCCAGGTGAGCTGTGAAGCCCTAACAACCGAAGATGATCACTAAATTCTGTAACTAAATCATCAGGTGATAAAAATAATCTTAATTCCGCCGCTCAAACGCCAGCGCTCTGCGCTCCACCAACCGCATCAACAGTGTCAGCAACCCATTTACCACCAGATACACAATCCCCGCAGCACCAAATACCATCACATCATAAGTCCGGCCATACATCAGTTGGCTGTAACCCATAACTTCCATCAATGTAATGGTGTAAGCCAGTGAGGTACTTTTGAATACCAACACCACTTCGTTGGAATAGGAGGAAAGTGCGCGTTTAAAAGCAAATGGCAGCAAGATGCGCAATGACTGCGCCTTAGACATTCCCAGTGCTTCACAGGATTGCCATTGACCGGCAGGAATAGCGCGGACCGCACCATAAAACAACTGAGTGGTATAGGCCGCGCTGTTCAATGCCAATGCAATCATTGCACACAGCCATGGTTGCGACAGCAAACTCCATAACCACGGGTATTCACGGATGGCCGGGAACTGCCCTGGGCCGTAGTAGATCAAAAAGATCTGGACCAACAGCGGGGTGCCGGTGAACAGCGTGATATAAATTTTAACCAATGGCGTGACAATTGGAGTTTTCAGCGTCAACACAATGGTAAACAGCAATGACAGCACCAACGCGACCAACAAGGAGGCAATAGTCAATGTCAGGCTGGTATGTAGCCCTTTCAGGATCTCGGGTAAGAATTCCAGCATTAGGATGGGCTCCGTTCAAAACGGGTAGTTCGGAGTTCAATCCACTTGAGCACATACTGGCTAAGCAGAGTCACCACCAGATAAATAGCCGCGGCAATCACATACCAGGTAAAGGGTTCTTGAGTTCGGGTGGCAATACTTTTGGTTTGCAGCATCAAATCATTAACACTGATAAGCGACACTAACGCGGTATCTTTCAACAGCACCAACCATTGGTTGCCCAAGCCGGGTAGGGCATGACGCCACATCTGCGGCATAATCAAACGGAAGAAAATAGCCGTTTGACTCAAACCCAATGCTTGGCCTGATTCCCACTGCCCGATAGGCACGGCTTTCAGCGCACCGCGTAAAGTCTGTGATGCATAAGCCGAATAAAGCAGGGCCAGCGCAATAACACCGCACAGGAATGGGCTAACCTCAAAATCATCAATATTGAGCTTAATAGGCAGCTCAAAGAGATACAGATTCAAGGTAAAGCCGTCTGACAGCATCATCAACAGCTGAGAGGAGCCAAAATAGATAAACAGCACCACCAGAATCTCTGGTAGCCCGCGTAAAATGGTGACCCAGCCAGTTGTCAGGTAACTGACGACTTTCCATCGTGATGATTCACAGACGGCAAACAGCATCGCCAGAACCAGGCCGAGGGCCAGTGCACAAACGGCAAGGCCGACGGTCATACCGGCGGCGCTTGCTAAAGGTTGAAATTCATTCATGGGTGCTTAAATTACTGCTGGAACCATTTTTTATAAATTGTCTGATAGGTGCCATCGGCTTTAACTTTTGCCAATGCAGCATCTAACTTACCCTGTAATTCGGTGTTGTTCTGACGAACGGCAATCCCTAAACCGGTACCGAAATAGTCAGCGTCAGTGACTTTGTCACCCACCGCAGCTAATTGATTATTCTGCTTCAACCACTCATTGACCACCGCAGTGTCACCAAATACCGCATCCAGACGGCCATTTTTCAGGTCAAGAATGGCATTTTGATAGCTGTCATAAGGGACGGCGGTAATTTCAGGGTGTTTCTCCATCAGATATTTTTGATGAGTCGAACCATTCTGCATCCCGACACGTTTGCCTTTCAGGGCGGCTAAATCAGCCACTTTGCCTTTTTCGGCAATAAACAGCGCAGAGTTATCATAATAAGGCTGGGTAAAAGCCACTTGCTTTTGGCGCTCAGGGGTAATGTCCATCCCAGAAATAACCGCATCAAAACGCTTGAATTTTAAACTTGGGATCAAGCTGTCGAAAGCTTGATTGGTAAAGGTACATTCGGCTTGCATCTCTTTACACAGCGCATTAGCCAGATCGATATCAAAGCCCTGCATTTTATTATTGGCATCAATAAATTCAAATGGCGGGTAAGTCGCTTCAGCAGCGAAACGGACAGTTTCAGCGGCAGAGGCGGACAAACTGATACTGGCGAGGACTGCAGCAATTATTAATTTTTTCATCGCAAATTCCCAAATAGATATCAATGTGACAGATAGCTGGCAAAAGCTTCAGTTGTAGGTTGTGTAAAGTGGCTGGCATCACCTTGTTCGACTACGTGGCCGTTTTCCATGTAAACCACGCGGCTAGCCGTTTTACGGGCGACTTCGACCTCATGGGTGACAATCACTTGAGTGATGCCGGTTCCTGCCAATTCACGGATAATACTGACGATTTGTGCAGTAATTTCAGGATCAAGTGCTGCTGTCGGTTCGTCAAACAGCAAAACCTGCGGCTCCATCATCAATGCACGGGCAATGGCCACACGCTGCTGCTGACCACCCGAAAGATGCAGCGGGAAGCGGTCAACAAAATCAGTCAAACGCAGGCGGGTCAGTAATTTTTGCGCCCGCGCCATAGCTTCATCTTTTGATAGGCCCAGCACGCGGCAAGGGGCTTCAATCAGATTTTGCACCACAGTGAGGTGTGGCCAAAGATTATATTGCTGGAAGACCATCCCCACATTCTGGCGTAATTCGCGAATAGCTTTCGCGCCCGGAGCTTGGGAAAAGTCGAAGTGATTGCCCGCTATCTGCAAAGTCCCTGAACGCGGCATCTCTAGCAAATTAAGCACGCGCAGCAATGAGCTTTTACCGGCACCACTTGGCCCTAATAATACTAAGGTTTCGCCCGCAGGACAGTCTAATGTAATGTCGAACAGCGCTTGGTGTACGCCGTAGTAACAGTTAATTCCGTTAAGTTGAATACTCATGCGCCAAATCTGAATAGCCAATGATGCCGTGAATGGTAACTTCCGCGGCATACTTATGCAATCTTTGTGCGTTAAAATTTATTAATAACCAGTATTGGGTGTAAAAAATAGCATAACATTTGGATTTGAAAGCTATCGGAGGGAATTTGTCATGCGATGAATAAATCTGACAGAGTGATCCCCGTCATCTTTCAAATTGCAGCGGTGTTGGCTGCTCTCGCTAACCCGAATCACTTACTTGTGTAAGCTCATCGGGATGCACTCTTTTGCCGCCTACCTGCAATTCGAAATCTATAGGGGATATTCGTTTTCTTTCAAATTGCAGCGGTGTTGGCTGCTCTCGCTAACCCGAATCACTTACTTGTGTAAGCTCATCGGGATGCACTCTTTTGCCGCCTACCTGCAATTCGAAATCTATAGGGGATATTCATTTTCTTTTAAATTTCAGCGGTGTTGGCTGCATTTTGGGCTGGTTAGTGATCACCCAGCAGTTGACGTAAGCTGCTGGCCGGGGCTGAAACACCCATAAAGCGGATGTCATCGACAACCCAACAGGTTCCTTCGCGGATCATCAACACTTCGTCTTGCCACATCACTGACGGCCCACTTGCCGATTGGTGCGTCAAATTGACGCGTAATGGAATATTACGGGCATCAGTATTGGGAATGGTTGAAGCACTGGCAACATCCGCGCTGGTGCTGCCTTCACGCAAACTGGTGAAAATATCGCCATTGATGGTTTGTGTGGTATTCACTGCGGCTGCCGGGCGGTGACCCGCTTGCTTTCTAGCGGTTTGAATTTGTTCATAAAGTGCCTGACTCAGATAAGGGCGAAATTGAGCAGACAAATTATCATCGGGTAAGCCACTTTTATTGCCGATTTGCTGAATCCGCAGGTCATAGAATTTTTGCGCTACTGTGTCCGGCCCGCCATCAACACAAGGCGTGGTGCGGCTACTGATATCCTTGAATGCTGGGCTGACATTGCTGGTACAGGCACTCAATAAAATGGCGAGAGGAAGAATCAGGGCAATATTTTTCTTTTTCATATAATGACCTTAAGTGAAAAATCGATTATGAAAGTGATTGTAGCCTATAGCCAAAGAAAATGTGGAGTGCAGGTCAGGCACGTAATTTACCGTGATCTTTCAACCAACGGGCTGTGCGAATAATCCCTTCATCCAATGATACCTGCGGGCGATAACCTAATTCTAATTCTGCACGGCGGGTATCTAATGTCAGGTCAAAATTAAGTTTAGCGACGCCATAATGGGTCAATATCGGCTCTTTTTCGGCTTTATTGCCCAGTTTCTCCATCGCTCGGGCCATGATATCCAACATTGGGTAGGGCACAGAGCGAATACGGCAGGGCATATCCAACTCATCCAGCAGATGTTGCACGATGGTGCGCAGTGGGCGAGGTTGTTGATTAGTAATATTATAGGCCCTACCAGACTGTGTGTTCTGGCTTTGAGTCGCCAGCCACATGGCATGCACTGCATTTTCCAGATAGGTCATGTCCACCAAGGCATTACCACCACGGGGCAATAGCAGGGTGCCATAATATTTAATCATCTGTAGTAGGCGCGGTAGCATCACGGTATCGTGAGGGCCGAACAAGCCTTGCGGGCGCAAAATAGTAAAATGGGTTTGCGGATTAGACCGCGCTAATTGCTGAATAACCTCTTCGCTAGCGGCTTTGCTGCGGGCGAACTCATTGGCAAAACGGACTGGGCGGAAGTCTTCCTGAATATTTCGATGGTGGTGATAATCAAAATAAATGGCGGGTGAGGAAATATGAATGAAATTCTCCACACCATATGCGGCGGCCCATTCACCCAAACGGCGTGTCGCGCGGACATTGGCCAGTTCAAAAGTTTGCTCAGTGCCCCAGGGCGAAGTAAAACTGGAGCAATGCCACAGTGTATCGACACCGGCTAGCATGGCTTTCGCCTGTGCGGAAACCAGATTCGTCAAGTCGGCATGAATAAATTCAGCGCCTATTTTTGTCAATAATGCGCCCATCGCCGGATTATTGCCGGTGGCGATGACTTTGATACCCTGACGGCGGAGATATTCAACGGCATTTCGGCCTAACCCACAGGTTGCACCGGTGACCAATATCTTCATAACGAATTCGGTTCCCACCAAAAATCAGAATGCTAGAACTTTGAATTATTCGTCCAGCAAATAAGATGCCATTCTTTCTTGAAATGCAGCGCTATGCAATCAGAATCCCCTGCTTACTTGAATTTGCAGCGTTATTCACCACAATTACTTTTGCTGTTCGCGGTCATATTGCTGTTCACGGTCATACTGCACCGCCAAAGTGGCAATGCGTTTTGCCATACCGCGAAAAATAAACAGGTGTGCCGGCATCATCACAAACCAATACAGTAATCCGTTAAAGCCCGCCGGATGCCACCATGCCCGGACATCAAAGCTGCGTCGCCCACCCAACTCCTTGATAGTAAAAGTAAGCCGCCCAAGTCCCGGCGCTTTCATGCCGAACATCATGGCTAACTGACGTAATGGTTTGAGAGTGATAACTTTCCAGCCATCAATCAGATCACCCAATTCCAGCGTTTCTCTTTCCGGGCGGCCATAAACAACACCGCCACCGGCCAGATCATCCATCCAGGCGCGGGTTTTCCATAGCGGATTGCCATAGAAATAACCTTCTTTGCCACCAATTTGCTGGACGACATGCCACAGCGCCTCGCTGGAAGCGGAGGTATAAAGTGTGCAACCTGCCTGTTTGGGATAAAAACCGTAACCCGGTCGCCAACGGGCGCGAGCTTCGGGGTCATAGCCCCAATCGGGCGAATCCACCACTTCATCCTCGCGGCGCAATGTCTCTTTAACGGCATCATCAAAACTAATGAGTGATTGGGGAATTAGCGCCTGTAAAGCTTGGCCATCAGCCGGTAAATCGTGATTCAGCCCCTCAATCAAGGCACTGGCAATTGGCGTCGGGACTGAGGTCACCATATTGATGAAATAAACGGAGATAAAGCGGGTGGGGAGCGGAATAGGGATCAGCCAGCGCCGTTTACCACTGATAGCAATAAACCGCTCGAACATAGTTTGATAGCTAATATATTCCGGCCCGGCGACATCAAATATGCGGTTTTCTGCTGACGGATGATTGAGTAATTCTGTTAAGTAAATCAGCAAGTTTTCCAGCGCGACCGGGGATGATTTTGAGCGCACCCAACGCGGTGGCGTTAGAATCGGCAGGTTATAAACCATATCGCGCATCACTTCAAAGGCGGCAGAACCGGGGCCGACGATGATACTGGCGCGCAGCTCGGTCACCGGAATACCACTTTGGCGCAGCAGGTCACCGGTCAATTTGCGGGCAATCAGATGAGGGGAACTGTTATCATCCGGCTGTAATGCACTCAGGTAAATGATCTGCTTTACCGATGGGCTCTGTTGGAGCGCGGTTTTCATATTGGTGGCAGCCAGGCGCTCCTGCTCAATCAAATCCTGCCCGTCGCCCATGCCATGTACCAGATAATAGACGACATCAATATCTTGTAGCGCGGCGATAAGGGTTGAGGGCTGATAAAGATCGACAAAACGGCACTCGACCCCCGGCCAGGGCTGCTCTTTTAACCACTCGATACGGCGTGCGGCGGCAGTGACAGCATGCCCTTGCTGGCGTAGTTTTGGCACCAGATGTTGGCCAATATAGCCACTGGCGCCCAGCACCAATATCCGTTGCGGTGTCATGAGCGCTGCTCGGTTAAAAACTCGCGCCATAACGCCACCACTTTTTCCAGGTCACTGCGGCTGATATTAAGGTGAGTAATCATTCTGGTGATTGGCCCAGCACTGATTAATACGCCATGCTCGCGCATCCAAGGGCCAAGTTTAGCGGCGGCCTCGACAGATTGCTGAATATACAGCACATTCGTTTGCGCCCCCGGAGCCACTATCTGCACACCTAATGAGCGCAGTTGTTGCTCCAGCCAGAGGGCATTATCGTGGTCATCTTTTAACCGGGCGACATTGTGCTCTAGTGCATACAGCCCCGCCGCCGCCAAAATTCCCGCCTGGCGCATACCACCGCCGGTCATTTTACGCCAACGGCGTGCGCGTTTAATGTATTCTGCACTGCCACATAATAGCGAGCCAACTGGGGTTCCCAACCCTTTTGATAGACAAATTGTCAGGGTATCGCAATATTGGGTAATGTCACTCAGGGGGACATTCAGCGCTACAGCAGCATTAAAAATACGAGCACCATCAATATGTAACGCCAGTTTTTTCTCGCGGGTCAATGCCCATGCTTGCTGCAAGTAACTCAGTGGCAAGACTTTGCCGCTGTGGGTATTTTCCAGACTCAACAGCCGGGTTTGGGCAAAATGAATATCATCGGGCTTGATAGCCGCCAAGACTTTATCCAGAGGCAAAGTACCGTCATCATTTGCATCAATAGGTTGTGGCTGGATACTGCCAAGCACTGCGGCACCACCGGCTTCATACAGATAATTATGCGCTTTTTGGCCGACGATATACTCTTCGCCGCGCTGACAGTGAGTTAACAGTGCGACCAGATTCGCTTGTGTGCCCGTCGGCAGAAATAATGCGGCTTCTTTGCCGGATAACCTGGCGGCCAAAGCCTCTAAAGCATTCACCGTCGGGTCATCGCCGTACACATCATCACCGACTTCGGCATTGGCCATGGCATTGCGCATCGCGACATCAGGTTGTGTGACTGTGTCACTGCGTAAATCGATCAGCATAATTTTCTCGCAGGTTGGAAAAGAGTGGCTTTATCATAGCGAGAATAGTGAAACAAAAAAGCCCAAGAATATATTATTCATTTAATTCCATGCGCAATGGCCAGTGCTTTATTCAGTTTCCCGAGTGATTTCCCTTGTTTATTAGTGAAAAAACGCTGCTCCAGAATGTTGGCATCTGCTTCGTCATACAGCTTTATATGGTATTTATTGAGAAATGTCGGCAAGCTCCCTTTTTCGATGCCAAAAACCCAGTGCTCACCGATATTTTTTAATCCTTCGAAAACCTCTATCGAACCATATGATGTGTTCTCGCCGGCGAGGACATCGGAATAGACATAATCGAAAATGATTTCACTGCCAGTAGGAGCATAAGTGCCGATGGCTGAAAAGATACGGTCTACCGTGTTGGACGAGAGATACATAATTAGCCCCTCCAGTATAAATAGGTTTTTTTCTCCTTTTTTGACGGGTAAATTTTGTAAGATATCGGTCAAATCCTGTTGATTAAAATCAATGGGAATATAATGTAAGTTTTGTGGGGTTGGGATACTAAGTTCTTGTAGTTTTTCTTTTTTATTGCTCTGGGATACTGGGTGGTCAAGCTCATAAACCCGGCTTTGCTGTAGTTGATTCTGAAAGCGAATAGCCCTGGAGTCAAAACCGGCCCCCAGAATAAAAATGTTGGAGAATTCACTGGCACGTAATTGAAAGAATTCATCAATGTATTTTATTCGGCTAATTAAAAATTCATAGCTGCCCGCAGGTATCTGCGGTGAGAGAATATTGCCTGGCATCAAAAATGATTTTTGTGTCATGGAAAAGAATGAGGTTAAAGAGTGTGAAATTAATAGCGAGATATAATCATCTGTTTTGTATCCTTCTCTTTTTTCACCATAAGATTTTGCTCTGAGTATGCAGATTAGCTCAGCCGAGGGTGAGAAATCTGACATAGTATTTTTTGTCATTTCATTTATCCCCAATACAAATTCGATTTTATTATAAATTTACGCCGTACATTATGAATGAGGATTTAAATAAAACAGTCCCATGCACTTGCTTAATTTTTATCTGTATATGATGTAAAAACTGTTAAGTGGATGGGAAAAACACAAGAATTATTGGCCTCAGAGACCGGTACAAAACCGGTCTCTGGAGTAGGGGATTGAGGTTTTTTGGCAGAATGAACAGTATGTTATTAACGCAGCCAGTTAGTTTTCGCCAATTCTACTACTTCATCACCTCGGCCGTTAATTATAGCTCTAAGCATATAAAGGCTGAATCCTTTAGCTTGCTCAAACTTGATTTGTGGTGGCATCGACAACTCTTGCTTGGCAGTGACCACATCTAGCAAGACCGGCCCTGGGTGGGCAAAAGCACTTTCCAGTGCGATATCCAGCTCGGAGGCTTTTTCTACCCGAATGCCTTTAATACCCGCCGCATTGGCGATAGCGGCAAAGTCTGGATTATGTAGGTCGGTACCATCCGTCAAATAGCCACCGGCTTTCATTTCCATCGCGACAAAGCCCAGCACACTATTATTAAACACCACAATCTTCACCGGCAATTTTAGTTGTGCCAGAGTGAGGAAATCCCCCATTAACATGGTGAAACCGCCGTCTCCGCATAATGCCACAACTTGCCTATTCAAATCAGTTGCTTGTGCGCCGATAGCTTGTGGCATGGCGTTGGCCATCGAACCGTGGTTAAACGAGCCGAGCAAACGGCGCTTTCCATTCATCTCCAGATAGCGAGCGGCCCACACGGTTGGGGTGCCAACATCACAGGTAAAAATGGCGTCATCGGTGGCATGGCGGCTGATTTGTTGCGCCAGATATTGTGGATGAATTGGCTGATTGTCATTGGCGGTTGCCAGCCCGTCGAGATCTTTGCGGGTGGTACGATAGTGCTCAAGCGCTTTGGTCAAAAACGTATTATCACTTTTAGCGTCTAATTGCGGTAACAGTGCGCAGAGGGTGGTTTTGATATCCCCGACCAGCGCCATATTGACCGGGCAGTGAGCGCCGATGCTGCCGGGGTTGATATCAATCTGGATGATGTTTGCATGGGTGGGATAAAATGCGCGGTAAGGGAATTGAGTCCCTAGTAGCACCAAGGTATCGGCATTCATCATGGCATGATAACCGGAGGCGAAACCAATCAGCCCGGTCATGCCCACACTGTAAGGATTGTCCCACTCAATATGTTCTTTACCCCGCAGGGCATGTACTACCGGGGCTTGCAGCATTTCAGCCAGTTTTACCACTTCATCATGGGCATCTGCGCAACCACTACCGCACATTAGCGTGATATTTTTGGCTTTGTTCAAAATCTCGGCCAGAATATTTAACTCGCTCATAAGTGGCTGAACCAGCGGGAGTTTAGGGGTTTGCCACACCACGGCGGCATCTTCTGGGGCGGGCTGGAGCGCGACATCACCCGGCAGCACAATGACGGAAACACCGCGGTTAAGAATGGCTTTGCGCATGGCAATTTCTAACACGCGGGGTAATTGTTCAGGATTCGACACCAATTCACAGTAATGGCTGCATTCGCGGAACAGTTCTTGTGGATGGGTTTCTTGAAAATATCCGCTGCCAATTTCACTCGAGGGAATATGCGCGGCGATTGCCAGCACAGGAACATGATTGCGATGACAATCAAATAAGCCATTAATCAGATGTAAGTTTCCCGGGCCACAGGACCCCGCGCAGACCGCGAGTTGCCCGGTGAGCTGGGCTTCAGCGCCGGCTGCAAAGGCGGCAACTTCTTCATGGCGAGTTCCCAACCACTCGATAGTTCCCATGCGATGCAGGCTATCACTCAGACCATTGAGTGAGTCCCCGGTAACACCCCAAATGCGCTTAACACCTGCTTGCTCCAACGTTTTTGCGACCAGTGTTGCCACGGTTTGCTTCATAGTTGTTCCCTCAAGGATTAATAGCGAGTCATTATTCTATACCCGTCATACTTCAAGCTGCTGGTGTGTTGGCTGCTTTCGCTCACCCTGGTTACTTACTTATGTAAGCTCCCAGGGACTTGCTCAGTTGCCGCCTTCCTGCAACTCGAATTATTTAGGGTATATGAGGTCAAAGTATGGCGCGTTTGACGATTCCTGCCCTATTAACAACATGAATAGAGCAAGAATAATTCTATTAAGCCAGTTGGACATTTCCGTGTAACTGGCAACTGCAAGCCAGAACATAACCTTGGGCAATCTCGTCGGTTGTCAGGGTCATGGAGCTGGTGGTGGTGTATTCGCCGTGCAAAATACGGGTTTTACACGAGCCACAAACCCCCGCACGGCAAGCCGCCATCACTGGCACTTGGTGTTGTTCCAGTGCAAATAACAGTGAAGTGCCAACGGGAACTTTCACACTGCGAAGTGGGTGACTGATAGTCATCGTCAGTTCATTGCTGGTATCGATAACTTCATCAGAGGGTCGGAATTGCTCTCTCTGGAAATGGTGACTCGGAACAGCTTGTTCGCGGCAATACTGCTCAATCCAATCCATATAAGGCGCAGGCCCGCAAGTCATCACCCGGCGGTGAGCAATATCTGGAGCGACCTGTTGCATGATCTGAGCATTAATTCGTCCGGCAATAAATCCCTCCGTTGCACCTGATTCAGCCATCAATGTTAGTTGTAATTGCTGTGGATAGCGCTGTAACAACTGTTGCCAAGCATCTGCAAAAATGACATCTGCTGGCGAACGAACATTAAAAATCACGCGGATATCGGCTTTAGGGCGCTGAGCCAATAGATAGCGGCACATTGACATCACGGGCGTAACACCGCAGCCAGCGGCAAGCATCAGGTAGTGGTCATCATCAAAATTGGCGCAGGTAAACTCGCCCTGAGCATCCGAAAGCCACAGATAATCCCCCTTTTTGACCTGCTGAGTCAGCCATTGTGAGCCTTCGCCACCGGTTATGCAGCGCACAGTGATTTGGATAAATGGCGTTAAACCAGGTGTGGAGGAAAGTGTATAAGCGCGCAGGGTTTCATCACTATTACGAATGCTGACCAAGGCATATTGCCCCGGCAAATAAGGGTAAAAATCATGATTAATCAACTGCAAGCTCCAAACATCTGGGGTTTCTTGCACGATGGAGTGAACTTGCATGCGGTTAGGGCAGAGGGCGGTTGGGCAGTCAGTAGGGATAAAATCAGTCATCGGGGCCTCACAACAAATCAGGTCATTTCTGGTAAAAATAGGATTGATGCCCAGCCAGTGGTAATAAAGCGCATTGGCCGGGCATAAGGCAGTGAATTAATGACCTAAAATCGCATTCATATCTTGTTCTACGGTAGTAATTGGCCGCATACCAAATTTCTCATAGAGAATTGCCATCAAGTTGTCGGTCAAGAAGCCCGGCGCGGTCGGGCCGGTGTAAATATTCTTCACCCCCAATGACAGTAAGGTCAGCAGAATAACAATGGCTTTTTGTTCAAACCATGACAGCACCAAGCTGAGAGGCAGGTCATTGACAGTGCAACCCAGTTTTTCCGACAACTTAACCGCCAGCATAATCGCCGAATAAGCATCATTGCATTGGCCAACATCCAGCAGGCGCGGCAACCCTTCTAAAGTCCCGAAGTCCAATTTATTAAAGCGATATTTCCCACAAGCTAAAGTCATGATGATGCAATCTTGTGGAACACTGCGGGCAAAATCGGTGAAATAGCTGCGTTCTGTGCGGCTACCATCACAACCACCGACTAAAAAGACATGG
The DNA here is from genome assembly GCF_946902935.1 of Yersinia sp. Marseille-Q5920. NCBI lineage: Bacteria > Pseudomonadati > Pseudomonadota > Gammaproteobacteria > Enterobacterales > Yersiniaceae > Yersinia > Yersinia sp. Marseille-Q5920. Next base: position 346,729 of record NZ_CAMPQA010000001.1, on the reverse strand, counting down.
CGCAGTTTTTTCGTGGCAACCAGGTCAATGACAGTATCCGCGGCATTGAGCAAGGTTTGGCGACCAAAGCCAACAGTGATGAGATGTTCCAGCTCATTGTATGGGAACCCCGCCATGCCCAGCGCTTGTTCAATCACGGGGGCGAAATCCTCGCCTTCCAGGTGATTAACACCCGGCCAGCCGACAATACTGCGGGTCCAAATACGGTCGCCGTAATTGCCCACATTCGGGTCAATGATACAGTTGGATGTCATCAGGATTGGGCCGGGAAATTTGGCGAACTCTGTCTGCTGGTTCTGCCAGCCACTGCCGTAGTTACCGACCAGATGCGGGTAGCGCTTTAACTCTGGGTAACCATGGGCGGGCAGCATTTCGCCGTGCGTATAAATATTTACGCCGGTTCCCTGAGTCTGCTCCAGCAACATTTGTAAGTCTTTGAGATCATGCCCAGAAATCAGGATAGCTTTACCGGCTACCGGGCGCACATTAACGGCAGTTGGTTGCGGATCGCCGTAAGCTTGAGTTTCGCCGTGATCCAAAATAGCCATGACATTGAAGTTCATTTTGCCAATACCCATGGCGTTATTCAGCAAGGTATCGACATCACGCGGTTGGGTACCCAACCAAGCCATATAGGCATGATAATCCGCGTAAATTTGTTCATCAAACTGGCCCAGTACATGGGCGTGTTCCATATAAGCCGCTGCCCCTTTTAGGCCATACAAACACAACATTCTCAGGCCATGAATATCATCACCGACCTCGGCTTTATCAGTATTAAGAGCAAACTGCTGCGCTTGTTGTTGCAGGGCAGGGATGTCGTCGGATACCAGTTGCAGCTCGGCCAACGGGTGATCGACCGCAATCTGGTGGTCAATGAGGCGGCAGCGGATAGCTAATGATTGGCGCAATAGAATGGCTTCTTTGGCATAACCGACGATGCGGTCTGAGTCAAAGTTCACATTGGTCAGTGTGGAGAAAAAGGCTCTGGGTGCAAAGCTGTCAATCTCATGATCAATAATGCCAAACTCGCGGGCGGTTAATGCCCAAGCGGAAAGGCCTTGCAATACAGCGACTAATAAGTCTTGTAAATCAGAAGTTTCGGCGGTTTTTCCGCACATCCCTTGCGCGTAAGAGCAGCCATTAGCAACCGGCGTTCGGATGGTTTGTTCACATTGCACACAGAACATAATTATTTTTCCTTTTAAAGTTGCATTTGTAATGCGTGTTTAAAAGCATAGAGGTGAGCAAGGTGTTTAAACAGCTTTTTTAATGCAACTTTAACTTGTTTTGATTTGGCGCAACTTTTGCTGCGAATGAGAATTTATTCACTATTGTTGCAGGGGATCACGCAGTGAACCCAGTGGCTCACTGCGTACAAGAAGAATTAGGAAGAGAAGAAAGCAATCAATATTGGCGCAAGCAAGCTCAGTAAGAAACCATGTACGATAGCTGCCGGCACCATTTCTAGCCCACCACTGCGCTGTAAAACTGGCAGAGTGAAGTCCATTGAGGTCGCGCCGCATAAGCCCAACGCGCTAGAGCGGCTACTGCGCACCAGTGTTGGAATCAGCATGATGGCCACCAATTCACGGGCTAAATCGTTGAAGAATGCGGCACTCCCAATTACTGGGCCGAATGAATCAGTCAATAAAATACCTGATAATGAATACCAGCCAAAACCAGACGCCATCGCCAGTCCGGTCTTAATCGGCAAATCCATCAATACTGCGGCGAGCATTCCGCCAGCCAATGCACTAAACGCCACAACAATGGCCACAATTGCGCCACGGCGGTTCAATACAATCTGGCGTAGTGTCATACCGCTGTTACGCAATTGAATTCCGACTAAGAAAAGTAAGAAGATCAGCGCCAATTCACTGCCTTTCGCAGCAAATTGCAACCACTCCCATTGGCTCAATCCCAGTAAAAAACCGACAATGACTACGCCACATAATTTCAATGATTCCAGCGCCATATGCAGGCGCGATGGCAATACTTCCTGGCGGTGGGTGTTTTTCCAAGGTGTCTTGCGTTCAAGTAAAAATAACGCCAGTAAATTGGCACAAAAAATACACAGGAAAAAGACGCCAGCATATTGGAAAATAAGCAATAGGTTCGCACTCAGGTTTTCCAGAAACGCCAGACTGATACCCATAAAGAATAAAATAACGTAGACCATCCAGCTTAATAAGCGGTTGATCAATTGAATTAATGTTTTGCGGCTAAGTGGGATGAGATAACCAAGAATTAACGGCAAAAGAATGATCAATAATCCTGAATACACGAGTTATACCGTCCTGCTGTGCAGCTAAAGAAACACCCATTTGGGATATCATGAGCAGATGAATAATGGGCTGTGGCGCAATAAACTATCTAAAATCAGGGAAAGAGTAAAGCACACAGACTGCCGTATTATTTGACCTATAAGGTTTTTTTGTCTCAGATAATCAAGTCATAGGTTAACTCTGTAATCTGATAGTATCAGTATGAATAAATTCGCATCGGAGGCGTAGCATGTATCTTGAGCGTGTAGATATTGTCGGTTTTCGCGGTATTAATCGTATTTCATTGAACCTTGATGATAATACAGTGCTGATCGGTGAGAATGCCTGGGGTAAATCCAGCTTATTAGATGCCCTTACCTTACTTTTGTCCCCCGAACCTCAACTTTATCATTTTACCTCGCAGGATTTTTATCATCCGGCAGGCGATGAGAATGCTAAAGAGCGTCATTTACAAATTATTTTCACCTTTTGCGAAAAAGACATTGGCCATTGGCGCTCCCCCCGCTATCGCCATTTATCCCCGCTCTGGATAAAAAATGACGATGGTTTACACCGTATTTATTATCGAATTGAAGGTGAATTAGCTGACGATGGCACAGTGTGTACCTGGCGTACTTTCCTTGATTTAGACGGACGCCCACTGGAGTTACATGATATCGAAAAGCTGGCGCGTGGGGTGATTCGCATTCATCCGGTATTACGGCTGCGAGATGCACGCTTTATCCGCCGGCTGCGTAGTTCCATCACAGAAAACAGCCATCAGCCGGATAAAGTGGCATTGAACCAGCAATTGGATCAATTAAGCCGCGAATTGGTTCGTCGCCCACAGAAATTGACTAATGCCGAATTGCGCCAAGGGCTGGAGGCTATGCGCCAACTGCTAGAGCACTATTTTGCCGAACAAGGTTCGCAGTCTGTGGGGCCGCGTAACCACCATCGCCCGCAACCCGAGCGCGAAGCCTGGCTCGCTCTCGATAGTATCAACCGTATGGTGGCTGAGCCAAACAGCCGCAGTATGCGATTGATACTTTTGGGAATGTTTTCAACATTACTGCAAGCAAAAGGGCCATTGAGCCTTGATCCCCATGCCCGTCCATTACTGCTGGTGGAAGATCCGGAAACGCGTTTACACCCGATTATGTTGTCCGTCGCTTGGGGGTTACTCAGCCAACTGCCTCTCCAACGCATCACTACAACAAACTCCGGAGAGTTAATTTCATTAGTGCCGGTAGAGAGCATTTGTCGATTAGTGCGCGAATCGTCCCGGGTTGCCACTTACCGCATTGGCCCTCGAGGTATGAGTGCCGAAGATAGCCGCCGCATTGCTTTTCATATTCGTTTCAATCGTCCCTCTGCTTTGTTTGCCCGTTGCTGGCTGATGGTTGAGGGGGAAACTGAAATTTGGTTACTTAATGATCTTGCCCGCCAATGCGGCTATCACTTTGAAGCTGAAGGCGTAAAAGTGATTGAATTTGCTCAGAGCGGCCTGCGCCCGTTACTGAAGTTTGCCAATAGAATGGGAATACAATGGCATGTTCTGACTGATGGCGATGATGCAGGGAAAAAGTACGCGGCGACTGTACGCACGATGGCGGATGATGGGCGTGATCATGAACGGGATCGTTTGACCATTTTACCCGCCCCGGATATGGAGCACTTTTTATATCGTTCAGGTTTTGATGAGGTATATCACCGGATATCCGGTATTCCTGCAAATGCTAAAATTCAGCCACGCAGAGTGATCGAAAAAGCGATTCATCGGACTTCGAAGCCGGATTTAGCCATTGAAGTGACCAGCTATGCCAGAGCGCGGGGCGTTGAGTTTATCCCCCCGCTGCTGAAAAAAATGTTTTCCCGCGTAGTCTGGCTGGCGCGCGGCCGAGCTGACTAGCGGGGGAGACATCTCTAGCCGCGCGGAAAATGCGCGACTAAGCCATTTTCAAGTTGCTCAAGTAGCTGATAGCGGCGGCGATATTCCGCGCGCTTTTTGCTCGCAATATCTTCAAGAGGCTTACGTGCAATTCTGGCGGGTAAATTGAAATGGCCCTGTGCGCACTGTTTCCCTCCCAGTGAAGCCCAAAAAGAGTCGTAATCTGCGTGTAATTTATCTTTCTTTTTCGCCCGATAACGCCAGTTCTGATAAATATGTGTGGTATTACCTACGGCAATAATCTGTATTATCCCCATCAATTCAGCCAAATAGCAAGTCGCTTCCAAGACTAAACGTTTCGGGAATAACCCATGGCAAGCTTTAGTGCAGGCTTGAATTTCGCTGTGCGGCGTTTCATGATCCGCTCCCTGCAACCCACCGATAAACAATGTTTTTTGGTTTTGATAATAAGTGAGACTGAATGTCAGTAATGCCAGGGTTTGTTGTTGCTCATTGGCAAGCATCAGCGTAATTTCACCCTCTTTATTGAGTTTGGGAATAACGCCCAAATAAAGGGAATACTTCTCCTCACTCTTGCCCGTTAACTCCGTGAGTTTATAAGGTGAATGGTGCAAATAGTTGTGGCGTAATAATTCTGGCATACACTGATTTTCCAACTGGAAATGATCCTGTAGTACAGCCAGTTTTTGCTTATTATTTAGCGTGTTAGCTAAGTAAGGGCGGTGTAATTTGCAGGGTAAATCCGGTTGAGCACGTAGGATGCTATTGAGAAACGGTTGCTTCACCAATACACCTAGCAATCTAAAGGTCAGTTTGGGGCTAATTAAGGCACGGGCGATGAATTTAAGCCGAAACTGGGATTCTTGCCACGAGCCGCCCAGAGCTTGATTGCCTTTGAACAGCATTGAGATTAACCCCCAACGGTTAATATTGTCAGGGATTAATTCGGTGTTATTAATGTTGTGCATGACTAAGTCCGTTATATCAATATATTTCCCGCATCATTGAAACAAACAAGAACTAAACGGAATCTCAATGCATCCCAAATTTCGGTTGTAGTCCGATATGCGTTGATGTTTTGTTTAGTCATATGGGCATTACCGATGCTATTTTTAACAAGTGGATAATTTACAATTTCAGGAAGGTAATTGATTTGATGCAGTTAAGTGGACGTCCGCGCCGATGGCTTATCGCAATTGCCGTTTTCATTATCGGCGGTTTTTTCATTATTAAGCATCTCATGGCGCCGATACCGGTTGATTTTCAGACGGTAAAAGTTGCTAGCCGTGATCTGCAACAGAGTGTATTGGCCACCGGCAAACTTGATGCAGTACGCAAAGTTGATGTGGGTGCTCAGGTCAGTGGCCAGTTGAAAAAACTGTATGTGGAAATTGGCAATCAAGTCAAGCAAGGGCAATTGCTGGCCATGATCGATCCGCAACAGGCACAGAATCAAATCAAAGAAGTGGAAGCGACATTGCAGGATTTGAATGCGCAGTTGGGGCAGGCGAAAGCTGAACTGCAATTGGCTGCGGTCACCTTACGTCGTCAGCAAGATTTGGCGAAGTTACAAGTGGTGTCACGTCAGGATTTGGATCAGGCGAGCACCACACTGGCTGTGAAAAAAGCGCAGGTTGAGACTATTAATGCGCAAATTAATAAAGCAAAAGCTGGTTTGGATACTGCCAATATTAACTTGGATTACACCAAAATTTCGGCCCCAATGGGCGGCGATGTGGTGCAAATCACCACTTTACAAGGCCAAACCGTCATTGCCGCGCAGCAGGCGCCTAATATTCTGACGCTAGCGGATATGAGCACCATGCTGGTGAATGCACAGGTCTCGGAAGCCGACGTGATCCACTTAAAGCCCGGCATGAAAGCCTCGTTCACGGTTTTGGGTGATCCTGGAAAGTACTTTGATGGGGTATTAAAAGACATTCAGCCCACACCGGAAAAGGTCAATGACGCGATTTTCTATTCAGCGCGTTTTGAAGTCCCTAATCCAGATAGATTATTGCGATTGCAAATGACTGCGCAAGTATCAATTCAGTTGGCGAATGTTCCGCAGGCAATAGTTATCCCATTATCGGCATTGGGTGATGAGCTGGGAACTAATCGCTATCAAGTCGCGGTATTGAAAGACGGCAAAGAAGAAAAACGAGAAATCACTATTGGTATCCGTAATAACGTTGATGCGCAGGTTGTTTCCGGTTTGAGTGTGGGTGAGGAAGTCATCGTTAGCCGCGGCGGCACGGAGGATGCGTAATGACGGCATTGCTTGAATTAAAAGACATCCGTCGTAGCTATCAGTCCGGCGAAGAAACTGTTGATGTATTGCAGGATGTCTCACTGACCATCAATGCAGGCGAGCTGGTGGCGATTATTGGCGCTTCTGGCTCAGGTAAGTCGACACTGATGAACATTCTCGGCTGTCTGGACAAACCGAGTGCAGGTGTTTATCGGGTGGCCGGGCAAGATGTCGCGGCCTTAGATAACGACGCACTGGCGGCACTGCGCCGTGAGCATTTCGGTTTCATTTTCCAGCGTTATCACCTGCTACCTCATCTGAGTGCGGCCCATAATGTTGAAGTTCCGGCGGTTTATGCTGGTTTGGGTAAAAATGAACGCCGCGAGCGAGCGAACATGCTGTTAACCCGGTTGGGGCTGGGGGAGCGAGTGAGTTATCAGCCCAATCAGCTCTCTGGCGGGCAACAACAGCGCGTCAGTATTGCCCGAGCCTTGATGAATGGTGGTCAGGTTATCCTGGCTGACGAACCCACCGGTGCGCTGGATAGCCATTCCAGTGTTGACGTCATGGCTATATTAAAACAGCTTCAGCAGCAGGGGCACACGGTCATTATTGTTACCCATGACCCCACTGTCGCGGCTCAGGCTGAGCGGATTATTGAAATCAAAGATGGCCGTATTATGGCCGATTCTGGGTCGAAAACAGCGGCAAGTATTGCGGCTTCTGACGCGATTAGTCTAACGCCTCCGGCCCCCTCATGGCAGCAATTAGCAGGGCGTTTCCGTGAAGCGCTATTAATGGCCTGGCGCGCAATGTCAGCCAATAAAATGCGTACCGCTCTGACTATGTTAGGTATCATTATTGGTATTGCCTCGGTTGTTTCTATATTGGTGGTTGGCGACGCGGCGAAACAACTGGTGCTGGCGGATATCAGGGCTATAGGTACTAACACGATTGATATCTATCCCGGTAAAGACTTTGGCGACGATGACCCCAGTACTCGGCAAGCATTGGTTTATGACGACATGACCGCGCTAAAAGAACAGTCTTACGTTAGTGCGGTGTCCCCGACTATCGCCGGTAGTATGCGGTTGCGTTATGGCAATATTGATGTGGCGGCCAGTGTCTCGGGTGTCAGTGAACAATATTTCCGGGTATATGGCATGAAGCTTGAACAAGGCACAGCCATCACCCGCGAGCAGGTTGAGCGCCAGTCACAAGTGGTCGTTATTGACCGCAATACGCAGCGCCGCCTGTTTCCTCACCTCAAAGAGGTGGTGGGGCAAGTGATATTGATTGGCAATATGCCCGCGACAATTGTGGGCGTGGTAGAAGAAAAGCAATCCATGTTTGGTAGTAGCAAAGCACTGCGGGTATGGGTGCCTTATAGCACCATGGCAAGCCGGCTGATGGGGCGTTCTTACTTTGATTCAATCACTATTAGGATTAAAGAGGGCTATAACAGTAAAGAAGCCGAACAGCAGTTGGTTAGGTTGTTAACCATGCGCCATGGTAAAAAAGATATATTTACCTACAACATGGATAGCTTGCTGAAGACTGCGGAGCAAACTACCCGCACTATGCAGTTATTCCTTACATTAGTGGCTGTTATTTCACTGGTGGTCGGTGGGATTGGTGTGATGAATATTATGTTGGTCTCGGTAACAGAGCGTACCCGAGAAATAGGTATCCGCATGGCGGTAGGTGCGCGATCCAGTGATGTTATGCAGCAATTTCTCATTGAGGCTATTCTGGTCTGCCTGGTAGGGGGAGCACTCGGTATCTCGCTATCTTTCGCTATTGGCCTGATTGTAGAGATGTTTTTACCTAACTGGCAAATTGCTTTCCCGCCCATGGCATTGTTCAGTGCATTTTTGTGTTCAACCGTGATAGGGGTGGTATTCGGTTATTTACCGGCGCGCAGCGCTGCTCGGCTAAATCCTATTGATGCACTAGCGCGAGAATAGATTGGTCTGAGGATTGATCTTGGTTTATATGGCCGCATATTAGAAGTGTTAGAAATAAAAATGCCAGTCATTATTTGGCTGGCATTTGGAAGCGTTATTGATGTTGCAATGCAATAAGCTGCGCTGATAATACCTTTATCACCATAGGGTTAGGTTATGGTTTGCACCCAAGGTGCTTAGGGAGGTAAGTGTGCCGTGTTAGGCCAATACAGCGAGTTCCTGCGGTACGGCTTCTTGCAATATCACATCTAGCCCGAGTGGAACAATCAGGCTGGCATGGTTCCCTTTCGGTCCTTCATGGACATCAAAGTTAACCATCTGACCGGCTTTTAACGTTCGGTAGCCATCCATCTGGATAGTTGAATAGTGAGCGAATATATCTTCGCCGCCGCTCTCAGGGCAAATGAAGCCAAAACCTTTGGCATTGTTGAACCATTTAACAGTACCCGTCTCCATACTTCTACGTTCCTCGCAAGGCTATTTTAGTTCGAGATGAGGTAATCACTGGTTAAAGTGAGCGCAAATTGGTTAAAACTCCAACAGCTCACGAAAATACACTCTAGTGGAAATGACCTTAACGTCAAGAGGGCGGCTTTTGTCAATGCGGGGTAGTTCTTCAAAGTTTGATGTAGCTAACGCTATTGTCTTTATTTGGATACAATTTAACCGCTATTAAGGTAAAAATGCCGACTTCTTTCTCAGGCGGCGTTATGGCATAAGTGATGTTAAAATAATAATAGATATCTGCATGAAATGGTCTTATAACCGGAGTGAAGTATTGCTCCTGTGTGGTTCAGTGAAACGATGGGCAGGCAATGAGTAAGAACAACGACTGGCTGAATTTTGAACATTTGGTCAAAGATAAACAAATCGAGGCGCTCAAACCGCCGTCTATGTATAAAGTGATACTTAACAACGACAATTACACACCGATGGAATTTGTGATTGACGTTCTGCAAAAGTTCTTTTCTTATGATATTGAACGCGCAACACAACTGATGCTCAATGTGCATTATCAAGGAAAGGCGATTTGTGGTGTTTTTACTGCCGAGGTAGCAGAAACAAAAGTCGCACATGTAAATCAATACGCCAGGGAGAACGAGCATCCGTTGCTTTGTACGCTGGAAAAAGCCTGATTAAGGCAACTATTGGGAGGTGCCTATGCTCAATCAAGAACTTGAACTCAGTCTCAACATGGCTTTCGCCAGAGCGCGTGAGCACAGACACGAGTTTATGACCGTGGAGCACCTGTTGCTGGCATTGCTGAGCAATCCAGCCGCGCGGGAAGCGCTGGAGGCGTGTTCAGTTGATCTGGTGGCATTACGCCAGGAACTGGAAGCGTTTATCGAACAGACCACACCAACCTTGCCGGTGAGTGAAGACGAGCGCGACACCCAGCCGACGCTAAGTTTCCAACGCGTGTTACAGCGTGCGGTCTTCCATGTCCAATCGTCAGGACGTAATGAAGTTTCTGGTGCCAACGTGTTGGTCGCCATCTTCAGTGAACAAGAGTCTCAGGCGGCCTATCTACTGCGCAAGCATGATGTTAGCCGTCTGGATGTAGTGAACTTTATTTCCCACGGCGCCCGTAAGGACGAACCGGGTCAGGCACCGAATGCAGAAAATCCGGTGAATGAAGAGCAGGCAGGAGGGGAAGACCGTATGGAGAACTTCACCACCAATCTGAATCAACTGGCCCGCGTTGGCGGCATTGACCCACTTATCGGCCGTGATAAAGAGTTGGAACGTGCTATCCAGGTATTGTGCCGTCGGCGTAAAAATAACCCGCTGTTAGTGGGGGAATCTGGCGTTGGTAAAACAGCTATTGCCGAAGGTTTGGCTTGGCGTATCGTGCAGGGCGATGTTCCTGAAGTCATGTCAGAGTGCACATTATATTCATTGGATATTGGGTCACTTTTGGCCGGAACCAAATATCGTGGCGATTTTGAAAAACGCTTCAAAGCGCTACTGAAACAGTTGGAAAATGACAAAGATAGCATCCTGTTTATTGATGAAATTCATACCATTATCGGTGCAGGAGCCGCCTCTGGTGGGCAAGTAGATGCCGCTAACCTGATTAAACCGCTGCTTTCTAGTGGCAAAATTCGGGTCATTGGCTCCACTACTTATCAGGAATTCAGCAATATCTTTGAAAAAGATCGTGCGCTGGCTCGGCGTTTCCAGAAGATTGATATTACTGAGCCGACACCGGAAGAAACTGTTCAGATTATCAATGGCCTGAAACCGAAATATGAAGCGCACCATGATGTGCGTTATACCGCGAAAGCGATCCGCGCAGCGGTGGAGTTATCGGTTAAATATATTAATGACCGTCACTTGCCGGATAAAGCCATTGATGTGATCGATGAGGCTGGTGCTCGTAGCCGCTTAATGCCAGTCAACAAACGCAAGAAAACGGTCAATGTGTCAGATATCGAGTCTGTGGTTGCTCGTATCGCCCGTATTCCGGAGAAAACCGTTTCTGCCAGTGACCGAGATGTGCTGAAAAACTTGAGCGACCGCCTGAATATGTTGGTGTTCGGTCAGGATAAGGCTATTGAGGCTTTATCTGAGGCTATTAAAATGAGCCGCGCGGGCTTGGGCCATGAACACAAACCTGTCGGGTCATTCCTGTTTGCAGGCCCAACAGGGGTTGGTAAAACGGAAGTCACGGTGCAATTAGCCAAAGCGCTCGACATCGAACTACTGCGCTTTGATATGTCTGAATATATGGAACGTCATACGGTTAGCCGCCTGATTGGTGCACCTCCGGGGTATGTTGGTTACGATCAAGGTGGTCTGTTGACCGATGCGGTTATCAAACATCCTCATGCAGTTCTGCTGTTGGATGAAATTGAAAAGGCGCACCCGGACGTGTTTAATCTGCTATTGCAGGTGATGGATAACGGGACTCTGACGGATAACAATGGCCGTAAAGCTGATTTCCGTAACGTTATTCTGGTGATGACGACCAATGCCGGTGTGCGCGAGACGCAGCGCACTTCCATTGGTTTTAAACAACAGGATAACAGCACTGACGCGCTGGAAGAGATCAAAAAAGTGTTTACGCCGGAGTTCCGTAACCGGTTGGATAACATCATTTGGTTCAACCACTTGTCACCAACAGTTATCCAGCAAGTCGTTGATAAATTTATTGTTGAGTTGCAGGCGCAATTAGATGCTAAAGGTGTGTCACTGGAAGTCAGTGAAGAAGCACGTAATTGGTTATCTGGTAAAGGCTACGACAAGGCGATGGGCGCGCGGCCAATGGCTCGAGTGATTCAGGAAAACCTGAAAAAACCACTGGCAAACGAGTTGTTGTTCGGCTCTTTGGTTGATGGTGGTTCGGTCACTGTTGGGCTGGATAAAGAAAAACAGCAGTTGGCTTATGAATTCCAAAGTGCGCAAAAACGCAAAACTGAAGGTGCCGTTCACTAAGTTAGCCAGTCGCTAGCTTTGCGGGAGCTTCAAATTAAGAGCGAAATAAAGGGCGATAAGCTAATTTAGCTATCGCCCTTTTTATTTCTTTGCACATTTTGCTTTTATTTGTGTGGTGAATAAATGCACTAAATCGACAAATAAAAGAAAACGCAAAACGCCCTAGCCATAAATGGGAAGGGCGCCGGAGGGGGGACTACATCCTCAGAGCTCGCCAGTTTTAAATTGGCGACAGATTAGCCGATTAACGGCTACGGAAGACAATGCGGCCTTTGCTCAGGTCGTACGGGGTCAGCTCTACAGTGACTTTGTCACCCGTCAGGATGCGGATATAGTTTTTACGCATTTTACCGGAGATATGAGCGGTTACCACGTGCCCGTTTTCCAATTCAACGCGGAACATGGTGTTCGGCAGCGTATCAAGAACGGTGCCCTGCATTTCAATATTGTCTTCTTTGGCCATCGAATCCTCTAGGTGTAACTACCTTAGTTTTTAACCGGCAAGATAATGCCGAAAAACCCACATTATGTAAAGAAGTGTTGGCGGTCATCGCACCATTTCAGCAAAATTAGTCTGCCGGTAAGAGGGGATAAAGCCTAATGTGGGGTTCTTTTCAACGGTTGAGCTTTACTGCATCGCGGATGAAAAATTCAACGATTGCGGTAACCAGCATTCAGCCGGTAGTGGACTAAACTGGCGTTGACTCAACTGCTGCAAAAAAAAGTTTCGTGGGATCTCAATCGCACCCAGCGACGCAGTGTGAGCGTTGAGGACCTGACAGTCAATCAGTTCTCCACCATGACGGGTAAAATGATGGCAAAAAACCATTAAAGCGCTTTTTGAGGCATTATTAGCCCGGCTAAACATGGATTCACCACAAAAGAGTGAACCCACTGAGATACCGTACAAACCACCTACCAGTTCATTTTCCAACCAGACCTCTACGGAATGGGCGTTGCCCAGTGTATGTAAGTAGCAATAGGCTTGCTGTACATCAGCGCCAATCCAGGTTCCCTCATCACGCTGAGTCGCACAGGCGCGAACGACATCTTCAAAAGCATGGTTGATTGTAAATTGATAAGGGCAATGGCGCATAAAACGCCTCATACTCCGGCTGATATGTAAATCTTCTGGATACAATACGGCGCGGGGGTCAGGTGACCACCATAAAATCATTTCCCCTGGACTAAACCAGGGGAAAATTCCCCGCTCATAGGCTGCCAGCAAACGGGGAGGGGATAAATCTCCTCCCAAGGCCAACAATCCGTTAGGTTCGCGCAGAGCTAGCTCAGGTGAGGGGAATGCGAATGATTGAGAAGAGAGCTGTGTGATGCGCATAAATCCCCTTGGTGACTCTATACCGGCCCATCTGGGCAGACTCTTGGTACTCGATGCTGCATTATTGCTAGCGATACTCGTTACTTGGCCCATTTGCGAGTTTCACTTTGATAAGTTATCTGCAACCCGTAATTAAATTGGCTCTCGGCGCTAAGTGTTAATAAAAAGTTATCACCTGAATCTCTTGGCTGCTCAAATTTATCGAGATCAATCAGCCACAATCTTGAACCCCATCCAGGGGTAGCATGCACACTGCCCCAATCGATTTATCGTTCGCTCGGCCTGACTGCAACTTCAATGACTTTGTCTCTAAAATTATTTATAACAAACCAGACTATTTTGCTTTCAGTTGTTTTACTTAATATTAGCTATGAATTGGTTGATTACCTGCCATTATTCAGTCGCATTATTCACATATAATCTTTGTATTAATGCCGTTGATGGAATTGGTAGTAGCGCCCCTTGTTTTTCAATAAGCTTTGATGGTCGCCTTGCTCAACTATTTTCCCACCATCCATCACACAAATCCGATCCATATATTCCAACCCATACAAGCGATGAGTAACAATAATCAGGCTTTTATGCTGACAGTGCTGACGCAATAACGTCAGGATCTGTTGTTCAGTTTCCGCATCTAACCCTTCGGTAGGTTCATCAAGGAGTAGCAGTGGTGCTGGATGTAGCAACGCGCGAGCAATCCCTAAACGGCGTTGTTCACCACCAGATAATGGACGCCCACCATCTCCCATCCAGGCATTCAGCCCTTCGCTGTTATCTAACAAATTAGCCAAACCAACTTGTTCTAAAACAACTTTTAGTTGTGCATCGGATGCAGCAGGGCAGGCCAGTAGCAGGTTTTCACGCAATGTACTGCTAAAAATATGCACCCGTTGGCTGACGACTGTCATCATTTGGCGTAGTGCAGCTTCATCATAGCTGGCTAAAGGTTTCCCATTCAGCGAGATGATGCCTTCGCTAGCATCCCATGCTCGAGTTAATAACTGCAACAGTGTAGATTTACCACAGCCAGTGCGGCCCAATAGCGCAATATGCTCCCCTGCGGCCAGTGACAGCGATATATTTTGTAAAACGGGCAAAGGCTGCTGTGGGTAAGTAAAACTCAGCCCTGTCACTTCTAGCGCAGCTTGTTGGGTCAATGCCGGGCCGGTAACTGGGAATGTCACTTCGGGCTTTTGTTCCATTAACTGACCAACACGGGTCGCCGACGCGATAACTTGCCCTAAGTGTTGGAAAGCGCCAGCCACAGGTAACAGAGCTTCAAAAGCAGCTAATGATGTGAAAACAAACAAGGCCAGCAATGCCCCTGGCTGGTTGTTACCATTTATCCCCGCCGCAGCTAGCCATAAAATTAATGTCACTGTCAGACCTGAAGCGAGAATCATTAAAGCTTGGGCTAAACCAGCCAAGGATGCTTGCTGCCTTTGACGGATCATCCAGCGCTGTTCAATGTCTTCCAATGAAGCGCGAAACCGTTGTAATGCACCGAAAGCTAACAGTTCGGCTTGGCCTTGTAGCCAAGATGTCAGTTGTGAGCGATAAAGACCGCGCAGATCTGTTAAATCACGGCCAATAGGTTTACCAGCACGATAGAAAATCAATGGCACTAACAATAATAACCCAAGCAGTATGGCACCAAGTGTCAGGGCCAAATTGGCATCAATGTAACTCAGGCCAAATGTTACTGTTGCTATGATGACAATAGCGGCAACCAGCGGTGAGATTACTCGCAGATAGAGATGATCGAGTGTATCGACATCTGCAACCAGGCGGTTCAGCAATTCGCTTTGGCGAAAGCGAGCAATGCCAGCAGGGGAGAGGGGTAATATTTTCTGGAATGCAAAGATCCGTAGATGTGCCAGCACTCGGAATGTCGCGTCATGACTGACAACTCGCTCAGCATAACGACCAGCCGTGCGGATAATCGCAGCACCTCGAACACCAGCCGCAGGTAACAGATAGTTAAAAGTATACAACCCAGCAGGGCCCGCAATCGCGGTTCCGGCCAGGAACCAGCCTGATAATGTCAATAACCCGATACTGGCCAGTAATGTGATGATGGCCAACACAATACCCAGACAAATCAGGAACCAATGACGGCGATACAAGGCCAAAAAGGGGAGAAGCACTCGCATGATTAAAGCTCCTCACTGCGATGGGACAGCAGGTTGGCAAATGAACCGGCTGATTGACTCAGGCTAGAATAATCACCTTGCTGAATTAATAGGCCATTATCCATCACCCAGATTTGATCATACCCCAGCGTATCTTCCAACTGATGGGTGACCAGCAATGTGGTCTGCTTACGGGAGGCTTCCTCCAGCGCTTTCATGACCAACTGTTCACTATGAGCATCCAAACTGGCAGTAGGTTCGTCTAGTAGCAAAAGTCGGCACGGGTTGAGCAATGCTCTGGCAACAGCAACGCGCTGGGCTTGCCCAACAGAAAGACGCGCCGAATGGTCACCGACTTCAGTATCTAATCCTTGTGGTAGGTCATTAAGGAATTCATTGATATATGCGCGCTCAATAGCCAGTTGTAGTTGGTTATTGTCAGCATTAGGTTGGCCCAGCAAAATATTGGCGACCAGTGTCTGTTCCGGTAAGTGCGGATTTTGGCCGACCCAGCTTAACTGGTTTCGCCAAGCCTGCGGATCCAGTTCGCGCAATTCTATGTTGTTGACTTTTAATGAGCCGCGATAAGGTAAAAAGCCTAATAGCAAATTAAGCAAGGAGCTTTTACCCGCCCCGCTTAAACCAACAATAGCAACTCGTTTGCCTGCAGAGAGAGAAAATGTCAGTGGCCCAGCCAAGCGAGTACCTGTGGGGGATAGAATTTCTAGCGCGTCAGCTTCCAGAGTGATGGCATCAGTGCCATCCAAAACTTTATCGCCACGGCCAATAGTTTCACTTTCGCTACTTAAAAATGTTACCAATGACTCAGCAGCACCAACAGCTTGTGCTTTGGCGTGGTAAAACGTACCTAAGTCTCGCAGCGGCTGGAAGAATTCAGGTGCCAAAATTAAAACCAGAAAACCAGAGAATAGGGTGACACCAAGGCCGTAGCTACCAAAATTCAATTCACCTAAATAGGAAAAACCAAAGTAGACGGCAACCACTGCGATGGATATTGCCGCGAAAAATTCCAACACAGCGGAGGAGAGGAAAGCCATACGCAGTACTTCCATGGTGCGGCGACGGAAATCTTCTGAGGATTCACGAATTTGGTCTGTTTCTGCTTTGGCGCGGTTAAATAAACGTAAAGTGTCCAGACCACGCAAACGGTCGAGGAAGTTACCACTTAGACGAGCGAGTGCGACAAAATTACGCCGGTTGGCGTCGGCAGCGCCCATTCCGACCAGCACCATAAACAAAGGGATCAATGGTGCAGTGACAAATAAAATTAAACCTGCTGCCCAGTTGATCGGGAAGACAGCAATCAAAATCAGCACTGGAATAAAGACAGCTAAGTACATCTGCGGCAAATAGCGAGAATAGTAATCCTGCATATCTTCAATTTGTTCCAAAATAATCGTTGCCCAACTTCCGGCGGGTTTGCCTTTTACCCAAGCAGGGCCGAGTTGCTCTAATCGATCTAACACTATTTTGCGAATCTGTTGACGTACCTTCATGCCGCAAATAAACCCTACTCGCTCACGCAACCAACTGATCACGGCGCGTACGGCGAAAGTTCCAGCCAGCAAACCAAAATCAGTGATTAATTCCGCGCGCGGGATTTTGTCAATGATCAGCGCTTGCAACAAGGTGGCCAATAACCAAGCTTGAGCAATAATCAGTAACCCACTGAAGAGGCCAAGTAGCATAGACAGGCGGAGCCAACGTTGCGCGGGGGCGCTTTGTTTTTTCAGCCAACGAATCAACTCATACTGTCGTGTTTTATTCATCGGGTAATTTTCTGCGCAAGGTACGGGAAAGCTTCAAAAAATATTTGTCACCTTTGAAGATGGCAAACCAGCGAGGGGCAATATTACCGCGTCAAGCCATGAGGGGAAACCATAATGCTTGTGATAGTCGCCGCATTAGTCGATATCTATAATTTGCTGTTTTTCATTGACATGCCGATATACCAAATAAAGGGCCAACAGAAATTAAAAACGGGCGGCTCACGTATCTGTTAGCTGCCCGTCGGTATTAGGTGAAGTTTTGATATGGATTATTTGTCGTTAACTAATCCATCCAGATAGCGTTCTGCATCCAGCGCGGCCATACAGCCGGTGCCAGCGGAGGTGATTGCCTGGCGATAGATATGATCCATAACATCACCCGCAGCAAACACACCAGGAATTGAGGTTTGTGTTGCATTGCCCTGAATACCGGACTGCACTTTAATATAACCATTTTCCAGTGCTAATTGATCACCAAAAATGGCGGTGTTAGGGCTATGACCAATAGCAATGAATACACCGGCTACCGCTAACTCTTCAGTTTCGCTGTTTTTGGTGGACTTCAGACGTACGCCAGTGACGCCCATATTGTCCCCCAGCACTTCATCCAAAGTGCGATCAGTATGGAGCACAATATTGCCGTTCTTCACTTTTTCCATCAGACGGTCGATCAGGATTTTTTCTGAGCGGAAGCTATCCCTGCGGTGAATCAGGTGAACTTCCTCGGCAATATTTGCCAGATACAGCGCTTCTTCAACGGCAGTATTGCCACCGCCGACCACGGCAACTTTTTGGTTACGATAGAAGAAACCATCACAAGTTGCACAGGCGGAAACCCCTTTGCCCTTGAATGCTTCTTCTGATTCCATCCCGAGATAACGTGCAGATGCGCCAGTTGCAATGATCAGTGCATCGCAAGTGTATTCAGCACCATCACCAAATAGGCGGAATGGACGGTTCTGTAAGTCGACTTTATTGATGTGGTCGAACAGAATTTCTGTTTGGAATTTTTCTGCATGTGCATGCATCCGTTCCATCAGCGCCGGGCCGGTGAGACCTTCTGGATCACCCGGCCAGTTTTCGACATCGGTGGTGGTGGTCAATTGACCGCCTTTTTCCATTCCGGTAATCAATACAGGACTCAGGTTGGCACGTGCCGCATAAACTGCTGCGGTATAACCCGCAGGACCAGAACCCAAAATAATCAATTTGCTATGTTTTGCGGTGCTCATGAATACCTCTTTCCCACAATGGCGGACAATGTTAACGATTGTAGGGAAGTTCGAGCATTAAAAAAAGCAGACAAAAATGTTGTTAGCGATTTGTTTGATAGGTAATGCCTATTTAACGAACTAAATGTATCAAGAACCAGCAGTTAGGGGCAAAACGAAGTCGAGCAGAGTGCAAAAGAGATAGAAATTCCTTTCTACGTTGCAAGTAGAACAGTCTTAAAAATCTTTGACCCCATAAAGAATGTGGCTTGCAGGGCGATGGTTAAAGAAATATCAACAATTTTTGGCACGTTATTTTGCATCATTTTATAGCAAATTTAGGATGAAAAAATAGCGAAGATAAGCGTTCTTGATTTTTAATTATGGCATGTTGTACTGATTTAACTTCTTTTACTTTGACAATCGGCTGTGCATTTGCGAAAACATCATAGGAAGAAGAAATTATCTGCGCGCCATAATTTCAGATTTGGTGTCAGTGATACCAAGCGAAAACCCTGGAATGTTTTCGATTAATGCTGGATGGCATGTGGAGTATGTTCTCGGATAACTGCAGGGGGGAGTTTCTGTTGTTGTTCGTGATGCGCTATCTCTTCCTCAACGCTAATAATCATCGAGTACCTCGCATACAGTTAGACAGACAGGGTGTGAGATAACAACGTGTTGATATATTTGCATAAAACAGGCTGCGGGTCGTGTCTGTAGCAAGCTCAAAATTCATAGTTAATGAGAGCATGTCGCAGACTCAAGGAAATTAAGAGAGATTATAAGATGATAGATAACAAAAAACGCCCGGGGAAAGAGCTTGATCGTATAGATCGTAACATCCTGAATGAATTACAAAAGGATGGGCGTATCTCTAACGTTGAGCTTTCAAAACGAGTAGGGTTGTCACCAACACCATGTCTGGAACGGGTTCGCCGCTTAGAGCGTCAGGGCTTCATTCATGGCTATACTGCACTGCTTAATCCACAGTATTTGGATGCATCACTGCTGGTTATCGTTGAGATTACTCTGAATCGTGGCGCTCCGGATGTGTTTGAGCAATTTAATACCGCTGTAAAAAATCTTGAGGAAATTCAAGAGTGTCACCTGGTTTCCGGTGATTTCGACTATTTGTTGAAAACTCGTGTACCTGACATGTCTGCTTACCGTACATTACTCGGTGAGACCTTGCTTCGCCTACCGGGAGTCAACGACACCCGCACTTATGTTGTCATGGAAGAAGTGAAGCAGAGTAACCGCCTTGTTATTAAAACGCGGTAAACAGGCAGGTGCAAAACCTGAGTAATTTGGTTACACTCCTGTTTATTCATACAGTTTCAACGCCGGGAGGGTTCTCGGCGTTGCTACTCATACTAGTTAACAGGAACCTGGAGAGCCTTTCTTGAGCCAGGAATATACAGAAGATAAAGAAGTTACTTTGAAAAAACTCAGCAATGGGCGCCGTTTGCTTGAGGCTGTTTTGATTGTGGTAACGATTTTGGCAGCCTTCCTAATGGCCGCGCTGCTCAGTTTCAACCCTTCAGACCCGAGTTGGTCGCAAACTTCATGGCATGAGCCGATCCATAATCTTGGTGGAAGTGTTGGCGCCTGGATGGCCGATACATTGTTCTTCACTTTCGGCGTCTTGGCTTATGCAATTCCCGCCATTATGGTGATGTTGTGCTGGGCTGCATTTCGCCAGCGTGATGCCAGTGAGCATGTCGATTACTTTGCACTCTCATTGCGGTTGATAGGCACATTAGCCCTGATTTTAACCTCATGTGGTTTGGCTGCATTAAATATTGACGATCTTTACTATTTCGCCTCTGGCGGGGTGATCGGCAGTCTATTCAGTAATGCCATGTTGCCATGGTTCAACGGTGTGGGGGCAACCCTGACATTGCTCTGTATCTGGGCTGTGGGCCTGACACTCTTTACGGGGTGGTCATGGTTGGTTATTGCTGAAAAAATTGGTGGAGTAGTCTTAGGATCGTTGACATTTATGACTAATCGTTCACGTCGTGAAGAACATTATGACGATGAAGATGACGATTACCAAGTTGATGGGGCGATGACTGCTGAGCAAGATAAAGGCGTTACGCCGAATAAATCGGTTGTGGGTGTAACAGCGGCTACAGCGCTGGCGGCAAACTCCGCCCATGCGGATGACGATGTATTGTTCTCGGCACCATCCGTAACAGATGCACCTGTTAGCTCGATATTGGATGGGGCAACATTGGCTAGTGCAGCAGTTGCTGAAACCAAAGATGGCGATGACCCATTATTGAGTACATTACGTGCAACAGATAATGATGAGCCGTCAGTGTTATCTCCTGCGGGTCCTCCGTCCGAACCCGTTATCAGCCACAGTACAGTGCCGATGGTTGATAATATGGCCGCAACGCCGCCGCTCTATTCTTTTGAAATTCCACAAGAAGCGACGTCTCCTGCGCCAACACGTGTTGCACCGTCGGTTGAAAGGCCTGAGCCTCAACTGGGTTCATGGGACAAACCAGCAACACCCGCTAGCCATTCTCCCTTTGATTTTTCAGCGGCGCAGCGCCATAGCGATCAGGTAGAAAGTACACCTTATATGAACCCTGGAATGGGCACAGATATTGATGGTCTGGCCCCGATGGGGTCGCCAAGTCGCCCTGCGTCTACGATAGGAGTAGTCGCGGCAAGTGCGGCTGCCGCCACGTTTATGCCCGCATTTACCGCTACCAGTGATAGCAGTTTACAGGTTAAACAGGGCATAGGGCCTGAGTTACCAAGGCCTAATCCTGTTCGGATCCCGACACGGCGTGAACTCGCTTCCTACGGTATCAAATTACCGTCTCAGCGTATGGCGGAGCAGGAACAGCGAGAGCAAGAAGCACAAGCTCCTCAAGTTGCTGAAACGTTATTTACAGCGGAGGTTGCCTCTGAAGATGATGCATTACAGCAGGCAATCTTGCGTCAAGCTTTTGCTGACCAACAATCAGAGCGTTACGGACAATCAGCCGATGCGGGGGGGAATACTTTCTCTGCGGCAGAGCCAGAAGATGAACAGGCTTTGCAAGAGGCGGCATTACGACAAGCCTTTGCAGCGCAACAGCAACATCGTTATGGTTCTCCGGACGATGAAAATCTTGACGCTAGCGAATATAAACATGCTTTTGTTGAGGAAACGCAACCCGTAGATACCCGTAGTGCCTTTACATTCTCACCGGTTGCAGATCTGGTCGATGAAAGCCCACGTGAGCCTCTGTTTACGCTGTCTCCGTATGTTGACGACGCCGCGCAGCCAGCAACAGTGAAAGGTACTTCTGTACCAGAGCATACTGAACAGGTCTCGGCCTATCAGCCGTCAGGAGTCAATCAAACTCATCAAGTGTATTCTGGCCAATCAGCACCGGTGCAACCAACTCCGACAGCAGTACCGCCAGTTTCACCAGTGCAGCCAACTCCGGCGATGGACAGTTTGATTCACCCCTTCTTGATGCGCAATGATCAGCCTTTGGTCAAACCGACAACACCATTGCCGACGTTGGATCTTCTTTCTTCTCCGCCAGCGGAGGAGGAACCGGTTGATATGTTTGCTCTGGAGCAAATGGCGCGTTTAGTCGAAGCGCGGTTAGGTGATTATCGGGTGAAAGCAGAGGTCGTGGGTATATCTCCGGGGCCGGTCATTACCCGCTTTGAGCTTGATTTAGCACCAGGTGTCAAAGCTTCGCGCATTTCTAATCTTTCTCGCGATTTGGCTCGATCTCTTTCGGCTATTGCCGTGCGTGTGGTGGAAGTGATTCCAGGTAAGCCTTATGTCGGGCTTGAACTACCCAATAAACATCGTCAGACCGTTTATTTACGCGAAGTCCTCGATTGTGCCAAATTCCGAGATAATCCGTCGCCATTAGCTATTGTGTTGGGTAAGGATATTGCTGGGCAACCGGTGGTAGCCGATCTGGCTAAAATGCCTCATTTACTGGTGGCTGGTACCACCGGTTCCGGTAAATCGGTGGGCGTTAACGCCATGATCCTCAGCATCTTGTATAAAGCCACGCCAGAAGATGTGCGCTTTATCATGATTGACCCGAAAATGCTGGAGCTGTCAGTGTATGAGGGGATCCCTCATCTGTTAACCGAAGTGGTTACTGATATGAAAGATGCGGCGAATGCATTGCGGTGGTGTGTCGGCGAAATGGAACGGCGCTATAAGCTGATGTCTGCATTGGGTGTGCGTAACCTTGCTGGATATAACGAGCGAGTGGCTCAAGCTGAAGCGATGGGGCGTCCAATCCCCGATCCATTCTGGAAACCCTCTGATAGTATGGATATTTCACCGCCAATGTTGGTGAAATTGCCTTATATCGTGGTGATGGTGGATGAATTTGCTGACCTGATGATGACAGTGGGCAAGAAAGTTGAAGAGCTAATTGCGCGTTTGGCGCAAAAAGCCCGAGCTGCTGGGATTCATTTAGTCTTGGCAACTCAGCGCCCGTCTGTGGATGTGATTACAGGCCTCATTAAAGCCAACATTCCGACCCGCATCGCATTTACGGTTTCCAGCAAGATAGATTCGCGAACTATCCTTGATCAAGGTGGTGCAGAATCGCTACTGGGGATGGGGGATATGCTGTATATGGCACCTAATTCCTCAATTCCGGTACGTGTTCACGGCGCTTTTGTCCGCGATCAGGAAGTGCACGCGGTGGTTAATGATTGGAAAGCTCGTGGTCGTCCTCAATACATTGAGAGCATTCTCAGTGGTAGTGAGGATGGTGAAGGCGGTAGCCTTGGCTTGGATAGCGACGAAGAATTGGACCCACTGTTTGACCAAGCGGTGAACTTTGTCCTGGAGAAGCGCCGTGCGTCTATCTCCGGGGTACAGCGCCAATTCCGTATCGGCTATAACCGTGCGGCACGGATTATTGAGCAGATGGAAGCCCAGCAGATTGTCAGTACGCCCGGCCATAACGGGAATCGTGAAGTCTTGGCTCCGCCTCCACACGAGTAATATCTTGTTTTGAGGTAGTTAACATAGACAGGGCCGCTTTGCGGCCCTTATGCAAAGAAGCGTAAACCTCAGATTTATCAGAATAATATGCTAACGAAACGGAAATACTTCAGCTAAAGTGGTCAGGTTTATGGTATGCATTCAGCTTACCAGTCATAGACTTAAACGGCACATAGAGTGACAATATAACTCGCTCACTGAATTCGCCTTTGTGGTGGCCCGATTAGGGCGCAATGAATTTTATAAGGTACTTAGAATAATGAAAAAACTGCTTGTTGCTTGCTGTCTGTTATCGGGTTTAATTTCAGCTCACGCGCTGGCAGATGCCAGCTCCGACTTACAAGGACGCCTGAGCAAGGTAAACAGTTTCCACGCTAACTTCTCGCAAAAAGTGACCAGCTCAGAGGGTACAGCAGTGCAAGAGGGTGAGGGGGAGCTATGGGTGAAACGGCCAAATTTGTTTAACTGGCATATGACCTCCCCTGACGAGAGTGTCTTGATTTCTGATGGTGAAACACTGTGGTTCTATAACCCGTTTGTTGAACAGGCCACAGCGACCTGGTTGAAAAATGCCACAGGTAATACGCCATTTATGCTGATTACTCGCAATAACCCGGATGACTGGAAACAGTATAATGTGAAGCAGAAAGGTGATGATTTTGAACTTACGCCGAAAAGCGCCAGTGGCAATTTGAAGCAATTTGCTATCACGGTAACGCCAACGGGCACTATCAAAAGCTTTACTGCGATTGAGCAAGATGGGCAGCGCAGTGCTTATACGCTGAAAGGTCAGCAAAATAGCTCTGCGGATGCCAGTAAATTTAAATTTACCCTACCAAAAGGTGTGACGCTGGACGACCAGCGGCAGTGAGGTCAGTGTGAGTAATATGTCCCTCGATTTTTCCCAGAATGAATTTCAGCCATTGGCCGCGCGGATGCGGCCTTTGACGTTGGAACAATATATTGGTCAGCAGCATTTGCTGGCACCGGGTAAACCGTTACCGCGGGCGATCGTTGCTGGACAATTACACTCGATGATCCTCTGGGGGCCGCCGGGGACCGGCAAAACTACTTTGGCAGAAATTATTGGCCGCTATGGTCAGGCGGATGTCGAACGTATTTCAGCGGTGACCTCTGGCATTAAAGAGATTCGCGAAGCGATTGAGCGCGCGCGGCAAAATCGTGATGCAGGTCGGCGGACAATTTTATTTGTCGATGAAGTCCATCGTTTCAATAAAAGTCAGCAAGATGCGTTTTTACCTCATATTGAAGATGGTACCATCACCTTTATTGGCGCCACGACAGAAAACCCGTCATTTGAACTGAATTCGGCGTTGCTCTCCAGAGCTAGGGTCTATTTGCTGAAAGCTCTCACCGCTGCCGATATTGAAAAAGTTATTGAGCAAGCCATGTCAGACAGCAGTCGAGGCTATGGTGGGCAGAATATAAAACTGCCAGATGAAACTCGCCGTATGATGTCTGAATTGGTGGGAGGCGATGCGCGCCGGGCCTTGAATAGCCTTGAAATGATGGCAGATATGGCAGAAATAGATGCCAATGGGGTGCGGGTATTGACCCCTGACTTACTGAAAGAGGTGTCTGGCGAACGTAGTGCGCGCTTTGATAATAAAGGCGATCGTTATTATGACCTTATCTCGGCAGTCCATAAGTCTATTCGTGGGTCCGCGCCCGATGCCGCCTTGTATTGGTATGCGCGAATTATCACGGCAGGCGGTGATCCGCTCTATGTGGCTCGGCGTTTATTAGCCATTGCATCGGAAGATATCGGTAATGCCGATCCTCGCGCAATGCAAGTGGCTATATCAGCATGGGACTGTTTTACCCGTGTTGGTCCGGCGGAAGGTGAGCGAGCGATTGCTCAGGCGATTGTTTATTTGGCTTGTGCGCCGAAAAGTAATGCGGTTTACACGGCGTTTAAAGCCGCCATGCAGGATGCGCGTGATAAACCTGATTTTGATGTGCCGGAACATCTGCGTAATGCGCCAACCAAACTCATGAAAGAAATGGGGTTAGGGGCTGAATACCGTTATGCCCATGATGAACAACATGCTTATGCTGCCGGTGAGAACTATTTCCCGCCAGAAATGGCCACAACCCGCTACTATTTACCGTCATCCCGAGGTCTGGAAGGCAAAATTGGTGAAAAGCTGGCATGGCTGGCTGAGCAGGATCAAAATAGCCCGATAAAACGCTACCGCTAGCCTTGCTGTTGCGGTAAGGTTAGCGCTATATAGAACGGCTAAGCGGCTGTTTATGCTACTTACGTCGTTAAATTCTTTTCAATAACCCTTTATACCCCAAATCATGGCATTGCTAACAACACTGCAATTCCAGTTCAAGGGTATAACCATAACTACAAGCACAGGACTAGCATGCTCGATCCCAATATGCTGCGCAATGAGCTAGACGCAGTCGCCGAAAGACTGGCTCGCAGAGGTTTTAAACTTGATGTTGATACGTTGCGCCAACAAGAAGAGCGCCGCAAAGTTTTACAGGTTGAAACAGAAAGTCTGCAAGCAGAACGTAACTCCCGATCGAAACTGATTGGCGCGGCCAAGGCGCGTGGCGAAGATATTGAACCATTACGTTTGGAAGTCAATGTCTTGGGTGAAAAGTTGGATGCAGCGAAAGCCGAGTTGGACAAGTTGCAAGACGAAATCCGCGATCTGGCGTTGTCTATTCCTAACTTGCCGGATGATTCTGTTCCAGTGGGTAAAGATGAAAACGATAATCTTGAAGTCAGCCGTTGGGGTGAACCTCGCCAGTATGACTTTGAGGTAAGGGATCACGTTTCCCTCGGTGAAATGGCCGGTGGGCTTGATTTTGCAGCAGCGGTGAAGCTGACTGGCGCGCGTTTTGTGGTGATGAAAGGGCAAATTGCCCGGATGCACCGCGCATTGGCACAGTTTATGCTCGATCTACACACTGAAAAACACGGCTATCTGGAAACTTACGTTCCTTATTTAGTTAACCATGCGACCCTTTATGGGACTGGCCAATTGCCTAAGTTCGGTGGTGACCTTTTCCATACCAAACCATTGGAAGAAGAATCTGACACCAGCACCTATGCATTGATTCCAACGGCGGAAGTGCCAGTGACCAACCTGGTGCGTGATGAGATTCTGGAAGAAGATTCCCTGCCATTGAAAATGACGGCACATACACCTTGTTTCCGTTCGGAAGCGGGTTCTTATGGTCGTGATACCCGCGGTTTGATCCGTATGCATCAGTTCGACAAAGTTGAGATGGTGCAGATAACACGCCCGGAAGATTCAATGGCGGCTCTGGAAGAGCTAACCGGCCATGCAGAGAAAGTGCTGCAATTGCTGGAGTTGCCATACCGTAAAGTCCTGTTGTGTACCGGCGATATGGGCTTTGGCTCCAGCAAAACTTACGATCTGGAAGTGTGGCTGCCGGCGCAGAATACTTACCGCGAAATCTCCTCATGTTCCAACATGTGGGATTTCCAGGCGCGCCGTATGCAAGCGCGTTGCCGTAACAAAACTGACAGAAAAACCCGTCTGGTTCATACCCTGAATGGTTCTGGTCTGGCGGTTGGGCGTACCTTGGTCGCAGTGCTGGAAAACTACCAGCAGGCTGATGGCCGTATTCAGGTGCCTGAAGTGTTACGCCCGTACATGGGCGGTTTAGAATTTATTGGCTAATAGCCGCGAGTCAATTTATCTCGCTTAGTTATCAGGCAGTTATAAAGCCCCCTTGGGGGCTTTTTCTTTTTGCGATTATCAGCGAATACCCGGGATTAAGGGCGCAGAGATTTATCCAACAACATATCGTGCTATCCACTCTCGTGATGTAATTGACTTTTTTATCACCAGTGGCATGATGCGCTCACTTCCCTTGTCCCGACGGCCTCTGTCTTATTATGTCCGCATATTCTCGCCCGGTGCTGCTTTTGCTCTGTGGGCTTTTGCTGTTTACGATTTCTATCGCGGTTTTGAATACATTAGTTCCCTTATGGTTATCTCATCAACAATTGTCGACCTGGCAAGTGGGGATGGTTAGCTCGTCATATTTTAGCGGGAACCTGGTCGGGACATTGATTGCCGGGCGGTTTATCCAGCAATTGGGCTTTAATCGCAGTTATCATTACTCCTGCATTTTATTCGCGCTGGCGACTTGTGGGTTGATGCTGTCGGTTGATTTTTGGAGCTGGCTGGGGTGGCGCTTTTTTGCCGGTGTGGCGTGTGCATTAATTTGGGTCATAGTCGAAAGTGCGCTACTGCGTAGTGGTACGGTAACCAACCGTGGCCAACTACTGGCGGCTTACATGATGATCTACTATCTGGGTACTGTCACTGGGCAATTACTCTTAGGCGTTGTCTCGACTCAACTGCTTAATGTTATCCCGTGGGTCAGTGCGTTGGTCATTACTGCCATGCTACCGCTGCTATTTGCGCATTTCTCGCATCAAGGGAGCGGCGAGTTACCCCATATTGCGGTTTGGCCGATGCTAAAGCGCCGTAGCGCACGTTTGGGGATTAATGGCTGCATTATCTCCGGTGTGTTATTAGGTTCGCTCTATGGGTTGCTGCCGTTGTATTTATCCCATCAAGGGATGAGTGATGCCAGTGTCGGGTGGTGGATGGCACTGCTGGTCAGTTCAGGGATTATTGGGCAGTGGCCAATTGGTAAAATGGCAGACCGCTATGGCCGCTTGTTAGTGCTGCGCATTCAGGTGTTTGTTGTGATTCTCGGCAGCGTGGCGGTTTTGGGTAACTATGCGCTTGCTCCGGCATTGTTTATTTTGGGATGCGCCGGTTTTACTCTATACCCGGTTGCCATGGCCTGGGCCTGTGAAAAGGCCAGTGCTGATGAGTTGGTCGCAATGAATCAGGCGCTCTTGATGAGTTATACCATTGGTAGCCTGACTGGGCCGACGATGACTTCATTGCTAATGCAGCGCTATTCAGACAATCTTTTGTTCATCATGATTGCGGGTGTGGCTTTGGTGTATTTAATGATGTTGCTGCGCAAACCCGATCAGCAAAAAACACCTTACGCGGCAGTATAACCGCTAAAAAAATGCCGCCAGTGGGGTAAACCTTGCATGGCGGCATGATTAAAAATCAGCGTGTTATTGATGGGTATTAATAGATCACTTTGTGACCATAACTTTCCAGAATACCCTTCACACGGTCCATAATTTCTTTGGTCGGGGGTTTTACCCCATCCAATTTGTACTCTTCACCCATGGCAATCCATTTGTGCTTACCCAATTCGTGGTAAGGCAACAATTCGATTTTCTCGATATTGGTCATGTTCTGAGTAAACTCACCCAGCATATGGGCTGATTTGTCGTCATCTGACCAACCCGGAACCACCACATAACGAACCCAGGTTTTCTGATTACGTTTTGCTAAGTAGCGGGCAAATTCCAGCGTTCGGTGATTGGACACACCGACCAGATTTTGATGCACGCTGTCATCCATCTGTTTTAAATCCAGCATGACTAAATCTGTGGCGTCTAATAGTTCATCAATCACTGGATCATAGCGACGTACAAAACCGTTAGTGTCCAGGCAAGTATGAATACCTTCTTCATGACAAGCACGGAACCAATCACGAACAAATTCTGCTTGCAAGATAGCTTCGCCACCGGAGGCAGTCACACCGCCACCAGAAGCATTCATAAAGTGACGATAAGTCACGGCTTCTTTGACCAATTCATCGACAGTAACTTCTTTACCGCCGTGGGTATCCCAGGTATCACGGTTATGGCAATACAGGCAGCGCATTAAGCAGCCTTGGAAGAACACGATAAATCGAATACCCGGGCCGTCAACGGTGCCACAGGATTCGAATGAGTGAATGCGGCCAAGTACGGACATTGCAGGTTACTCCAATACTGGATAAATAAAGGCCCCACTAAGGTGGAGCCTTTTAGTTTAATCTATTTTAGTTAGAACTTATATTGACTGAGTGAATGTACGAGTAATCACATCCTGCTGCTGTTCTTTAGTCAGCGCATTGAAACGAACAGCGTAACCAGAGACACGGATAGTTAACTGCGGATATTTTTCCGGGTTTTCCATCGCGTCTAACAGCATTTCACGGTTCATTACGTTCACGTTCAGGTGTTGACCACCTTCGATGGACGCTTCGTGATGGAAGTAACCATCCATCAGACCTGCCAGGTTAGCTTTACGAACTTCGTCGTCTTTACCCAGTGCATTTGGCACGATAGAGAAGGTATAAGAAATACCATCTTTCGCGTAAGCAAACGGCAGTTTAGCAACAGAAGTCAGAGAGGCAACAGCACCTTTCTGGTCACGACCGTGCATTGGGTTAGCACCTGGACCGAATGGAGCACCAGCGCGACGGCCATCTGGGGTGTTACCGGTTTTCTTACCATAAACCACGTTAGAGGTAATGGTCAGTACAGACTGAGTGGCTACTGCACCACGGTAAGTACGCAGCTTCTGAATTTTCTTCATGAAGCGCTCAACCAGATCACAGGCGATGTCATCAACACGTGAGTCGTTGTTACCAAATTGTGGATACTCGCCTTCGATGTTGAAGTCGATAGCCAGGCCATCAGCATCACGAATGGTGCTTACTTTGGCATATTTGATAGCAGACAGGGAGTCAGCAGCAACAGACAGACCTGCGATACCACACGCCATAGTACGGTAAACATCACGGTCATGCAGAGCCATCAGCGCAGCTTCATAGCTGTACTTGTCGTGCATGTAGTGAATGATGTTCAGCGAGGTAACGTATTGTTTAGCCAGCCAATCCATAAAGTGATCCATGCGTTCCATGACTTTGTCATAGTCCAGCACTTCATCCATCATTGGCGCTTCTTTCGGGCCAACCTGGATCTTCATTTTTTCATCAACGCCGCCATTGATTGCATACAACATGGTTTTCGCCAGGTTGGCACGCGCACCAAAGAACTGCATTTGTTTACCGACAATCATTGGGCTAACACAACAAGCGATAGCATAGTCATCGTTGTTGAAGTCAGGGCGCATCAGGTCATCGTTTTCATACTGTACAGATGAAGTATCGATAGACACTTTAGCTGCATATTTTTTGAAGTTCAGTGGCAGCTTTTCAGACCACAGAATGGTCATGTTCGGCTCTGGAGACGGCCCCATGGTGTACAGGGTGTTCAAGAAGCGGAAGCTGGTTTTAGTCACCAGAGTACGGCCATCAACGCCCATACCTGCTAGTGATTCAGTTGCCCAGATTGGGTCACCAGAGAACAGCTCATCATACTCAGGGGTACGCAAGAAGCGAACCATACGCAGTTTCATCACCAAATGGTCAATCAATTCCTGCGCTTCGATTTCGGTCAGTTTGCCTTCTTTCATGTCACGTTCGATGTAAACGTCAAGGAAAGTAGACACGCGGCCGAAGGACATGGCAGCACCGTTCTGAGATTTAACCGCAGCCAGGTAGCCGAAGTAAGTCCACTGTACTGCTTCTTTAGCGTTAGTCGCTGGACCTGAGATATCGCAACCATATTTGGCTGCCATTTCTTTGATTTGACCCAGAGCACGATGCTGTTCAGCAATTTCTTCGCGCAGCTGGATAGTCATTTCCAGGTCTTTACCGTTTTCCAGGTCATCCTGTAGAGAGTTGAACTGAGCCAGTTTGTCTTTCATCAGGTAGTCGATACCGTAAACGGCTACGCGACGATAGTCACCGATGATACGGCCACGACCATAAGCATCTGGCAAACCAGTCAGTACACCAGATTTACGGCAGTTCAGGATGTCTTTGGTATAAACGTCAAACACACCTTGGTTGTGTGTCTTGCGGTAATCGGTGAAGACTTTTTTCAGTTGTGGGTCAAGTTCACGACCATAAACTTTGCAAGAGCCTTCGACCATTTTAATGCCGCCGAATGGGATCAGCGCACGTTTCAATGGTTTTTCAGTCTGCAAACCAACGATGGTTTCCAGATCTTTATCAATATAACCCGCATCATGGGAAGTGATGGTCGCGACGACGTCGGTATCGAAATCAACTGGCGCATGAGTGCGGTTTTCCAGTTTGATACCTTCCATAACTTTCGCCCACAACTTGTCGGTCGCTTCGGTAGAGCCGGCAAGGAAGGATTCATCGCCTTCATAAGGCGTGTAGTTTTTCTGGATGAAGTCACGAACGTTGACTTCTTTCTGCCAATCACCTTGGGTAAAACCTTGCCATGCTTTGGCCAATTTTTCATTAAGTTCGGTCATAATGCATCTACCTTTTAATGTGAATTTCTTCGAAAACCGTGTGCGGCCACACTTAATGTTGCTGGTCACCGCGCAGATAAATTATCCAGTAAGTCAACCCTACCAATAATCCGCCACCAATGATGTTGCCAATAGTGACTGGAATCAGGTTATCAATAATAAAGTTACTTACGGTTAAGTGAGCAAATTGCTCCGGTGCAGATCCTATGGATTGCCAAAACTCAGGCGATGCGAAGTTTTTAATCACAATACCCATAGGGATCATAAACATATTTGCGATGCTATGCTCAAAGCCGCTGGCAACAAACATTCCCACCGGTAAAATCATCGCAAACATTTTGTCCATTATGGTACGGCCGGAGTAACTCATCCAAACCGCCAGGCAGACCATTAAGTTAGCCAGAATGCCTAAACAGACTGCTTCAACAAAAGTATGGTGCAATTTGTGGTCGGCTGTTTGTAAAACATTCAGACCCCATTGACCATTTGCCACCGTATGTTGTCCCGCAAACCAAATAAGGCACACGAAAAATAGCGCACCGCAAAGGTTCCCAATATAGACATTAACCCAGTTGCATCCCAGTTGACGCCAGGTAATACGGCCACTGGCTTTGGCTACAGTTGTGAGCACGGTAGAAGTGAAAAGATCACCACCACATACCACAACTAACATTAGCCCTAGGGAGAAACAAATACCACCCACCAACTTGGCAAAGCCGAAAGGCACGCCTGCGGTACCGGTAGTCGCTGTAATATAAAAAACAAACGCAATTGAAATAAACACACCAGCAGTAATCGCTAAATAAAAAGTTTTTAGCGGATGCTTGGTGGCTTTATAGACACCGGCATCTTCGGCTACTTTAGCCATTGCCGCAGGTAATAATGCATCGAAGGGGTTGTCAGCTTTCACACTAACTCTCTCTTAAGGGTTAATAAAGCACAACGAGATACTAGCAAAGCAGTATAGCGTGAAAATTGATATGGATCATATTGCGAGAGTTTAGTTCGCTTTAAAACACTACAAAATGTGTGCTTAATGAGCTTAACTTTTTGATTTTTAAAATAAAAAAATATTTTAATATTTACAAATATTTTTGATTGCACTGTTTTAAAGCCGTTGAGAACGTTAAATAAAAACAGTATTTGTAGCTATTTTTATTCATCGCTGTCATTAAAAATTAACTATTTATTTACCTGTTTCTCTGTTTTATCTGATGAGTAAATAATGTTTGTTTAAAGGTGCTGTTTTTTACCTCAGGCGGCGTCAGAAAGTAACGTTTTTTTATGACAAAAACAATTGTTGGCTTGCGGTGTTTGTATTTAATTTAGTCAGGAATAATTGCAAAAAATTAATAGGCGAGAAATCTTGAGATAAAAAAAGCGGCATTTGCCGCTTCATTGGTTAATTACGGCCCCAACAGACAGATAACTAAAATCTGTGGGGCAGCGGGGCTTACTCGCTTTTTGCCCAATAACGGCGTTTTGCTGCCTGTAATTTGGCATAAGCACCCAGCAGTGCTTGATGCGCTGGTAGAGCTTTGAGGTCTTCATCGACACTAAACAGGCCATTAAAGCGTTCTTCACCGGCGATAGCCGCTGATGCGGCCTCTACAGCCTCTTGACCATACATTTTCACAAAAGCGCTATAATACTGGGCTGCATCACGTTCTGGCTCTTGGGTCAGCAACAGCAGAGTTTGCAGGCAACGATAATAATTAGCCTGTTTCGCAGTGAACACAGAAGAGTTGAAATCTTGTGTCCACTCGACCCAAATTAGCGCTTGTTCCAAATCACCGCCCGCCAAGGCCAGCATGGATTTCAACTCGCCAACCCGCAGAGTGTACCAGCCGTTATCTTTACCGGAGGCAATACCCAGCAGCTCACGGACTCGGGCGAAATCATCTAAACCTTCATCATCCAAGGTCTGAATAAGTTCCAGATATTGTGCTGGCTGCCAATCAGTGTCCGGCAGGGCCAGTAAAGTGCTGCGCAGATGCACGCCCATGGTGTTGTTCGCCATCAGCAAATCTTCAGCAGGGTAAATATCTGACCAGCCTGGCACCAGAATCCGGCAGGCGTAGACACTTAAATGTTCATAATCAGCGATATACACTTCAGCATCTTCTTGCTTGAAGATAGCCATCAAGGTGGCGAACTCTTCTTCAGTGGTGCCTTTAAAGCTCCAATCCACGAAAGGATAATCAGCTTGTTGTTTAAACATATCCCAGCTGATTAAGCCGCTTGAATCGATAAAGTGTGTTTCCAGATTGGTATGTTCAGCCACTTCTTCATCATCAAAGGTTGGCGCGGTAAACACATCCAAGTCTTTAAGGCTACGACCTTGCAATAATTCAGTCACGGTACGTTCAAGGGCTACACCGAAATCTGGGTGTGCGCCAAATGAAGCAAAACAAGTTCCGTTGGATGGGTTAAACAGCACCACACAAATGACCGGATAAGCACCGCCTAAAGAAGCATCGTAAGACAGGATCGGGAAACCTTCCTCTTCCAGCTTGGCGATAGCTTCCACCACGCCCGGATAGCGATTTAACACGTCGGCCGGGATCTCTGGCAAGCTGATAGATTCGGCGATAATGCGATTTTTCACTGAACGTTCAAACACTTCAGACAATGCTTGCACGCGGGCTTCATTGGCGGTATTCCCCGCAGACATGCCGTTTGAAACATACAGATTGCCGATAATATTCATCGGAATATAGACAGTTTCTAAATCTGACTGGCGGATGAATGGCAGAGAGCAGATACCGCGCGCCGCATTACCTGACTGCAAATCCACCAGGTCACTACTCACCAGCTCATTTTCTGGATCGTAAAACGTCAACAGGCGCTCATCCAGAATACCTTCCGGCAACAAGTCATCTTCAGGGATGGGGAACCATTTTTCATTCGGATAATGAACAAAGTCACCTTCCGCAATGCCTTTGCCCAGATAGAAGTCCGCAAAGAAATAGTTAGTGGATAAACGTTCGAAATATTCACCCAAGGCCGAAGCCAATGCGGCTTTCTTGCTAGCGCCTTTGCCATTAGTAAAGCACAGCGGACAGTCACGATCGCGGATATGTACCGACCAAACGTGAGGAACCGGATTCAGCCAAGAGGCTTCTTCAATATTAAAACCGAGGTCGCTCAGTTTTTGCTGAAAGCGGGAGATGGAGTCTTCCAGCGCGGCGTCTTTGCCGGGAATAAAAGTTTGGGTCATTGTCTTCACTTTTTGGCGGTACTAAAAACGCGCAATCATACGGGGTTTTAGTTAATAGCTCCATGTATTCCTAAAGCGCAGTAAATGTCACAGTTTTGATATGGATATTCCGGATAATTCGCTAGCTCATAAATGATGGAGTCATAATATGAAGTCTATAAAGCTAACTGTCTTAGCCGGAATCTTAGCAGGGATCAGTGGTTCGGCCTTTGCTCTACCCAATATCACCTTGTTGGCGACCGGAGGAACTATCGCCGGCGGCGGCGATTCAGCCACTAAATCAAACTATACCGCCGGAAAACTGGGCGTGGATGCCTTGGTCAACGCCGTGCCGGAAATGAAAAAACTCGCCAATATTCAAGGTGAGCAAGTGGTGAATATCGGTTCTCAGGATATGAATGATGAAGTTTGGTTGAAATTGGCAAAAAAAATTAATGCTGATTGTGCCAAAACCGACGGATTCGTGATTACCCATGGGACGGATACATTGGAGGAAACTGCCTATTTTCTCGACTTAACCGTCAACTGTGATAAGCCGGTAGTGATGGTGGGGGCAATGCGCCCGGCGACGGCTCTGGGCGCTGATGGCCCACTGAACCTCTACAATGCCGTGGTGGTGGCCAGTGATGCTAACTCGGCTAAACGTGGGGTGCTGGTGGCCATGAATGACCAGGTATTGACGGGCCGTGATGTGATGAAAACCAATACGACCTCGGTGCAAACCTTCCAGTCACCTAATACTGGCCCACTGGGCTATATCTATGATGGTAAAGTGAATTATTTGCATCAGCCGGCACCAAGGCAGCCAGCTTTTGATATCAGTAAGCTGAATGAGTTGCCGAAAGTGGGCATTATTTATAACTATGCTAATGCCTCCGATTTGCCCGCTAAGGCATTGATTGCTGATGGTTATAAAGGGATTGTCAGTGCCGGTGTGGGCAACGGCAACCTGTATCATACTGTGTTCGATACACTGGCAACCGCAGCACATAATGGCGTTGCCGTGGTGCGTTCATCCCGTGTCCCCACCGGATCTACCACTGAAGATGCTGAAGTGGATGATACTAAATATGGCTTTGTTGCCTCCGGCTCACTTAATCCACAAAAAGCACGGGTGCTGTTGCAATTGGCATTAACCCAAACGCAAAAACCACAAGAAATTCAAAAATTGTTCCACACCTATTGATCTAGTCAAACTCTGACGGGGGCTTCGGCCTCCGTATCTCTTTAATTCCTGTAATCTGAAATAAAAATACTAATGCCTTCAGTCAGCTACCTTTAACAGGTGCGCGGCAACATTTTGCCCTTTTTAGACGGCAGGATAACAATAAATGAAAACTTTTGATTTCAACCGGATGGCGCTGGATAAATTCCCTATTGAATTTTTAGCAGAGGTGGGGGTTCGGTGTTTATTGACTTTTGTATTGGTCTTTTTATTTCTTAAGCTGAGTGGCCGCCGTGGTGTACGGCAGATGTCACTATTTGAGGTGGTTATCATTTTGACCCTCGGCTCAGCCGCCGGTGATGTCACTTTTTATGAAGATGTGCCGATACTGCCCGTGGTTATGGTATTCATCAGCATTATGCTTTTGTACCGACTGGCCACTTTCCTCATGTCGCGCAGTGAAAAAATCCAACAATGGATGGAAGGGAAGCCACTCATTATTATCAGTGACGGGGTATTTGTTTGGAAAACCATGCAGCAGGAAAATATTACGCACGATGAATTTTTTATGGAGTTGCGCCAACAAGGTGTCGAGCATCTCGGTCAGGTGCGGCTAGCCATTCTGGAGGTCAATGGGGCTATCAGTGTCTTTTTCTTCAGTACCGAAAAGGTTAAGCCCGGCCTGCCTGTATTGCCAAAATCATGCATTAACCAATTAATTAATAAAGAAAAAATGGGTGAATATGCTTGTGGCCAATGTGGCCTGATTGTTACATTTTCTGATGATTCACATGCTACTTGCCAATGTTGCGGTCACCACCACTGGGTCGAGGCTTTGCATCATCCGCGGGCAAAATGAGTTATCTATCATGCAACAAGGTTATGACTGAGCCAGTTTTAGTGAATAGTTTCAAATAAATGACAAGATAACGCACAGCCTGCTGTGGAAGAGAGGGCGAGTTTCGCCTTCGTGAGTGAATAACCATTGCAGCAGGCGGACTCGAATGATAAAACCGAGTCAGGATAATGATGGCAATCTCAGTTGAGTGTGGTGAGGGGAAATGACACAGGTTTATAATTTTAGCGCTGGTCCAGCAATGCTACCGGTTGAAGTTTTACGTCGTGCGGAACAGGAATTGCGTAACTGGCATGGTCTGGGCACGTCGGTGATGGAAATCAGCCACCGAAGTAAAGAATTTATGCAGGTCGCAGAAGAGGCTGAAAAAGATTTACGCGATTTGATGCAGATCCCAGCCAATTATAAAGTGTTATTTTGCCACGGCGGCGCACGCGCACAGTTCGCTGCTGTGCCTCTAAATTTGCTCGGCGACAATAACAGTGCCGATTACATCGACGGCGGCTATTGGGCGCACAGTGCGATCAATGAAGCTCAGAAATACTGCACGCCGAATGTGATTGATGTGAAAACTGAGGTTGATGGCCGAACCGGTATTCAGCCGATGAAACAATGGAAATTGAGTGATAATGCCGCCTATGTGCATTATTGCCCGAATGAAACCATTGACGGGTTGGCTATCAATGAAGAGCCTGATTTTGGCAGCAAAGTCGTGGTTGCGGATTACTCTTCATCCATTCTCTCCCGCCCCATTGATGTCAGCCGTTATGGTGTGATTTATGCGGGTGCCCAGAAGAATATTGGCCCAGCCGGTTTGACCCTGGTTATCGTGCGCGAAGATTTGCTCGGTAAAGCCCGCACGGAACTGCCGTCAATTCTTGATTACAAGGTGCTGGCAGAGAATGATTCAATGTTCAACACCCCGCCAACTTTTGCCTGGTATCTGTCCGGCTTGGTATTTAAATGGCTGAAAGAACAGGGCGGTTTGGGCGAAATGGAAAAACGTAATCAGGCGAAAGCTGAGTTGCTGTATGGTGCCATCGACAAAACCGGCTTCTACTGCAATCAGGTTGCTATTGCCAACCGCTCTTGGATGAATGTGCCATTCCAAATGAGAGATCCTTCACTGGACAAACTGTTCTTGAGCGAAGCAGAAGCGCAAGGGCTGCAAGCCTTAAAAGGTCACCGTGTTGCCGGGGGCATGCGCGCCTCTATCTATAACGCGATGCCAATTGAGGGCGTGAAAGCATTAACCGATTTTATGGCTGACTTTGAACGCCGCCATGGTTGATTGCTCTGAGCAAATATTAGTTTTATTTATTAAGTAATTACAACAGCCCCGTCCTGTGCGGGGCTGTTGTTCATCAAAGACTGGAGAGTGCTTTTCCCATGCTGGAATCCCTGACTTTACACCCCATAGCCCTGATTAATGGCACAGTTAACTTACCCGGATCTAAAAGTGTTTCTAACCGTGCACTTCTTCTGGCTGCGCTGGCTGAGGGGACGACCCAGCTGAATAACTTGTTAGACAGTGATGACATCCGCCATATGCTCAATGCATTACAGGCATTGGGAGTAAAATTCCGTCTTTCTGCCGACAGAACGCGCTGTGAAGTTGATGGGCTGGGCGGCAAGTTGGTTGCTGAGCAACCATTAGAATTGTTCTTGGGCAATGCAGGAACGGCCATGCGTCCGCTGGCGGCCGCCCTTTGTTTGGGGAGCAATGACATTGTATTAACCGGTGAACCGCGCATGAAAGAGCGGCCAATTGGTCATTTGGTCGATGCATTGCGCCAGGGCGGGGCACAGATTGATTATCTGGAGCAAGAAAATTACCCGCCGCTGCGCTTATGCGGTGGTTTCCGTGGTGGCAAACTGACCGTAGATGGCAGTGTTTCCAGCCAATTCCTGACAGCGCTCCTGATGACGGCCCCCTTAGCGGAGCAAGATACTGACATTCAGATTCAAGGGGAGTTGGTATCTAAACCTTACATCGACATTACCCTGCATCTGATGAAAACCTTTGGTGTAGATGTTGTGCATGAAAATTATCAGGTTTTCCACATTAAAGGCGGGCAGACTTATCATTCACCAGGTACCTATCTGGTTGAGGGCGATGCATCTTCCGCTTCTTATTTCCTCGCCGCCGCCGCGATTAAAGGCGGGACAGTGCGCGTAACCGGTATTGGTAAAAAAAGTGTGCAGGGCGATACCAAATTTGCTGATGTGCTGGAGAAAATGGGCGCTAAAGTAAGTTGGGGTGATGATTATATCGAGTGTAGCCGGGGGAAATTACAGGGGATTGATATGGATATGAACCATATTCCTGATGCTGCAATGACCATTGCCACCACCGCACTGTTTGCCGATGGCCCGACGACTATTCGTAATATCTATAACTGGCGCGTGAAAGAAACCGACCGCTTATCCGCGATGGCGACAGAGCTGAGAAAAGTGGGCGCACAAGTGGAAGAGGGGCAGGATTACATTCGTGTTGTCCCTCCAGCACAATTAATCGCAGCAGAAATAGGCACTTATAATGACCATCGAATGGCGATGTGTTTCTCGCTGGTGGCTTTATCTGACACTCAGGTCACTATCCTTGACCCTAAATGTACCGCGAAGACTTTCCCAGATTACTTCGAGCAATTAGCGCGGCTGAGCCAATTAGCCTGATCAATCTTTACCGGGTTTATCAGCATGAGATGGGTACCAGTGAGTACCCATTTTTTATTCTGTAACAGACGGTTTTCTCACAAAACTTCACCGATTTTTGCCTGTTAATAGATAAAGAATAAATATTTTTTCTGGCTATCTTTCCCATCTCTTCTACACTCCAGCCACGGCTTATGGTTTTATTTTCAGCAACTAAACCACCGCAGGGTAACAGTTCACTTCGATGCAGCGTATAATACTGCTCCTGTGTTTGCCCTGCCGGGTAGACAAGAGGTTTTGCCTACCGAAAGGAGAGATAAATGACGGCGTCAGCCCCGGTGATAACCGTTGATGGACCAAGTGGTGCAGGTAAAGGTACGCTTTGCAAAGCATTGGCTGAATCGTTGGATTGGCGTTTGCTGGATTCCGGTGCGATATACCGTGTTTTAGCTTTGGCGGCACTGCATCATCAGGTAGATATCAGCACCGAAGAGGCATTAGTTCCACTTGCCGCACATCTCGATGTTCGTTTTGTTTCGCAAAATGGGCAGTTAAAAGTCATTTTAGAAGGTGAGGACGTCAGTAATGAGATCCGCACTGAAACTGTGGGAAATACAGCATCTCAGGCAGCGGCTTTTCCTCGGGTGCGTGAAGCATTATTGCGTCGCCAGCGGGCTTTTCGTGAACCGCCCGGCCTGATTGCCGATGGCCGTGATATGGGCACGGTGGTGTTCCCAGATGCCCCGGTGAAAATATTTCTTGATGCAAGTTCACAAGAACGTGCGCACAGGCGTATGCTACAGTTGCAGGAAAAGGGGTTTAATGTTAACTTTGAACGTCTTTTGTCCGAGATACAGGAGCGGGACTCTCGCGATCGTAATCGGGCTATTGCACCTTTAGTCCCTGCGGCAGATGCGTTGGTACTGGATTCAACCAGTATGTCCATCGAGCAGGTGATCGAACAGGCGCTGGCTTATGCCCAACGAATTCTAGCGTTGCCGTTAAAAAAATAGCGACAATGCGGTCAGTTCTGAGCTCTCAATGATTTATTTTTTAAATAAAATTATTTTTGATGAGCACTTTAACCTTGCTGCAAGGATGTGTGGCGAGGCATGTGAAACAACCCCATCCGGCGGGATGCTAGATGGACGTTAAACTTAAGAATCCTGAAGATTATAAACATGACAGAATCTTTTGCTCAACTCTTTGAAGAATCCCTGAAAACAATTGAAACACGTCCGGGCTCTATCGTCCGTGGTGTTGTTGTTTCTATCGATAAAGATATCGTACTGGTTGACGCCGGTCTGAAATCTGAGTCAGCAATTCCAGTAGAACAGTTCAAGAACGCGCAAGGCGAACTGGAAATTCAAGTCGGTGACGAAGTTGACGTGGCTCTGGACGCTGTTGAAGACGGCTTCGGTGAAACTCTGCTGTCCCGTGAGAAAGCTAAGCGCCATGAAGCATGGCTGATGCTGGAAAAAGCTTACGAAGAAGCTGCAACCGTTACTGGTGTGATCAACGGCAAAGTGAAGGGCGGCTTTACAGTCGAACTGAACGGCATCCGTGCGTTCTTGCCTGGTTCACTGGTTGATGTGCGCCCAGTTCGCGATACTCTGCATCTGGAAGGCAAAGAGCTTGAGTTCAAAGTCATCAAGCTGGATCAGAAACGCAACAACGTGGTTGTTTCTCGTCGTGCAGTTATCGAATCTGAGAACAGCGCTGAGCGTGATCAATTGCTGGAAAACCTGCAAGAAGGCATGGAAGTTAAGGGTATCGTTAAGAACCTGACTGACTACGGTGCATTCGTTGATCTGGGTGGCGTTGATGGCTTGCTGCACATTACTGACATGGCTTGGAAACGTGTTAAACACCCAAGCGAAATCGTCAATGTGGGCGACGAAATCACTGTTAAAGTTCTGAAATTCGACCGCGAACGTACTCGTGTATCCCTTGGCTTGAAACAGCTGGGCGAAGATCCATGGGTTGCTATCGCTAAACGTTACCCAGAAAGCACTAAGCTGACTGGTCGTGTAACTAACCTGACTGATTACGGCTGCTTTGTAGAAATCGAAGAAGGCGTTGAAGGCTTGGTACACGTTTCAGAAATGGATTGGACCAACAAAAACATTCACCCGTCTAAAGTTGTTAACGTTGGCGACGTAGTGGAAGTTATGGTTCTGGACATCGATGAAGAACGTCGTCGTATTTCTCTGGGCCTGAAACAGTGCAAATCTAACCCATGGCAGCTGTTTGCAGAAACCCACAACAAAAACGACCGCGTTGAAGGTAAAATCAAGTCTATCACTGACTTCGGTATCTTCATCGGCTTGGACGGCGGCATCGACGGCCTGGTTCACCTGTCTGACATCTCCTGGAACGTTGCAGGCGAAGAAGCAGTTCGTGAATACAAGAAAGGCGACGAAATCGCAGCTGTGGTTCTGCAAGTTGACGCAGAACGTGAGCGTATCTCCTTGGGCGTGAAACAACTGGCTGAAGATCCGTTCAATAACTACCTGTCTGTTAACAAGAAAGGTGCTATTGTTACGGGTAAAGTCACTGCAGTTGACGCTAAAGGTGCTACAGTTGAATTGGCAGGCGGCGTAGAAGGTTATCTGCGTGCTTCTGAAGCAACTCGCGACCGCGTTGAAGATGCGACGCTGGTTCTGAACGTCGGTGATGAAGTTGAAGCCAAATATACTGGCGTTGACCGCAAAAACCGCGTAATCAGCCTGTCTGTTCGTGCTAAAGACGAAGCTGATGAGAAAGATGCTATTGCTACAGTTAACAACAAGCCAGAAGAAGGTAACTTCTCTAGCGCAATGGCAGAAGCGTTCAAAGCTGCAAAAGGCGAGTAATAACGGGGGGCGATCTTTTCGCCCCTATACGGTAGTTTAGCTGCAAAGCTTGGAGGTAATATGACCAAGTCTGAACTTATTGAAAGACTTGCTGGCCAGCACTCTCATATTCCGGCTAAGGCCGTTGAGGATGCAGTGAAAGAAATGCTTGAACATATGGCTGGAACACTAGCTGAAGGTGAGCGCATTGAGATCCGCGGATTTGGCAGTTTTTCTCTTCACTACCGTGCTCCGCGTGTTGGTCGTAACCCGAAAACTGGTGATAAAGTTGAGTTGGAAGGTAAGTACGTTCCACACTTTAAGCCAGGTAAAGAGTTGCGTGATCGCGCTAATATCTACGGTTAAGTTGTTTACAGCTTACCGCGTTATTATTTATGTCCGAAACACGCGGAGCTATTGCTTCCAGTGAAAGGATATAAAGCTGATACGAAACGGTGCCCCTAAAGGCACCGTTTTTATTTGTTTTTGTATATTAATCTTGACGATGTATCCCTGCCAAAATGCCTTAC
Organism: Yersinia sp. Marseille-Q5920; assembly: GCF_946902935.1. Lineage (NCBI taxonomy): Bacteria > Pseudomonadati > Pseudomonadota > Gammaproteobacteria > Enterobacterales > Yersiniaceae > Yersinia > Yersinia sp. Marseille-Q5920. The sequence continues at coordinate 303,932 of NZ_CAMPQA010000001.1, read as the reverse complement.
CCATCAATATATTCCTGATTATTTTAGATGCATCCCGCATTTCCTTTACAGATTTTGCAACTCAATAAAACTGTTCGCGTATCGGCTCGGAACTCCTGTCAGTGGTGCTGGCCCTATAACCAATCTACATAGAAAATTAGTTTCTCACCCACAGTGAGCGGATAGCCATGAGGCTATTTGAGAGTCATAACATGGATGGTTGCTTATCACTTTATCAACAGATCATTGCGCGTTTGCTATCATCGCGGGTCTTTTACCTCTTATTTTGCTACCTCATCTCCCAGGCCCCGGGGTGATTGGCGTGTTACTGGCATTGGGCGCATTGCTATGGGTTAGCGGCAATACTTATTGTCAGTGTCTTGCATTGGCTCTGATGAGTTTTGTTTGGGGATGTTGGCACGGCGATAAGATGTTGATGCAGATTGAGCAATTCACTCAGGGAGATCAACAGATCGTCGCCACAATAAGCAATTCACATTTGTTTTGGGGAGAAGGTAATAAGGTTCTCTTAAATATTCAGCAGATCAATGGAAAGAAGGTGTTTCCTGCTATTAAGGTCACCGTCAAATGGCAAGAGGGCCTGGATTATTGTGCCGGGCAACAATGGCAGTTCTGGCTCCGCATGCGAGGTGTACATAGTTTGCTCAACGAAGGCGGTTTTGATAGCCAGCGTTGGGCTATAGCGAATCGCCGTCCATTACAGGGACGAATCATTAGAGCCGAATTACTTGATGCGCCTTGTAATGCTCGCCAGCAAATCATCCGTATTGTGGAACGGCAACTTGAACCCTATAAACAACGGCAGATATTGCTGGCACTGGCTTTTGGTGAAAGAAGCCAACTGGAACCCCAGTATTGGGCGCTGTTGCGTGATACCGGGACGGCCCATTTAATGGCAATTTCAGGGTTACACATTGCTATGGCGGCGTTATTTGGTGGGATGTTGGCTCGGGCGATTCAGTTTTTACTCCCCGTTAGTCGAGTTGGTCCGCTGTTTCCGCTATTAACTGGCTGGATGGTTGCTGTCATTTACGTTTGGTTAGCAGGGGGGAATCCCCCAGCAGTTAGAGCCGTTATGGCACTAACGCTATGGTTACTGCTTAGGCTTTTTAATGTCTCCTGTAGTACATGGCAAGTATGGTTATGGGCACTAGCGCTAATTTTGCTTAGTGATCCTCTTGCAATACTTTCGGACAGTTTTTGGCTCTCCTGCTTGGCGGTATTTAGTTTGATATGTTGGTTTTATTGGGTACCGCTTTCCCCACGGTTTAAAACAGGTTGGCCGGGGCTGGTTATTCGCGGGCTCCATTTGCAATTCGGTATGATGTTGCTGCTGATGCCATTGCAAATAGTTTTGTTTCATGGCATCAGTTTATTCTCAATGCCTGCAAATTTGTGGGCAGTGCCTCTCGTTTCCTTAATTACTGTCCCTTGTGTTTTGCTGGCTTTGGCTTTCTCTCTCCTTCCTGTGGTTGCTGGGGTGTTCTGGTCGTTGGCTGATATATCGTTGACTGCGGTACTCTTCCCGCTGAGTCTGATGAGAATGGGCTGGTTTCATACTGGAACGGCATCAGTTGCTATCGGATTCAGTGGTTGGCTAGCCATGTTTATATGGCGTTTTGGATGGTGGCGTAACTATTCTATTGGGGTCATGGTGCTTTGTGTGAATCTGGCATTATTGACTCAGCGCCGTGATGAATACCAATGGCGGGTTGATATGTTAGATATTGGGCATGGTCTGGCGGTAGTCATTGAGCACAAGGGGAAAGCCATTATTTTTGATACAGGTAATCGCTGGGTAACCGGCAGCATGGCATCAATGGTGATTTTGCCTTATTTACGCTGGCGAGGTATCACTGTTGAGCAAATTATTCTCAGCCATGACCATCAGGACCATACCGGAGGTTTAGCTGAGATTCAGGCCGCTTTTCCCATGGCTACGGTTCGCGCTCCTTTTTCCTTAAAAGATGTTGTACATACATTGCCTTGTAAACAAGGGGTAGCATGGCAGTGGCAAGGTTTGAATTTCGAGGTGTTATGGCCGCGAGTGCAGGTTGCCAATGCTCAGAATGATGATTCGTGTGTTATTCGTGTTGATGATGGAAAACACAGCTTATTACTGACTGGTGACCTTGAAATGCGCGGTGAGAGAGAGTTGATTAAAAATTCTCGTGCTAAATTAGCTTCAACGTTACTACAGGTTCCTCATCATGGGAGCAATACATCTTCGACACCACCTTTTCTGCGGGCGGTAAAGCCAGAATTGGCTTTTGCTTCTGTTGCACGCTATAACCAATGGCGTCTCCCAGCGAGAAAAGTGACTAAGCGTTACAAAAAAAATAACATTATTTGGCGAGATACCTCGGTGTCAGGACAATTAAGTGTTTATTTTTACAGCAATAGTTGGCAAATTAATGGTTATAGGGAACAATTAATGCCTCGTTGGTATCACCAGCAATTTGGCGTTGGAGGTCATAATGAGTAGAATGGGCCGCTATTTCTTCTGGTGCTGGTATTTGCATGATGAATGATAAAGATCTATCCACTTGGCAGACGTTTCGTCGCCTCTGGCCATTGATCTCTCCTTATAAGACCGGTCTTGTTGTTGCAGCGATAGCATTAATCCTTAATGCCGCCAGTGACACCTTTATGCTGTCATTACTAAAACCCTTGCTTGACGATGGTTTTGGTAAGGCTAATAGCTCAATTTTAAAATGGATGCCTCTGGCCGTTATCGGCTTAATGGTGGTTCGTGGCATAACTGGCTTTATTTCAAGCTATTGCATCTCGTGGGTCTCTGGCAAAGTAGTGATGCATATCCGTCGCCGCTTATTCAGCCATATGATGGGAATGCCGGTTTCATTTTTTGACCAGCAATCAACCGGTACATTGCTATCACGTATTACTTATGACTCCGAACAGGTAGCAGCATCATCTTCTGGCGCACTGGTTACAGTGGTGCGAGAAGGGGCTTCTATCATCGGTTTGTTTATTATGATGTTTTATTACAGCTGGCAGTTGTCGCTGATTTTAATCGTCATTGCACCGATTGTGTCGATTTCTATCCGGTTGGTATCTAAGCGTTTTCGCAATATCAGTAAAAATATGCAAAGCACCATGGGGGAAGTGACCACCAGTGCAGAGCAAATGCTGAAAGGGCATAAAGAAGTTTTGATCTTCGGCGGCCAAAAAGTTGAAACTGAGCGCTTTGAAGCTGTGAGTAACCGCATGCGCCAGCAAGGGATGAAACTGGTTTCTGCTTCTTCGATTTCAGATCCTATTATCCAGTTGATAGCTTCTTTTGCTTTGGCATTTGTATTGTATGCAGCAAGCTTTCCCAGTGTGATGGAAACACTGACCGCCGGTACTATTACCGTGGTGTTCTCAGCCATGATTGCGCTGATGCGTCCGTTGAAATCACTGACCAATGTGAATGCTCAATTCCAACGTGGGATGGCTGCTTGCCAGACATTGTTCACTATTTTGGATATGGAGCAGGAAAAAGATGAAGGTAAACTGGAAGTTGAACGCGCTAAAGGCGAAATAGAATTCCGCCATGTGACGTTCTACTATCCGGGCAAAGATACCCCGGCACTGAATGACATCAATATGCATATCGATGCCGGTAAAACGGTTGCATTGGTGGGGCGCTCAGGCTCGGGTAAGTCAACTATCGCTAATTTAATGACTCGTTTCTATGATGTCAGTGAAGGCAGTATTTTGTTGGATGGTCATGACTTACGTGATTACCGATTGGGTGCATTACGCAACCAGGTCGCGTTGGTGTCGCAAAATGTTCATCTGTTCAATGATACGGTGGCGAATAACATTGCTTATGCCCGTGATGAGCAGTACAGCCGCGCGGAAATTGAAGAAGCTGCCCGCATGGCTTATGCCATGGACTTTATCAATAAAATGGAAAATGGCCTGGACACCGTTATTGGTGAAAACGGCGTCATGCTCTCCGGTGGTCAGCGCCAGCGCATTGCCATTGCACGGGCGCTGTTACGGGATTGCCCAATATTGATTCTGGATGAAGCGACTTCGGCACTGGATACTGAATCAGAGCGGGCAATTCAGGCCGCATTGGATGAATTGCAGAAAAACCGTACTTCACTGGTCATTGCCCACCGTTTGTCGACCATCGAAAAAGCAGATGAGATCCTGGTCATTGAGGATGGACGCATTGTGGAGCGCGGCATGCATGCAGAATTGCTGGCGAAAAAGGGCGTTTATGCTCAACTTAACCGTATGCAGTTTGGCCAATGATTGAGCGCATCTGGTCTGGAAAGTCTTGGCTGTATTTGCTATTGCTGCCGCTGTCCTGGCTATATGGTGCAATCACTTGGCTTATCCGTGTCAGTTATACTCTGGGGTTGCGTTCGGCGTGGCGCTCCCCAGTGCCTGTCATTATTGTGGGTAATCTGACTGCCGGCGGTAATGGTAAAACGCCAGTAGTTATTTGGTTGGTGGAACAGCTGAAACAGCGGGGTTACCGCATCGGGGTTGTCTCCCGAGGTTACGGTGGTAAGTCTGTGTATCCGTTACTGCTATCCAGCGAGACCACAACCACTCAGGCCGGTGATGAACCGGTTCTGATCTATCAACGAACAGGTGCCCCTGTTGCGGTCTCGCCAAAGCGTTCTGATGCGGTTAAAGCATTACTGGAATCTCATGATTTGGATTTCATTATTACTGATGACGGATTGCAGCATTATGCATTACAGCGGGATTTCGAGCTGGTGGTGATTGATGGTGTTCGCCGCTTTGGTAATGGTTGGTGGCTGCCCGCAGGCCCGATGCGCGAGCGGGCAGGGCGACTGCGCTCAGTCGATGCGGTGATAACCAATGGTGGTATTGCTGCCGCCGGTGAAATACCGATGCAACTGGTTGTACAGAAAGCTGTCAATTTGGTGACGGGCGAACGTTTTCCTGCGCAGCAATTACAGCATGTCGTTGCCATGGCCGGGATTGGTCATCCCCCGCGCTTTTTTGCTACGCTAAGTCTGCTCGGCATTGAGCCTAACAAGGAATATGCTTTCGCTGACCATCAGGATTATTCATTGTCTCAACTTAGCTCGCTGACTTCCGGGCCACAAATTTTGCTAATGACTGAAAAAGATGCTGTTAAGTGTCGAGCTTTTGCTCAGCCCAATTGGTGGTATTTGCCAGTGGATGCGCAGTTACCTCCTGACCAGGCTGAACAATTACTGTTGAAAATTCAAGCGCTAGCGCGACATTCTGCATAATCCAATTTATAGACTCAGTGATGTGAGCTTTAGGGCCGCCGCGCATGCTGTTAGCGAACGTTGCTGAGTTTTCTCGTACAGTTGTAGTTCATCAACAACATCAGCGCCCAAGTCCCGTTGGAAATCCTGCTTACTGGAATGTCCTGCAAAATGGTTTTGCCCTTTATCCCCTAAATTCGACTGAAAAATACCTGCGGCACTGACCGGTAGGAAATCTTCATAAACCAAAGGTTCAAATTGGATGAATCCAGCGCCAATCAATTCATCTAAAGTTAAATTTTGTATTGAGGTTGCAGATCCGCCGAGTTTTTTTTCTGTCGGGAAATAGCGGAAGAAAGCGAGTTTTTCTGCGCGCATTGCTGGATAATTATCCGGAAACTGGCTAAATTTTTCGCTAAGAATTGCCATATATTGCGCTGCATTCTCCTCATTTGCAGGAGTTTGCAACTGATCCTGAGCCGCTTGCAGCAGGCGGTCATAAAGATTGCGGCCTTTGGCGGTCAGCGCAGCGCCACGCTGTTCTATTTCGCCAAAGCGGGCGGTATGATTCCCTTGAATAATCTGCCCATCGGATGATACAAACGCGACTTTTTCTTCCAGTGCCTTAAAACTGGTTTGTCGCAGCAGTATTGGGCAATGGCGTGGTGGTGGCCCTTCGATGACGGCTTTGGGGGGAATATTGTGTTTCGGCATGGCAGCTTGTACTGCGTCTATATTCAGTGTTCGTGGGGTCAAGTGGTTAATATGTGGCCCTTTAAAGGCAACGACATCAGCAATTAACCGATGTTGATCATGCAGTTGCTGATAAATCTCAACACTCACAGTGGCTTGATTATGCCAGCGGAATGTTTCCAGGGATTCAGTAATAAAATCAGCCGTGTCATTGTCGGCCAGCCCCCCGGCTGTTTCATGCTTAACAATCAATTCGATAAGGCGGGGCGTGAAAATATTTCTTTTGGCAAGAATATCAACTGCTTGTTGCCGCATTTCTGGCCGCTCAATCAACTCTAACCGCAGCAATGAAGTGAAAATTCTGAATGGGCATATTTGCAATGAAGCCTCATGTACCGCGCGAAAAGCCGTAGAGTGAACAGGTACACCAGCAGGGGCCAGGTCGTAATACCCGACGGGAACCATCCCCATTACAGCAAATAAGCGGCGTAAAGTGGCGAGCTCGGCGGCAGTTCCCACGCGGATAGCGCCATGCCTTTCCATATTTAATCGCTCAATTTCCCCAGTTCGAAGCAAATGGCGGGTCAGTTCTGGCGATTGCTCCATAGTTTGGTTGTTGGTTTCGGCAACTAATTGCAATAAATCACTGTATAACGGGACTTCCGTCTGATACATATTCGACATAGCACTGGAGAACCTGGCGCGTATCTCATCGGGATGAACAAATGGCAGGGCGGTAATCATTGGAATGTTCCTTTTTACCTTTCAACGCAGATATTTACGGCTGCGGATCACGCTGATTCCATTTTATTTTAGGTGAGTTCGCTGAGCTGGGGAGGCGCTGGCGGAGAATATTAGTTTTTTATGCGTTATATCTCATTGATTCTGGGGTTTGTTGCGATCCATGCAATAAAAAAGTTGTATAGATGCGTTTTTTATGTATAAATACACATCGGCCTGTTTTGCAGGCTTATTTATGTGTAAGAGTGCACGAGAGCAAAGTAAAGCAGTTCCTCCCAAGACGCTATTTTCTGATACAGCCTCAAAGACGAACCCCTGAATCTCCTATAAGCAACTCCCATAAGTCATATTTTAGGCGAACCTGTTGAATAAGCATTTATTGCTTTGTGGCTGGTTTGTTAGTTGCTGTATCTGTTGCTGCTCTATTACTTAAAATAATAACGTTTAAAGTAATAACGTTGGGTTATCGGCGGAATAAAATGATCGCGCAAATGTGCCTATCATTTATTCTGGAGATAGACAAAATTCTAAGCCCACATTTATGCGGGTTTTTCATAAAATCAAGCTCATAGAGGTTTAATCAGAAAACTTTAGGATGGGCAACTGCATCTAAACAATAAATAAAAATGAGTTGTTAGGATGCCCAGTAAAAGGAAATTTATTATGACGTTAAAAATGGGCCGCGTGAAATGGTTCAACCAGTCTGAAGGCTACGGTTTTATTTCACCCCACGACGGTGGTTTGGATGTGTATGTCAGCAAGACAGCCATTGCCAACACCAAAAATAAATCACTGAGTGAAGGGCAGGACGTTGAATTCTCTACTTATCGTAGTATTCATGGGCCGTCAGCAGCAGATGTGATCGCTTTCTAAGCAAACGGCTACCCAAGGGTAGCCGCTAGTTTTTTTGCCTCTGTTCGACATGTTTATTTTGTCGTCGGGCAGTTTTGCAGGTGCTTCTATTTGTTTTTGCGGCTTAATTGCTGAAGTTAGCAAACAGCGCAATAATTTTATGGAATACTTTCATTTCTTACTCGATAGATATGGTTATGTGACTTGTGTCACAAAAATACTACTCCTCACAATTCAACATATCAATAACAAAACCAACATTTATCATCCCGATTGCTGAATATATTCACTTATACCAATGTCAATTAACATAACCGCTTGTTATCAATAGCTGATATAAATGACGGCATCGGCGCAGTTAACCTGCATCGGCGGATATGGTATCCTCGACCACTTTCCTGCTGGCTAAACTCCATTCTGGAGGATGTATGGACCACCGTTTACTCGAAATCGTTGCTTGTCCTGTCTGCAACGGTAAGTTGTACTTCAATAAAGAAAACCTTGAGCTGGTATGCAAAGCTGACAATCTGGCTTACCCGGTGCGTGACGGCATCCCGGTATTGTTAGAGAACGAAGCCCGCCCACTGTCCATTGATGAGAAGCACGCATGAGTTTCATTGCTATAATACCCGCCCGTTATGCTTCAACCCGTCTGCCCGGTAAGCCACTGGCTGATATTGCAGGCAAACCAATGGTTGTGCATGTGATGGAGCGGGCATTGGAGTCAGGTGCATCTCGGGTGATTGTGGCAACAGACCATCCGGAAGTGGTGAAAGCTGTTGAAGCAGCGGGCGGCGAAGTATGTTTAACCCGCGCAGATCATCAGTCCGGTACCGAACGCTTAGCGGAAGTCATTGAACGCTATGGTTTTGCTGATGATGATATTATTGTCAATGTGCAAGGGGATGAGCCATTGGTGCCGCCAATGATTATCCGTCAAGTTGCTGATAATTTGGCTGCCTCCAGTGCAGGTATGGCGACATTGGCAGTGCCGATTGAAAGCAGCGAAGAAGCTTTTAACCCTAATGCCGTGAAAGTGGTGATGGATGCGCAAGGTTATGCGCTGTATTTCTCGCGTGCCGCCATTCCGTGGGAAAGAGAGCGCTTTGCTCAATCGAAAGAAACCATTGGTGATTGTTTCTTACGCCATATTGGTATTTATGCTTATCGCGCTGGTTTTGTTCGCCGCTACGTTAATTGGGCACCAAGTAAACTCGAGCAGATAGAGCTGTTAGAGCAATTGCGTGTGCTGTGGTACGGTGAAAAAATTCACGTTGCTGTGGCAAAAGCTGTGCCAGCAGTTGGGGTTGATACGCAAGAAGATTTAGACAGAGTTCGGGCTATTATGCTCAAGCAGTAATCGCAGTAATCATTGTGCAGCTTTCCACGCCAAGCTCAGTTGAGTTTGGCGTTGTTATTTCTGGATCCCACGGGCTTCAATTATTTAACTTTTATTGTGGCTATTATTTGATCTGCATTCTGGAAATATCCCTCCCATCATCCCATGATGAATAATCTATTTCGTCAGATAATCGGACAAAGCCTTATGGAACAGCTGAAAGCTGAATTAAGCGTCGTGCTTGGGGAGTCGATTACCCGCCTTGAGCGCATCAGCGAGCAGCCTTATGCCCACCTGTATGCGATGTATAATCAGCAGGGTCAGGCGATCCCATTGTTGGCAAAGAGTTATGTCTGTCAGGGAATTGCACAGCAAGAAGCCTATAAACTGTCAATGTTGTCGCGCGAAGGCGATATCCGCTTGCCGACTGTGTATGGTTTAGTTATGACCCATCAACCGCCGTATAAAGAAATCTTGCTGATGGAACGCCTTCGGGGTGTTTCGGTAGAAGCGCCCACCCGAACAGGGGAACGCTGGAATGCTTTGATGGATCAGATAGTTGAGGGCGTATTAGCTTGGCACCGGATTGATAGCCATGGGTGTGTCGGCAATGTTGATAGCACACAAGAAAATGATTGGTTCAGTTGGTATCAGCAACGAGTTGAAGTGCTGTGGGCCACGCTATCGAATATGAATTCACCACAAATGACCTTGGAAGATAGGGCAATTCTTTATCGTGCTCGGGCATCATTAAATGCACTTTTCGCCGGTTTTGACGACAGTTCGGTGCTGGTTCATGGCAATCTGACCTTACGCAGTATGCTTAAAGATCCCCGCAGTGATCAATTGCTGGCGATGCTCAACCCCGGCCCCATGCTATGGGCACCGCGGGAGTATGATTTATTCCGTCTTAGTGAAGAGGGGATGCCGAGCCAGCTATTTTATCGCTACCTCAATAAAGCGCCGGTCTCGGAATCCTTTGTTGCCCGCCGTTGGCTCTACACTCTGTGGGAATTGGTTTCCCGCTTTATTCACACCGGTAATTTGGATCGCGCTTCATTTGATAATGCGGCTAAACAACTGTTACCTTGGCTGAATTAACCGCAAAATTATTCATCATTTTTATTGCCCGTTAATGTTTGCCAGATTAGCCCCAATGTTTCATACCAAGCGCGTTCGGTGTGGCCTAAATAGGTTGCCGCCGGAATAGTACGTTCCCAGCTGTGTAAGGGGCTGGTAATAGCTAACTGATTGGCGGGAGCCGGAATAGGGTGTAAGCCCTTGGCTGTAAAAAATTTTATCGCCCGAGGTAAATGACTGGCGGAGGTCACTAGCAAAAAAGGTTTATTACCCACCAAGGTAGCCACCGCTGCCGCTTCTTCAACCGTATCTTTGGGTTGCTCTAATGCAATAATATCCGCCGCCGGAACCCCTAAACTTTCCGCTACCTGCGCCGCTGTTTTTGCACTGCTTTGGCTGTTCGGGCCAGCGCCGCCGGTAAACACTATTTTTGCGTTAGGATGGGCACGATACAGCCGGATCCCCTCAGTGACTCGCGGCAAACTATTCGAGAATAAATTAGCACTTGGCGCCCAATTCGGATTAAACGTGTAGCCGCCACCAAGGACAACAATGTAATCTACCGGGTCGTTTCCCTGATAAGTTGCGTATTGTTTTTCCAGCGGTAATAACAGGCGATCCGCGACAGGTTGCAGGCTAATAAGCAATAATATCAGCCAACTTAATGCAAAAAGCGTTTTGCCACTTTTTTGCCAGCGGGTAAACCACAATAAGATTAATGCCAGCCCCATGATGATAAGCAGAAAGGGCAGTGGCATTAATAAGCCGCCAACAAACTTTTTTAGGGTAAAAAGCATAAAAACAGGCACCTTTTGGCTGAAAAAACGGCATTTGGCGATGATTACGGGCCAAGAAGATTTATTCTAAGTCAGGCTGTGCCAAAATAGCAGGTTGATAGTCATTCTTTTTGCTGTCGCTATTGATTTGCGAGTCTCTATCAAGGCCGGTAAATCAATAGTTATAGATACAATCGCGGAGCAATTGTCCATGCAGGATCGCAATTTCGATGATATTGCCGAGAAATTCTCGCGCAATATCTACGGCACGACGAAGGGAATGATCCGTCAGGCGGTGGTGTGGCAAGATATCACCGGGCTGTTAGCGCAGTTGCCGCAACGCCCGTTACGGATTTTAGATGCAGGTGGTGGTGAAGGGCATATGGCTTGTCAACTGGCGGAATTGGGTCATCAGGTTCTATTATGTGACCTGTCCGCTGAGATGATCCAACGTGCAAAAGTGGCCGCTCAGGAAAAAGGTGTGAGCCACAACATGCAATTTGTACAAAGTGCAGCCCAGGACATCACCCAACATTTGGAACAGCCCGTTGATCTGATATTGTTCCATGCGGTTTTAGAATGGATTGCAGAGCCACAGCAAGTTCTGCAAATACTTTTTAATGCGTTAAACCCAGGTGGCGCATTGTCATTGATGTTTTTCAATGCCAATGGGTTAGTGATGCGTAATGCGGTATTAGGTAACTTTCAGTTGGCGATACCGGGCCTCAAAAGGCGTCGGCAGCGCTCGTTATCACCGCAATACCCGTTAGACCCGCCGACGGTATACGGTTGGCTTGAGCAAATGGGTTTATCCATTAGCGGTAAGACAGGAGTACGGGTGTTTCACGATTACATGAAAAATAAACAGCAACAAGTCGATGAGTTTGCTGAATTATTGGCGTTGGAACAGCGCTATTGCCGGCAGGAGCCCTTTATCAGTTTGGGGCGCTACGTGCATGTCATGGCGTTTAAGCCGAATCTGAAGGACCCATTATGAGTGAATTTTCCCAGACAGTACCCGAACTGGTCGCCTGGGCGCGAAAAAATGATTTTTCGATTACTCTGCCAACAGAGCGTCTGGCCTTTCTTATGGCTATTGCCACCTTAAATGGTGAGCGGCTGGACGGCGAAATGAGCGAAGGCGAGTTAGTTGATGCATTTCGTCACGTCAGTAAAGGGTTTGAACAGACCACCGAAACCGTGGCAGTGCGCGCCAATAATGCCATTAATGATATGGTGCGCCAGCGCTTGCTCAACCGCTTTACCAGTGAGTTGGCTGATGGTAATGCTATTTACCGCCTGACTCCATTGGGCATTGGTATCACAGATTATTATATCCGTCAGCGCGAGTTCTCCACTCTGCGGTTGTCGATGCAGTTGTCGATTGTGGCGCAAGAGCTGCAACGGGCGGCAGAAGCGGCAGAAGAGGGCGGTGATGAATTCCACTGGCATCGTAATGTCTTTGCCCCGCTTAAATATTCAGTCGCTGAAATCTTTGACAGTATCGACATGACCCAGCGCCTGATGGACGAGCAGCAGCATAGTGTTAAAGAAGATATCGCGGCGCTGTTGAATCAAGATTGGCGTGCTGCCATTGCCAGCTGCGAAATGTTGCTGTCAGAAACCTCCGGTACACTCAGAGAACTGCAAGATACGCTGGAAGCGGCCGGTGATAAGCTTCAGGCGAATTTATTGCGCATTCAAGAAGCCACCATCGGCAATGCGGGCTTGGATTTGGTTGATAAACTGGTCTTTGATTTACAAAGTAAACTTGACCGCATTATCAGTTGGGGCCAGCACTCTATTGACCTGTGGATTGGTTATGACCGCCACGTGCACAAGTTTATCCGTACTGCGATTGATATGGATAAAAATCGGGTATTCGCCCAGCGCTTGCGCCAGTCAGTGCAAAATTATTTTGATAGCCCTTGGGCCTTGACCTACGCCAATGCCGATCGCTTGCTGGATATGCGCGATGAAGAGCTGTCACTGCGTAGTGAAGAAGTCACCGGAGAACTGCCACCGGACCTGGAATTTGAAGAGTTTAATGCTATCCGTGAGCAATTAGCCGCCCTGATTGAACAAGCATTGCTGGTGTATCAGCAGAAAAAACTGCCGCTCAATTTGGGGGAAGTCATGCGCGATTACCTCGCGCAATATCCGCGTGCTCGTCATTTTGACGTGGCTCGTATCCTGGTCGACCAAGCAGTTCGCCTTGGTGTGGCCGAAGCCGATTTCTCAGGGTTACCCGCTGAATGGCTGGCAATCAATGATTACGGAGCCAAGGTGCAGGCACATGTCATCAACAAATATTGAAGTAGTAATGCCGGTTAAACTGGCTCAAGCATTGGCCAACTCCTTGTTTCCGGCACTGGATAGTCAGCTACGTGCTGGCCGTCATATCGGGCTTGATGAGCTGGATAACCATGCTTTCCTGATGGATTTTCAGGAGCAACTGGAAGAGTTTTATACCCGCTATAATGTGGAATTAATTCGTGCGCCGGAAGGTTTCTTCTATCTGCGCCCTCGTTCAACCACGTTAATCCCGCGCTCGGTGTTATCTGAGCTGGATATGATGGTCGGCAAAATTCTTTGTTATCTGTATCTCAGCCCGGAACGTCTGGCTCATGAAGGGATTTTCGCCCAGCACGAGTTGTACGAAGAGCTGCTGAGTCTGGCCGATGAGAGCAAATTGCTGAAGTTTGTTAATCAGCGCTCAACCGGTTCGGATTTGGATAAACAGAAATTGCAGGAAAAAGTGCGAACCTCACTCAACCGGCTGCGCCGTTTGGGTATGATTTACTTTATGGGCAATGACAGTAGCAAGTTTCGTATCACGGAGGCGGTATTCCGCTTTGGTGCCGATGTGCGCAGCGGTGATGATCCACGAGAAGCTCAATTGCGTATGATCCGGGATGGCGAAGCCATGGCGGTCGAAAATAGTCTGTCACTCCATGATGAAAGCGATGAAAGCGACATCACCATGGGCAATGCAACGGACAGTGCAGAGGATGAACAGGAATGATTGAACGCGGTAAATTTCGCTCACTGACCTTAGTTAACTGGAATGGTTTTTTTGCCCGAACATTTGATCTTGATGAACTGGTTACTACCTTATCCGGTGGTAACGGGGCCGGTAAATCTACCGCCATGGCCGCTTTTGTCACAGCATTGATTCCAGATTTAACCTTGCTGCACTTCCGTAACACCACCGAAGCCGGGGCCACCAGTGGCTCGCGCGATAAAGGCTTGCACGGTAAATTGCGCGCCGGAGTGTGTTACTCCACGTTAGATGTGGTCAACTCTCGCCACCAACGGGTGGTTGTCGGGGTGCGACTGCAACAAGTGGCCGGGCGCGATCGCAAAGTTGATATCAAACCTTTTACTATTCAAGGGCTTCCGACGGTAATTCAACCCACACAGATCCTCACCGAAGTGGTGGACGAGCGTCAGGCGCGGGTGTTGTCCTTGCCAGAGCTGAAAGAACGCGTTGAAGCCATGGAAGGGGTGCAGTTTAAGCAATTTAACTCCATCACCGATTACCACTCGCTGATGTTTGATTTGGGTGTGATCCCCAAACGGCTGCGCTCTTCAACTGATCGCAGTAAATTCTATCGTTTGATTGAAGCGTCACTGTACGGCGGTATTTCCAGCGCCATTACCCGCTCATTACGCGATTATTTATTGCCAGAAAACAGCGGCGTCCGCAAAGCATTCCAGGATATGGAGGCGGCGTTGCGCGAAAATCGCATGACGCTGGAAGCTATCCGTGTCACCCAATCCGACCGTGACCTGTTTAAGCATCTCATTTCCGAAGCAACTTCCTATGTCGCCGCTGACTATATGCGCCATGCTAATGAGCGGCGTATTCATCTCGATGGCGCTTTGGTCTTGCGCCGCGATTTACTGGGCAGCCGCAAACAACTGGTGACCGAGCAGTATCGCCATGTCGAAATGTCCCGTGAATTGGCCGAGCAAAGTGCTGCTGAATCTGATCTCGAGACTGATTATCAAGCTGCCAGTGACCATCTCAGTCTGGTGCAAACCGCGATGCGCCAGCAGGAAAAAATCGAGCGCTACCAAAGTGATTTGGAAGAGCTGACTTACCGGCTGGAAGAGCAAAATGAAGTTGTTGCTGAGGCCAGCGAGCAACAGGCTGATAACGAAGCCCGTGCCGAAGCCGCAGAGCTGGAAGTGGATGAGCTGAAAAGTCAGTTGGCTGATTATCAGCAAGCGCTGGATGTACAGCAAACCCGCGCCATTCAATATCAGCAAGCATTACAAGCATTGGAGCGCGCCCGTGCGCTGTGCCAATTACCTGAATTAACGGCCGATAATGCTGAAGATTGGCTGGAAACTTTCCAGGCCAAAGAGCAGGAAGCGACCGAATCTTTATTGCAACTTGAGCAAAAACTGAGTGTTGCAGATGCCGCCCACAGCCAATTTGAGCAAGCTTATCAGTTGGTGGTGACCATCGCCGGTGAGGTCAGCCGCAGTGAAGCTTGGCAAACCGCGCGCGAATTATTACGTGACTGGCCGTCGCAGCAACATTTGGCCGAGCGGGTTCAGCCCTTGCGCATGCGCCTGTCCGAGCTTGAGCAGCGTTTACGTGCCCAGCAAGATGCCGAGCGTTTATTGCAAGAGTTTTGCAAACGTCAGGGGCAAGCTTATCAGCCGGAAGAATTGGAAGAGTTGCAGCGTGAGCTGGAATCACAGATTGAAGAACTTTCTCTCAGTGTCAGTGATGCTGGTGAGCGGCGGATGGAAATGCGCCAGGAACTGGAGCAACTAAAGCAAAAAATTCAAGAATTGACGGCACGAGCTCCAGTATGGCTGGCGGCTCAAGATGCTCTGAGCCAACTCAGTGAACAGAGCGGCGAAGCGCTGGAAGATAGCCGCCAAGTCACTGAATACATGCAACAGTTGCTAGAGCGCGAGCGCGAAACCACCGTCGAGCGTGATGAAGTGGCGGCAACTAAACGGGCTATTGATGCACAAATTGAGCGCCTGAGTCAGCCAAGCGGTGCTGAAGATTCGCGGATGATTGCATTGGCCGAGCGTTTTGGCGGCGTGCTGTTATCCGAGATTTATGATGATGTCACGCTCGACGATGCCCCCTATTTCTCCGCGCTGTATGGCCCGTCTCGCCACGGTATCGTGGTACCCGACTTGTCATTGGTGCGCGATCAATTGGCCGGATTGGAAGATTGCCCGGAAGATTTATATCTCATCGAAGGGGATCCGCAGTCATTTGATGACAGTGTCTTTGCCGTCGAAGAACTTGATAAAGCGGTGGTGGTGAAAATAGCCGATCGCCAATGGCGTTATTCTCGCTATCCGGAAGTGCCGCTGTTTGGTCGTGCTGCCCGTGAAAACCGGCTAGAAGCGCTGTACCAAGAGCGTGATAGTCTGGCGGAGCGCTATGCGACACTGTCGTTTGATGTGCAGAAAACCCAGCGTTTGCATCAGGCATTCAGCCGGTTTATTGGTTCTCATCTGGGTGTGGCATTCGATTCTGATCCAGAAGCTGAAATTCGGTTGTTAAATACTCGCCGGGGTGAAATCGAGCGCGCGCTGAATGCGCACGAAGACCAAAATCAACAGCAACGCCAGCAATTCGAACAGGCTAAAGAGGGTATCTCAGCGCTTAACCGTTTGATTCCGTTGGTATCATTGCTGCTTGATGACAGCCTGACAGATCGCGTCGAAGAAATCACTGAAGAGCTAGCTGAAGCACAAGAGGCCGCCCGCCATATTCAGAAACACGGCGCTTCTTTGACCAAGCTTGAACCGCTGCTGGCGGTGCTACAAAGTGACCCGCAGCAACACGAACAGTTGCAGAAAAACTATACTCAGGCGCAAAACAGCCAGCGCCAGGCTAAGCAGCAAGCTTTCGCCTTGACGGAAGTTGTGCAGCGGCGTGCCCACTTTAGCTATACCGATTCTGCGGGGATGCTGACTGAAAACTCCTCTCTGAACGATAAACTGCGCCAGCGCTTAGAACAAGCCGAAGCAGAGCGTACGCGCGCTCGCGAGCAGTTGCGTCAATATCAGGCGCAGTTTACTCAATACAATCAAGTGCTGGCGTCATTGAAAAGTTCTTATGATGCCAAACGTGACATGCTCAAAGAGCTGAGTCAGGAGCTGGTGGATATTGGCGTTCAGGCGGATGCTAATGCCGAAGCCCGCGCCCGCACGCGCCGCGATGAATTGCATGCTGCATTGAGCACCAACCGCTCACGGCGCAATCAGTTGGAAAAACAGCTGACTTTCTGTGAAGCCGAGATGGACAGCTTGCAGAAGAAATTACGCAAGCTGGAGCGCGATTATCACCAAATTCGCGAGCAGGTGGTTAATGCTAAAGCGGGCTGGTGTGCCGTGATGCGGATGGTGAAAGACAATGGTGTCGAGCGCCGCTTACATCGTCGTGAATTGGCCTATATGGATGGCGATGAGCTGCGTTCTATGTCGGATAAGGCGCTGGGGGCATTGCGTCTGGCGGTGGCTGATAATGAGCATTTGCGCGATGTGCTGCGCATGTCGGAAGATCCCAAACGGCCTGAGCGCAAAATTCAGTTCTATATTGCGGTATATCAGCATCTACGCGAGCGTATTCGCCAGGATATCATCCGCACTGATGACCCGGTCGAAGCCATTGAACAAATGGAGATTGAACTCGGCCGGCTGACCGAAGAACTGACCGCCCGTGAACAGAAGCTGGCGATCAGTTCGAAAAGCGTGTCGAATATCATCCGTAAAACCATTCAACGCGAACAGAACCGTATTCGGATGCTGAATCAGGGCCTGCAAGCGGTGTCATTTGGTCAGGTCAAAAGTGTGCGGCTAAATGTGAATGTGCGCGAAGCCCATGCGACCTTGCTTGATGTGTTATCCGAACAGCAAGAACAGCATCAGGATTTGTTCAACAGTAACCGCCTGACCTTCTCTGAAGCGCTGGCAAAACTGTATCAGCGCCTAAACCCACAAATGGATATGGGGCAGCGTTTGCCGCAAACCATTGGTGAAGAGTTACTTGATTACCGTAACTATTTAGAGCTGGAAGTTGAAGTTAACCGCGGTGCAGATGGCTGGTTACGGGCCGAGAGTGGCGCATTGTCAACCGGTGAGGCTATCGGTACCGGGATGTCTATTCTGGTGATGGTGGTACAGAGCTGGGAAGAAGAATCTCGCCGTTTACGCGGTAAAGATATTTCACCTTGCCGCTTATTGTTCCTGGATGAAGCTGCGCGTCTGGATGCGAAATCTATCGCAACATTATTTGAACTGTGCGAGCGGCTGGAAATGCAATTAATTATTGCCGCTCCAGAAAATATCAGTCCAGAAAAAGGGACGACTTATAAACTGGTGCGAAAAGTCTTCCAAAATCATGAGCATGTACACGTAGTGGGCTTACGCGGTTTTGCCAATGAAATACCGACTTTGCCACAGATATCTGCTGAACAATGATATTTCGGTTAATTTTCGCACAATAAAGACGTAATAATAATTAATTCCATCCAATGGCCGCCTAGCGGCCATTTTTATTTGTTGCGACATTTGAGGGTTATATTTTATAACCGAAGAAAATCTGTTAGCGTAAGGTTAATGGCTAATTTAGATTATTATCTACTGAGTAGCATTTCTGTTTATATAATAATACCCAAAGATAGTGGTGGTGTTGTCAACGGCCGATGTTGTCAACGACCGAATCGGGTAACGAGAGCCGCTAACCTACTGCGACTTCAGGGAAGAAAGGTAACGACAAACTATGACGTACTTAGATAAGCATACCGGGGGCATAGAATGTCGGTAGAGAAAAGAAATCCGCGACCTGTATTAGCGTTATATTGCGCTGTGATTTGTAGCGTAATGCCCGTATTTACAGCATCGGCCACAGTGCCGATGATGCCTGTTGATTCATCTTCAGCGCAAAAATCACCGCCACAAAGCATGTCGGTCGCACAAAGCCGCTCTCAATTATTGGCAGTGTTACCGAAAACTATCACGCCGTTCTATTCTTCTGAATTAGCCGTGCTCTATGCTGCCAATAATATGCAGCCAATGTGGCAAGACCAGACTGCTGTCCAGCATTTCCAGCAACAATTAGCGGAAGTGGCTCTCTCCGGTATTCAGCCGCAATTTATGCAATGGGTGAAATGGCTCAGTGATCCTGCTATTACCGGCTTGGCTCGCGACGTTATTCTGTCCGATGCCATGTTAGGTTATTTGCACTTTATCTCAGGCGTTGGTGCAAATGGTAGCGTCTGGCTCTACAACAATGTGCCGTACAAGATGGCGATGCCACCGGCGACGATTTTAAATCGCTGGCAACAAGCTGTACACGAGGGGAACACCGCGCTTTATCTGGCATCTCTGGCACCTCAACATCCTCAATATGAGAAAATGCGTCTGGCGCTGAAACAGATGCTGGCAGACCGGCGTCCGTGGCCACAAATGGCCAATGGCCCGAGTTTACGTCCAGGGCAGTTAAGCGACGATATTCCAGCGCTGCGGGAGATTCTCGACAGAACCGGCATGTTGCACCCGGTGGCGTCTACACCAGTGCACACCCCGGAGGTTATCCCGGCTGATAATCCTGCGGTCGCGGTTGTTAATGATGACCTCTCGGTTGATGAAGAGAAAAACCGTGCTCAGGCCCACAGTTTGGTGGTTAGCCCATCAGCAGCCCCGGTTGCAGACACTCCCGCTAGCGAAGGGGTAGTTGCGCCATCTGCGGCACCACTGGCCGCGACTGTCACGGTAACTGACAATGTCTATACGCCAGAGCTAATGGAAGCCGTCAAACGGTTCCAACAGTGGCATGGTTTGAGTGATGATGGCGTTATCGGTGCCCGTACTCGCGAATGGTTGAATGTTTCTCCACAAACACGGGCGACATTATTAGCCTTAAATATTCAGCGCTTACGCATTTTGCCGGGGCGGGTGGATAACGGCATCATGGTTAACATTCCAAACTATTCGCTGAATTATTATAAGAATGGTGCCGAGGTGCTTTCGTCACGCGTGATTGTCGGCCGCCCAAGCCGTAAAACGCCGTTGATGAGCAGCGCGTTGAATAATGTAGTGGTTAACCCGCCGTGGAATGTGCCGACCTCTCTGGTGCGCCAGGATATCGTGCCGAAAGCGCGTTACGATTCCAGTTATTTCCAGCGCCATGGCTATACGGTATTGTCCGGTTGGAGCAATGATGCCGAAGTTGTCGACCCGTCAATGATTGACTGGAGCATGATTTCACCGAATAACTTCCCATATCGCCTGCGTCAGGCACCGGGTGCCAGCAATTCATTAGGGCGGTTCAAGTTCAATATGCCAAGCTCTGATGCTATCTATTTGCATGACACGCCGAACCATGGTTTGTTCCAGAAAGATATTCGGGCCTTAAGCTCGGGCTGTGTTCGCGTGAATAAAGCGTCTGATTTAGCCAATATGTTGTTGCAGGATGCGGGTTGGAATGATGCTCGTGTTTCCTCGACCCTGAAAAAAGGGGACACCACTTATGTCAACATTCGCCAACGTATTCCGGTGCAACTGTATTATCTGACGGCATGGGTGGCTGAAGATGGTAAACCACAGTTTAGAACAGATATTTACAATTATGATATGACGGTGAGATCCGGTTCACAAATCGCTCATCAAGCTGAACTTTTGCTGCAATAAATGCAGTAAAACTCAATAACTAATGGTCTCAATATCAGGTTGTCTTATGGGCGCTTCTAAACGGGCGCCCTATAAACCTGGACTAAACGCACAGTGAATGCGTACCGAATGCGGGTTGACTGGTTTTCCGTAGACGGTTATGGTTCGGGACGGTACATATATACCCAAAGTTATTGGAGTTGCAGCCAGCCAACACAGCCGTGGCTCCAAGCCATGAGGGGACAGTACTTACTTTTGACATTCTTGCCGGGTATTAACAGAGATCATGGATAAAATTGATAATCATCGCCGTAAATGGCTAGCGTTAGGCGGGGTAGCGCTCGGGATGTCGCTACTCCCAGGGCAAGCATTTGCTACCCTTTCAACTCCTCGCCCACGCATTTTGACCCTGAATAACCTGAATACAGGTGAGTCCATAAAAGCCGAGTTCTTTGACGGTCGAAACTATAATAAAGATGAACTTTCCCGTTTAAATCATTTATTCCGCGACTACCGAGCTAACAAAGTAAAAAGCATCGATCCTCGCCTATTTGACCAGCTATACCGCCTACAAGGCCTTCTTGGCACCACTAAACCGGTGCAGCTGATTTCTGGCTACCGTTCACTGGATACCAATAATGAACTGCGTGAGCGGAGCCGCGGTGTGGCCAAACATAGCTACCACACTAAAGGGCAGGCGATGGATTTCCATATTCAAGGTATTCAATTGAGCAATATCCGCAAAGCGGCATTAAAAATGCGTGCAGGTGGTGTAGGATATTACCCTCGCAGTAATTTTGTGCATATTGATACTGGGCCAATACGAACCTGGTAATATACCCGTCGCCCTTCAAGATACAGGGGTGTTGGCTGCCCTTGCTCACCCCAGTCACTTAGCTATCTAAGCTTCTGGGGATTTGCTCGGTTGCCGCCTACCTGCATCTTGAAGTAACTTGGGTATCCGCATTTTTATGCCAATGCTTTGAATCTATCCAGTGCATTGGGGGAGCTCTATGAAATATCAAATTATTCCAGTGACGGCCTTTAGTCAGAATTGCACACTGATCTGGTGTGAAGAAACAGGGCTAGCTGCTCTCGTGGATCCCGGTGGTGAAGCTGCCAAGATAATTGCTGAAGTCGCCCGTCAGGGTGTTAAGGTCAGCCAGATTTTGTTGACTCACGGTCATCTGGATCATGTGGGTGCTGCTGCTGAATTAGCTGCACATTTTCAGGTGCCTATCTATGGCCCAGAAAAAGAAGATACGTTTTGGTTAGAAGGATTACCCGCTCAAAGCAGAATGTTTGGGCTGAGCGAGTGTGAAGCTTTCACCCCAACTCGTTGGCTGGAAGAAGGGGATACAATGACGGTGGGCGCAATAGAATTATCAGTATTGCATTGCCCAGGGCATACCCCAGGCCATATTGTTTTCATCGATCAAAAAGATCGTTTGGCATTAGTTGGGGATGTTATTTTTAATGGTGGTGTGGGACGCAGTGATTTTCCACGGGGTGACCATCAGCAATTGATTCATTCTATCCGAACCAAATTATTGCCTTTGGGTGACGATATCACATTCATTCCGGGCCATGGCCCGATGTCTACGTTAGGGCATGAGCGGCAGACCAATCCGTTTATACGTGAAGAACCTGCTGTTTGGTAAGAATGGCAACTTAGTGCGATATAACACTGAGTATCAGATAGCGTCAGATCAAGGAGGGCACCGTGAGGTGTCTTTCTTATATTAGATTTAATTTTTTGTTAAAGTATTTTGTGAACTCTTAATCAGCTATTTATAAATACGACGAACATAATTATGGGGTTCATAAAATTAGCATGACCCTATAATATTCATAAGGCGTAACATAACAGAGAAATATACCCTAGCGACTTCGAGGTGCAGGTAGGCGGCAACTGAGTGAACCTCTTGGAGCTTACACAAGTAAGTGATTGGGGTGAGCAAAGGTAGCCAACACTCCTGCGTCTTGAGGGCACAGGTATAGAACTGATATTGACCCGCCACGACCTTTACTGCCGTTTTAAGTTCGTCATATTATGAGTGCCTTTCAATGGAATCTACTATGCCATTTCGTCGTTTCAGAGTGAATAAATTCCTGTCCCGGCTCGGTTTTTCTTCTATGGTATTATTGCTATTTCTGCTGTTGGGCGCTGTTGTGATTTATGCGCAAACAAAAGCTAATATGCATCAAGATGCTCAAGCCAAGTTATTACAGGGTAGAGAACGTTTCGACCAAATATTTAATAACTTGCAGCATGCTGCTACCCAGGTGGAAACAGGGCTGGGAAAACCTTGTTTACAAGTTGTGCAGAACTTACGCGATCAAGTTGTCTTTATACCGGATGTGCGTTCAGTTTCTTTGGCAAAAAACACGACTATTTATTGTTCTTCAATATATGGCCCAATTTCCGAGCAATTCTATTTAGATGCATTTGTTGATGGGCAATTAGAATTAATGTCGGGTAATGATGTAACTCCTGATCGTGCTTTGATGGTTTATCGGCAAGCTCGAGGGGATTACAGCATTCTGGTCGCTGTTGATGGTTATTATTTACGCAGTATTCTTAATTTATTGAGCGGCGATATCGCATTGCAACTGAGAGTTGGCGATAAATGGATGGATGCGATCGGAATGGTGCATTCAGGTCATCCGACGAATAAAGGCGAACCTTTATACTTGGCCTCAGAAAGATATGCTTATTCATTAAGCACTGCACTTTCTCATCAACAATATTGGGCTTATGCTTGGCAATACGCTCAAGGCAGTTTAATTTTCTTCATATTAATGAGTATTGGCTCGGCGGCACTTGTTTTCTGGTTGTCAGGAAGGGCATCATCACCCACTCAGGTATTAAAACAAGCATTAGAAAATAATGAATTTATTCCTTATATGCAGCCGATTGTCAGCGGTAAGAGGCAATGCTGGGTGGGGTGTGAAGTTTTAATGCGTTGGCAGCATCCAGAGCAGGGATTAATTCAACCAAATCATTTCATTCCTATGGCGGAGGACAGCGAACTTATCGTGCCGATGACCCGTGCTATTATGCAGCAGGTCAGCACAAAATTTGCGCATTACGTCAATAAATTACCCGAAGGGTTCCACTTTGGTTTTAATATTAGCGCCAATCATTGCCGTGATCTCAGTCTGGTAGATGACTGCCGTAATTTCATTCAGGCTTTTGGCGGCAATAAAATTAATATCATGTTGGAGTTAACTGAACGAAAATTGATTGTTGCAGATGAGATTACAGATAAATTATTTGCCGAACTTCATGCTTTAGGTGTTTATATTGCCATTGATGACTTTGGTACCGGGCATTCGAGCCTAACTTATTTGCAGAAATTTAAAGTCGACTTTCTCAAGATTGACCAAAGTTTTGTCGGGATGATTGGTTCAGATGCTCTGTCGAGCCACATAGTGGGGAATGTCATCGATCTTGCAACTCGACTGGGATTACAAACCATTGCCGAGGGAGTTGAAAACGAAACTCAAATGCGTTATTTACAGGCCCATAATGTGGATTATCTGCAAGGATATATGTACGGACGACCCATGCCAATGAACGAATTTGCCAAATATTTGTTCCGTTAAGATTATAGGCAGGAGAATAAAAAAGGGTGCCTCTAAGGCACCCTTTTTAAGGCCGGTCGCGGAGGCTTAATTAGAGCACCGCAACGATAGCTTCACACAATGGCGCCATATTGTCTGGCGTCATACCGGCAACGTTAACGCGACCAGAATTTACGGCATAAACAGCAAACTCATTACGCAGACGCAGAACTTGTTCTTTGGTCAGGCCACTGAACGAGAACATACCATTCTGGTTTATGATAAAGCTGAAATCTTGCTTAGCGCCTTTTTCCTGCAAAGTATTAACAAACAACTGACGCATACGGTGAATGCGTTGGCGCATATCAGTCAGTTCTTGTTCCCAAATAGCACGCAGCGCTGGGTTACTCAAAATGGTGGCAACCACAGAGGCACCGTGAGCTGGTGGATTGGAATAGTTAGCGCGGATAACGGCTTTCACTTGGCTGAAAGCGATATCAGCGACTTCACTGTTTGCGGCAACAATAGTACAAGCCCCGACACGCTCATTGTACAAACCGAAGTTTTTGGAATAAGAGCTGCAAACAATCAATTCTTGATGTGTCGCGGCAAAAATTCGCAGGCCTTGGGCATCTTCTTCCAAACCTTTAGCAAAACCTTGATAAGCGAAGTCAAACAGCGGCAACCAACCTTTAGCAACTGAAAGCTCGGCTAATTGGCTCCACTGGGCTTCTGTTGGGTCAATCCCTGTTGGGTTGTGACAGCAACCATGGAACAGCACTACGTCACCAGCCTGGGCTTCTGACAGGCTATTTAACAACCCATCGAAGTCCAGCGCATGATTGGCTGCGTCATAATATGCATATTCAACGACTTCCAGCCCAGCAGCGGCGAAGATATTTTTATGATTTGGCCAGCTTGGATTACTGACCCAGACACGTTTGGCGCTGGTTTGATGGGCAATGAAATCAGCGGCGATACGCAAACCACCAGTACCACCAGGGGTTTGAGCGGTACGCGCACGTTTATCAGCAATAATTGCGCTATCGGCCCCGAACAACAGTTCCTGAGTACAACTGGCGAAAACGGGCAGGCCATCAATACCCAGATAGTTCTTGGTGACTTCATTTTCCAGTAAATACTGTTCAGCTTTCTTTACGCTGGTCAGCACCGGCGTTTTCCCGGTTTCGTCTTTGTAGACCCCGATCCCGAGGTTAATTTTATGAGAGCGGTCATCCGCGCGGAAAATATCGGTCAGACCCAGAATAGGGTCGGCAGGTGCGGCAGTGATTTTTTCAAACATTTCAGAGGTTTCCATGGCTTAGCTTTAAGCAAACAGAACTACCAGAGTAGCGCCAGTTGCGGCCTTTGCCAACCGTTTGCAATAAAAAGAAATGAATGTTGTGAGGCGAGGGGATTCAGGGTGAAAAATCGGCAAAATAACGCTTTCTACAGCGCAATCTCCCTGGATTAATCAAGGGTAAAAATGTTAGCCAAGCATAAAAACAAAAAGACAGAGCCGAGGCCCTGTCTTTTTTAACTTAGGTCAGCAGATAAACTGCTTGATTAAGTTTAACTTAGAACTGGTATACCAAGCCAACACCAACAACGTCATCAGTGTTCAGACCGTTAGTACGAGTGAAATCATTCTCGTCCAACAAGTTGATTTTGTAATCAACATAGGTAGACATGTTTTTGTTGAAGTAGTAGTAAGAACCAACAGAAACATATTTCAACAGATCTTGGTTATCGCGAGTCGCGTTAAGATCTTTGCCTTTAGACTGAACGTAGCCTAAAGATGGACGCAGACCGAAGTCGAACTGATATTGTGCAGTGATTTCAATGTCACGAGTCTTGTTAGCGATAGTATCGTTAGCATCGCCGTACGGAGTCATGTTCTGAGTTTCAGCATACATTACAGCCAAGTATACGTTGTTTGCGTCATATTTAGCACCAACGTTCCATGCCTGAGCTTTATCGCCTTCAGCAGTACTGAAACGTTTTTGTTGATCAGTACGGTTTGAAGAAGAGAAACCAGCACCGAAGTTCACGCCGTAACCGATATCATAAGTAGAAGAAATACCGAAGCCGTCGCCATTCTGATCTTTCAGGTTGCTGTAAGTAGTGCTGGTTACATTACCAAGTGCATCAGTTGTTTCAACAATACCGTTACGACCATCTTCATTTTTGCCTTGGTATTGCAGAGCAAAGTTCAGACCATCAACCAGACCGAAGAAGTTAGTGTTACGGTAAGTTGCCAGGCCAGTAGAACGGCCAGTCATGTAGTTGTCAGAGTTGGAGATTGAATCACCACCGAACACTGGCAGCATGTCAGTCCATGCGTTGACATCATAGATTACGCCGTAGTTACGGCCGTAGTCGAATGAACCGAATTCAGCAAATTTCAGACCAGCAAAGCCCAGACGGGTTTTGTTGCCTTTGTCGCCTTGGGATTCAGCGTGGTTAGCCTGAATGTTGTATTCCCACTGGCCGTAACCGGTCAGTTGGTCAGTAATTTGGGTTTCACCTTTGAAGCCGAAACGAACATAAGATTCGTCGCCGTCTTGGCCTTTGTTATCAGAGAACTGGTGACGGGCGTCAACTTTACCGTACAGGTCAAGTTTGTTGCCGTCTTTGTTGTAGATTTCTGCTGCATTAGCTGCACCAGCTACTAACAGTGCAGGGATTACTACTGCAAGAATATTGCGCTTCATCATTATTATTACCCTCATTGGTGTTATTCGGACACCTGCCACTGCCGCCAATAATTTTTTTGGAACTATTGTTGAGAGTTTGGTGTCGTCTGTGTCTGAACGCAGTGTTCCATTCACGGGGGTTATAATCCAGACCGAAAATGCTACCAATTACCTGAATATGTTTCATAGGGATACTATGTGTTACAAAGTGTAAATTTAAGGGAACTTTGTGACTTAGATCGAACTTTAAAAAATGACAAAAGCCAGCAGAGCTGGCTTTTATTTATACAAAAACACTTTTTTTCTCAATGACGAACTTAGAAACTGGCATTTCTCGGCGTGCGTGGGAATGGAATTACATCACGAACGTTTTGAACTCCAGTCACATAGGAGATCAAACGCTCAAATCCAAGGCCAAAACCTGAATGTGGCACAGTGCCATAGCGACGCAGATCACGATACCACCAATAATCTTCTTTATTGAGGCCCATTTCTGCCAGACGTGCATCCAACACATCTAAACGCTCTTCACGTTGTGAACCACCGATAATCTCACCAATGCCAGGGGCGAGGACATCCATCGCTGCCACGGTTTTACCATCTTCATTCATACGCATATAGAAAGCTTTGATATCTTTCGGATAGTTTTTGACCACTACCGGCGCTTTAAAGTGTTGCTCAGCTAAGTAACGCTCATGCTCAGAAGACAAATCAATGCCCCAAGAGACATCATTTTCAAATTTCTGACCTGATGCCAATAAAATCTCAATAGCATCGGTGTAGTCAACCTGAGCAAAGTCAGAGGTGACAAAACGCTGTAAGCGATCGACCGCATCTTTATCGACACGCTCGGCAAAGAACTTCATATCATCAGCGCGTTCGTTCAATACCGCCTGGAAAACGTATTTCAACATTTTCTCGGCCAGTGCGGCGACATCATCCAATGAGGCGAAAGCAACTTCAGGTTCAACCATCCAGAATTCGGCTAAATGGCGGCTGGTATTGGAGTTTTCAGCACGGAAAGTCGGGCCGAAAGTGTAAACTTTGGATAACGCACTGGCGTAGGTTTCACCGTTTAGCTGGCCGGATACCGTAAGGAAAGCTTCTTTACCGAAGAAATCCTCACTGAAATCAACAGCGCCAGTATCTGTGCGCGGCAGATTTTCCAGATCTAATGTGGAAACACGGAACATTTCACCGGCACCTTCAGTATCTGAAGCGGTGATAAGTGGGGTTGAAACCCAGAAATAACCGTTCTCATCGAAGAAACGGTGAATGGCTTGTGCCAAAGTATGACGAACGCGAGCAACTGCGCCGATCAGGTTAGTCCGCGGGCGCAAGTGAGCGACTTCACGCAAGTATTCGATACTATGACGTTTTGCTGCCATTGGATAAGTATCAGGGTCATCAACCCAACCGACGACTTTGATAGCGGTGGCCTGAATTTCAAAACTCTGCCCTTCACCTGGTGATGCAACCACAGTGCCAGTGACTTCTACTGAGCAGCCGGTAGTTAAATGCAATACTTCGTCCTGATAATTAGGCAAAGTATTATTCACGACGGCCTGTAACGGGTCAAAGCAGGAACCGTCATAAACGGCAACGAAGGAGATACCCGCTTTAGAATCTCTCCGGGTACGCACCCAACCGCGTACGGTGACTTCACTGTCAACCGCAGCACGGCCTTGCAGTACGTCGACTACAGGCACTACGCTCATAGATTTCTCTCTTTAATAGTTTTGATAAATAGTTAACAACCCAACAAAATGGGGATATTGCTATGTTACTTGCGACGGTGCAGGACACAAGTAGAAATCACCCGTTCAGTGCAACATTTCTATAAATATACCCGTCATACTTCAAACTGCATTTGCGTTGGCTGCACTCAATCACCCGAATCACTTACTCGAGTAAGCTCATCGGGACTCACTTGCTTGCCGCCTTCCTGCAATCTGAATTATCTTGGGTATAAAGACGACATAAACTGAGAAATGATTGAATCGCGGAATACGGGAGAGTAAAGAGGGGGCAAAAAACGCAAGTCTGGCTAGGGCCGGGCGAGCATCTGCCGCCCGACAATCAGGTATTAACTGGCTTTCTTGACCAAAGGAAGGGCGAATGCTTCACGCAATTCATCAACAAAAGCCGGGTCATGACAAATGGTTTTTCCCGGGCTATCGGAGAGTTTCGCCACCGGTTTACCGTTACACTCCACCAGCTTAATGACAATATTCAGTGGCTTGATGCCGGGAATATCACAGGTTAAACGCGTCCCAATACCGAATACCAATTTAATCCGTTGGTAAAAATGTCGGTACAGCGACAGTGCTTTTTCCAAGTCTAAATTATCCGAGAACACCAATGTTTTGCTCATTGGGTCAATACCCAGCTTTTCATAATGGGCGATAGCTTTTTCACCCCATTCGACTGGATCACCGGAGTCATGGCGTAATCCCTGATAGCGAATAGCGAATGTTTCATCAAAATCACGCAGGAATGCATCCATAGTAATACAGTCTGTTAATGCTACTCCAAGTTGGTTTGGATACTCATCTAACCAGACTTGCAATGCTACGCGCTGGCTGTTGGCCAGAACTGGGCTAATTTGTTGGTGGGCCTGGAACCATTCATGAGCCTGAGTTCCAACCGGAGCTAAAGACAACTTCCGTGCTAAATCATAGTTACTAGTGCCGACAAAGTAGGAAAACTCATCTTTTAATTCACTGACAATGGCGTGCTGAACCTCGCGGGAAAAACGGCGCCGCGTACCAAAATCCATTAACTTGAAGTGAGTTATGTCGATATCAGCACTCAGCGCTTTAAATTGCTGAAGTTTGCTGCGCAACTGTGTAATCGCCTGGTCAGCAGTGACAAGCTCGGAGCGGCGGCGATGGACAATCTCACTGATTACCGCTAATAGCGGCACTTCCCACAGAATTGTTTCGCACCATAACCCGGTAATCCGAATGTCTAATTTGCCACCATTATCAGATACGCTGACTTGTTCGGGATTAAAACGAAAGCTATGTAACCAATTTAAATAATCATTTTTAAAAAAGGGTAAGCCGGAGAGATAGAGATACTCATCATCGCTCAGTGTTAATTGGCTCATCAATGTTATCTGATGGCGGATTTCGTCGGCATATTCGCCCAGCAGCTCATCACCACGGCAGCGGAATTCAGCGGCAACGGTAATATGGCGATAACGATGGAACACTGCTTGTTGCATATGAAGCTTATAAGCATCCGTATCAAGCAATGAAGTCAAAATCGGTGAGGCGTCTTGGGTCATGGCGCTGTATAGCATCCTCGTAGGAGCATTTTCCACAGTATGAATGTCGCGGAAGTATACCGGTATTATCCTGTTATTGAAGCCTCATCACACCATAAATGCTAATCAGAGGTCTAGGATTAAACGTGCCATTAGCGATGAAAAAAGTTTTTTGCTAAATGTTCAATCCAATTAAGGTCAGTTTTTTAGCTATTTAGATAATAAAGAGAAAGTTGTATTAAAATAGTAGGGTTATTCACTGAATATAATATCCGCAATAATATTGCACATATTCTGAGTGATTCTTAAACAGTTAGGCAGTTTTTACCCTAGATAACGTCTACCCGAGGTTTTATCTGGGCTCAATGCAATAAGACAATAACCTTGCGAAGCGGCTCGAAAAAGTGGCATTCAATGCTTTATTTGCCTCAATAGCACTGGCTCTCACCTAGGTTTTTTTCACAATTGTGATACATTGAAAAGACTATCTGAGTCCAGGATGAAGTCACTGATAGCGGTGCTTTGAACCTGATTTTATGAGCCAAAACGGCCATAAATATAGACTTGATAATCATATTCACTGATGACGTCAAAAGGGTTTCTATGACACAACAGCCGCAAGCTAAATACCGTCACGATTACAAATCACCGGATTACACTATTACCGATATCGACCTAGACTTTGCCCTCGATGCGCAAAAGACGACGGTGACGGCGGTGAGTAAGGTAAAACGTCAGGCAGCAGACGCGACGCCGTTGGTTTTGGATGGTGAAGATTTAACGCTCATCAGTATCAGCGTTGATGGGCAAGCATGGCCCCATTACCATTTACAGGAAAATTCACTGGTTATTGAGCAATTACCCGCGAATTTTACACTGACTATCGTGAATGATATTCATCCGGCGACCAACAGTGCACTTGAAGGGTTATATCTTTCTGGTAATGCATTATGCACACAATGTGAAGCCGAAGGTTTCCGCCACATTACCTATTATTTGGATCGCCCTGACGTGTTGGCGCGTTTTACCACCCGCATCGTCGCGGATAAATCACTTTATCCTTATTTGCTCTCCAACGGGAATCGTGTGGGGCAGGGAGATCTGGATAATGGTCGGCATTGGGTTAAATGGGAAGACCCATTTCCGAAACCTTGCTACCTGTTTGCCTTGGTCGCGGGCGATTTTGATGTCTTGCGAGATAAGTTTATAACGCGCTCAGGCCGTGAAGTTGCATTAGAGCTTTTTGTTGATCGCGGTAATTTGGATCGTGCTGACTGGGCAATGACCTCATTGAAGAACTCCATGAAATGGGATGAAACCCGTTTTGGCCTGGAATATGACCTCGACATCTATATGATTGTGGCGGTTGATTTCTTCAATATGGGTGCTATGGAAAATAAAGGGTTGAATGTATTCAACTCAAAATATGTTCTGGCAAAAGCAGAAACGGCGACAGATAAAGACTATCTGAACATTGAAGCCGTTATCGGTCATGAATATTTCCATAACTGGACAGGTAACCGAGTTACTTGCCGTGATTGGTTCCAATTAAGCTTGAAAGAAGGGTTAACGGTATTCCGTGATCAAGAATTCAGTTCCGATTTGGGCTCACTCTCGGTTAATCGTATTGAAAACGTCCGTGTGATGCGTTCGGCGCAATTTGCTGAAGATGCCAGTCCAATGGCTCATGCGATTCGTCCAGATAAAGTCATCGAGATGAACAATTTCTACACCTTGACGGTGTACGAGAAAGGGTCAGAAGTCATCCGGATGATGCATACTTTACTGGGGGAACAACAGTTCCAAGCGGGTATGCAACTCTATTTCGAACGCCATGATGGCAGTGCGGCGACCTGTGATGATTTCGTACAGGCAATGGAAGATGCATCTAATGTCGACTTGTCTTTATTCCGCCGCTGGTATAGTCAATCGGGTACACCGATACTGACGATACGTGATGATTATGATGCTGAAAATCAGCAATATCATCTGCATGTTAGTCAGAAAACATTGCCAACCGCCGATCAGCCGGAAAAACTGCCATTACATATCCCATTGGATATTGAGCTTTATGACAGTAAAGGCAATGTGATTGAGTTGCAGAGAAATGGTTTGCCGGTTCATCATGTTCTGAATGTCACAGAAGCCGAGCAAACCTTTACTTTTGATAATGTTGAACACCCCCCCATTCCGTCTCTATTGCGTGAATTTTCCGCGCCAGTCAAACTGGATTACACCTACAGTGACCAGCAACTGACTTTCTTGATGCAGCATGCGCGTAATGAATTCTCGCGCTGGGATGCGGCACAAAGTTTGCTGGCAACTTATATCAAGCTCAATGTTGCTAAATACCAGCAAAAACAGCCGTTGAGTTTACCTAATCATGTGGCTGATGCTTTCCGCGCAATATTGCTTGATGAAAATCTTGATCCTGCTTTAGCAGCACAGATCCTGACATTGCCATCAGAAAATGAAATTGCAGAGTTGTTCACCACTATCGATCCGCAAGCTATCAGTGCGGTGCATGAAGCCATTACCCGTTGTCTGGCAAATGAACTGTCTGATGAATTATTGGCTGTCTATGTGGCGAATATCACCCCTGAATATCGTATTGAACACACTGATATCGCCAAGCGGGCATTGCGCAATATTTGTCTGAGTTACCTGGCCTTTGCGGATGAAGAATTTGCCAACAAGCTTGTTTCTTCCCAATATCATCAGGCAGATAATATGACTGATTCGCTGGCGGCGCTGGCAGCCGCTGTTGCTGCACAGTTACCTTGTCGCGATGAGTTACTGGCGGCCTTTGATGTACGCTGGAATCATGATGGTTTGGTGATGGATAAATGGTTTGCTCTGCAAGCAACCAGCCCAGCGGTTGATGTTCTGGCGCAAGTGCGCGGTTTACTTACACACCCCGCCTTTAGTTTGAGTAATCCAAACCGTACTCGCTCGCTCATTGGTAGTTTTGCTTCCGGCAACCCAGCAGCATTCCATGCCACTGACGGCAGCGGTTATCAATTCTTGGTAGAAATACTCAGTGATTTGAATACCCGAAATCCACAGGTTGCTGCTCGTTTGATTGAGCCATTGATTCGTTTGAAGCGCTATGATTCAGGGCGTCAAACTCTGATGCGTCAGGCCCTGGAACAATTGAAAACATTGGATAATTTATCTGGTGACTTATACGAGAAGATAACCAGAGCATTAGCGGCATAAGTCGGTTATTTGCAAAAGTAAATAATTTGTGAAAATTATTGTTTAAATAGATAGAGGGCATAACGGCCCTCTATTTTTTATCCTTACAATTGTTAACACCAGAGTAACATCAGAGAGCAAGGTCTTTGCATGGCTTTACTTCGCAAACGTTTACTTTCCTGAAAGATGAATTTACCATTCCAGCATCAAAGGCTAGTCACCGCCCGCTCAGGAGATTACATGTATTATCCACTTGTCAAAAAAGCACTTTTTCAGCTTGATCCAGAACGTGCACACGAACTCACTTTTCGCCAGTTAAAACGCGTTACCGGCACACCACTTCAATTCTTGATTCGGCAATCAGTGCCAACCAAACCAGTAAGCTGCATGGGGCTGTCATTCAAAAATCCATTAGGCTTAGCTGCGGGTTTGGATAAAGATGGCGAGTGTATTGATGCTCTGGGCGCGATGGGGTTTGGTTTTATTGAAGTCGGGACAGTAACACCACGACCACAGTCTGGAAATGATAAACCAAGATTGTTTAGAGTCGTCGAGGCCGAAGGTTTGATCAACCGCATGGGATTTAATAATCACGGGGTTGATAACTTAATTGAAAACGTTAAGAAATCACATTTCGGCGGTATTTTAGGTATTAATATCGGCAAGAATAAAGATACGCCGGTAGAGCAAGGTAAAGAAGATTACTTGATTTGCATGGATAAAATTTATCCTTATGCCGGTTATATTGCGATTAATATTTCATCGCCTAATACCCCAGGATTACGATCTTTGCAGTATGGTGAAGCACTGGATGATTTGTTGGCAGCAATTAAAAATAAACAAACTGAATTACATCAGCGGCATCATAAGTATGTTCCTGTCGCAGTTAAGATCGCGCCGGATCTTACTGAAGAGGAATTGATCCAAATAGCGGATAGTTTGGTTCGCCATAATATAGATGGTGTTATTGCTACTAATACCACATTAGATCGTTCTCTTATTCAGGGTTTAAATTATTGCGAACAAGCTGGTGGATTAAGTGGCCGTCCATTGCAATTACGCAGCACTGAAGTGATTCGCCGTTTATCGCAAGAGCTACAAGGTCGGTTACCTATTATCGGCGTCGGTGGAATTGACTCGGTCATTGCTGCGCGGGAAAAAATGGCTGCGGGTGCTTCATTGATTCAAATTTATTCCGGGTTTATCTTCCGTGGGCCAAGTTTGATTAAGAATATCATTACTCATATCTAATTATTTATCTTCTTTACTTGTCTGGGGGTTTATTTATTCCCCCAGCTCGTCTATATTTTATCCCTATAGATTAAATATACATCAAAAGCCTTATATGATTTAGTGCAATTAGATGGGTGAGAGCTCAGTTATTGAGTCAATAATGTTGGCGAGCCTGGCGGGAAGGATAAAATATGCGGATTAAACCAGACGATAAATGGCGTTGGTATTTTGATATCGAACATGACAGGCTCATGTTGGATTTAGCCAATGGTATGATATTTCGGTCGCGGTTCCCATCTAAGATGTTAACTCCTGACGCCTTTGATGAATCTGCATTTTGCGTTGATGATGCCGCACTTTATTTTGAATTCGAAGATCAATGCCGCCAAATTAAAATGGGCCATGAGCAACGCTCAGAATTAATATTAAATGCTTTAGTTGCATTTCGTTTTCTAAAACCATTAATGCCCAAAAGCTGGTATTTTGCACAACAGCCTAAAACGTGGGTACCACAGAATGCGGCGCTGGCCACAGTAAAAGTATTGGATAGCAGTGAAGAGATTAGTTTGTTAGTGGTTGAATCCGGTGACACCGCCAGTTTGTGTTTATTAGCGCAGCCCCAAGTTGTATTAGCTGGGCGTCAGTTGGCATTGGGTGACGCGATAAAAATAATGAATGACCGTTTGTTACCATTAGTGATTCAAGAGGTTTACACCACGACGGCCTATGACCGGGCAGTATAATCTCTTGATACTCGTCATACTTCAAGCTGCATGTGTGTTGGCTGCTCTCACTCACCCGAGTCATTGACTGGCGTCAACTCATCGGGATTCATTCGATTACCGCCTTCCTGCAACTCGAATTATCTAGAGTATATACTCGTCATACTTCAAGCTGCATGTGTGTTGGCTGCTCTCGTTATTCGTCCCGTCCATGGGCTGCCCTTCTGCGAGTCGCATTCCAATATGCTCCCGGCCGATTTGTATCTTATTTACCGCTAAGAGTAATATTTCCTTTGGGTATGCAACTGCAACAAAGTATCGTCCCGTCATTGCCAATAGCACTTTGTTTTAACGGTGCGACATCACCATCGACTAAGGTAATTCTGCAACTACCACATATTCCTGCTCGGCAAGAGTAAGGAATACGGATATTTTGTTGTTCCAGTTGTTCCAATAATACTTGCTGATTATTACCGTTAAAGCGAATGCCATTATATTCAATGGATACGGCTTTGGATTGATCTTGCGGTGCGCTAAGGCTTTCAACTACCGCGCCAGCGGCATAGGGGCGCGGTGGCTTGGTTGACAGAATTTCCACTTCGTCCCCAACTCGAATAATACCACTGTTTCTGGCCACCATATTTTGACCAAAATCGATATCACCATTCTCGGCAGTTCGGAATGTCTGTAGTGTTTGTAATGGCTCGCCCGTTGGATGTTTGCGACCGCGCTCAACACTGACGGTGGTTAATACGCAGCGGCTGCATGGCTTAACCAAATCAAAAGTAATATCGCCCACTCGGATAACCTGCCAACTGTCTTCAGCAAATGCACTCGCGCCGGTCACGACTAAATTGGGGCGGAACTGTTCCAGCTTAATACTGCCGGGGCAGCGTTGCTGTAATTCTTTAAACGAGGCTTCATTAATCAGTAGATAAGGGAAGCCATCGGCAAATGATAGCGGAATTTCCGGCATGGGTTTTACCCGCCGGGTGAGTTCCGGCCCCAGCCAGCGTAATTGTACTTCTCGCTGAAAATAGCCGCTGAGCCAGTTGTTGATAGCCGCAGGGGCAATGAGCGCGGTAAAATGATTTCCCCAAACTTCAGTCGGTTCGGCATTGGCTAAAAAATCATTAAAGCGGATACTGGCACTCTCGCCATCAGGGGCAGTGAGATATAAGCCGTCTGACATTAAGGCGGGGGTAAACATCACCATCTTTGGATATTGGCGCGCAGTAATAAAAGTGCCATCCGGTTCGGTAATCATAAATACGCGGTCAAAGGCCAATCCGCTGCTGCTGACTTGAGCATGAGAAAGCTGCAAACCACGCATGGATTTTACCGGATGAACATAGAGTCGGGAGAGGGTAATCACCATTGCCTCCGTGCGAGTATTAAATAAGAGGGAGCAACTTTATGACAAGCTGCTGGGATTAGCTATAATGCGCAACAATTTTCTTTTTGGTGATAGTGCGATATGAACTCTCTGTTTGCCAGCACGGCGCGTGGACTGGAAGAACTGTTAAAAAGCGAACTCGAAGCGCTGGGCGCTCACGACTGTAAAATAGTACAGGGTGGGGTACATTTTCAGGGCGACGATCGACTCATGTACCAAAGCCTGTTGTGGAGTCGCCTGGCTTCGCGCATTTTGTTACCGCTTAACGATTTTAAAGTATACAGTGACTTAGACTTGTACCTTGGGGTGCAGGCGATTGATTGGCCATCAATTTTTGGTGTGGATAAAACCTTTGCCGTGCATTTTAGCGGTGTGAATGACGAAATCCGCAATAGCCAGTACGGGGCATTAAAAGTTAAAGATGCCATCGTCGATAGCTTTACCCGTAAACTGGATCAGCGCCCAACCGTGGCTAAACAGCAGCCGGATATCCGGGTGAATGTGTTCCTGCAACGGGATATGGCCAGTGTTGCGCTGGATCTCAGCGGCGAAGGGTTACATCAGCGCGGTTATCGTGATCTGACCGGTCAGGCACCGCTGAAAGAAAACCTGGCAGCGGCCATTATCCAACGTTCTGGCTGGCAGTCGGGCACCCCGATGGTCGATCCGATGTGTGGTTCTGGTACTTTGCTGATTGAAGCCGCCATGATGGCTTCAGATCGCGCCCCAGGGTTGCACCGAGCGCATTGGGGTTTTACCGCCTGGAATGCTTTTAACGAAGAGCTGTGGCGTGAATTGACCACTGAAGCGCAAGTTCGTGCGCGCCGTGGTTTGCAAGAGACAACCTCCCGCTTCTTTGGTTCTGATATTGACCGCCGCGTTATCGAGATGGCTCGGGCCAATGCCCGCCGCGCTGGGGTAGCAGAACTGATAACCTTTAATGCCAATGATGTCAGTAAGCTGGTGAATCCATTACCTGAAGGGCCTGTGGGGACGGTTATCAGTAACCCGCCTTATGGTGAGCGCATGGAAAGCGAACCGGCATTGATTGCGTTGCACAATATGCTGGGCCGCATTATGAAAAGCGCCTTCGGTGGCTGGCGTTTATCCCTGTTCAGTGCCTCGCCGGAACTGCTGAGTTGCTTGCAATTGCGCGCCGAACGCGAATTCAAAGCGAAGAATGGCCCATTGGATTGCGTGCAGAAAAATTACCAATTAGCAGCCAATCCACAGGGAGCTGCGGGTGTTCAGGTCGCTGAGGATTATGCCAACCGTCTGCGTAAGAATGTGAAAAAACTGGATAAATGGGCTAAACAGCAGGGCATTGAATGCTACCGCTTGTATGATGCCGATTTGCCGGATTATAACGTGGCCGTTGACCGCTATGGCAGCAAAGTCGTGGTGCAAGAGTATGCGCCGCCGAAAACCATTGATGCACAAAAAGCGCGTCAGCGCCTGTTTGATGTGATTAATGCGACTTTGGCGGTGCTGAATCTGCCATCCAACCAGTTGGTGTTGAAAACACGTGAACGCCAGAAAGGCAAAAACCAATACGAGAAATTGGCGCAGAAAGGCGAGTTCCTGCTGGTGAGTGAATATAATGCCAAGCTATGGGTTAACCTGACTGATTACCTTGATACTGGCCTGTTCCTTGACCACCGCATTGCTCGTCAGATGCTGGGCAAAATGAGTCAGGGTAAAGATTTTCTTAACCTGTTTGCTTATACCGGTACTGCCAGTGTCCATGCCGGGCTGGGCGGTGCGCGCAGTACCACGACGGTTGATATGTCGCGGACTTATCTGGAGTGGGCTGAGAAGAACCTACGGGCCAATGGTTTAACTGGCCAGCAACACCGCCTTATTCAGGCTGATTGCCTCTCTTGGCTAAGTAACACCGATGAGCAATTCGATGTGATCTTTATTGATCCACCGACATTCTCCAACTCTAAGCGAATGGAGACCACCTTTGATGTTCAGCGCGATCATTTAGTGCTGATGAAAGAACTTAAACGGTTACTGCGCCGTAAGGGAACAATCATGTTCTCGAACAATAAGCGCGGTTTCCAGATGGATTTGGACGGGATAAAAGCGTTGGGATTGGAAGCGAAAGAAATCACCGCACAAACACAATCTGAAGACTTTGCCCGCAATCGTCAAATCCACAACTGTTGGCTGGTTACCCACAGCCACGAGGAAAAGTAGAAACTATGTCGTTAATTAGCATGTCCGGTGCTTGGCTGTCGTTCAGCGATGCACCTTTATTAGATAATACTGAATTGCATATTGAGCCAAACGAGCGTGTTTGTCTGGTGGGCCGTAATGGCGCGGGCAAATCTACCTTGCTGAAAATTCTGAGCAAAGAAATTGCATTGGATGATGGCCGGATAACTTATGAGCAGGATTTGATTGTCGCACGTCTGCAACAAGATCCTCCGCGCAATGTAGCCGGAACCGTGTTTGATTTTGTTGCAGAAGGCGTACAAGAACAAGCCGAGCATCTGAAAGCTTATCATGCCACCCTGCATCAGGTTGAACTTGACCCGAGCGAAAAAAACCTTAATCGCCTGGCGGCATTGCAGGAAATTCTGGACCATCAGGGGCTATGGCAATTAGACAGCCGTATTCAGGAAGTATTGGTTCAACTGGGTTTATCAGCCGATGCGGAGCTTTCATCTCTGTCCGGTGGTTGGTTGCGTAAAGCGGCATTAGGTCGCGCTCTGGTCAGTTCACCAAAAGTGCTGCTGCTGGATGAACCGACTAACCATTTGGATATCGAAACCATTAACTGGCTGGAAGGTTTCCTGAAAGATTTTCAGGGCAGCATTGTCTTTATTTCCCATGACCGCTCCTTTATTCGTGCGATGGCAACACGTATTGTTGACCTGGATCGCGGCAAATTGGTGTCATGGCCGGGTAATTACGAACTGTATCTTGCCAGCAAAGAAGAAGCACTGCGGGTTGAAGAGCTGCAAAATGCTGAATTTGACCGCAAATTAGCGCAAGAGGAAGTGTGGATTCGCCAAGGAATCAAAGCACGACGTACCCGTAATGAGGGCCGTGTTCGCGCCCTGAAAGCGCTGCGGATGGAGCGTTCAGAGCGTCGTGAAGTGATGGGCACCGCCAAGATGCAAGTAGAAGAAACTGTGCGTTCGGGCAAAATTGTCTTTGATCTGGAAAATGTTAACTATCAGGTTGATGGCAAAGTGTTGGTGAAAGATTTCACCGCACAAGTACAGCGTGGCGACAAAATCGCGCTGGTGGGGCCGAATGGTTGTGGTAAAACCACCTTGCTGAAACTGATGCTCGGTCAGCTTAAAGCCGACAGCGGTAAAGTGCATTGCGGAACCAAATTGGAAGTGGCCTATTTTGACCAGCATCGTGCAGAGCTTGATCCAGAGCGCACGGTGATGGATAACCTGGCCGAAGGTAAGCAGGAAGTGATGGTCAATGGCCGTTCACGCCATGTTCTGGGCTATCTGCAAGACTTCTTGTTCCACCCGAAACGCGCCATGACCCCCGTGAAAGCGTTGTCTGGTGGTGAGCGTAACCGCCTGTTATTGGCTAAGTTATTCCTTAAGCCAAGCAACTTGTTGATCCTCGATGAACCGACCAACGATCTGGATGTGGAAACACTGGAACTGTTGGAAGAAATGGTTGATAGCTATCAGGGCACCGTATTGCTGGTTAGCCATGATCGTCAATTCGTGGATAACTCAGTAACAGAGTGCTGGATTTTTGAAGGTAATGGTCAAATCAGTAGCTTTGTGGGCGGTTATTATGATGCTCACCAGCAGCGCGCTGAGGCAAAACCTATTCGTCAAGTGGCGGCTAAAGTTGAAGAAACCAAAGCGGCTGCACCGGTGAAAAACAATACCCCGGCAGCAAAACGCCCCGGCAAACTGAGCTATAACTTGCAGCGCGAGCTGGATCAGTTACCGCAGCAGCTAGAAAAACTGGAAAATGAAATCAGTAGCTTACAGGCCGAGGTCAGCCATGCAGATTTCTTCTCCCGTCCGCATGCAGAGACGCAACAGGTTTTGCAAGCATTAGCTGATGCCGAACAGGCACTAGAAGTTGCATTTAGCCGCTGGGAAGAGCTGGAAGCTCAGAAAAACGGCTAAATGGTGTTTCGCCGCTCAATTAAATGATGTGCTATACGATAGTATGCCTATTGTTATATTAGTATCGTGACAATGTGATACTTAATATACCCAATAGATTTCAATGTGCAGGAAGGCGGCAAGCGAGAGAACCCCGATGAGCTTATATCAGTAAGTGATTCGGGTGACGAGAACAGCCAACACACCTGCGCGTTGAAAGATAAAGGGATAGACAGTTCAGCCGTGAGGGATTCGATATTGTGTTCTGTAATTCAGCCTGAGCACGGCGAGCACTCTGGGCAATCAGGGGACGTCATCCTGTGCCGGCAGTGCGATATGTCAGTGGCCTTACCCCCTTTGCCATACGGCACCAAAGCGGTATGTCCGCGTTGTAAAACCACACTGACTGCGCGGTGGGATGAACCACGTAAGCGCCCGGTGGGTTATGCTATCAGCGCATTGTTTATGTTATTGCTGGCTAATATGTTTCCCTTCGTCAACATGCGTGTGGCGGGGATCACCAGCGAAATAACGTTGATCCAAATACCCAAAGTGATGGTGGCAGATAACTATGCCAGCATGGCAACGTTATTTATGGTTCTGGTTCAATTGATACCCGCTTTCTGCATGGTGGCTATTATCCTGCTTTGTCTGCGGGTGCGCATGCCGCACCGGTGGAAAGCACTGATGGCAAAAGCATTATTCCAATTTAAAACCTGGTGCATGGTGGAGATTTTCCTCGCCGGCGTGCTGGTTAGTTTTGTCAAACTGATGGCCTATGGTGAAATCGGCATCGGCAGCAGCTTTGTCCCTTATTGTTTATTCTGCTTATTACAAGTGCGCGCTTTCCAATGTGTTGACCGCCATTGGATGTGGCAAGATATTGCCCCCGCACCGGCGTTACCTCACCCACTTATTGCGGGCCGAACGGGCTTACGCCAAGGTCTGCGTTCTTGCTCGTGCTGCACTGCAATCTTGCCGCAAGCTCAGGTGGAATGTCCGCGTTGTCATACTCATGGTTATATCCGTCGCCGCAATAGCTTACAGTGGACTATGGCATTATTAGTCACGTCTATCTTGTTGTATATTCCAGCCAACTTAATGCCCATTATGATCACCGAAAGTTTGGGGAACCAGATGAACTCCACCATCATGGCGGGGGTGGTTTTCTTGTGGAGCGAAGGTTCATATCCAGTGGCGTTGGTGATTTTTATTGCCAGTATTATGGTGCCATCATTAAAAATGTTGGCGATCGGTTGGTTATGTTGGGATGCAAAAGGCAAAGGTAATACCGACACCGAACGGATGCATTTTATTTATGAAATAGTGGAGTTTGTTGGTCGCTGGTCAATGATTGATGTCTTTGTTATCGCGGTGCTGTCGTCATTGGTGCGTATCGGGCAACTGATGAGTATCTATCCGGCGATTGGTGCGCTGCTATTTGCCATGGTGGTTATCCTGACCATGTTTGCTGCATTAACCTTCGATCCGCGTTTAACTTGGGATCGGATAAGTGAAACAACCCAAAAGGAGCCGCAAGGTGACGGACAATAATCCCAGCCAGGGTGTGGCGGAAATTGAAAAAATCAAGCGCTGGTCCCCGGTGTGGATCATCCCCATTGTCACTGCGCTGATTGGCGCATGGATACTGTTTTATCATTTTAGCCATCAGGGGCCACAGGTGGTGATGACCACTTTGAATGCTGAGGGTATTGAAGCCGGTAAAACAAAAATAAAGAGCCGCAGCGTGGATGTTGGCATTGTTGAGCAGGTCACTCTGAGTGAAGATCTTAACCATGTTATCGTGCAGGCGCGGTTAAATTCCGGCATGAATACCTTGTTGCACAGTGACACGGTTTTCTGGGTGGTTAAGCCGCAGATTGGTCGTGAGGGGGTTTCCGGTCTGGGAACCTTGCTTTCAGGGGCCTACATTGAGTTACAACCTGGTAGCAAAGGTAAGGCACTTAATGAGTTCACCTTGCTCGATTCCCCGCCATTGGCCTCACCGGATGCTAAAGGGATTCGTATTACACTCGATAGCGAACGAGCCGGGCAGTTGAATGCAGGTGATCCGGTCTTATTCCGTGGCTATCGCGTCGGTTCAGTGGAAACTAGCACCTTTGATGCTAAATCACGCCTGATGCGTTATCAGTTATTTATTGGTGCGCCTTATGACGGTTTGGTCACTAGCAATGTCCGGTTCTGGAAAGACAGTGGCGTAGCAGTCGACCTCTCCTCACAGGGGATGCGGGTTGAAATGGCATCGCTGGCGACTTTGCTCAGTGGCGGAGTCAGCTTTGATGTGCCAGAGGGTGTGGATTTGGGTAAACCAATCACACAAGATAAGGCTGAGTTCAAACTGTTTGATAACCGCAGTAGCATCCAGAACTCGCTGTACACCGAACATGAAGATTTCTTATTATTCTTCTCCGATTCTGTGCGAGGTTTG
Organism: Yersinia sp. Marseille-Q5920; assembly: GCF_946902935.1. NCBI lineage: Bacteria > Pseudomonadati > Pseudomonadota > Gammaproteobacteria > Enterobacterales > Yersiniaceae > Yersinia > Yersinia sp. Marseille-Q5920. Next base: position 260,934 of record NZ_CAMPQA010000001.1, on the reverse strand, counting down.
CAGGCGGGAGCACCAGTTGAATTCCGTGGTATTCGTATCGGTACTGTCGGGGATGTTCCTTTCTTCGCCGAAGGGATGAGACAGCGCGTTGATAATGACTTCCGCATTCCGGTGCTAATCCGCATTGAGCCAGGCCGTTTCCGCGAGGACTTAGGCCCGGATGCCAATTTTGAGCAAATCTTGAAAACCGCCAAAGAACGCGGTCTGCGTGCATCTTTGAAATCAGGTAACTTGTTGACTGGCGCACTGTTTGTCGATCTGGATTTCTATCCAGATGCCAAACCGTGGAAAGGGCCAATGGAAGTGGCGGGCTATCCGTTGTTGCCAACTGTCAGTGGTGGCTTGGCGCAAATTCAGCAAAAAGTGATGCAAACGTTGGATAAGGTTAATAATCTGCCGTTGGATCCTATGGTCAAAGAAGTCACCAAAACACTGGCTGAAAGCCAAAAAACCATGCGTGAAACTCAGAAAACCTTGGAATCATTGACCGCGATTACCTCCAGCCCGGCGATGCAAGATCTGCCCAAAGATCTGCAAAAGACCTTGAATGAGTTGAATCGCAGTATGAAAGGTTTCCAGCCAGGTTCACCCGCCTACAATAAAATGGTGGGTGATATGCAGCGGTTAGATCAGGTCTTGCGTGAATTACAACCAGTATTGCGTACGCTGAATGAAAAGAGTAATGCACTGGTATTTGAAGCGGCAGGAAGTCAGGACCCTCAGCCTAAGAAGGCCAAAAAATGATGAAATGGATGGCAGTTATCGCAGCGCTATTACTCAGTGCATGCAGCAGCACACCGAGCAAAACCTATTATCAGCTACCGGCACTCAGTGCGCCAGCAACCGCGACTAGCAGTGTGGCATCGCGGCAATTGTGGGTTGAACATGTGGGAGTCGCGGATTATCTGGCGGCGGCGGGTTTGGTGTATCAAACCAACGATGTGCAGTATGTGATTGCCAGCAACAACCTTTGGGCCAGCCCATTGGACCAGCAATTGCAGCAAACTCTGGTCACTAATCTGAGCAGTGCGCTGCCGGGCTGGTTGGTGTCTTCACAACCACTTGATAGCGATCAGGATGTCCTCAATGTCACTGTCACCGGGTTCCACGGCCGTTATGATGGCCGAGCTATCATCCGTGGCGTGTGGATACTCAAACATCAGGGGCAGCTGATTAAGCAGCCGTTCGATTTAGAGATCAAACAAAGTGACGATGGTTATGATGCACTGATCCGTACTTTGGCCGAGGGTTGGCAGCAGGAAGCCAAGACAATTGCGGTGCAGTTACAAAACGCTCAGTAATATTTTATCTTAAATAAATCTAACCCTCTTTCGGTAGTCATACTTATATGATACCGGAAGAGGGTTTTTTATTTAAAATCAACCAGATAACATTCATTGTTTCAAATCAATCACTTAGCCAATTCAGTGTGCATAGTTCACAAATATGATATTGGCGTGAATTTTGCGCATTGCTTTTCTGTTTCCTAAGGTCTATCACTTAATTGTGGCTGAACATAAATTAGCCACTGTTTTCTTTCCACCAGACCGAAATATGAGGGAAACGAGGCATGAAGAGACAGAAAAGAGATCGCTTGGAAAGGGCATTGTCACGAGGCTATCAAGCAGGTATTTCAGGGCGTTCAAGAGAAATTTGCCCCTATCAAGCTTTAGACGCCAGATCGCATTGGTTAGGAGGTTGGCGACAAGCCATGGAGGACAGGGCTGTGACCGCTTAAGCGGCTCTCTGTCAGACTAAGGGATAACCTCCGCTTTATGCGTATATTGCGGAGGTTGTTGTTTTTACTCTTTGTCTTTGGCACCGCAGCGTTGTTGGCTGCTCTCGTGCACCCGAATCATTGACTGGCGTCAACTCATCGGGATTTACTCGTTTGCCGCCTTGCTGCAACACCAATGACTTTGAGTAACACTCTCGTTGTTGCTTGGCATCGCAGCGTTGTTGGCTGCTCTCGTGCACCTGGGCTATTCAGCCCAGCGCTTCAGTAGGATGCTGGCATTCACACCACCAAAACCAAAACCATTTGATAGTGCATAGGTCATTTCATGAGGCTGTGCTTGACCTGCAATTATATTCAGCCCTTGAGCCGCTGGATCCAGATTTTCCAGATTAAGTGTTGCCGGCACGATTTGGTCACGTAATGCTAGCACGGTGAAGATAGTTTCCAACCCGCCAGCAGCACCTAGCAAGTGGCCAGTGGCCGATTTTGTTGAGGTTACCGCTAGTGTATTACCCTCACCAAACAAGTGCTTAATGGCATTGATTTCACCCAAATCGCCTACTGGCGTTGAGGTTGCATGAGCATTGAGATGCTGAACCTGTGCAGGAGTTATTCCCGCCTGACGTAATGCAATTTTCATTGCACGATATGCACCGTCACCGTCTTCCGCACCCGAGGTCATATGGTAGGCATCGGCACTGGTGCCGTAGCCGACAATCTCTGCTAATGGTTTTGCGCCCCGCGCCAGAGCATGTTCCAGCTCTTCAATAATCAGCAAACCGGCACCTTCACCCATCACAAAGCCATCCCGGGCACTGTCGAATGGCCGAGAGGCTTTTTCGGGCGCATGATTAGAACCGGTTGATAATGCGCGTGCGGCCGCAAAGCCCGCCAAACTGACTTTATCAATCGCGGCTTCAGCACCACCGCACAAAGCAATATCAGCTTCATCATTGCGGATCAAACGCACCGCATCGCCGATCGCCTGAACTCCAGCTGCACAGGCAGTGACTGGCGCACCAATCGGCCCTTTGAAATGATGTTTGATGGAGACATGACCAGCGGCCAGATTCACCAGAAATGAGGGCACGGTGAAAGGGGAGAGGCGCTTTGGCCCACGGCTATCCGTGGTTCGCACCGCATTGGCGATGGAAGGAAAACCGCCAATACCCGAACCAATGATAGTCGCGGTGCGCTCTTGCTTATCTTCACTATCGGCTTGCCAGCCAGCATGGGCAATGGCTTCATCTGCCGCGGCCATAGCAAACTCAATAAAACGATCCATTTTCTTTTGATCTTTCGGTGCAACAGCTTTATCAGGATCAAAGCCAGCTTCAGGATCGTCTGCAATTGTGGGAACTTGCCCACCAATCTTTGCCGGTAAATCACCTACAATTTCGTCTGGCAGAATACGGATACCCGATTTCCCGGCTAATAGACGCCGCCATACAGCGTCGATACCGCAGCCTAATGGGGAAACCACACCCATTCCTGTAATTACTACACGGCGCATATTCATTATTTTTCCTTTGGAGACTCAATTGAATAGGGGGAATACTTGGCATTGGTTGAGTTTTTCTCACGCATCAATGCCAACCGTTTATTAATTATATCGCTCCTGACCGAACCTGCCGCGAGGGTGACATCCTCTGCACAGATAGGTCGTCGAGTCGCATTGTCCAGTAATATGGGTTCGACAGGGGCACCGCTCCGGCGATCGGTGAGTATGGCTGCCGGGCCATCCGGCGCAAAATGTTGATTACCCCAATGAAACAAGGCAGCGATCACTGGGAAGAAATCATTACCACGTTCAGTCAATAAGTATTCATAGCGGGCGGGGCGAGAATGATAAAGCTGTTTCTTCAGGATGCCACTTTCCACCAAATATTTAAGGCGGCGGGTGAGGATCGTGGGTGAAAGCTGCAAACTTTGCTGAAATTCATCAAACCGTGTTAACCCCTGAAAAGCATCACGGATGATCAGTATGCTCCACCATTCGCCTACCCGTTCGAGAGAGCGCGCCACCGGGCAAGGCATATCTTGAAAGTGAGTTCTTTGCATATCACTCCTCGGATGATTTTTGTGGGCATAGAGAGCTGCCGCCAAAGCTAAACATTAGTCACTACATTTATTGTAGTGACTAATGTTTAAAAAAATGCCATTGGCATCATAATAATGGTGCAGGGGGTTAACAGCCCCTGCACCAGAAGTATTAGAAAGCAGCAGTGTCTTTAAACAGGCCCACTTTCAAGTCGGTGGCGGTATAAATAACTTTGCCATCAACTAATACTTCGCCATCAGCCACACCCATAATCAGTTTACGCATAATAATGCGTTTAAAATTAATACGGTATGTCACTTTTTTGGCATCTGGCAGAACTTGCCCGGTAAATTTCACTTCACCGACACCGAGTGCGCGGCCTTTGCCTTCGCCACCCAACCAGCCAAGATAGAAACCAACCAATTGCCACATAGCATCAAGGCCCAAGCAGCCAGGCATTACCGGGTCACCAATAAAGTGGCAACCGAAGAACCATAGGTCCGGATTAATATCCAGTTCCGCTTCCACATAACCTTTGCCATAGGTGCCGCCGTCTTCTGTCATTTTGACGACACGATCCATCATTAACATATTTCCTGCTGGCAATGGTGGACCGCCAGCGCCAAACAGCTCGCCACGGCCTGATGCTTCAAGGTCTTCTTTTGTATAGGATTCGCGTTTATCTACCATGTTCTCAGTAAGCCTTATTTTAATGAAGTGCGCACAATAGCGTACACCTGTACGCTGAACAAGTCCGATCAGCCCTGGTTAAACCAGTTCAGCCAACGTAATGGCCATGGCCAACGGTGTCTGTCTTGCGGATTGACTTGTGAGATTCGTTCTTGAATTATACCCAATAAGCTAGGTTGTTGCTCATCGGCATAAACCACGCCGGTTAACAACGGTAATGCTTCTGCGGCGGTATCAACAGCCCATAAATGGAACTGGCCTTGCTGCACCGCATCAATCACTGCTTGATTCAGACATAAATGGCGGACATTAGTGGCAGGTAAAATAACCCCCTGATTACCCGTTAGCCCGCGGCGCTGACAAGCTTCGAAGAAACCTTCGATCTTTTCATTCACACCACCAATAGGCTGCACATTACCAAATTGGTCAACAGAACCTGTAACAGCGATTTGCTGATTGATCGGTTGTTGTGAAAGGGCGCTGATCAGCGCGCAAAGTTCTGCCAGTGATGCACTATCGCCATCAACTTCACCATAAGATTGTTCAAAAACAATCGAGGCGGAGAAGGGCAGTGGCTGATCAAGTTCCAGTTCTGAAATCAAGAACGCCTGCATAATCATCATGCCTTTAGCATGAATATTACCGCCTAATTCAGCTTTACGTTCCACATCAACAAATTCGCCATCGCCTAAATGGACCACACAACTGATACGTGCTGGTTCACCAAAGGCGTAAGGATGCCCAGGATATTCCAATACTGACAGACCATTAATCTGGCCAACAACCTGACCTTCGGTTTCAATCAGAATTTGCCCAAGCTCTATTTCATCTTGCATCCGTTCAGCGAGGTAACTATTACGCCAATCACGGGCATTCAGCGCAACTTCTAGCGTATTGGCTGTGATGGTGTTCTCTTCGGCATAGAGTGCAGCCTCTGCCAGTTGGCTAGTAAGCCATTGCGGACATAAAGGCAGGCTTCCTTGATCACCGCTATAACGCACCGCTTGACGGAATAGCACCGGCCAGGCATCAGCAGATAACGAAGGTAACTGTTTCTGTTGCAACAGCGAATTAATATAACCGCACCACAATGTCATGCCATCAATATCGACCAGCGGCAGCTCGACTTCGAACTCGCCGTAAATAGCCAATTCGCCTAGTTCAGGTTCCATATCGTGGAAATCAGCCAAACCAAGACGATCGCCAACTAGAATCAAGCGCAGGTCCAGTGGCATTGAGGGGATATGTACTGGTAGAGGACGGGTTTCATCAGGCGACAACCAGTCGAAGCGCTGTTGAACTATCATCTGTTTCAGGCGCAGCCACATCAAAGGTTGAGCTTGTAATACCCGTACCGACAAGATCAATACACCACCATTAGCTTGATGCACTAAACCGGGTTGTAGATTTATTTGATCTTTATGCCATCTGACACAACCAAACAGTTGTTCGGGTTCGACCCATTCTTGGTAGAGACAGCGTGAAACTGCCGCAAAGGGTTCGTCACCGCGTTGAGCGGGTTGCCAACTGACCTGGTGGCCATGCACGAGGTAGTCTCCGCCAAACAGGGCTGAAGCATCAGGCTGGAGCTCTTTAACAGCTTGAGCGATCAATGTCAGATACTCAGTGCTTTCCTGTGCTTTGATCAGCATAAAACGCGGACGTGACTGTGGATGACAGAATAGCGTCATGCCATTTTCGAGCCGCGGTTGAATCGCCGAAAAAGAAACAGGCTCCAACTGGGAAGCTGTAGCAAATAACGCTTCATATGGCGCTGTGTTCGGCAGCAGCGACTGCCATTCAAGTCTGTTATTGGTCAAAGTGATAGATGCAATCGTCAAAAAGGGAAAGGGCGATTATACAAGAATAAAGCAGGCTGCATATATGTAGAGTAGCAGTTGGTGGCAAGGAGTAAGATATCGGTAGTGTTTCGTACAAAAAACAATCTAATCATGTGCTTTTAGTAGGGTGAAATTCTGCGTAAAACTGTTATGCTTAAGTTAAGTTACGCGGTCACTGAAGAGTTCAGAATGAAATATCAGCAACTGGAAAATCTAGAAAGTGGTTGGAAATGGACCTATTTGGTTAAAAAACACCGTGAAGGTGAAGCCATTACGCGCCATATAGAAAACAGTGCGGCTCAGGATGCTGTCGAGCAGTTGATGAAACTGGAAAGTGAACCAGTGAAAGTGTTGGAGTGGATTGATATTCACATGAATGTGCAACTGGCTAACAGGATGAAGCAGACTATCCGTGCCAGGCGTAAGCGGCATTTTAATGCGGAGCACCAACATACTCGCAAGAAATCAATCGATCTGGAGTTTTTGGTGTGGCAACGTTTGGCGGCCTTGGCAAGGCGTCGAGGCAATACTCTATCAGAGACTGTTGTTCAGTTAATTGAAGATGCTGAGCGTAAAGAGAAGTATAAGAGCCAGATGTCATCGTTGAAACAGGACTTGCAGGATATTCTCAGTAAAGACATTTGATATGACTAGGTGTAACTCAATATTAACGTAGCTAAAATACTGCAATTAAGAAAACAGGATATGACTCGATTTTTCTTAATTGCATGATAAAAAAAACCCCGCAATGCGGGGTTTTTTACGAAAGGAGTAAACTTAAGCCTGTGGCTGAGTTACAACTTCTTTGTAGCCTTTAACTTCGATCTCTACGCGACGATCTGGTGCCAGGCACTCAATCAGAGCAGCACGTGGTTTCACATTGTCACAGGTGTTGCCTGTAACTGGGTTTGCTTGGCCTTCACCGCGAGCGGTGATTTTGTCAGCAGGGATACCTTTAGAAACCAGGTAATCACGTACGCTGTCAGCACGACGCTGAGACAGAGCTAAGTTAGGAGCTGGTTGACCGATACGGTCAGCGAAGCCCAGAACAACTACAGAACCGTCTTTAGGATCGATAGAGCTCAGCTGTGAATACAGTTGATCCAGAGCTTGCTGGCCTTCTGCTTTCAGAGTTGACTTGTTGAAAGCGAACAACACGTCTGATTTCAGAGTGAAACGCTTAGTGTCAACAACTGGAGCTGGAGCTGGTGCTGGAGCAACTACTGGAGCTACTGCATCTTCCTGACCGAAACGGTAAGAAACACCTACGCTCAGCATGCCGTTGTCTGGACGAGCACCAACGGTAGCTTTATCACCGATGTTGCTAACCCATTGGTATTCCATACGGGTTGCCCAGTTCTTGGTCCATGCGTATTCAGCACCCAGAGCTACCAATGGAGAAACACCGGTGTCATGGTTGTTCAAACGTGTGCCAGAAGCTGCGTTAAACGCGCTGGAGTCTGCACGCCAAACCATACCACCCAGACGGGTGTACAGGTCCAGGTCCTGAGCAATTGGGTAGCTCAGTTTTGCAGCCAGTTGAACGCCTTGTGCTTTAAAGTCGCCGTTACGAACGTCGCCTTTGTAAGGCATACGGCCAAGCCAGTCGTATCCCATTTCAAAGCCCAGGTATTGGTTTGCTTGGTAACCCAAGAACGCACCAGCACCTAATTGGTCTTTATGAGTTGGACCGTCATTGCCTTGGTCGCCATAGATACCGCCAGTGCCAGTATTTTGATACTGAGACCAGCCCAGTTTGCCACCGGTGTACCAGGTGTTATCTTTCGGTGCGGCTTGCGCTACTGTAGCGAAACCAGCCAGTGCCACTGCTAATGCGATAGCTGTCTTTTTCATTTTACGCCTCGTTATCATCCAAATAGGCAATGAGCTTTAAAAGCTAAGCCCTTGGTTAAAATTCTTCGTCAAGGTTTTAACGCTCCCGTTAATTACGCTGCCAGTATAATTTGGCGTTTTAGAGCAACCTTGGCGATGTAAAGTCTACAACGTGGCGAGAAAGTTACAAGTGTGATGTGATATTCTGACTGAAAAAAAACCGAAATTGTGCATAATCTTTAACGATTTAGCCGTAAAAAGGCTCTTTTTGTAGACGTTATTTTCTACTGTAAGCCGCATTCTGACTCGCTTTATGTCGATTTATCAGGAGTAAGCCCTAAATATTGTAATAATTCATGGGATAAATCCTAAATTTACTTAATGATACAAAGAAGAATGAATTTTTAACGTTGCGCACTGTCCTTGATCGAGTTTTGTGTCTTCTAAAGGACGCATAACAAACCCATAAGCGTTCCCTAATTTTGCCGCCAAACGCAATCTGATGCGGTCATTTTCTGACAACTCGGGTAGCCAACCAAGAACAACACTGTAATTTCCTGTTAACAGCGCTTTTTCCATAGCATCAACAGTTGATAATGGATTGATTTGCCTCGCCTGAACGACTTTAGTTATTGGTAACCCCGATTGCTGTAGCCATAAACGGCTCAATTTCTGTTGTGGGGTTAACCATAGAAGCCATCGAGATTGTTTACCGAGCTGTTGTAATAAAGGAAGCAATAATTGTGCTACTACAGACTGGTTTTCACTGTACACAAGTTCACTGATAAGGCCACTATCCGTTTGAGTATCAACTCGTTGCGATACATCACGGGTAGCAAGAGAATGATGATTAGCATTATAAGATTTTAGTGATTGAGTACGCATTATGAACCTCGCCTGTAGTGTGCTGTATGTATATACAGTAGTCACTGTTTGTTCGAAGATCAACTAAATTTTTACAAGATGCTTCGCATTATTGTGATGAAAATACATGAAAACTGATTTTGTGTTTGGCTCTGTTATCCATATTGCGTATTTTCTAATTAGTTGTTCCTCTTACACTTATTACAACTGGATAGGGACGTTGGATCGGATTTTTACTAAAGGAGTAGTGATGAAAAACATATCAGAGAATAAGATAAGACAAGCACAGAATCGCTTTGATTTTTTAGGGAAAATTACGGCTCGCTCACAATTTGGCGGTTATGGGTTGCTAGCCAATGGCATTATGTTTTCAGTGGTTTCTGAGGGGGAGCTGTATTTACGTGCAAATGACAGGGTTGAAAATTTATTTCGCGCCAGAGAAATGACCAATCTTGTTTATGCTAAGCGGGGGATTCCTATTTTATTGCGTTATTATTGGGTGGACTCTCTCTTGTGGAATGACGACCTCGCACTACGCCATTTTGTAAAACAGGCCTATCAAGGGGCTAAATCTGAAGTTTTAAGCAAAAAATGCCCGCCAGTTCGGTTGAAAGACTTACCTAACCTCAGTGCCAGCCTCGAGCGACTATTATGGAAAGTCGGTATCAAGAGTGTAGCGGAATTGAGGTTTGAAGGGGCTAAGCGCTGTTATTTGAAGTTGCGTACGTTGAGGTGTTCACTTGGCGTGAATGTTTTATTGGCTCTTGCTGGGGCGATCAGTGGCCATCACTATGCTGCGCTGCCCCTCATAATGCGCAGTGAACTTATTGAATGGTTTGAAATGCACATTCGCACAGATGATGTTTCACAATATGAAACAGCATAAAGAAGGGCCATTGATAGAAACTGGCCCTGGGTTCAATTAGCCAGTGTGGCCGATACGTTTATTGAGCTCACTGAGTTCAGGTAATAGTTCAAGCAATAAGCCAATCTGTTGTAATACCAATTGATCTTTGCTCTCCGGCTCAGGATTACAGCTCTGTAGCCGGGTTGATAAGCCGGCTAACACTTGCGCCATTTTTATACTGTCGGGTTGTTCTTGCTCAAGTGTACCTTCAACATAACAAATAGCATCGTTGAGTAACCTCAGCGTAGCTGTATTGGTCAGCTTTTCACGATGAGCGCCTAGCGCAGATATATAACTGAGCATAGTGTGGTTGAGACAAAGTAAACGAAATGCGGCTTCCTGAGTTTCTTTGTCGTTCTTGGGCTCTGCTGACATATTTGAAATGACGGAAGCCAATTCGGCATCGCAATTATGAGCATCACGGCGGGCAATACGGTAAGGCAAACTATTATCTCTACCTTGATAATATTGCACTAAGATAGCATCCAGATAGCGGCAGTTCGCATTAAGTGTTCTACGAACTACGGCGGGAAGTTGGCGGAATTTCCAGTCTGGCCAGATAAAACTCACCGCGACCCAGGCAATTGCGCAACCGAGTAAGGTGTCAAACACGCGGGGTGCAGCAACCTCAAATCCCTCTCCGAGTAAGTTAAAACACAACAAAACCAGCAACGTAATGAACATCGTCGCGTGAGCATACTGAACATTGCGGAAAGCAAAAAACAGCACGCCGGTAATGACAATTAGGATTAACTGGCCCTCAATGGAAGGGACGAAATAGAGGATTGGTAGTCCGATCAGGATACCCGCCAAGGTGCCAATGATGCGCAGCGCCAGGCGACGCCTGGTTGCATTGTAGTTGGGTTGGCAGACAAAAAGGCTGGTCAGTAAAATCCAATAACCGTGTCGCATGCCGGTCAGTTGAATAAATGCATAACCCACGCAGAGTACTACTGACATGCGGACAGCGTGGCGGAAAAGTGCGGACTGTGGGGTCAGATGGCGGCTGATCCGCAATTTTATATCGCTCCATCCGGTGATACGGTCGTCAGATAGGCGGCTTTCAGGTTGCGGCCCTTCAGCAAGGACTTGCTCTGATTCAATCCCCGCTAATTGGGCATCAATGGCCCGCAGGTTTTTGAGCAAATGGGAAAGCGCTTTAACTTGCGGCACATTCTCGTTTTGAGCTAATTCTCTGGCAAGGGCTGCATCCAGGAAAGTAAACGCCCGTTCGAAACGCGGGTCATGCTGATATTTCTGTCTCATGAGAATTGATTGCGACAGTTGCACACAAGCTCGGGATTGCATGTTCAGCAGACGTTGAAAGCGGAATAACACGTCGCTGTAGCGGAATTTTTCGCGCAATATTTGATATTGAACATGGGATGAACTGGCGCGTTCATGAATATCTTGCGCCACAAAATAATAGTGGAGGGTTCGTCGTGTTTCGCGCTGGCCGCGATCGCCTTTCAGCCGCGTAACAAGTGAGGTTTTGGCTTGATTCAGTGTCGAGACTAATGTGCTATTGGCCATTGCAACATCAATAAGCGGCTGGTTAACCTCAGATTCAATATCAGGATCAAATAGGTTGGCTTTTGCTTCCAGGTATTGAGCCAGGTGTTGATAGCAGCGGGCCAAATTATCCTGTAAGGGTCGGATAGGGAAAATAAGGTGTCCACATAGGGTCAGCACGTTATACCAGACGGCACCGAGTATCAGTAGCAAAGGTTGCTGATACCAAATATGGTACATCGAAGTGCCCAACATGGTGTAGATAGCAATTAACAAGGCACCAAAGGCGATAGTGGCATAACGTTGGCCTAAGGCGCCCAGCAAGATAAAGCCACAGGTTGAAAAAGTCAGGCCAAGGGCAAAGAGCCAAGGATAAGGAAATAACAGTTCAATAGAGGCTGATGCGATAAAAAAGCAAATCAGTGTGATGAATAGATTGCGCAACCGCCCAGCCAGGCGGTCATCAAGATCAGTTAATGCTGCGGCCACGACACCGAGAGTTAGGGGGATTGTCAGTTTGGGCTGCTCAATCCACCAAGGAACCGCCGTTACACCCACCAACGCGATAAAGATACGAACATGATAAAGCAGGCTGCTATTGTAGATATAACGGCGTAAACCAGTGACGAAAGTGAGCACAAAAAACCTCTAAAAACAGAAAATTCAGCGTTGCTGATACTGGCGTTGAGCATTAGCCATTCTTGCCTGTTGCGCCATTTCGACAGAAACGACACGGCGGCCTACTGGCCATAACGCAATAGCGGCAATCTTAAAATTGGCAATTCCGACGGGAATACCAATTATGGTGATACATTGCACAATTCCGGTTGCAATATGTGATAAACATAGCCACCAACCAAATAAAATAAACCAAACGATATTCAGTAAAGAACCACTGGCGGATAACAGAGGATTACTTTTTTCTGGGTATAATTCATTGACATGGATCGCCTCATTGCCATAAGGGAGAAATGATAACTTGGTAATCTCCCAGCAAGAGCGAGTTAATGGTAAGGTGAAAATCAGCATGACACTGACCACGGTGGCCAATAACCAACCCAATGTGGTGAAGAAACCACCTAAAACAAAATTAAGAATATTCAATACAGTACGCATAGTGATTAATCTACCTGGCTGAATAAAAACCGCAATGCGGGTGAGTGATAACTGGCGTTAGCTATTCTATACGCATAGCGCCGGTTAGTTTCCTTTGTTAACTATCGGATACCTGTTGTTTAAACTCAATTATTTTATTTACACTCTATCATGTTATTTCAATTCACTTAATACGAGTAATGGCGCGCAGATATGGAACTTAAAGCGACATCTTTTGGCAAGCATCTGGCTCAGCATCCCTATAACCGGGTTCGTTTGCTGAATGCGGGCATCGAAGTATGCGGTGATAAACATCAATACCTGATTCCTTTCAACCAGTTGGTTAACATTCAATGTAAGCGCGGTATTGTCTGGGGCGAGATGGAGTTTGAATTGCCGAATCAGCAAGTTGTGCGTTTGCATGGTACCGAATGGCAGGAAACGCAACGTTTCTATCATCATTTACTGGGCATCTGGCAGCAATGGAGTGAGGAGATGAGCCTGGTTTGTGTTGAGGTTTTACATAAACAAGTTGAATTAATTAAGCGAATTGAGCAGCAGGATAAATGGTTTAAACGCAGTGAGTTAAGTCAGGTGCAGGCGTCTATTCGCGAAGCTTTCACGTCATTGCCGATCCCGGTTCAGCGTTTAACCGAGTTTGATTCTTGCCGCGCCGATTATGAGCTTTGTTTGCGCTGGCTGGATCAAGGTAACCGCAGTGTTGATCGTCGCAATCAGCAATGGACTCATCGCATGTTGGAAGAACATCAAGATTTCTTCCAGAGCGTAGAAACTTCGCCCCTCAATGAGTCGCAAAGTCGGGCGGTCGTCAACGGCGAAGATTCGGTATTGGTGCTGGCCGGTGCTGGCAGCGGCAAAACCTCGGTGCTGGTTGCGCGAGCGGGTTGGTTACTGCGCCGCAATGAAGCACTGCCGGAGCAAATTTTACTCCTCGCTTTTGGCCGTCAGGCTGCCGATGAAATGAACAGCCGCATCAAGCAACGGCTTGGTGTGGATGATATTCAAGCCAAAACTTTCCATGCACTTGCGTTGCAGATAATCCAGCAAGGTAGCCGTAAAATGCCAGTGATTAGTCAACTTGAATCTGACAGCCAAGCCAGACGGTCGCTGTTGATCAAACATTGGCAGCAGCAGTGCAGTGAAAAAAAGGCGCAGGCTAAAGGGTGGCGAGAATGGCTAACGGATGAGTTGGCGTGGGAAGTCGATGATGGCGAGTTTTGGCGTGATTCGCGCCTTGCAGCCCGACTGGCTGGGCGGCTTGAACGTTGGTTAGGGTTGATGCGTATGCACGGCGGTAGTCAGGCCGAAATGATTGAGCAGGCTGATGAAGAAGTGCGAGATCTCTTCCAAAAACGTATCCGACTAATGGCACCGTTACTGAAAGCATGGAAAGCAGCGCTGAAAGAAGAGGGGGCAGTTGATTTCTCCGGGCTGATTCATCAGGCTGTTAACTTGCTGGAAAAAGGGCGGTTTGTTAGCCCGTGGAAACACATATTAGTCGATGAGTTTCAGGATGTTTCGCCACAGCGCGCCATGTTATTGACTGCTTTGCGTAAACAAAATAAGCAAACTTGCCTGTTTGCGGTTGGGGATGATTGGCAGGCTATTTACCGGTTCAGCGGCGCAGAACTTTCTCTCACAACGGCTTTTAGCCAGAATTTTGGTGAGGGCGCTGAGTGCGCATTGGATACCACCTATCGTTTTAATGACAGGATTGGTGAAATTGCTAACCGGTTTATTCAACAGAATCCATACCAATTGAAAAAACCACTGAACAGCTTGAGTAAAGGTAATGAAAAGTCAGTGACTATTTTGCCGAATGAACAGCTGGAATCGCTATTGGATAAGTTAAGTGGTTTTGTTAAGGATGATGAGCGCATTCTTATTTTGGCCCGCTATCATCATTTGCGCCCAGCAATTTTGCAAAAGGTGTCCACCCGCTGGCCGAAGTTAACCATTGATTTTATGACGATTCATGCCAGCAAAGGTCAACAAGCAGATTATGTGATTATTGTTGGTTTACATTACGGGAGTGATGGTTTCCCGGCAGCGGCGCGCGAGTCAATTTTGGAGGATGTGTTGCTACCGGCCCCTGAAGATTTCCCTGATGCGGAAGAACGGCGTTTGCTGTATGTCGCCATGACGCGAGCAAAACATCAGGTTTGGCTACTACAAGATACGGCTAACCCCTCTGTTTTTGTTAATCAACTTAGCGAGTTAGGAGTGTCAACTCAGCGCAAACCCTAGAACGTCATTGCATGAAAAATTCACATGTGCAGTTTTTTGTTAAAAATAAAGCCCAGGGGTAATCCCCTAAATAATTCGAATTGCAGGAAGGCGGCAATTGAGCGACAAATCGGTCGGGAACCGATTTGAACAGCATTTATGCTGCCCATAGGGTGAGCCTCAGGGATGAGGCTCATTAGTCCCCAGGAGCTTACATAAGTAAGTGACTGGGGTGAACGAAGGCAGCCAACGCCCATGCAGCTTGAAGAATGACGAGGTATGGTATCAGTCCAGTTATCGCCCCCGAGCCTAATGATTATTTCAGGCGTTGCTGTAAGTAGCGCTCATAATCCGGTATTGCAATGGTCACTTCACTGCTAAATAAGATGGAGCCAATCAAGAAATCGGCGGTAGAGCGGTTGGTCGCGACCGGAATATTCCACACTGTCGCCAAACGTAGCAGGGCTTTGACATCTGGGTCATGTGGTACAGCATTGAGTGGGTCCCAGAAGAAAATCAAAATATCAATTTTCTTCTCAGATATCAGCGCTCCAACTTCCTGGTCCCCCCCCATTGGGCCACTGAGCAAGCAGCGGACATCAATCCCCGTTGCTTTCTGTACCAGGTTTCCGGTGGTGCCTGTTGCATAAAGTTCGTGCTGTGCCAAAAGATCTCTGTTTTCCATGACCCATTCGAGCAGAGATTTTTTGCAATGGTCGTGGGAAACCAGTGCAATGTGTTTACGTGCCGCAATAGTGCGGGTGGTGAGTTCCATCAAGTTTTCCTTCAATGTACCCGTCATACTTCAAGCTGCATGGGCGTTGGCTGCCTTCGCTCACCCCAATCACTTACTGGTGTAAGCTCTTGGGGATTCACTCAGTTGCCGCCTTCCTGCAACTCGAGTTATTTAGGGTATGAGTGCCAGCGGTTTGCAGACAGATTACTGAAATGGCGATTTTGTGCATAGGGGTAACGCCAAGAAATGCGAGGGGACAAGCATAACCTGATGTTTAAGAACGCCCTTGGTTCTACCTCACTACTTTGTGGATTGTTTTTTAGCCCACAGTAGAAAACGCTGTTGCGTTTCGGCATCGGTTTGTAGGAACCAATATTGCAGCATTTGTTCTGCTACATTCTCACCTTGTAAATTGGTCTTTTTCTGGGCGGTATTCGTGCCCGCAACTGCGATTGTTGTTCCCGGCACAGCACTCACCGGTGATGGCGGGATCTTGGCAAAAGACGGAACCGAAGCGCTGAATTGCCCGACGTTATAGGTGGCCATGGCTGTTTCAAGGGTTGTAGCAGTATTGAGATTATCCTGATGCAATACATCGTGGCGTACCGATAATGGCCGTCCGTTATCACCTATAAGCTGATATGTCGGGTTTTTAGAGAACTTGCTGGCATCTCGTTCAGTCTCGAGAGTGGGTAATTGTATCGCCACCGAGCTGATATTGCGGGTGTTAAATACCACCACTAATGGCGGGGAGGCATATAATATCTTCGGGTCAGCCGGAAGAGGTTTTGCAACTTTGAACAATATTTGATGCTGTCCATTATTTAATTCCAAGCTATCAGCCCCTTTGAGCAGGGATCCTGACATATTTTTACCATCGACCACCAACAGGTCAATTTCCGGCGCGAGTTTTAAGGTCGTGGCTATAGCGGAAGCACTACAGCTAACGGCCAGAATCCCTGCGACCACCAGACCAACTTTCATGTGCTACTCCTGAGGGTGATATCCGTTTATATTGTCAGACACGCTAGATTATGTGTCAAAGTCTTTCCGGTTGCCCATATTTATTTACTTTCTGAAACAATCAGTATAACTATATTGATGTTATCTCAATGAATTTTAAAGATTAGATAACCAATCTAACAGTTATTCCCACTATACCTATTACATCAAATCAATTAGACGGCGTTTATCATCATTTTTCTACATGATATACACTTGCTATCACCTGACATGTGTAAATCCATCTGGATGCAAATGGATTGAAATACTCTTTTAGCGCATCAGAGGAACTGAAAATGCACGATAAAGACATTGCTGACATTCTCCAACAGGTGAAGACAATTGCATTAGTGGGGGCAAGTGATAACCCTGCGCGGCCCAGCTATGGTGTTATGGCTTACCTGCTACAGCAGGGGTATCAGGTGACGCCTGTCAGCCCCAAATTGGCGGGGAAGACATTATTGGGTCAGCCGGTTTATGCTGAATTGGCCGACATCCCTTATCCTATTGATATGGTTGATGTATTCCGTAACACTGAAGCGGCATATGGCGTTGCGCAGGAAGCCATTGCTATCGGAGCCAAAGTGCTGTGGCTACAAATTGGTGTGATTAATGAGTTAGCGGCAACATTGGCGGCAGATGCAGGGCTAAAAGTTGTTATGGATCGCTGTCCTAAAATTGAAATTCCGCGATTAGGACTCGAGAAAGAGTAATTTTTCTATCCCCGTCATCTTTCAATATGCAGGGGTGTTGGCTGCTATCACTTACCCAACTCATTGAGTTATCTCAACTCCTTGGGTTCATTCTGTTGCCGCCTACCTGCAGCCCGAAATCTATTGGGTATAAAAAACCCGGCAACCAATGCCGGGTTTTATCAATCAGTGCAAAACTTAGTTGCGCAGGCGCGGAGCCTGTAATTGATGGCGGATAGAAGCGGCCAATTCATCTAATGAAGGTTGCTCCGGGTGAGCATCCATATCTTCATAAGTCAGCTGCGCTTCAGCCAGATAAGTATGTATCGGTTGCCCCTCATCATCCTCAATAACCACGTGATACCAAGGTGATGAACGCAAAGTATCATTATTTGCAACTTCATCAGGAGCTGGTGGCTCAAGAGAATATTCAGGATCGATATCAATCACTACACCCAAGTAGCCATGTAGGTTGTGGCGAACCTGCTGCCCAATACCGAATTTGCTGGCGATCATGATAACCTCCGGATAAACATTACGCTGCCATCTATATGAGGGCAGTGCAGGGCATTTCAAGTCACATTATCCGACACGCAAAGCCTTTCAGGTACAAACCCTCAGGATATGTCGCGATAACAGGGTGGTCCGCGGCCTGACGGAACTGCTCTATAAATTGTATATCATGGCCTGCATCTAATGCAGCATCGGCTAAAATTTTCTGGAATAAATCTATTGGCATCAAGCCCGAGCAGGAGAAACTTAATAAGATGCCGCCGGGGCGTAATAGCTGTATAGCTAACATATTAATATCTTTATAACCACGGCAAGCGCTGGCCAGTTGACTTTTATTTTCCACAAATTTCGGTGGGTCCATGATGATCATGTCAAATTTTTCCCCTTGTGCGCGGTAATTACGCAGCAATTGGAACACATCATCACGAATAAACTCGGTTTTGCTCAAATCTAACTGGTTCAGCTCGACGTTTTGTTTGGCAATATCCAATACTGATTGCGAGGTATCAACACTGATAACTTGCTGGCAATTCCCCATCAACGCCGCAACGGCAAAGGCCCCGGTATAAGAGAAGCAGTTCAGAACGCGGCGGCCCTCAGCATAATGACGCGCGGCGAGGCGGCTATCGCGCTGGTCTAAATAAAAGCCTGTTTTATGGCCTTGCTGAATATCGACTAGCAATTGCATTCCGTGCTCAGTGATAGGTAACAGTGCCGGGGGCATTTCGCCACAAACAGTGCCCTGAGTCAGCGGCAAACCTTCTTTTTTACGCACCGAAACATCGGAGCGGTCATAAATAGAGCATTCCGGGTAGCACTGTTGTAATGCGCTGACCAGCGCTGCGCGTTGATATTCAGCCCCTGCCGACAACAATTGCAATACCAGGAAATTTTGGAAGCGGTCAATGGTGATGCCCGGTAGGCCGTCGGATTCACCGGCAATCAGGCGGTAGCCATTCAAACCATCGCGTTGCGCCAACCAATCCCGCCAGGTTTGCGCCCGTTGTAGACGGCGAACAAAAAATTCACTGTCGATAACTTCATCTTGTTGGAACGTCCAGACTCGCGCCACAATTTGTGATTCAGGAGAGTAGGCGGCGCGGGCCAGCCATTTACCCTGACTATCAAGAACATCGATGGTTTCACCGGGAACTGCATTGCCTTCAAGGTGTTGTACGGCCCCAGAGAAAATCCATGGATGGCGACGAAGTAAGGATTTTTCACGTCCTTTAGCAAGAAATAGGCGCATTGTAATATTCTTATTAAATCAAAATAGTTGAAATTGATAAGTCATTATCAATCAAAATAAGGCCATTATGATATAGCAATATCATGCCGCTCACTACCACGGCGGCCTTGATATCTGGCGGTCATTGGGGCGATTCTGTGTCTTATGGGCGGGCATATTGTGTTCAACAGGGCGACTAAAAACTTTTTCACTACTATATTCATAGAGCTATATGTATTCATAGAGCTATAGTCTTCATAGAGATATAGTAACTTTCTTTCTGCCAAATAGGGACAGCATCATGACGAATAAGCAAACTGACTTAGCACTCACAGAAAAACAAAAAGAAGAAATTGACGAGATTGCGTTACAGCGCGTCCAGGCAATGAACAGTGATGAGTTTCTGTGTAATAGCATTGACCAAAAAATTCACTCGATGGAAGAACAGGTTAAATCTTATTTCCAGTCGCGTTTTTCGTTCCACTTGAACCAAAAGAACGGTGATAAATAGATGAGGGGTTAATATGGCAAAAGTATGCACCGCGGCGTATGTCTATGGTGTGGTTCAAGGTGTAGGGTTTCGCTATAGCACGCAACGGCAAGCATTGGCGTTAGGGGTGACCGGTTATGCCCGCAATTGTGACGACGGCAGTGTAGAAGTGGTGGCTTATGGTGAACAACAGGCGGTCGAGCAACTGATGGCGTGGATTAAACAGGGCGGGCCACGGGGGGCGCGAGTTGATCGCCTGCTGACAGAGCCCCATCCTGCCACGCCATTTGAGACATTTAACATTCGCTACTAACCAACCCACCTAGAATATGGCCGCCAATTAAATACATTTCACCGGTTTTGGCAGCCCGGCAATTTTTGTCGCTTGCTTGGCTGGCCCCTTAGGGAATAAACGGTAGAGATAGCGGCTATTACCTTTTTCTTCGCCATATTTTTGCGCCATAGCTTTTACCAACATTCGGATGGCTGGTGACGTATTGAATTCCTGATAAAAAGCGCGCACAAAACGCACCACTTCCCAATGAGGTTCGGTGAGGGTAATGCCTTCTTGTTCAGCTAATATCGGGGCCAGAGCTTCACTCCAGTCTGCGCTATTTTTCAGGTAACCCTGAGTGTCGGTATCAATCCTGCGGCCTTCAAACTCCAACATACAACCTCGGTGGTTCAATCAATGAAACGGCTGCTAATTTAGCAAATATTTGCCGGTACCCCAAAGAAGTCTGTGCTGTTGCTGGGTAAAATGGCCTCTAGATAATAAATATTCGGAGCGGTTGTACAGTGAATCATCATCATGATGATTAATTCATCATTCGATAATCAGATGGCGGCTTTTTGGGCGATTAAACACGAACAAGCTTTACAAGCGGCGGAGCTGTGTTTATAGTTCGGCTCGTTGCGGAGGGGTGGCCGAGTGGCTGAAGGCAACGGTCTTGAAAACCGTCGACGGGTAACCGTTCGAGAGTTCGAATCTCTCCTCCTCCGCCATCATTTCTCTGTTTCTCCCGCTGATTATCCTTGCTTAATCTCCTGAAGTACCTCAATTTTATCGGTCATATTTATTCTTTCTGACATAACAAAACTAGCAAAGCCCGCCCACAAAATAGTGAACTATAAGTTTTTCAAACTCTCTGTTGTTCGTCACATCATCCGCAGCAGAAAAAGGCTTAATAACATTTTGGCTAAACCTCATTTTAAACCCTTTTTTTAACGTACTTTTTAACTTATTGATTTTATATAAAAACCCCCAAGATTTTAAAAAATCATTTTTTATTACTACGGTCTAATGCGCTTTTATTATCAGTAAGTTATCTGTATTGTTCTACTGTTTACTGCCGCACAGGCAGCTTAGAAATCTTGGAAGATTAATGTTTTTTTCTATTTTACGTTTACTGCCGCACAGGCAGCTTAGAAACAAAGCGGCAAACTGTTACCGGCCATCACCATGTTTACTGCCGCACAGGCAGCTTAGAAAGAACCCGTTTGACAATTTAACGCCGCATTTGGGTTTACTGCCGCACAGGCAGCTTAGAAAGGAGAGTTCAACTGCGGGGTGGTGTAGAGTGCGTTTACTGCCGCACAGGCAGCTTAGAAAGCCGAAAACCGGTTGTTCCCTTGGTTGCTCCGGTTTACTGCCGCACAGGCAGCTTAGAAAATTTGCATTGCGATAAGAACATCGTTTGGCTTGTTTACTGCCGCACAGGCAGCTTAGAAAGTAGAGGCTAACATGCAACTCATGGATACAGGGTTCACTGCCGCACAGGCAGCTTAGAAAGGTAAACGTCATTGTCGGCTTGCGATTCGCTAGTTCACTGCCGCACAGGCAGCTTAGAAAAATACATATAATTATTTGGCGATATTCCAGTGGTTCACTGCCGCACAGGCAGCTTAGAAAAACTGCAACCCCGAAAACTAAAAGCCCTTGTTGTTCACTGCCGCACAGGCAGCTTTAGAAATCTATCCGACTTCTTATTTCTCCTTTCTCGCTTCATACCTCCAAAGAGGTATATGTTTGATTTTATGCAAAAATTGTTTGGTGCTGAGTTTTTTTTGAGCTGGTTCATAAAATCAAATACCCACACAAAGAATATTTGATCTAAAACAAGCATTGTTACTACAACAAATCATTTACTGAAAATCCTCCTTACTATCTCCATAACCCGCACTGGGTAAATCTGTCATGGGTATCACTGAGTGAGTGTCTTACATTCCGGTGCGGGTTTAAAAATAAAAAAATGACTGTCTGGTGCAAGCACCGGCGGCGTCCGGTATGGAAAAACACACTGGAGTATCTATTGTGAGCAAATTTATAAGACAAATGTCGGTAGGGATATTGGCGCTATTGGTCATCGGAGGGGTGTTTTCTGTGTCGGCAGCACCTACGCCGCCGATTGAGGCCCGCAACGATAAGTTCGCGCAGCAGCATGCGGATCAGTTCACCTCTTGGTTGAAAACCAAAGAAAGTGGGCCGCGAGAAGATGCATTGGCCGAAGATCCTAATTTGGTGATTCTGTGGGCGGGTTATCCTTTCGCCAAAGATTATAACAAACCGCGCGGGCATGCTTATGCCGTCACTGATGTGCGGGAAACATTGCGCACAGCGGCCCCCAAAACCGCGGAAGATGGCCCACTACCCATGGCGTGTTGGAGCTGCAAAAGCCCGGATGTCGCCCGTTTAATTAATGAACAGGGGGAGGAGGGCTATTTCAACGGCACATGGGCCAGAGGCGGCCCGGAAGTGGTCAATCAGTTGGGATGCGCCGATTGCCATGACACCGCCTCGGCCGATTTTGCGGCGGGTAAACCTGCATTGGTGCTATCTCGCCCCTATATTGACCGCGCGCTGCAATCTATCAACAAACCTTTCGAGCATGCCAGCCGCCTGGATCAACAGTCTATGGTGTGCAGTCAGTGCCATGTGGAATATCACTTCGCCGGTAAAGATAAAGCCGTGAAACTCCCTTGGGATCAAGGGACTGATGTAGATTCGATGGAGAAATATTACGATGAAATTGCTTTCTCTGATTGGGTTCACCCTCTGTCAAAAGCCCCTCTGCTGAAAGCGCAACATCCTGAATACGAAACCTGGCGTGCAGGTATTCACGGTAAAAATAATGTCAGTTGCATTGATTGCCATATGCCGAAAATCCAAAATGCGGCGGGTAAAGTGTATACCGATCATCAAATTCGTAATCCCTTTGATAGTTTCGAAACCACCTGTGTTAACTGCCATACCCAAGATAAAAAAACCTTGCAAGATATTGTCGCCGAACGCAAAGCCAGCATTCAGGAGTTGAAACTGAATGTTGAGAAACAGCTGGTTCATGCGCATTACGAGGCCAAAGCGGCTTGGGATGCAGGGGCGACGGAGCAAGAAATGCAGCCGATTTTGCAGGATATTCGCCATGCGCAGTGGCGCTGGGATTACGCCATTGCCTCCCACGGCATTCATATGCATGCACCGGATGTGGGGCTGCGGGTTCTCGGCGGCGCGTTGAATAAAGCCGCAGACGCCCGTACCAAATTAGCGCGCTTACTGGCCACCAAGGGGATTAGCCACGAAATTCCACTGCCGGATATCTCCACCAAACTCAATGCGCAAAAAGCGCTGGGGATGGACATGGATAAGCTGAACAGTCAGAAGCAGGAGTTTCTGCAACAAGTGGTGCCAGCCTGGGATGCCGAAGCCAAAAAAGCGGGCCGTTTGAGCCAGTAAAAGGCGTTCCGGTGGGGTAAAACACCTGCCGGAGCTATTCCAGAGACAAACTGGCTCCCACTTGGAGCCATAGCAAAGGTGGAATAACTATGCGCGTTTTACGTTCATTCTGTTCAGCAGTGTTGCTGGCAGTGTTGGCTCTGCCCACATTCGCCACAACATCGGCCGAACCGCCGAAAGCTGCCGACTCGCGCCATGTGGTGGAGCCGCAGCGCAACCCGGATGCAGCTTGTGTCCAATGCCATAAAGAACAAAAAGATGAGTTACACGGTAAACATGCCGGAGCCATCAATCCGAATACTCAACTGGCGGTAACTTGTACTAATTGTCATGGAAAAGCATCAATACTGCACCGAAATGGCGTCAAAGATGTGATGCGTTTTAATAGTGATATGTTGAATGCCGATAAGGCGATGTTCAGTGTGTCACAACAAAACAGTGTTTGTATGAGTTGTCATCAGCCGGAAAAATTACGCGAAGCATTCTGGCCACATGATGTGCATATGCTGAAACTTTCTTGTGTCAGTTGTCATCAGTTGCACCCCAAAACAGATCCAATGCATGGGCTGGATGATAAAGGGCGGGTCAAAATCTGTGTGGATTGCCATCGCCGTCAGCAGGAGTTGCTACCTAAGGACGCGCCATGAAGACCAATCGTCGTCACTTTATCGTCAGTATGGGGGCGCTGATTTTTATGACCAGCTCATCTGGGCGGTCATTGGCGCTGAGCGGCACGATTGATGGTGTTCGTTACGGTATGTTGCATGACGAAACCCGCTGCATTGGCTGCACCGCCTGTATGGATGCTTGTCGTGAAGTTAATCAGGTGCCCGCCGGTGTTTCGCGCTTAAGCATCATCCGCAGTCAGCCTATTGGCGAGTTCCCGGCGGTGAAATATCAGTTTTACCGCCACTCTTGCCAGCATTGTGATAAAGCGCCGTGTGTCGATGTTTGCCCCACCGGGGCTTCTTATCGCGATAAGGCGACCGGAATTATTGACGTCGATCCTGACCTTTGCGTCGGGTGCCAGTATTGCATCGCGGCCTGTCCGTATCGGGTTCGCTTTATTCATCCGGTGACGAAAACCGCCGACAAATGCGATTTTTGCCGCAAAACTAATCTCAAGCAGGGCAAACAACCGGCTTGTGTCTTGTCGTGCCCAACTAAAGCACTGGTTTTTGGCAATTTGGATGATGCCAACAGTGAGTTGGTGAAGCTGTTGCATCAGCGCACGGTCTATCGCGCCAAGTTACATCTGGGAACACAACCGAAACTTTATCGTGTTCCTTTCCAGTATGGGGAGATAACCGGATGAGTCCTGCACTGAATACGCCCTTTCATTTTGAGTCATTAGTCTGGGACTGGCCGATTGCTATCTATCTGTTTTTAATCGGGGTTTCGGCCGGTATGGTGGTGGTGAGCTTGCTGGTTAAGTGGCGCGTCTTGGGGGAGGATGCCGCGCAAAGTGGCTTACTAAAATCCACCGCAATTATCGCGCCACTGGCAGTTATCGCGGGTTTGCTTATTTTGATCCTGCACCTTACCCGCCCCTGGACTTTCTGGAAGCTGATGTTTTTCTACAGCAGCAGCTCGGTGATGTCATTGGGCGTCATGTTATTTCAGATCTATATGTTGGTGTTATTGGTTTGGCTGGCGGTGATATTCCGTCGGGGAATAACGGCATTTTTACAGCCTTATCCTAAATTGAGCTGGATTAGCGCGCTACTGAATAAACTGGCTCCAATTGAACGCAAACTTGAGCCGTTGATGATGTTTCTGGCGGTCGCATTAGGGGCTTATACCGGTTTTCTGTTATCCGCGTTGAAGAGTTACCCACTGTTGAATAACCCAGTATTGCCGGTGTTATTCCTGTTTTCAGGTGTTTCTTCCGGTATCGCCGCCATGGTGCTGTGCTCGGTGGCTTTTTTCAAAGAGCCGCTCCATAGCCCGGCATTGGCTTTTGTTCATCGATTGGAAAAACCGGTGGTTTGGCTGGAGCTTTTTCTGCTGTTGGCTTTTTTTACCGGACTATGGTTTGGCGGCGGACAGAAAGAAGTGGCGGTGACAGCCGCCCTCGGCGGCGGTTTCTGGGCGCTGATGTTCTGGTTCTGGGTGGTTGGCTGCGGCATGGTGCTGCCATTGGCTCTAAACCGCTATTGCAGCCATAACCTGCGCCACCGGGTCTCATTCCTGCTCACGGTTTCCGGTTTCAGCTTGTTCGGCGTATTCGTTTTGCGTTTTTTCATTCTTTATGCCGGTCAGATGACCCTGGTGTGATAGGGAATAGTGTGATGGAAAAATGGTCTGATGGATAAGGTAGAGTAATGGATAAAATTCTATGACAGGAGAGTTTGGGCTGCTTTCACTGCTGGCGGCGGCGTCACTGGCGCTATTGCTCGGTTGTGTGCCCTTTATAGCTTTGTATGGGCGGCGAATGCCATTGCTTGTCTGGCTGCCGTCGCTCAGCTATGGCGTGACTTTATTGATCACATTGGCGCTATTGGCTCTGGGGTGGTGCTTTGTCACCAATGATTTTTCTGTATTGTATGTTGCCCAGCACGCCAATAGTCAGCTCCCACTGTTTTATAAAATTGCGGCAATCTGGGGGGGGCACGAAGGTTCCATGTTATTTCTGCTGTTTGCACTTAGCTTGTGGAGCAGCGCGCTGACACTCTTTCGCCACCATTTTCCGTTGCGATTCTTTGCCCGCGCCTTGGGCGTGATGGGCTGGCTGCTGGTTGCTTTCAGCGCTTTTATCCTCTTCTTCTCCAACCCCTTTGTGCGATTATTCCCCACCTTAGCGGAGGGGCGCGATTTGAACCCGATGCTGCAAGATCTCGCGCTGATATTTCACCCTCCGCTGCTGTATCTGGGTTATAGCGGTTTTGCTATCAGTTTTGCTTTTGCGGTCGCGACATTGCTTGAGGGCAAAAGTAGCCAAAATATAGCGCGTTACAGCCGTCCATGGGTGCTGGCGGCTTGGGGGTTATTGAGCATCGGGATTTTACTGGGCGCTTGGTGGGCATACAGTGAATTGGGCTGGGGAGGCTGGTGGTTCTGGGACCCGGTAGAAAATGCGTCATTATTACCCTGGCTTACCAGCACGGCACTATTGCATGTTTTGGCTATCAATGAGCGGCGCGGTTTGTATCATCAATGGGGCATTTTGCTGTCATTGGTGACATTTCAGCTCTGCTTGTTAGGGACTTTTATCGTCCGCTCCGGCGTGTTGACCTCAGTTCATGCTTTTGCTGTTGATGCCGCCCGTGGCGAGGTTTTACTGGCGCTATTTGGCATGGTGACATTGATTTCTTTGATGTTATTTGCACTGCGGGTGCGGGGTAATCACCGCGCGGCTGATTTCGCGTTATTTTCTTTGGAAACCTTGCTGCTGGCGGCGCTAGTGTTACTCAGTATCGCGGCGGTTACGGTGTTGATTGGTACTTTATATCCTTTAATTTTCAGCGCATTAGGTTTGGGGTCACTCTCTGTTGGTGCGCCTTATTTTAACCAAACACTGACGCCTTTTGTGTCGCTGTTGTTATTGCTGATGGGGGCCGCGCCATTTGCTGATTGGCAGCAAAGCCGCAAAACCCCGCGCTGGCGTCTGGTGGCTCCTGCATTGTTGGCTATCTTCGGGGCGCTATTCAGTGCGGGCTGGTTTCAATTTCTATGGCAACCACAATCACAATGGCAGCCAGCCATGATGCCGGGCGTCACACTGGCTCTTTGGGCATTATTTGCCCCGCTGTTTGCCGCCAAGATCCGCTGGCGCTCATGGTTGATTCATGGCGGGGTGGCCATCAGCTTGCTGGGCATGCTGTTTGCTTCCTATCACTCGACGGAGCTGGGCAGCCGCATGTCACCTGGTCGCGAAGCAACATTGGCGGGCTACCAACTGACTTATCAGCAAACCGAATTACTGGTCGGCCCGAATTACACCAGCGAACGGGCGCACATCAGGGTGAGTCAGCATGGGCGGCCTATCACCACATTGTTACCTGAACGGCGGCATTATACCGCGCGTGAAATGTTGATGATTGAGCCGGCGATAGCCAGTGGCCCCTTGGCCGATTTTTATGCCGTGTTAGGGGATAATCTGTCTGCCGGGGAGTATAGCGTGCGCTTATATCATAAACCGATGGTTAGCTGGATTTGGGGCGGCGCATTGATAATGGTGTTTGGTGGCGTGCTGACACTGTGGCGTAGAGCCAAACCTGCCAGTGATATTGTGGAGGACAAATGAAACAGCGGTGGCCTTGGTTGCTGGTTCCAGTGCTGGCCTTTTTCTTAGGATTGGTGCTCTACAGCGGCCTAAATCGTGACCCGCATCATATTGAGTTAGCAGAGAAAAACCTGCCAATCCCCGAGTTTTCATTATCTGAATTACAGCAACCAGAACAAAAAATAACGCGGAGCCAACTGCTGGGGAAAGTGACTGTGATTAATGTATGGGCCAGTTGGTGCGCCAGTTGCAAACAAGAGCTGGCGGTATTAGACCAGATTGCTAGCAGCTTAAATAAAGTACAGTTTTACGGGTTGAATTACCGCGACGAGCGCCAGGCGGCATTGAATACACTCCACCGCTACAGCAATCCTTATCAAAAGAATCTTTATGACCCACAAGGGATTTTAGCGCTGGCGATGGGAGTCTATGGCACCCCCGAAACCTGGCTGATTGATGCTGATGGTATTATTCGCCAGCGCTATGCGGGTGAAATGACATTAGAGATATGGCAACAGCAGTTTATGCCATTATTGGCGCAATGGGCTGAGGCGGAAACACCATGAAAACCCTTTTGCTGCTGTTATCACTGGTTTTCTCGCCGTGGGTGTTGGCCGATTTGGTGGATACTTACCACTTTAGTTCGCAACAAAATCAACAACAAGCGCTGGCACTGGCAAAAGAGTTACGTTGCCCACAATGTCAGAATCAAAACTTATTGGAATCAACATCACCCATCGCGCAGGACTTGCGCTTAGAAGTCTACCGGTTGGTGGAAGCGGGGCACAGCTCTCCAGAAATTATGGCCCTGATGACTCAGCGCTATGGTGATTTTGTTCTTTATAGGCCGCCGGTGCGCAGTGCAACATTGATACTGTGGTTTGGGCCGGGAGTGCTGCTGGCCGGTGTGTTAGGCGGATTAGTGTTACGCATTCGAAACCGAGCGGCCTCAAGTTCAAGAGAGGGGCGCTGATGATATTGGCAATCGGAATGGCGATATTATTGCTCATGATTTTAAGCGGCATATGGTGGCCTTGGTTGCGGCAATATGGTCGTCTGAGTTGGCGCTGGCCGTTGGGATTGAGCTTGTTGCTCCCGATACTTATTCTGTTGGGATATCAGCAATTAGGCCACTATGCCGCGGTGCAGCAGGAAGTTTTACGCCAGAAAGAAGCTACGCGATTGAACAATATGTTGGATAAGCAAAGCAGTGACCCCACATTATTTCTATTACAGCAGCGTATCCGACAGTCACCTGATAACAGTGAACTCTGGTTTAGTTTGGCTCAATATTATTTGTATCAGAATGAATTTGAGGACGCGCTGGTGGCATTGCAGCAGACAGAACGTTTGCAGGGGGCGAGTGCTTCAATAGATGCTGCCCGAGCGACTCTGTTTTATTATCAGTCAGGGCAAAAAATGACTGAGGATGTGACCTATTGGCTACAGCAAGCACTGGCAAAAGATCCGTTGCAATACACCGCACTGATGTTGCAAGCCAATGATGACTTTATTCATGCCAAGTATGCACAAGCTATAGTTATCTGGCAGCAATTACTCGAAAGCCCCCATCCTGACGTCGATCGCGCGATGATTATCCGAGCCATTACTTTAGCTCGAGCGCTACAGTAGAGTCGTCATCCAATAAAACGCGGTTGTAGGCCAAATAATAGACAAAAAAAACCCTTACCAATCTCATTTGGTAAGGGATGCCAATTCGGCCAACACCAGGGAAACATTATAACCGGTTACTTATCATGCGATTAATTTAGGTTATTCAAATGACTTAAGTCAAGTTTATCAAAATTACATTAATATGTTTAATGTTTATATGTTTTTGAAGAATATTTTTTTACACTCTTAGCGGCATTAATACACTTGAAAGTAGGTTGCAGCTTAAATGCGTGATAGGCGACAAGATAAATTGCGTATTGTGACGATAAAATCGTCCGGGCAGGGCTGTCACATAGCAAAGCGATTTTGGGGGCTGGAATCAGTAAAAAGATCAAACGCAAAGAGCTTTGATAGTTTTAATACAAACAGTTTTGAGGGTTTTGACATCCAGATGCGCTATAGGTGTGAAGCAATAATCTTATTGGCATCTTTTTAGGAGAAAAGTGACATTAGACAGGATTTTTAAACCAGAAATGGTTATAACGAAACAATGTTTCATTTCTTGTTTGAAAGGATGTTGACGTGGACCGGAGTCCTCCGCTTTTTACCAATAAAAAATTTGTTTTTCTTGTCGCGACATTTTGTTGCCTTCTTTGGGGCAGTGCCTATCCGGCGATAAAGAATGGCTATGCGCTGTTTCATATTGCACCAGATGATATTCCGAGCAAGATGGTATTTGCGGGTTATCGTTTTTTATTGGCCGGAGTGGTGTTGCTATTTTTTGCTGTGGCCAGCGGCAAGGCGATTGGCCGCCTCAAAAAGAGCCAATATAAACAAATTGCTCTATTGGGGCTAACACAGACAACGTTACAGTATGTGTTTTTCTATATTGGTCTGGCCTACACCACGGGTGTCAAAGGCTCTATCATGAATGCGACAGGTACATTTTTCAGTGTGCTATTAGCGCATTATATTTATAAAAATGACCGCCTGACGTTCAATAAAATCATTGGATGCGCTTTAGGCTTTGCCGGTGTCATGGTGGTGAATTTTGGTTCCGATTTAATGGACTTTAATTTTTCCTTGATGGGCGAGGGTTGTGTGGTGTTGGCGGCTTTTATTCTATCCGCCGCCAGTATTTATGGTAAACGGATCTCACAAACCATGGACACCACCGTGATGACGGGGTATCAGTTGGCGATCGGCGGGTTAGTATTAACGCTGGGCGGCTATCTCTTTGGTGGCTATTTAAGTGATTTTGATTGGCAGGCATTATTGTTGCTGGGCTATTTGGTGCTGTTGTCGTCGGCCGCCTTTGCACTGTGGAGCTTGTTGCTGAAATATAATCGAGTCGGCATGGTGGCGCCATTCAATTTCCTTATCCCGGTTTCTGGTGCGGTTTTATCCGCCATTTTCCTGAACGAAAGTATTTTAGAATGGAAGAATGCCATCGCCCTAATATTGGTCTGTGTGGGGATTGTTTTGGTTAATAAAATTAAATCAGTGTAGAAGAAAAACTGGAAAGTGTGACCAAAAAGTAATCCTATAATGTATTCGCTGTAATAGATGATTACAGCGAATACAAAGTACGACTCTTGCCGTCTTGACTGAATGGCTATGTCATTGACTCTGCTTTTTAGTGATCAATATTTGGCATTGCTGAATGATAGATAAGAAGGGTATCAAGCTTTGCTCAAAAGCGTGCGATATGAGTGCAATATTTTCAGACTCATGTTGCAAAATAGCAGCATAGCTATCGCACTGATTCATTAGATCCTCAAACTGGAGCAAACTTAACATTCTTTTAATGCTATAGACTATCTCGAGTCTGGCTTCTTTATCTTCAGGATGCGTATTTTGTAACTGTTGGATATTTTCATTCACTGCATCTGACAGAACATTGACTATAGCTAATAACGTGTCTTGGTTACCATAAGTATTTTTCTCTAATAGTGTGAGTAATTTGTAGGTCTGTTGCGATGACTTAATATTGTCTAGTATCTCTTGTAGTTGTTCAATTGATAATGGTTTGGCGATGAGTCCGGTGGCCCCAAGTGCCAAGCTCTTCTCTTCGATTTCTTTTTCAATACGGTCAGTATAAATATAACAAGGTGGTGGATATTGGGTAGATTCTACCAGCGTTTTGAGCACATCGTAGCCTGTTATATTTTTCATGGTTAAGTCACTAATAACGGCATCAAGTGATCCTTTCTCCACTAGCTGTTTTAATTCAAGCAGGTCATTAGTCTCGCTAACATTAACCCCATATTCTAGAAGTTGGGCTTTAAGTAAGATTTTACTGATGGAATTGTCGTCAATAATAGCGATGTGAAGCATGCTATAATTGCTGTCGACAGCATTTTTTTTCGCGGTTGCAAATGTAATATCTGTTTTTTTACTGTGTATAGCATCGAACCAACCACCAATTAACATGACTTGTTGCTTATCACTGTTTTGAGTTGGTGATATCCATTGCCTAATGTAGAAGTCGATATCTGAAATTTTATACGTTTGACCCGAATTTATCTCTCTGTTAGTTGTGTATGCGGTCTCGTGTAATTCCATTATCTTTGACAAGCTGTTTGGTGCCAGAGATTGAATATCTTGCAATGAGCTAATACTGTCAGGGTCTTTGATTGAAAGGAAATCATAAAATGCTTTGTTGGCTAAAATAATATCGCCATTGACACTCACTTTATAAAGCGGGGACGGGGTTGCATCTATAATTTCTTTTAAGTTACTGTTATACAATTCTAAATTGGTCTTCCGTCGTTTTCTTAGGCGGCTATTTATATAAATGATCACACTAATTGCTGCTATAACAACTAATACTGATAAAGTCAGGTAAATAATAGTCGGAATTCTTGGCGCAATGGTGGAGGGAGGGGTTATTGACTTTGACCAATGATAGTCAATCATCTCTAAATTGTTATAAGGTAATGTAAGCATGACATTTTTGATAATATCATTGAGGATGGTATATTTACGATTAATTGTAAATGCTATGACCGCCGGTGGATTGGTTAATGGGTATTCTTTTAGTTTTTTTTCGTAAAAATATTTAATCCAATAAGATGATACAATTTTCGGTATAATAGCAATGTCTGCTTTATTATTAACGATGGCACTTAATAAATCTAATTCTGAACCTTCAATAGTGATTATTTCTGACTTGGGAAATTCAGCCGCAATTTCCTGAATGACTTTCTGGCCCTTCACCAGCACAATACGCTTACCATTGATATTTTTTGAGCTTTGGATATCGTTATCACTTGCCCTTGCAACCGCGACGAATCTTGAAATATAAAATGGTGGACTGAAAATGGTATTAGGTGTGTAATTTGATGTAACACTGCGATGAGCCCCCATATCGGCTTTTCCTAATGAGACATACTCAATCATTTCCCCTAATGATTCGACAAACACAGGTTTAAATTTAAGACCGGTACTGGCTGAGACAATATCCAAAAGTTGTGCCGATAATCCACTAAAATTACCTTCATCGTCCTGGTATCCTATTGGATAAGAGTATTTAGGCACCGCAACAATGATGGTTTTTTTCTCTGCCACCCATTCTTTTTGTTCGGGAGTTAATTGAATTCTTTGATAGTTACCTAATTGGGCATAATTAAGCCAATACATCTCATCGTCGTTAGGATATTTGGACGACTTCTCTGTCATGAAGGAATTAAGTGCATTAAATAATTTTCTATCAATAGAGGGCGTTAAGGCAAAAATAAATTTTGTATCATAATTATAAGTTAACGGCGCATATTGAATATTTGCTGCGTTTTCTTGCACGATACGGTTAGTGTTAAAAATACCTGCAATATAGATAGAATAAGGATCTGCCAGTAAAACCTTTAGAACTTCGGCCTCGGGCAGATCTTCTATTATTTGAGCATGAGGATAAATCTTTTTCAGGCTTTCAGCGGAAATCTGTTGTGAGAGTGAATAGACTGTTTTTATGTCTCTCTGGCGCTGGCTGTTTTGTAGTTTATAAAGGCGAGTTTGCCAAAAAACCGGTGAGTTAATGGCAATTTTACATTGTGTTATTTGAGTAAACCCAATAGCAATACTGATTTTTCCGCTTTCTAAATCATCACATAAATCATTTTTATTTTTATAATGAACATATTCAAATTGAAAATTATTTATTTCGCTGAATTGATTGAGATAGTCGACAGCTAACCCACTGGGCTGTGAAGTTCCTTCGCGAAACACAAGTGGCGACAGGTTATCAAGATAACCTACATTAACTAATGTTCTGATTATTTCTTGTGGGGCAGCGACAGTGCCATAGGTTAAAAATGTCAGAACAACGAAAATGATACCGGTTAAAAAATTTTTCATAATGACTGGCTCTTTATATAGCCTAAGTGTGAAATCGGGCTAAATTTAGGGTTTTAGTGCTTGAGTTTGCATTCTTGACCGTGGAGAAAACACTATTCTGACATTAGAATTACCAAGCGAATTTATAATGTTATCTGTCAGCTTATACTCACGACCTTAGAGCGAAGGCATAGAGAGAATAATTAACTACGTCGTGTGTCAATAAGAACTGTGGCTACTAATTCATTATAAACCACTGATTATAATTCACAATATATACCATTATTGATTAATTTATCAACAAATATATACAACAGGCCAACATTTCTTAATATATTGTATTTAATGGTTTTTTTTGAAATGAAATTGACTGAGACTAGAATTCACCACGGGCTAATATTTATATTGCCAATAAAATACAAGAAAACTCTTAAATAAATTAAGCGAACTCTAAGCCCGAGTTGAATATTAGATCAAGCGGTTGTGCTACTCAACTCAGGCTTTATCCGTGACTATCTTAACCCCGACCCGGCTCACTCGGTCAGATTCCATTTCGGCAATTGTCCACGTCAGACCATCCCATTCAATCTGATCACCAATAACCGGCTCACCACCAAAGAGATAGAGCACGAATTGGCCCAGTGTTTGTTGTTTATCAACACCCGGCTCTAGATTGAGACCATAAATCTGAGAAATATCATGAAGTTTTGCATCAGCATCGAGAATAAAGTCGCCGAAGAAACGCTCATCCAACTGGATGCTGGGGGACCGGCTGAAGAGTTTCCCTAGTGCGGGTAAATCATGTTCTTGACCAATAACACACAAAATATCGCCCTCTTTCAGGCGAGTGCTACCGGTGGGATGTAAGAGATCCTTGCCACGGAACAGTGCGGCAATGCGCGTGCCCTCCGGCATTTTCAAATCACGCAGGGTAGCTCCGATACACCATTTATCACAGCTGAGCTGGTAAATGAATTGCTCCCACTGGTTATTCTTATCAATGTCTAAACCAATCCGTGCCACTGGCGCGAGGGCAGGAGGCACCACCAGTTTTGTTTTGCGCGCCGCGAATGACAAACTGGTGCCTTGCAGCAGCAGTGAAACCAGCACCACGAAAAAGGCGACATTAAAGAATAAATTTGCATTGGGTATACCCGCCATCATCGGGAATACTGCCAGAATAACTGGGACTGCACCGCGTAAACCGACCCACGAAATAAAGATACGCTCGCGCAGATTAAAACTGGGGAAGGGCAGTAGGCCGATGAACACTGACAGCGGTCGGGCGAACAAAATCATCCACAATGAGAGAATTAATGCCGGAATGGCGATCGGCAACAACTCAGTTGGATTAAGCAGCAACCCTAATACCAAGAACATGCCAATTTGGCTGAGCCAGGCCAGCCCATCAAAGGTTTGCAAAATCCCAGAGCGGTTGCGGATGGGGCGATTGCCCAGTAGCAAGCCACATAGATAGACCGCCAAAATACCGCTGCCATTTAGCGCGGTGGCGAGTGAAAAAACCAGAATCCCGCCGCATACCGCCAGTAATGGATATAAACCACTGGGTAATTCTATCCGGTTGATGAGTAATATCAGTAAGCCGCCGCCGCCCAAGCCGATGAGAATACCCAAGCCAAATTGTTGAATTAAGTGCACCAAAAACATCCAGCTTAGGCTAGTTTCACCGGCTGAAATCATGGAAATCAGAGTCACGGTCAAAAAGACGGCCATGGGGTCGTTACTGCCCGATTCTATCTCAAGAGTGGCGCTAACACGTTCGTTGAGACCTTTCCCACCTAACAGTGAGAAGACCGCCGCCGCATCGGTTGACCCTATAATTGCCCCAATTAATAAGCCTTGAATGATATCTAAATCAAATAGCCAGGCAGCGGCCATGCCGGTTAGGCCAGCAGTAATCAATACCCCGACTGTCGCCAGCGAGAGGGCCGGCCACAATGCGACGCGGAATGATGATGCTCGGGTGCGCATACCGCCATCTAATAGAATGACGGCCAACGCCAGATTGCTCACCAAATACGCGACAGGATAATTATCGAAAGCAATTCCACCGATGCCGTCGGTACCCGCCAACATGCCAATGGCCAAGAAAATGACCAAAATGGGGATGCCCAGGCGGGAAGAGAGTGAACTCAGTAAAATACTGGCTCCCACCAGCACAGCGCCAATCAAAAAAAGGCTGTTAATAGTGATGGCGTCCAATGTGGGAGGTCTCCTGATATGAAAAGAAATGGCGGGTGAGCAGAATTATTATACACAGATTTGGAGGAATCGATGGGAAGATATGACCTAATTCAATATGTTAAATTAAGGTATAGCCGCAGCATATAGGAAAGTATCTCCAGATCGCTCACCTTTAATCGCCCAGCGGGGAATCAAGGGTGAGCGTTGGATAATGAAATTAATCGCGTTTCAGTGTTGCTAACGATCTTTTTAGTGCTTCAGTCGTCACTGATTTTTCCTGTTCAGGAAGATTATCGACAGAAAATTGTGAAAGTTCATTGACCAATACGCTGCGGTCTTTGCCGGTGATCGCGCTATCTAAAGCACCGCTAAGGCGGCTAATCAGGGCCAATAAGGTGCTGAACCCGGTGACTGGCGTAGTATCAGATGTGGGATTATTCTCAATAGATTCTTGCTTACTCATCACAATTCCTCTTTTTGTTGTCACTGCAAGTGAAACAAACCCTGATAAGGAATCAACAGGATAATTGCTCTGAAAGCAGAGCGCACAGTGAGGCATTTGCCATCCCGCATCTACATGATGGTCTCACAGTGTAGCGGTTTTATGACCAAAACGGTATGCAGTTAGGTAGATCGCTTAGCAATAACTTTATTACTTTGCACAATACTTTGGTTGCGTCGTTTGCTGCTGCGACTTGCCAGAAAACAAGAATTTTAGCAAAGGAATACGGCGATGAACCTCATATAAAATAAATGAAATCAAACACACAAAGAGCATTCCGAGTAAAAAGCCCACGCCATTGTTGTCAATTTTGGGAGTGACAAAGGCACCATAAATCAAGGTCAATGGATGATGCACCAGATAAATGAAAAGAGAGGCATTAACCAGGTAGGTGATGCGTGTAGAAGGATAATTGAGCAACTGGTGCCCCAGAGAGTAGACCACGTTGGTCATCGTCACGCCCATTAACGCTTTAATCATAAGATCCAGCTCGAAGGCAAAAAACTCAGCAGTATTAAAGTGTTGGTTTAAATAGTAAGCACCAAATAACAGGAGTGAAGCAGCTAGTGCACCCGGCGAAAAGGTGAGAAAAACCTGCTTGAGTGGGGGATAGATAAAGCTGTAAGCGCCCAGAAGAAAGAAAGGCAGATAAAACACGGTTTCCATCACAACGAAATTGAAGACACTATTAAAGAGTATTTCAGGATTTAGGATAAATATTATTCTCCGTATTACTGAATAAATGAACACGAATAAAAACAATGATAGTGAGATTTTTCCTATGTTATTCATTCTCTTTATCAAGGTCGGAACTGAGTGCTGTTTATTCTTTATCTTCTGGAACAGATAAAAACAAAGTGTGGTCAATAAGGCGAGTGTTAACAAAAACCATAAGTGAGAAACAACTTCCCAAATAGCAATATTTATTTTTTGATAAATTGTAAATAAATTCCAATCTTGTAATTTACTGGTGTAATTTTTAAGTAAGAAAAACTGAGGCAAAGTAATGAGCGGGATAGCAGTAATTAACGGAATAACAACACGTTCCAGCCGGACTTGCAGCCAGCGGTGGCGCTCATAACGCTGATATAACATGAACGAAAAATAACCGGAAATAACAAAAAACACTTGCATGCGGAAAGCATGGATAAAGTCATTTAATAGGGTAAATTCCAATGAGGAATGGCTGCTATTCACTGCCCAATGATGGCTGGAGTATATAAGTGAAAGATGAAAAGGAATGCCGAGTAACATCAAATAGGCGCGGATGGCGTCTAAAAAGTACTCCCGTTGGTGAGTGTTTTTTTTCATACTTATTCGCTGTTTGTTATCGGAATTAGAATAACGTATCTGATTTTGCCCAGAATATTTTTTATGGTAATTACTCATTGGTAACTATATGCGTTATCAATGGATCAGTACGGCAAGAAACACTACTATAAGGGTTAATGATTTTCCATAGCGTATTTTAGTCTAGCTTGCTAGGCTGGTGGCTTAGCCACTGGTTTAAACACTGGGCTGGTGGTGTAAGTTTGGGCATAACATTAGCCGGGACTTATCAACGGCACCTGCTGGATAAACCGTCAATTATTTGGCTGTTATGATTTAGGGGGAGATGTGGGAGTTAATATTTTGTCGAACGTCAATAGAATGTCAAAAGGGTTACGCGCAAACAGCGTCAGATGGCTGGGGGTGGCTCTCTTGCTGTCATTATTCACTTCTCAGGCCATGGCTTTCTCATTAGATGATGTGGCTAAGCAGGCACAGGCTCTGGCGGGTAAACGTTTTGAAACGCCGAAAAGTAATCTGCCATCGCAATTTCGCGAAATGAAATTTGCCGATTATCAGCAAATTCAGTTTAACCATGATAAATCGTATTGGAACAAACTGGATACGCCATTTAAGTTAGAGTTTTATCATCAAGGTATGTATTTCGATACACCGGTGCAAATTAATGAAGTGACGGCCACCAGTGTGAAGCCTATCAATTATAACCCGGACTACTTTAACTTTGGCTCGGTCAAGCATGATCCCGAGTCAGTGAAGGATTTGGGTTTTGCCGGTTTCAAAGTGCTTTATCCTATTAACAAAGCGGATAAAAAAGACGAAATCATCAGCATGCTTGGTGCCAGCTATTTTCGTGTGATTGGTAAAGGCCAGGTTTATGGTCTTTCTGCGCGCGGGCTGGCGATTGATACTGCCTTGGCTTCTGGCGAGGAGTTCCCGCGTTTTCGTGAGTTCTGGATTGAGCGTCCCAAACCTAATGATAAGCACCTGGTTATTTTTGCTTTGCTAGATTCCCCTCGCGCCACCGGGGCTTATCGTTTTGTGGTTTATCCGGGCCGCGATACCACCATTGATGTGCAAGCTAAAGTTTTCCTGCGCGATAAAGTAGAGAAACTGGGGATTGCACCATTAACCAGTATGTTCTTGTTTGGCCCAAGTCAGCCATCTGCGGTGTTGAACTATCGCCCGGCCTTACATGATTCCAATGGTCTTTCTATTCATGCTGGTAATGGTGAATGGATCTGGCGGCCGCTGAACAATCCAAAGCATTTGTCAGTTAGCACTTATATTGTTGAAAATCCAAAAGGATTCGGTTTGCTGCAACGCGGCCGTGAATTCTCGCAGTATGAGGATTTAGACGATCGCTATGATTTGCGTCCGAGCGCCTGGGTTGAACCCCGTGGCGATTGGGGCAAAGGTAAAGTGGAGCTGGTGGAAATTCCAACTGCGGATGAAACTAACGATAACATCGTGGCTTTCTGGACACCGGATGTTTTACCGGATGCCAAGAATTCGCTCGATCTGAATTACCGCCTGCATTTCACCCGTGATGAAGACAAATTGCATTCACCGGATGTGGCTTATGTGAAACAAACTCTGCGCTCAACCGGGGATGTGAAACAGTCGAATCTGATCCGTGAGCCAGACGGCAGTGTGGCTTTCCTGGTTGATTTTGTCGGCCCGGTACTGAAATCACTGGATGAAAATGCGCCACTGGCTTCGCAGGTCAGTATTGATGACAACGGTGAATTGATCGAAAACAGTGTTCGCTACAATCCAGTGACCAAAGGCTGGCGTTTGACACTGCGGTTAAAAGTTAAGGATGCCAAGAAACCAATAGAAATGCGCGCTGCGCTGGTTAATGGCGACAAAACCCTGACGGAAACCTGGAGCTATCAGCTACCTGCCAATGAATAAGTTAAATCAATCTCCTGTACAGGATTATATTGCGGATTTGCCCCTGACTGCACAGCAGCAAGGGGCGTTGCGCGATGCTTTGCCTGAGGATGTGCTGCTCGGCAGCACACCTGATGCGATACCACAAGTACATCAGCAATTAGCTGCCAGTACATCAGAAAAGATGGTTTTCAGTGAGCAAGACAGTGCATTGGCTTCGGTCAATGCCCGCTTGCAAGCGGCATGGCCGGATGCTTTGGCCGATAAGAAATTACTGGCTGATAAAAAATTACTGGCGCAAGACGACGAGGGGCGCACGGTTATTCATGCTACGCCGCCCATCAAGCGCACCAGTATGGCTCCGCAGGCCTGGCGTACTAATCCGGTCGGGCGTTTTTGGGATTCGCTACTGGGCCGCAGCCCGGTGTCACGCGCCCAAACACATGAACAGGCACTTGCCGAGAAAAAATGGCGCAGCGTGGGGTCTCTGCGCCGCTATATATTGCTGATACTGATTGTGTTGCAAACCACCATTGCGACCAGCTATATGAAGACCATTTTACCTTATCAGGGCTGGGCATTACTCGATCCATTCGAAATTTGGCAGCAGAACTGGCAGGTTTCAGTGATGCAATTGCTGCCTTATTTACTGCAAACCGGCATTCTCATTCTGTTCGCCATTCTGTTCTGTTGGGTCTCCGCCGGTTTCTGGACCGCGCTGATGGGGTTCTTGCAATTATTGATTGGTAAAGACAAATACAGCATTTCCTCCACCATCAAAGGGGATGAGGCGCTAAATCCAGCACATCGGACAGCGCTGATTATGCCCATTTGTAATGAGGACGTGGAGCGCGTATTTGCCGGTTTGCGGGCCACTTATGAGTCGGTGGCCGCAACCGGGCAACTGGATCACTTTGATATTTATGTGCTGAGTGACAGTTATGACCCCGATATCTGTGTGGCGGAGCAAAAAGCCTGGTTGGAATTGTGCCGCGATGTGGATGGGCACGGGCGTATTTTCTATCGCCGCCGTCGGCGTCGGGTGAAACGCAAAAGTGGCAATATTGATGACTTTTGCCGCCGTTGGGGCAGCCAGTATAGCTATATGGTGATATTGGATGCCGACAGCGTGATGAGCGGCGGCTGTTTGACGGGCTTGGTGCGGTTGATGGAAGCCAATCCGAATGCCGGGATAATTCAGTCCGCGCCGAAAGCCTCCGGTATGGATACGCTGTATGCCCGAATACAGCAATTTGCCACTCGCGTTTATGGCCCGTTGTTCACTGCCGGGTTACATTACTGGCAACTGGGCGAATCCCATTATTGGGGCCATAACGCCATCATCAGGGTGAAGCCGTTTATTGAGCATTGTGCTTTGGCACCTTTGCCGGGCGAAGGCTCATTCGCGGGCGCTATTTTGTCCCATGACTTTGTGGAAGCGGCATTAATGCGCCGTGCTGGATGGGGCGTGTGGATTGCGTATGATCTACCGGGCAGCTATGAAGAATTGCCCCCCAACTTACTTGATGAGTTAAAACGAGACCGTCGCTGGTGCCACGGTAACTTAATGAATTTTAGGTTATTTTTGGTTAAAGGTATGCATCCGGTTCACCGTGCAGTGTTCCTCACCGGTGTGATGTCTTATTTGTCGGCCCCGCTGTGGTTTATGTTCCTGGTGCTATGCACGGCTTTGCAGGCGGTGCATACCCTGATGGAACCGCAGTATTTCTTGCAACCGCGCCAGCTGTTCCCGGTATGGCCTCAGTGGCGGCCGGAATTGGCCATCGGTTTGTTCTCCACCACCTTGGTCTTGCTGTTCTTGCCTAAGCTACTCAGCATCATTTTGATCTGGGCTAAGGGGGCGAAAGAGTACGGCGGAGCACTCCGTCTGTTGCTGTCGATGCTGGCGGAAATGCTGTTCTCAGTCTTACTGGCACCGGTGCGGATGCTGTTCCACACCGTGTTTGTGGTCAGTGCTTTCCTCGGCTGGTCGGTGCAGTGGAATTCACCGCAGCGCGATGATGACGCCACGCCATGGAGTGAAGCTATGGTCCGCCACGGGCCACAACTGTTGCTAGGTGTGGTTTGGGCGAGTGGTGTGGCCTGGTTGGATCTGCGTTTCTTATGGTGGTTATCGCCCATCGTCTTTTCGCTGATCCTGTCGCCGGTGGTCTCTGTATTCTCCAGCCGCCGTACCTTGGGGCTGGCCAGTAAACGGGCGAAATTATTCCTGATCCCAGAGGAATATAATCCGCCACGGGAATTGGTTGCCACGGAAGAGTATCTGAAACTTAATCATCAGCGGGCGCTCAGTCATGGCTTCTTCCATGCGGTAATGAACCCGTCGTATAACGCGTTAGTCAGTGCTATGGCAACGGCCCGCCATCACACTCGCGCGATTATCGAGCAATATCGTCGTGAGCGGGTGGAGCAAGCTCTAGAGGCTGGGCCGGAGAAATTGGCTAAATTACAGCGCTTGGAACTGCTCAGTGACCCGGTCATGATTTCGCGTTTGCACCAGCAAGTCTGGCAGCAGCCGGAACAGTACCAAATCTGGAACGGTTATTATCGCCAACTGGCGCATAATATGAAGGCGTTTCCCGCCGCGAAATAGCGGTGAAGTAAAATAAAAAACGGGCATATAAATTGCCCGTTTTTTGTGTATATAAAAGCTTGCTATGAAGATTAAAAATCGATGGAACTCCATGTTTAAACTGACCCGCCGCTGGCTTCCGCGAACTCGCATTCTCATGCTCGGGGCCGTTATTCTGCTGTTATCGGGCTGCGGCAGTATTATCAGCCGCACCGTGCCGGGGCAGGGGCATGGACACCAATATTACCCCGGAGTGCAATGGGATATGCGCGAGGGGCCATGGAAATACATCACGGTGATTGATGTTCCTTTATCAATGATTGTTGATACTTTTATGCTGCCAATTGACGCCCAGCACGGCCCCTATGAGTAATGCTATGCTGTGGTCGTAAAAACTAACAATTGATAATGTTGTTGCTGGCAAGTGAACTCACAGATCGGCGTCATATTTAACCCTTTTACATGGGCCGCCAGTGAGTGTTGGTTATCATGGTTAACAAAAGCGGCACCGACATCAAAGTCTTTGCAGGTATGGGCTTTAACGGCGGTAAATAACTGACTTAGCACGCCTTTTCCCCGCCAACGGCTATCAATACACACCGGCCCATAAAGAAATACCCGCAATTCTTTCAATGGTTTACCTTGAAATTGGTGCTGACTTATCGCCTCCAGCATGGCATCGACCACCGGTGGGCGAGGTTGCTGATGTGTGCGAGCCAGGCAGACAAATGCCGCCACCTGAACATCATCAATAGCCACCAGAATCCCCAGATCTTGATTGATAGCATCCAGCTGTTTTTCGTCCATCTGCGACACAATAAAACCCTGTTTGCGCTGTTCCGTGCTTAAATTTGCTGGGGTATTTTGTGATTGCAACTGTAATATGGCGGGGTAATCAGCAGGTTGCGCAGGTCTTATTTTCATTTTTAGTCTCAGCATTCAAATGTGCTATCAAAGGAGAGCTAGATGTCATCCAAATCCATTGGTTTGCCTGCTACCGGTTTGACGAAAGAAGCGGCCATATTGCCACAAACTTCGGTAATGCGAGTGGCCAGAGCTACGGATAATCTCAAATTAATCAGCGAGATGTACTGTAACGGCTTAGGGTTCACTCTGTTGGGCAGTTTTGCGGATCATCAAGGATTTGACGGTGCCATTCTGGGTCACCCACATCATGCTTATCATATAGAGTTTACTCATCATCGTGGCACTTGGGTAGGTTTTGCGCCCACGCAGGATAACTTATTAGTTTTTTATCTGCCGGATGAAGCGCAATGGGCAGGGCAGTGCCAGCAAATGTTGTCTGCCGGTTTTCGCGCGGTGGCGTCTTATAACCCTTATTGGGATATCGGTGGTAAAACTTTCGAAGATACAGATGGTTATCGGGTGGTTTTACAGCAGCGTGTATGGGAACTGTAAGCTTATTTTGAACATAAAAAACCCGCCATTAAGGCGGGTTGGTGTAGCTTAACTTATCACTGTTAGGCAGTTTGCTGGCCCTGAGTGTTGTTCATCAGGCGACGAATTGGCACGATAAGCAATATTAATACCGCCGCACAGATAACCAGCGCAATTGAGCAGCGCGCAAACAAGGTTGGCAGCATATCAAGCTGGTCAGCTTTAACATGCCCACCAATCAAGCCCGCAGCCAGATTACCCAGTGAACTGGCGCAGAACCACAGCCCCATCACCTGACCCCGCATTCTGTCTGGAGCCAGTAAGGTCATGGTCGCCAGCCCGATAGGGCTAAGACACAATTCGCCCAAGGTCAGTAGCAAAATACTCATCACTAACCACCAGGGTGAAACGCCCGCGCCGCCACTGCTGAGGACATGCTGTGCGGCATACATCATCACGGCGAAACCAGCCGCCGCGCATAAAATACCAATCACGAATTTAGTGATGCTGCTCGGCTGAATCTTTTTCTTCGCCAGTGCTGGCCACGCCCAACTAAATACTGGCGCTAACAGGATGATAAACAGTGCATTTATTGACTGGAACCAGACGGTCGGGATCTCAAAACCCATCACCATACGGTCAGTATAATCATTGGCAAACAGGTTAAATGAGGTTGGTTTTTGTTCAAAAGCAGACCAGAAGAATGCCGCTGATACCAACAGAATAAAGCACACCAACAAACGGGCGCGATCTTTACGGCTCATTTTGGCAAAAGCGAACAGATAGACAAAATAGAGTGTCACGGAGGCGGCAATGACATACACCAGCAAGCTGGCAATCAGCACCGGATTAATCGGGATAACGCCCTGTGAAATAAGAGCAATAATGGCCACCACCACCAGCATAATGGCTGCAACCCATTTACCCACACCCTGGCGTTGATTGGTCGGTTTATTCCAACTTGAGTCCAGCCCCACTTCTGCGTCATAGCGCTTCATCGCCGGTATGGCAAAGCCACGGAAGATAAGCAACGCCACCAGCATACCGATCCCGCCAATACCAAAGCCCCAATGCCAGCCATGAGTTCGCAACAACCAGCCGGAAAGCAGCGGTGCAATAAACGACCCCATATTGATACCCATATAGAACAGTGAGAAACCACCGTCACGGCGGGCATCACCGGGCTTATAGAGGGTGCCGACCATCACCGAAATACAGGTTTTGAACAGGCCGGTACCGAGCACAATAAATGCTAAGCCGATAAAAAACAGGTCATTGCCGAAGAAAGCAGATAAAGCAATCGACAGATGGCCCAAGGCAATCAGAATCGAGCCATACCACACCGCGCGTTGTTGGCCCAGCCAGTTATCCGCCAGCCAACCGCCGGGCAGTGCCGCCAAATACATACTACCGGCAAAAATCCCGACGATAGCCGAAGCTTGCTCACGGGGTAGACCCATACCGCCATCAAAAACGGTGGCCGCCATAAACAGAATTAAGAGAGGGCGAATACCGTAGAATGAGAAACGCTCCCACATTTCGGAAAGAAATAGTCCACTGAGCGGATAAGGGTGCCCAAAAAATGTACGACCACCAGGGGTGTTAACAGAGGTTTGCATAAAGTCTTCCCATAGAATCGCTTTAAAATGAGCGAATAAACCCGTCATACTTCAAACTGCA
Organism: Yersinia sp. Marseille-Q5920; assembly: GCF_946902935.1. Taxonomy (NCBI): domain Bacteria; kingdom Pseudomonadati; phylum Pseudomonadota; class Gammaproteobacteria; order Enterobacterales; family Yersiniaceae; genus Yersinia; species Yersinia sp. Marseille-Q5920. The sequence continues at coordinate 216,040 of NZ_CAMPQA010000001.1, read as the reverse complement.
TGTGCGTTGGCTGCTTTCGCTCACCCCGGTCACTTACTTATGTAAGCTCCCAGGAATTTACTCAGTTGCCGCCTTCCTGCAATTCGAATTATTTAGGGTGTAATTATCATCGAGTGTCAGCTCTTTGGCGCTGTGACCAATTGTCGGAGTTAACACGCGTTACAGTAGAATTTAACGCAATAATAACGTCATTTTTTAATTTCCACTGGGGGTTATATCGTATTTTTAGATAAAAAGTCGACATTCATCGCAATTATCAATCAGTTTGAACCGAATCTTATGGTTTTTTTTACTGTTTTTATTCGCATTTTGCGGATTTTTATGCTGAAAAAATACACAAATCTAGATTGCTTTATCCTGACTTTTCGTCGCCTCAGCGGTGTTATCTTGAGTTAGCTATCTTGCTGTTGTTGAACTTCGCGCTGTGCTTTTAAGGGCTGGCGTTGCAAACACCAGTAAGAATACAGGGCATTAAATAGCACAACCACGGCGGTGACGCAGAATACTGCGCGGAAACCATAGCTGGCGGATACCGCCGCACCCAGGAGTGGGCCGCTAACATTCCCCACATCACGGAATGATTGGTTATAGCTGAAAATTCTACCCGCAATCTGATTGGTACAGTTATAAATCAGCAAAGTCTGCACTGCGGGTAACAGTGCGCCATCTGTCGCCCCCAATAAAAAACGCAAAATACCCAGTTGTAATGGGGTTTGTACAAAGGCCATCGGGATTAAAATCAGAATGGATAATGCCAGCATGGCGATCAAAATGCGTTCTGGCCCGATTTTATCCCCCAACTTGCCTAAGCGCGGCGCACTTATCAGCGCAGCGACACCCGGCACCGAAGCAATCATGCCACTGACAAAAGCCAAATTATGGATATCTCCGGCCAGCTCGCGCACATACAGGGTCAAAATGGGCGCAATCGAGCCGGTCGCAACTTGAATAATCATGGTGGTGACAAACAAACTCAGGATTAACTTAGGGTTTTTCAGTGAGTTAAATACCTGTCGGCCATTCAGCATATCTTTCTTCAGCACTGGCGCAAACTGCTCGCGGACATAAAACCAGGTCATGGCAAAACAGGCGAATAGCACTCCGGCAGTGATAAAAAACACCGGCCGCAAACCATAATTATCCGCCAATAATCCACCAATCAATGGGCCGATTAATGCACCACTGACCCCGCCGGTTGAGAGTGTGCCCAATGCCCAGCCACTTTTGTTGCGCGGCACCTGTGTGGCAATCAGCGCGTTGGCATTAGGAATAAAGCCGCCCAACAGCCCCAGCAGGGCGCGTAGGGCCAAGAATTGCCAAATATTTTGCGCCATGCCCATCAGCACCATCACAATCCCCATGCCGAGAGCGGATCGCAGTAGCATGATTTTCCGGCCTTTTCGGTCGGCAAGGCTGCCCCAGAAAGGCGCGGCAATGGCGGAAAACAGGAAAGTAATGCTGAACACCAAACCCGACCACATGTTCAATGACTGGTGGCCGCTCACACCCAACTGTTCCACATACAGTGGCAGGAATGGCATGATCAAACTGAATGCCGCGCCGGTTAGAAAACAGCCTAACCAGGTGACAAATAAGTTTCTTTTCCAGTTAACAGGTTGTGGTGCTGAGGTCATAAATTACCGATTAAACAAGGGATTGCTTCTTAACAAACTGAGCGCTTTGCGTCTCTTTATTCGTCGATAGGGGCGTTTGAAGGGGCAACAAAGCACAAGAATAAAACAGTTAGCTTGGTAAGTATGCGCCTATAGCACATTGACATCAATGAGATGAATGTTAGTTTTTATTAAAATGAAAAGAGGGTTTGAAATTCGGGGATATGCTTATTCGATTAGGTTATAACTGAATGGAGAGAGCTTTGACCGTTTGTTATAACTCATTGCCGCGAAATAAAAAAGCCACTACGCGATGGGCGCAGCAGCTCATTTATCAGCACAGATTATTATCAGCGATAAGCTTCATTTTTGGTGACGGAATAACGGCCACTACCCAACAGCATGATAGCCACGCCGCCGAGGAAGTACATGGCTTCGTTTTCCAAACCCCATGCGCCCACTTGGGTCAGAGTAAAGAACTTACCGGTGCCGACCATCAATACCGCGACCAATAGGTTAACGGCGTAAATGAAAGCCGCAGGGCGAGTAAATAAGCCCAAAATAATCAGGATCGGGGTGATAATCTCGCCAATGTAAACGCCATAGGCAACAAAGCCAGGGATGCCCTGCGCCTGTAAAGAGGCGGCTATCCAACTGGTGCCGTGCTGAATTTTTGCCACGCCATGAAATAACATCAAAACACCGAATGTCAGGCGTAATAACAATTTACCGCCGTTCGGATGATCTGTTAACCGCGTGAACCACAGATTAAGAGTTGCGAGCATATATATCCTTATCAAGAAAAAGATATTCCCGTCATACTTCAAGCTACATGTGTGTTGGCTACGTTCACTCACCCCAGTCACTTACCTGTGTAAGTTCTTGGGGACTCGCTCAATTGCCGCCTTACTGCAACTCGAATTAATTAGGGCGTCACCAGAAGATAACCAAGGGAAATTAATTCAGTATCGTCAGACCACAACTATATTTCTATCGGATAATACTGACAGATTGTATCAAAAAAACTGATATAAACTAATTCTCATTATCATCTGTTATATTATTTTGCTCTAAGCTAATTCCGTTTAGCTAAGCTAGTCATACAGCGAAGGTGCGCCCTCGGGGCGGGTTTTAAAACGCCGGTGCAGCCACATGTATTGATCCGTGGCGCGCATAATCTCTTTTTCGATCACTTTATTCATAAAGGCCGCGGCTTCGACTTCATTATCCAGCGGGAAATTATCCACTGCGGGCTGTAAAATCAGTTGATAACCTTTGCCACCCGGTAACCGACGTGGTGTGAAAGGAATGATTGCGGGTTTACCCATACGCACCAGAAGATAAGTCCCGGTGGTGGTGGCGGCTTGGCTGACGGCAAACAAGGGCACGAACACACTGCTGCGTGGGCCATAGTCATGGTCGGGCGCATACCAGATAATTTCACCTTGCTTGAGGCTGCGAACCATCCCTTTGAGGTCTCTGCGATCAAGCATGGCTTTATTTGACCGCATCCGGCCCCAGGTCTGCATCCAATCCATGGCTTTATTATCATGTGGACGATAAACGCCAATTCCCGGATTGTAGATACCAAAAATACGCGCGCCCAGTTCTAGCGTCAGAAAATGCAAGCCAATCAACAAAACCCCTTTGCCCTCATCACGCGCCTGTTGGATATGCTCCAGCCCGCTGACACTGCACCAGCGCTTAATTCGCCAGTCTGGCCAAAACCACGCCATGCCGGTTTCAAATAACCCCATGCCGACGGATTCAAAATTCTTAACCAGCAGTTCATCCCGCTCGTTTTTCGGCATGTCAGGGAAGCACAGCTCCAGATTGCGCCGCGTTATTCGCTTACGTCGTGCAAGAAAACGCATAGAAAAACGGCCAAGGGAGGTGCCCATGGAATAGATGACCGGATAGGGTAGCAGTACCAGTAGGTAGAGAATACCGAGGCCGAGCCAAGTCAGCCAATAACGAGGGTGCAGTAGTGAGCGATTAAAAGACGGAACTTGCATATCTGTTCTCAGCATTATTGTCATTCGTTCGGACATATTGATGGTGCACATTGAGTTAATCAGAAAACCTCAATAAGCCCAGTCCCAACCTACTTATCTGTCGTTTTAAGGTAGCCTATTGTGGCATTTTTAGGAGACTACAGGAAAAAAGAGCGCACCAAAAAGCCATTTTCATGCTTTTTTGTCGAAAACTTCATCAAATAAATCATTTGTTTGATGATTATGTAAGCGGGGCGATTGCCCCGATGGGCGCTCCGACGGCTTACGCACTTGTATTTGAAACTAACAGGGACCCATCCGGCACATTTCCCCGCAAATTAACTTGGTCAGTAGTCCAATCCCTGTCTGTCGAAGAGGGATTTTTATTTCTGCGGTATGATATTTCCAGTGTATAAATGGATATTATTCATTCTTATCGGAGAGCCGTCGATGACAGTTGCAAGACTCAGTGCGGGTTTATTGGTCGTCGGTGGCATATTGGGTTATCTCGGCGCTGATTGGCAGAGCAAACCGTTACTGATTGCTGCCGGAATTGCCTTGCTCGCGGGTGTTATTTTTTCTGCTTTGACTGAGCGTGATAGCCGCTAAAGATGTGCCGTGGCGGGGTTTCAGGTATTATATGCGCCGCACGGGATAGCCGGTGCCGAAATATCAGTTCTATTGCGCGATGATTTAGCGTGGTTAGCCGTCTAATGATTAACCTAACCCATTGAGCAATAATTAAATATTCATCAGTAACCTCTCTGAAAGACAGGAACGTACACCATGCCAGTGTTACATAACCGAATTTCTAATGAGGAACTTAAAGCGCGCATGTTGGCTGAAACCGAACCGCGCACCACAGTTTCTTTTTATAAATATTTCATGCTGGAAGATGCAAAAACCTTCCGTGATAACCTCTATAGCCAATTTGTTAAACTCGGGGTATTTGGCCGGGTTTATGTGGCAAAAGAGGGAATTAATGCCCAGATTAGCGTGCCTGCAAATCGTTATGATGAGTTTCAAGTCGCGCTGTTTGCCGCTCATCCCGCGCTGAACCAAGTGCGGTTGAATGTTGCGCATGAAGATGACGGCAAGTCATTTTGGGTGCTACGCATGAAAGTTCGTGAGCGCATTGTGGCTGACGGTATCGACGATGACAGTTTCGACCCCAGCAATGTTGGGCATTATTTAAAGGCCGATCAGGTCAATCAGATGATTGATGACCCCGATACTTTGTTTGTCGATATGCGCAATCATTATGAATACGAAGTCGGCCATTTCGAAAACGCGATAGAAGTTCCGTCGGATACTTTCCGAGAACAACTGCCGATGGCGGTTGATATGCTGCAACATAATAAAGATAAGAATATTGTGATGTATTGCACCGGTGGGATTCGTTGCGAGAAAGCCAGCGCTTATATGCTGCATAATGGCTTTAAAAATGTTTATCACGTCGAAGGCGGGATTATCGAATATGCCCGTAAAGCAAAAGAACAGGGATTGCCGCTTAAGTTTATTGGTAAAAACTTTGTTTTCGATGAGCGGATGGGCGAGCGGATATCTGAAGATATTATCGCACATTGCCATCAGTGCGGCACCCCAAGTGATACGCATACTAATTGCAAGAATGATGGTTGCCACTTACTGTTTATTCAATGCCCCGTTTGTGCAGCAAAATTTGAAGGTTGCTGTAGCCAGATTTGCCAGGAAGAGCTGAAGCTTCCACAGGAAGAACAACGCTCTCGCCGGGCCGGGCGAGAGAATGGCATTAAGATTTTTAATAAATCTAAAGGTTTGCTACAAACAACCATGCATATTCCTATGCCGGAAAAGGGCGCAGATAAGTAATATCCAGTGCTATTAAAATAAGGCGTTGTCGGTTATTTTATCCGCTAGCGTCTTTTTTTTGCCATTTGAGCCGTGGCGGTTCCAATACAAGGATTAATAATGACAAAACCTGTGGTAGGTGGCCAAGGGTTGCGGTTAGTTGCGATGCTGGCAATGTTGGTGGTGATTATGGCCGGGATCAAAGCGGCATCGCCCATTGTAGTTCCCTTTTTACTGGCGATATTTCTCGCTATTGTTTTAAACCCTTTGGTGAAATTACTCGAAAAAATAAAGATCCCCCGGACATTGGCTATCATCTTATTGGTAACCATTATTGTTTTACTGATGGCATTACTGTTTAGCCGCTTAGGTTCTTCATTAAATGAATTTGCCCGCTCACTACCGCAATATCGCGGGATGATGCTGGAAAAAATGCGTGACCTGCAAGAGTTCGCCATGCGCTTTAATATCGAGTTTTCGGTGGATGACATTATGAAACATGTCGATCCCAGCATGGCCATGAACTTTGTTACCCGCCTGCTCAGCCACCTTTCCGGTGCTATGGCTAGCACGTTCTTGCTGTTAATGACGGTCGTTTTCATGTTATTTGAAGTCGAGCGCCTTCCCTATAAAATGCAATTAATGTTTGATAACCCAGAACAAGGGAATGCGATTTTGCGGCGTGCGCTGAATGGCGTGACGCATTATCTGGTGATTAAGACCATTATTAGTATTGCGACGGGGATTGTCATTTGGCTATTTTTGGCCGCGATGGGGGTTAGGTTTGCTTTCCTGTGGGGGTTACTGGCCTTTGTTCTCAATTATATTCCCAACATCGGGTCTGTATTGGCCGCTATTCCACCCATTATTCAGGCCTTACTCTTTAACGGTTTTGCTGACGCCTTTGCTGTAACCGGCGGTTATATTCTCATTAATCTGATTGGTGGCAATATCATCGATCCGCGCATGATGGGCCGTGGCTTAGGGTTATCAACATTGGTGGTGTTCTTATCATTAATTTTCTGGGGATGGTTATTGGGGCCGATAGGTATGTTACTGTCAGTTCCATTAACCATTATTGCCAAAATCGCACTGGAATTAACACCTGCCGGTTATAAGTTTGCAGTGTTACTGAGTGATGGTAAGCCGGCTAAGATTGAATCGGATACGCCCATATTGTAACTTAACATCTGAGGGCCGCAGGTGATTTGATGCCTGTTGGCCCCGTTAAAAAAGGAGAGGCGAGTTAATAGAAAAAGAAGTAAATATCCAGCGCCAACAATATTAACCACAAACAGATATAGAGTATTAAATGCTCTCGTACATTATTGATAACCATTGAGATGAATTTACTTAACATACTGACTGCCTGAGGTTAAAGTTATAGCCCATTGTAGGTGATTTTAATTGGGTAAACAATCAGTTAGGGGGTAAACCTTTATCTAAGAGAATAATAAATTAAATAACTTATTTTCAGGCGTGTGTAAAAATTGAAGGAAATAGAAATTAGTTTATATAAAAAGGCATTTAATAGAATGTAACCGATATTTTTAACAGTAAGCTATGTCGCATTGTTTTCTCGGCTACATTATTCATAATATAAATATATATGTGTATTATTTGGCTATATCTAGAGTGCTATTGGCTGATGCTGTCTCTAAATACAGGCCAAAGTCTAGTATAAATATTTAAATACATTATAGATAAAGCACAGTTCCAAGCGGTTTCTGACTTTTATTTTTTCAGTAATATGGCGCTTATGTGAGTAAACTGTACTGTCACTGATATTTAATTTTCTGGCTATCCGGTAATTGGGCATTTCTGTCATCCAATAGCACATAACTTTATGTTCTTGTGGGCTGAACAGTGATGCAGGACATGGCAGCACTGGTTTATCGTTATCATTTGAAACACTTGATAAGCTTTGTAATAATTCGGGCAAATGCTTTTTAGCCAAGATTGAAACAGAATCCGTTAGAGGGATAGGCGTTTCGCTAAAGGGATATGATGCATCCAGATAAATATAAACTCTTGCCTGACCACAGCAGTTGATGAATTGTGCTAATAATGGGCAGTGTCCACCGAATCGACAGTATTGCGTAAGATTAACAATTATTATTTCAGGATTAAAATTATCAATGGCTAATGTTGCCTGCTCAACGGTAGAAACATCCATTAAATTAAGAGATGCGGAACTATTTAAATAAGTATTTACCCCTGAGCGGGTATAAAAACACTCGTCAATAATTAATATTTTCATGTGACATACATCCTTGTCTAACTGCAACCATACCTGACTGCATACTAGGATAAGGTAATCCTCTGACGACCAAAGCGTCAATTCGGCATTTACGATGTTTTTTTGCGGGTTTTATGAATTGATGGCTATTAATTACCAGGCTAATGTGGTTTTGATGCTAACGATTAGATATGAATTAATTGCCAATGACTTGTTTAAGTCTCAATAGTCATTGGCAATAATTTAGTGAGTCAATTGCGGATATGAGTGCTATGAATCCGTGAATCGAGCCAAAGAAAAGGCAGTAATATCAATAGGTGATGGTTTATCTTGTGCAAACAGTGCAGCGACCTCGCCCAGCGCAGTAGCAAATTTAAACCCATGGCCACTTAACCCCGTCACGACCATAATATTGGGGTTATCCGGCAAAGTATCGATGATGAAATCTTCATCAGGGCTCATATCATAGCTGCATGCAGCACCATGTAAACAAACGCCCACGCCGGGTAAGAAATTACGCAAAAAGCCAAATACTTCTGTTCCGTCTTCAGCATAACTGCCAAAGGGTTTGCGCTGTGTCGCTGATTCTATGGGCTGCCCACCATTATGTTTACCGAGTTTCAATTCATCATTTTGTGAAGGGAATCCGTAATAATGAATATTGTCCGGTGTTTCCACCGTGAATGCTGGGAAATGATTCCCTTCACTGTATCGGCCATCGGCATGGTGCCAGGAAAAGACTTTGCGTATTGCGGTTACCGGCAATTGCGGTAGCAACTCCTTCACCCAAGTTCCAGCAGTCACAACCACTTTTTTAGCGCTGTAGGTACCATCGATGGTCACGACATCCACGCCTTCATCCAGAGGTTCAATCGCGGTCACCGGGCAGTTAAATAGAATGCCACAACCGGCTTCAGTGACGGTTTTTATCAGTGTTTTTATCGCCAACTCTGAGCGGAGGAAACCGGAATGCGGTTCGAACACGCCGATATAATTATCCGGGACAGTAAATACCGGCCATTTCTCACGAATTTGTGCAGCATTTAGGATCTCAACCGGCAAATTAAATTGTTGAGCACTGTATTGTGAGTTTTTTAGAAAGACCGAATCCTCTGGCCCCAGATTAAGCACACCACAGGCCTGGAACAATTTTTCACCAGTCTGGGCTGAAAGTTGATCCCAAAGTGCTTGAGCACGTAATACTAATGGGACATATTTCTCGCCTTCACCATATGCATGGCGAATGATTCTGGTATCACCATGGTGGCTACCTGCTTGGTGAGGGGGCATTGCGCTATCAATCATCAGCACATTTAGACCGGCTTGTGAGGCATAGTAACCTGCGGCTGAACCGACCGAGCCACTACCAATGACAATCAAATCATAATCCATATTTTTCACCCTGCTGAATATCACCGCGAACCCTATTTAACGCCCGATCTTATTTAATATTGTTTGATTTGTAACGCAGTTTTATCCTGAAAATGACCAGAGCGATTTAAATTAAAGGCAGTAAGTTGTCATAAAAATTAAAACGATAGTAATAACATGAGAGCCAAGAGAGCAAAAGGAATGTTCACCATATTATAGTGGGAGCGGTTAATAAAAAGGCACCGAGTGATATTCACTGGTGCCTTTTTACGAGCTTTGAGAAATTAATTGCTGGTGATAATTAATGCTTACGGTGATCCAAATCTTGGTAATCTGATGATTCAATTTTAGCAATGCCTGCTTCTAATATATTTATTAATTGTCGCGCAACATCAGTCGTCAGCCAGAGTGTTCTATCAACTAGCGCATCTTCTGGCGGTTGATCCATGGAAGACAGGTAATGAAGGCGTATCATCATCGCGTCATATACATCTACAGTGCTGATATCCCAACCTACGAGCGGGTGAGTCTGGATAACTTCATCATTTCTGTCCATAAAGACCCCTTATATAGTAGTTACTGAACGGTAGTGACTAATGAGGATCAATGCGGCCCAATACTGAGTGAGCTTTTTCAGTATACGCAACCGTTGATGAATTTGGCGATTATCTACAGATATTTACAAATTATTTATTTTCTGATGATTAATGAATCGAAAGTTAAAAATAAAAAATGTGAAACGGAAAGGGCCAATATACATTGATATAAAAAAGCCGAGGAGCGACTCCCCGGCAAAAAACTGCATTTATCTACAACATATCGCCGTCATTGACAGCCTATTGCAGTGGGTTAATCCGCGTCGAACCAGTCGTCCGCGCTTTCCCATATTTCTTGTAATATTTCAGATATGAGGTCTTTATCCGTTTTGGCTCCACCTAAAACAGAAAGATTATTCGCACTGGCATAACGTACTTGTACCGCAGTGGTCGTATCTGGGAATTTAGTCTTCAGTCGTTTACTCAATTCATTGGTGAGTGCTTCGATAGCACCTGCGGGTAACTGGTTTTTTTTATCAATACAGACTTCAACACGCATACTTGGCCCTCCGAATATTTATACTGTTTATTTATACAGCATAAATATTCAGGCCGCAACTGACTAAGAAAAAAATTTTCAGCTGCAGAGAAAAGTGCGCTCTACAGCTGGTGTTATCAGGCTTTAACTGACCAATTGAGGGTCTGACCGGCAAGGAAAGGAATGATAGATTCGTTTCCTAATGTGATGTCCTCTGGTTGCTGGAAAGGTTTCCGAACCAACTCAACAAAATCTTCGTTAACTGGCAAACCATAAAAACGCGGGCCATTCAAAGAGCAGAAAGCTTCCAAATGTTCCAATGCATTCATTTCTTCAAACACAGTGGCATAAGCCGAAAGCGCCGATGGGGCATTGAAAACACCGGCACAGCCGCAAGATGATTCTTTCCGATGTTTGGCATGAGGAGCAGAGTCAGTGCCAAGGAAGAAACGGTCTGAGCCACTGGCCACAGCTTGCCGCAAGGCATCTTGATGAGTGCTCCGCTTCAGAATTGGCAAACAGAACAGGTGAGGGCGAATCCCACCCACCAACATGTGATTGCGGTTGAACATCAAATGTTGAGGAGTGATGGTCGCACCAAGGAAACGATTGCCTGCCAGCACATAGTCGGCCGCATCTTTGGTGGTGATGTGCTCAAAGACAATTTTCAATTCTGGGAATTTACGGCGTACCGGTTCCAGAATTGTTTCAATAAAACGCGCTTCACGATCAAAAATATCCACCGCGGCATCGGTGACTTCACCGTGGATCAACAGCGGCATGCCAATCTTCTGCATTTGTTCAAACAGCGGATAAATCGCTGGAATATCAGAGACACCATGCGTTGAGTTAGTGGTGGCATTGGCCGGATATAACTTGGCCGCGGTAAATACACCGTTTTCAAAACCTTGGGTCAGTTCATTGACATCCAGGGTATTGGTCAGGTAGCACGTCATCAGTGGGGTGAATGTATGACCTGTAGGTATTGCCGCCAAAATACGGTCCCGATAAGCAATAGCACTGGCAACAGTGGTAATCGGTGGGGTCAAATTTGGCATGACGATGGCTCGGGCAAACGCCTCGGAAGTGTAGGGCAGCACGGTACTGAGCATTTCGTCATCACGTAAGTGAATATGCCAGTCATCCGGGCGGCGAATTTTCAGGGTTTGAGGTTGTGCAGTCATTTAACGGGCTCCGCAGTCATGAAATATATACCGTCATACTTTAAGCTGCATGTGTGTTGGCTGCGTTCAATCACCCGAATCACTTACAAATGTAAGCTCATCGGGACTCTCTCGCTTGCCGCCTTCTCGCAACTCGAATTATTTAGGATATGGGTTTTTGTGCTGTTTCCGGCGGGGTATAAGGATAAGCGGAAAGCGCTTAGGATGCATCTGATTGTTACGGTTAAGTTGAAAACAATATTTTTTGGTTAGTTGGAAATTTTGGTCAGTTGAAAATAATATAAAAAGGGTCTCTTATAGGGAGGCGCCAAGTCACATTGTCCTGCAGGACGAGTGATTGATTTATCGGCAAGTAGGCTAATTAAATATCAGATGGGAGAATAATCATGGAAGTCCGTGTCATTGCCAGTTTAGTGGCGAAACCTGAGTTTGTTGCTGAAGTTAAAGCGGCGGTTCATCAGGTTATCGACCCTAGCCGTGAGGAAAAGGGGAATCTGCAATATGATCTCCATACCGAAAGCGGCCAAGAAGGTTCTTTTATATTTTTCGAGCGCTGGGCGTCTGATGATGCATTGGAAAAACATAACAAAACTGAACATTTCAAAGAATTTGTTAAAGCACTAGAGGGCAAGCTGGAAAGCCTTGAGATCAAGAAAGTGAAGCAGATCGCTTGAATTTATCGGCGAAATAAAAAACCCGCCAGATGGCGGGTTTTGCAATATTAGGACTGAATGATATTGCTATTATTCGACCGATTGTGGTTTTGTTGCCGGTGCCGTGGCCTGAGTAACAGCAGCATGGCCACCCGCAGGACCTTTTCCTGCGAAATCAAAGGCTGGGCGCTCCCATTGGCCTTGAGTTGGTGATGCTGGGACGTAATCAGGCGCAGGTGCTTTAGTCATCGGTGCTGAAGCATAGTGCTTAAATAGCACACCTTCAGGATGAGCGACAACCGGCTGTGGTGCTGCCACGGCAACAGGCGCTACAACGGCCTCTTCTGTCACATTGACCTCTTCAACTGCAGCCTCTTCAGTTACAGTTTCCGCAGCAATCGCTTCTGGCTCGGTTATTTCTTCAACCACAGCTTCTTCAACCACAGTTTCCACAACAACAGTTTCTACAACAACCGCTTCTGGCTCGATTGTTTTTTCAACTGCTGTTTCTGTTGCAGCCACTTCTTCAACCACTGGCTCAGTTGCCGTGATAGTTTCAGCTTCTGTTGCTATTTCAGTAACCTGAACAGGTTCTTCAATCGCGCGGCTTTCAACAGTGGCTTCTACTGTTGCTGGCTCAATAACTGCTGTTTCTGCAATTGTCGTTTCTACAATTTTTGTTTCCACGACCACAGGTGCACGGCCAGGTACGGCAGCGGCGGATGAGGATGACCCCCCCGGCTTATGTTGTGGCGTCGGTACGGCAATTTCAGCTACGGCAGTGGCAACAACTGGAGCAGTAATCACTGGAGCAACAATCACTGGAGCAACAACAACTGGTGCGGCAGCAATAGCGATTGACGTTTCTACAGCTGCAACTTCTTGCACGCGTTCTACTGGCAATTGCTCTTCAACCGGGTTTTCCACAAAGGCTTGTTCAACCTGCTGGGCAACCGGATAACGCACCCACACTTTACCCGACGCCATTTCTGGTGAGGCGAAAGCACCTGCCAGCGGCATAGCAGATTGTGTTGGATAGCGCTCATCACGGTAGCGACGACGGCGTTGACCGCTGACACGCAGGTGGCGAGGCGAGCGGCGAGAGCGACGTGGCATGCCATTTTCATTGTTGGCATTGCGGTCGTTCGTTGCATCATCATCGGTCTGAGGGCTGGTCTGTGTCAGTAATTTCACTTCTTCGTGCACTACTGGTGCAGCAACCTGAGCAACCGGGGCGGTGATCGGCGTTTCCAGAACATTCAGCTCATCATTCGCGGATTGAATACGGACTTTCTGATTCAATTGGCGGCGTTGACGGCGCTGCATCACCTGTTGGCGTTCTTCTTGCTCAGGTTGTACTTCTTCTACAGCCGCAGTAATGACATCAATGTCATCAACTTTAGCTTTAACGTCCTGTGGTGCCTGGCGTTTGTCATCCTGACGGCGACGCTGGCGATCACCGCGGCGCTGTGGCTGCTCTTCACGCGGTGCTTTATCCGCTTCTACAACTTCAGTTTGCGCTAATGGCGCAGTTGTCTGTTGTGTTGGGCGTTTATTGCGGCGTTGATCTTCACGGCCCTCGCGATTGCTATTATCGCGGTTAGCATTGTCACGGCCATTATTATCACGGCTTGAGTTATCACGGTTTGAGTTATCGCGACCTTCACGTGGTGTGCGGTCACCGCGATCTCTACGGTTATTATTCTGGCGACGAGGATTACGGCGATCATTGCGACGATTTTCGCTGTTTTCCGTTTTTTCAACTTCGACCGGTTTAATTTCTTCTTCTGATGTGCCGAATATACCTTTCAGGCCACTGAGCAGACGGCTGAAGAAACCAGGTTGTTCAACCGCCGCAGCAGTTTTTTGTGGTGCAACAGTTGGCTCAACCGGCGTAGCTGTAGGGGCTGATTCTGGCGGCACTTCAGTTGGCAGAGAGAAAGTTGCCAACGCCGGTTGTTCCGGACGTTTACGCTCAATAGTCGCTTCTTCCAGCGGTTGCGCCATTTCTGCTTCATGCAGTTGTGGCAACAAATAGCTGAGAGTCGGGACTTCTTCGCCTTTGCGTACGCGAAGCACCGAGTAATGCGGCGTTTGCATTTGATCGTTTGGCACGATCACTGCACGTACACCGCCCTGGCGTTTTTCGATAGCATTGACGGATTCACGTTTTTCGTTCAACAGATACGACGCAATTTGTACCGGTACAATCGCGTGAACTTCATGAGTATTTTCTTTCAGCGCTTCTTCTTCAATCAAACGCAGAATAGAAAGTGACAGGGATTCATTGTCACGTACAGTACCGGTACCGCTACAGCGTGGGCACACATGGTGGCTTGACTCACCCAGTGACGGGCTGAGGCGCTGACGGGACATTTCCAGTAAACCAAAGCGGGAGATGCGGCCAATCTGGATACGCGCACGATCCTGACGGACGGCATCGCGCAAACGGTTTTCCACTTCACGCTGGTGGCGTACCGGTGTCATATCGATAAAGTCGATGACAATCAGGCCACCCAAGTCGCGTAGACGTAATTGGCGAGCAATCTCATCGGCAGCTTCAAGGTTGGTATTGAATGCGGTTTCTTCGATATCACCACCACGCGTTGCTCGCGCGGAGTTGATATCAATCGCAGTCAGCGCTTCGGTAGTGTCAATAACAATCGAACCACCGGAAGGCAGACGCACTTCGCGTTGGAAGGCAGATTCAATCTGTGACTCAATTTGGTAGTGACTGAATAATGGAATCTCACCACTATACAATTTAATTTTGCTGCTGAAATCCGGGCGACCGAGTGCGGCGATATGCTCTTTAGCCAGTTCGAGAACTTTAGGGTTATCGATCAGGATTTCGCCGATGTCCGGGCGCAGATAATCACGGAAAGCACGGACAATCACGTTACTTTCCTGATGGATCAGGAAGGGCGCAGGGCGACCTTCAGCGGCTTTTTTAATCGCATCCCAATGCTTCAGACGGAATGATAAGTCCCATTGCAGCGCATCAGCAGATTTACCGACACCGGCGGTGCGAACAATCAGGCCCATGCCGTCAGGCAATTGCAGGGAGGATAGGGCTTCTTTCAATTCAGTGCGGTCATCACCCTCGATACGGCGAGAAATACCCCCGGCACGTGGGTTGTTTGGCATCAAAACTAAATAACTACCCGCCAGGCTGATGAAAGTCGTGAGTGCGGCACCTTTATTACCGCGTTCTTCTTTATCAACCTGAACAATAACTTCCTGGCCTTCGCGCAGCACATCTTTGATGTTTGGGCGGCCATGAGAGGAATAATTACTAGGGAAATATTCGCGAGAGATTTCTTTTAATGGGAGAAAACCATGTCGTTCAGCGCCGTAATCAACAAAAGCGGCTTCCAGACTAGGTTCGATTCGGGTGATTTTCCCTTTGTAAATATTCGCTTTTTTCTGTTCATGACCTGGGCTTTCAATATCCAAATCATACAGCCGCTGTCCATCTACAAGGGCGACACGCAACTCTTCTTGCTGAGTGGCGTTAATCAACATTCTTTTCATCTTTAACTTACTCGTTATTTTTACATTGTCATTAGAACTGCGGGCAAAATAACCTCATGGTCGGGTAAACCGATGACCCCGAGTCTTCTAGCAAAGCCGTCAACCTCACGGTTGTCGCCTGCATAGGGGCGCATTATTTCGGTAAGCCTGTGTTTCTTTCTGAAAAACAGCGCTTTTTATATAAAGGGTAGCTTCTGAATATAAGACAACAGAGCCTTACCCACTTGCCGACCAAGCTGCAACCCGCAGCCCGCTAATTGCTTGATTTCACATTACGTCTTACGCCATTGCTGCGTTTTTGCGTGATCAGGCAAAGTTTATTATTCCACAAGTCTCTTGGTCTAACGAGAATCAACGCAGAATTAAACACATTATTCCATTGCTGACACTGATATAGCAAGATGACTTTACCTGTCTAGGTAAAGATTCTTTTACTGTATTCACAGTGTTGGCGGCTATCGTTGTCTTATTAAACAATAAATGCACGCAAACGTTATCTTTAAATAGCCAGATTGACAGTTAAGCACAGAAAAAGGGGTGGCGCTAATTCCTCGGTGTATTTAGAATCGCGTCCCATGAAAACGAATAATCCAGTAGTACAATTAATCACCATTTCTGCCGACGAAGCCGGTCAGCGGATCGATAACTTTTTGCTCACTAAATTGAAAGGTGTGCCAAAGAGTATGATTTACCGCATCGTACGCAAAGGTGAGGTTCGAGTTAATAAAGGGCGCATTAAGCCAGAATATAAATTGGCTGACGGTGATGTGGTGCGTGTGCCGCCGGTACGGGTTGCTGAGCGCGAAGAAATTCAGGTATCAGCTAAACTTGATAAAGTTGCCGCGTTAGCCGATTGCATTCTATTTGAAGATGACTATCTCTTAGTGCTGAACAAACCTTCCGGCACTGCGGTCCATGGCGGAAGCGGTTTAAGTTTCGGGGTGATTGAAGCATTACGCGCCCTGCGCCCGGAAGCGCGTTTCCTGGAATTGGTCCACCGTCTTGATCGTGATACCTCCGGTGTTTTATTAGTTGCAAAAAAACGTTCAGCTTTGCGTTCCTTACATGAGCAACTGCGCTTGAAAGGGATGCAGAAAGATTATTTAGCTTTGGTGCGCGGACAATGGCAATCACATTGCAAAGCCGTGCAAGCGCCTTTGCTGAAAAATATTATGCAAAGTGGTGAACGCATGGTGAAAGTCAGTAGCGAGGGCAAACCATCAGAAACCCGCTTTAAAATAGAAGAGCGTTTTGAGCATGCCACACTGGTTAAAGCTAGCCCGATTACCGGTCGAACACATCAGATTCGTGTCCATGCGCTGCATGCTGGCCACCCGATCGCTTTTGACGATCGCTATGGTGACCGTGAATTTGATGCACAATTACAGGGTACTGGGTTACATCGTTTATTCCTGCATGCCGCCGCTTTACGTTTTGAACACCCAAATACCGGTGAAACCATGCGCATTGAAGCACCGCTGGATAATCAATTGCGCCATTGCTTGTCAGTATTACGCAAGAATAGCGCTATTTAAAATAGCGCTATTAGTTTTACAGTCATCAGTTTTACGGCCATCAGTTCTAAAGTAATGGATTTACCCCTTGCTCAATTAACATTTGGGTGAGGGCGATTAACGGCAGGCCGATGAGGGTATTTGGATCTCGGCCTGATAATTTATCAAATAAGGTGATACCCAACCCTTCACTTTTAAAACTTCCCGCGCAATTCCACGGTTTTTCCCGCACTAAATAACCTTCAATTTCTGCACTATTCAAGGTGCGGAAATAAACATCAAACGTTTCACAAAGACAACTATGGCTATTAGTTGCGGTGTTTAGCAGCGCCAGTCCGGTATAAAAAGTGACACATTGCCCGCTGGCTTGGTGTAATTGTTTGACGGCATTGGCATGATTATGGGGTTTGCCGATGATGCCCCCGTTGATAACACACACTTGATCAGAACCTATTATCAAGTGTTGTGGGTAATGCGCAGCCAGTGCTTGGGCCTTCGCTTGTGCCAAACGCTGCACCAATGCGCTCGCGGTTTCGGTGGGCAACGGGGTTTCATCGGTTTCTGGCGCGGCAGTGATAAAAGGCAATTGCAGCTTTTCCAGTAATGCGCGGCGGTATGACGAGGTTGAAGCAAGGACTAATTGCGGCATAATATTTTCCATAAACCGTGGCGTAATTGAATCAGACATTTTAAACTGTCTTCCGCTTCGGAAGCGAATATTGGTGAAAGGTGCAGTAAAACGGCCTTTTTCTTTGACTCTATGTCGTTACAAAGTTAATATGCGCGCCCTATGCAAAAGGTAAAATTACCCCTGACCATTGATGCGGTTCGTACCGCTCAGAAACGTTTAGATTACGCAGGTATCTATTCGCCTGAGCAGGTTACACGAGTAGCCGACTCAGTGGTAAGTGTGGACAGCGATGTCGTGGCCTCATTATCATTTAATATTGATAATCAGCGCCTGGCGGTTATTACAGGTCATGCGGACGTCGATGTAACATTGATGTGTCAGCGCTGTGGTGGCACGTTTGCGCACCATGTTCATACAACGTATTGTTTTAGCCCGGTCGTCAATGATGAGCAGGCTGAGGCATTGCCGGAAGCGTACGAGCCGATCGAAGTCGACGAATTTGGCGAAGTTGATCTGTTGGCTATGATTGAAGACGAAATTATTCTTTCACTGCCTGTCGTTCCGGTACATGATTCTGAACACTGTGAAGTGTCCGAGGCGGACATGGTATTTGGTAAACTGCCTGCAGAGGTGGAGAAACCGAATCCATTTGCCGTATTAGCCAGTTTAAAGAAAGTAATTAAGGAGTAAGGTCAATGGCCGTACAACAGAACAAACCCACTCGTTCCAAACGTGGCATGCGCCGTTCACACGATGCACTGACCACTGCCACTCTGTCTGTGGACAAAACTTCCGGTGAAACTCACCTGCGTCACCACATCACAGCCGACGGTTTCTACCGCGGCCGCAAGGTTATCGGCTGAGTAGTACTTGCTAATCTTTAGCAAGGCGATACCTTGACTTGTCTAACCCTAGCGTTAGATGCAATGGGTGGGGATTTCGGTCCCCACGTCACAGTGCCTGCTTCATTGCAGGCACTGGCCTCTAATCCAAAGCTAAAACTCCTGCTGGTCGGGAATCCCGACGCCATCACTCCGTTACTTGTTAATGCCGATCCTTTGTTGCTGGAGAGGTTACAGGTAATCTCCGCTGAGCATGTTATTGCCAGCGATGCTAAACCCTCACAAGCTATTCGTGCCAGCCGTGGTACCTCCATGCGTATAGCTCTGGAGTTGGTCAAAAACGGTGATGCAGCAGCCTGTGTGAGTGCAGGGAATACAGGAGCATTGATGGGGTTGGCGAAGATGCTTATTAAGCCATTGGATGGAATAGAGCGCCCGGCATTGATGACAGTTATCCCCAATCAGCAGCGCAGCAAGACTGTGGTACTGGATTTAGGGGCCAATGTTGAATGTGATAGCACGATGCTGGTGCAATTTGCTGTCATGGGTTCGGTGATGGCAGAAGAAGTTGTTGGCATAAAAACCCCACGTGTTGCTTTGCTCAATATTGGCGAAGAAGAGAGCAAGGGGTTAGATAATATCCGCGAAGCCGCCGCAGTATTAAAAAATACACCGGCGATCAACTATATTGGTTATCTTGAAGGCAATGATTTGCTGACAGGCAAGACTGATGTGATGGTTTGTGACGGCTTCGTGGGTAACGTCACTCTAAAGACCATGGAAGGTGTGATAAGAATGTTCTTGTCATTGCTCAAATCATCGGGCGACGGCAAAAAACAGTCCTGGTGGCTTAAATTTATTGGCCGTTGGCTACAAAAACGTGTGGCTAAGCGGTTCGGTCATTTGAACCCCGACCAGTATAATGGCGCATGTCTGTTAGGATTACGGGGCATCGTAATCAAGAGCCATGGCGCTGCGAATCAACGTGCATTCGCAGTGGCTATCGAACAGGCTGTGCAGGCGGTGCAGCGGCAAGTCCCACAACGGATTGCAGCGCGCCTTGAAGCGGTTTTACCCAAGAGTGACTGATCGTACATGTATACTAAGATTCTCGGTACGGGGAGTTATCTGCCCGTACAAGTGCGCAGTAATGCTGATTTAGAAAAAATGGTGGATACGTCGGACGAGTGGATTGTCACTCGGACAGGTATTCGTGAACGGCGTATTGCTGGCCTTGATGAAACTGTGGCGACAATGGGTTTCCAGGCGGCTGAACAAGCACTGGAGATGGCCGGTATTGCTAAAGACGATATCGGGCTGATTATCGTTGCCACCACCTCTTCAAGCCATGCTTTCCCAAGCTCGGCCTGTCAGGTGCAGCAAATGTTGGGCATCAAAGATGCGGCCTCTTTTGATTTGGCTGCCGCCTGTGCTGGTTTTACCTATGCACTTAGTGTTGCTGATCAGTACGTGAAAAGTGGTGCTGTCAAACATGCTATCGTCATTGGTTCAGACGTACTGTCGCGAGCACTGAATCCTGAAGATCGTGGCACGATTATTCTGTTTGGTGATGGTGCGGGTGCCGTTGTATTAGGTGCATCCGAACAACCTGGCATTCTCTCTACCCATTTGCATGCAGATGGTAAGTATGGGGAATTGCTGGCATTGCCGTATCAGGATCGCCAGCAGCAAGACCAGCCAGCCTATGTCACGATGGCCGGTAATGAGGTTTTCAAAGTTGCGGTGACTGAACTTGCTCACATTGTGGACGAGACCTTGCAGGCCAATAATCTGGATCGTTCAGCGCTGGATTGGCTGGTGCCGCATCAGGCTAACCTGCGGATTATTAGCGCAACGGCTAAAAAATTAGGCATGGGGATGGAGAAAGTGGTCATCACGCTCGATCGTCATGGCAACACTTCTGCAGCATCTGTACCGGCGGCACTTGACGAAGCCGTGCGAGATGGGCGTATTCAACGTGGGCAGTTAGTGCTGCTGGAAGCGTTTGGCGGCGGCTTTACCTGGGGCTCGGCGCTGGTTCGCTTTTGATTTAACAGGGTTTCTTTGATTTAACAGGAAAGTAAAATGTCGAAATTTGCTTGTGTTTTTCCAGGCCAGGGATCTCAATCTCTTGGTATGCTGGCCGATTTGGCCGCACAATTTCCGATAGTTGAAGAGACTTTCAGTGAAGCATCTTCAGTTCTGGGTTACGATCTCTGGCAGTTGGTACAACAAGGCCCGGCTGAAGAATTGAATAAAACCTGGCAGACGCAACCGGCATTGCTGACGGCATCTGTTGCTATCTGGCGTGTTTGGCAGCATCAAGGCGGCAAACTGCCGGCGATGATGGCGGGCCATAGCTTGGGTGAATACTCAGCTCTGGTGTGTGCTGGCGTGCTGGATTTCAAACAGGCGGTTCGTCTGGTTGAATTACGCGGTAAACTGATGCAGGAAGCGGTACCGGAAGGCACCGGTGCCATGTACGCGATTATTGGTTTGGATAATGAATCCATCGCCAAAGCGTGCGAAGAATCAGCACTTGGGCAGGTTGTCTCTCCAGTCAACTTTAACTCACCGGGACAGGTCGTTATTGCCGGTAATAAAGATGCGGTAGAGCGCGCAGGTGCGGCTTGTAAAGCAGCCGGTGCGAAACGCGCCTTGCCTCTGCCAGTCAGCGTGCCATCCCATTGTGCGTTGATGAAACCTGCGGCAGATAGATTGGCCGTCGCACTGGAAGAAATTGAGTTCCAGGCACCGTTATTCCCGGTGGTGAACAACGTCGATGTGAAAGCTGAAGTGTCGCCAGAGGCTATTCGTAGCGCGCTGGTGCGTCAGTTATATAATCCGGTACGTTGGACTGAAAGTGTGGAATTCATGGCGTCAGAAGGCGTTGAGCTGCTGTTAGAGGTTGGGCCGGGTAAGGTATTGACTGGTTTGACTAAGCGCATCGTGGATACTTTAGCTGCAGCACCGGTAAACGATGTTGCCACGCTGACCAACGCGCTCGAAAACTAAGAAAAGAGGATAACATGAGCTTCGAAGGTAAAATTGCGCTAGTCACTGGCGCTAGCCGCGGTATTGGCCGTGCGATTGCAGAATTATTAGCTGAGCGTGGTGCCCGTGTTATTGGTACCGCGACCAGTGAAAAGGGCGCTGAAGCCATCAGCGCCTACTTGGGCGACCAAGGTAAAGGTTTAATGCTGAATGTCGTGGATCCTGCATCAATCGAGTCAGTACTGGCAACGATTCGTGCGGAATTTGGCGAAGTCGACATTTTAGTGAATAATGCAGGTATTACGCGTGATAACCTGCTGATGCGTATGAAGGATGAAGAGTGGCAAGATATTATTGACACCAATCTAACTTCCGTGTTCCGCCTATCAAAAGCGGTAATGCGCGCTATGATGAAAAAGCGGTTTGGGCGTATCATCACCATCGGTTCTGTAGTTGGGACAATGGGCAATGCAGGGCAGGTTAACTACGCGGCAGCTAAAGCGGGTCTGATCGGTTTTAGCAAGTCTTTGGCGCGTGAGGTTGCTTCACGTGGCATTACTGTCAACGTTGTGGCACCTGGCTTTATTGAGACGGACATGACGACGGCGTTGACAGATGATCAACGCGCAGGCATTTTAGCCCAAGTACCAGCTAACCGGCTTGGGCAAGCTAAAGAAATTGCCAGCGCTGTTGCATTTTTAGCCTCTGACGAGGCCAGCTACATCTCTGGTGAAACGTTACATGTCAATGGCGGCATGTATATGATTTAAAAATCACGAAAGTATTTGCGTTATTTGAGGTAAAAACCGCAAAATAGCGTAAAATCGTGGTTTGACCAGCCGAGATTTAGTTGCATCTTTTTCAACATTTTATACACTACGAAAACCATCGCGAAAGCGAGTTTTGATAGGAAATTTAAGAGTATGAGCACTATCGAAGAACGCGTTAAGAAAATCATCGTTGAACAACTGGGTGTTAAAGAAGACGAAGTGAAGAACAGTGCTTCTTTCGTTGAAGATCTTGGCGCAGATTCTCTGGACACCGTTGAGCTGGTAATGGCTCTGGAAGAAGAATTCGACACTGAGATTCCAGACGAAGAAGCAGAGAAAATCACTACTGTTCAGGCAGCTATTGATTTTATCAACGCTAACCAGCAGTAAGCGAATATGCTTTAAGTTTGGATAGATAGTTAGGCGGTCATTTGACCGCCTAAGTTTTTTTTGCCCTAGTGTAATTTTCCCTCCCTGGAGGACAACCGTGTCTAAGCGTCGAGTTGTTGTGACTGGACTGGGCATGTTGTCTCCTGTCGGTAATACAGTAGAATCCACATGGAACGCTGTTCTTGCCGGGCAGAGTGGCATCAGCCTGATCGACCATTTTGATACTACAGACTATGCAACGAAATTTGCTGGCTTAGTAAAAGATTTTAATTGTGAAGATTACATTTCGCGTAAAGATGCACGCAAAATGGATGCCTTCATACAGTACGGTGTCGCGGCTGGCATGCAAGCTATGCGAGACTCCGGGCTTGAAGTGACAGAAGCCAATGCTCCTCGTATCGGTGCCGCGATTGGTTCCGGTATTGGTGGGTTGGGTCTGATTGAAGAGAACCACACCTCATTGGTGAAAGGCGGGCCGCGTAAAATTAGCCCATTCTTCGTGCCTTCAACCATTGTTAATATGATTGCCGGCCACCTGACCATTATGTTCGGTATGCGTGGGCCAAGCATTTCTATTGCTACGGCATGTACTTCTGGCGTCCACAATATCGGGCAAGCGGCTCGTATCATTGCTTACAATGATGCTGACGTTATGCTGGCCGGTGGAGCTGAAAAAGCCAGTACCCCATTGGGTGTCGGCGGTTTTGGTGCTGCGCGTGCATTGTCTACTCGCAACGAGAATCCGCAGGCTGCCAGTCGCCCTTGGGATAAAGACCGTG
Organism: Yersinia sp. Marseille-Q5920; assembly: GCF_946902935.1. Lineage (NCBI taxonomy): Bacteria > Pseudomonadati > Pseudomonadota > Gammaproteobacteria > Enterobacterales > Yersiniaceae > Yersinia > Yersinia sp. Marseille-Q5920. Next base: position 192,628 of record NZ_CAMPQA010000001.1, on the reverse strand, counting down.
ATGGTTTCGTTCTGGGTGATGGCGCAGGCATGATGGTGCTGGAAGAGTACGAACACGCGAAAAAACGTGGCGCAAAAATCTATGCTGAAGTTGTTGGGTTTGGGATGAGCAGCGATGCTTACCATATGACCTCTCCACCAGAAGACGGTTCTGGTGCAGCTCTGGCAATGGTGAATGCGTTGCGTGATGCGGGTGTGACCCCCTCTCAAATCGGCTATGTCAATGCCCACGGCACGTCAACTCCTGCTGGCGATAAAGCCGAAACGCAGGCAGTTAAGTCTGTATTTGGTGGAGACACCAAAGTGATGGTCAGTTCCACCAAATCCATGACTGGGCACTTGTTAGGTGCAGCAGGCGCGGTTGAGTCTATCTTTACGGTATTAGCGCTGCGTGATCAGGCTATTCCGGCAACCATTAACCTGGATAACCCAGATGAAGGTTGTGATTTGGACTTTGTTCCAGGTGCCTCTCGCCAGGTAACAGATTTGGAGTACACCCTGTGTAACTCCTTCGGCTTCGGTGGTACTAACGGTTCTTTGGTGTTCCGCAAGGTATAAAAAGACCGCTGACAAAGTTGATTCGCGGGGAAATGTGCCGAATGGGTCCCTCTTGGTTTCAAATACAAGTGCGTAAGCCGTCGGAGCGCCCATAGGTACAGTCGCCCCGCCAGTCCCGGGCTACAAAAGACGTTTGTCAGCAACCTTAAAAGACCCGGTTTTCCGGGTTTTTTATTTGCTTAGTAAGCATCAGCTATAACATCCTTCCATAAAAATTGTCTCAATAAGAGATAAATCTGAAAACAGCCACGGCCTTAAATCTGATACTGTCAGCAGGTAGGATTTATATTTATGGGCAATACCTATACCCTAATTGAATGTAGAGCCAAGACGCCCCCATTTAAAGAGAATCTGAATGTTCTGGATTAATGGTGTTGAACAAAATTTGATTTCAGCTTCAGACCGCTCAGTGCAGTTTGGTGATGGCTGCTTTACCACCGCCAGAGTCTCCGGTGGTCGGGTTGTGTGGCTGGATAAGCATATATCGCGTTTGCAACAGGCGGCTGAGCGGCTATTAATGCCGGTCGTAAATTGGAATGCATTGAGAAAGGAAATGGTTGAGGCGGCAAATCATACTGAGGACGGTGTGCTGAAGGTGATTATCAGCCGGGGAAGCGGTGGCCGAGGCTACAGTGGCACAGCATGTCAGCATCCCACGCGAATTATTTCTCTTAGTGATTATCCGGTTCATTATCTTAGTTGGCGTGAACGGGGTATTTCTTTGGCACTTAGCCCGATATTGTTAGCACGCAATCCATTACTGGCCGGTGTTAAGCACTTGAATCGCCTGGAACAAGTCTTGATCCGCGCGCATCTTGACCAGACAACGGCGGATGAGGCACTGGTGCTTGACACTGAAGGCATGCTGGTGGAATGCTGTGCGGCTAATTTATTCTGGCGTCAAGGGGATAAAATATTTACCCCAGACCTGTGTCAGTCAGGTGTAGATGGCATTATGCGCCAACGAATAATCACTTGTCTGGCCGCTCATGGTCGGCAAGTGGAGATTGTGGCACAACCGGTGAGTGTGTTGGCAGACGCAGATGAAGTTATCCTGTGTAACGCGCTAATGCCGCTACTCCCGGTAAATAGGATCGAGCCGATAAATCGCGCCGAACAGTGGGTTTATCACTCACGTCAGTTGTTTGATTTCTTAAATCTTCATTGCTGTGAAATATAAGCTTTATGGGGATTTTGATTTTCGTACCAATGATACCTTTAATTTGAAGATGGTCGTCCGATGAAAATAAAAAGTACCAGAGCATTAATCCTTTTTGTCGCTATCTGTTTGGGATTGCTGCTGTTGGGTTACCAAAGAGTACAACATTTTGCCGATCAGCCTTTGGCTATCCAACAAGAAACCTTCTTCAAACTTCCTGCTGGCACCGGGCGAGTGGCGCTGGAGAACTTGCTGCAACGCGACGGCCTGATTAAAAACACCCGCTGGTTTCCCTGGCTGCTGCGGCTTGAACCAGAGTTAGCCAAATTCAAGGCGGGGACTTATCGGTTTACCCCCGGAATGACGGTGCGCGGCATGCTAGAACTGCTCGCCAGCGGCAAAGAAGCACAATTTACCGTGCGCTTTATTGAAGGTAAGCGGCTGCGTGATTGGATGGATGAATTACAACAATCAAAATATATAAAGCATGTCTTGGATGGGAAGAGTGATGCTGAAATCGCGCTATTGTTGGGGTTGAAAGACAGTGAACACCCAGAAGGCTGGCTCTACCCGGATACTTATTCCTATACCGCTGGCACCACTGATTTGGCATTACTCAAACGTGCCCATGTGAAGATGGAAAAAACAGTCGATGAAATCTGGCAAGGGCGTGATAAGTCATTGCCTTACAAAACCCCGGGCGACTTAGTCACTATGGCGTCCATCATCGAGAAAGAAACGGCAGTCAATGAAGAACGAACCAAAGTGGCGTCGGTATTTATCAACCGGTTACGCATTGGTATGCGCCTACAAACAGACCCAACCGTCATTTATGGCATGGGGAATAACTATAATGGCAACATTAGTCGTAAAGACTTAGATACTCCAACGCCTTATAATACCTATGTGATATCCGGTTTGCCGCCGACCCCCATTGCAATGCCGGGGTTGGCATCGCTCATGGCTGCCGCTCATCCGGCTAAAACGGCTTATCTCTATTTTGTGGCAGACGGCAAGGGCGGTCATACTTTTACCACCAATTTAGCCAGCCATAACCAAGCGGTGCGGGTTTATCGTCAATCGCTAAAGGATAAAAATGAACAGTAAATTTATCGTTATTGAGGGGCTTGAAGGGGCAGGGAAAAGCACCGCCAGAGATACCGTGGTTGCTACGCTGCATGCCCAAGGGATTAACGATATTGTCTTCACCCGGGAGCCAGGGGGAACGCCGCTGGCAGAAAAACTGCGTGACTTGATAAAGCAAGGTATTGACGGCGAAGTTCTGACAGATAAAGCCGAAGTGCTGATGTTGTATGCTGCCCGAGTGCAATTGGTTGAAAATGTGATTAAACCTGCGCTGGCGCGCGGCAGTTGGGTGGTGGGTGATCGCCATGATTTGTCATCGCAAGCTTATCAGGGCGGTGGGCGTGGGATTGATAGCAACCTCATGACATCTCTGCGTGACACCGTATTAGGTGAATTTCGCCCAGACCTGACACTGTATCTCGATTTGCCACCGGTGATTGGGCTAGCGCGCGCGCGGGCTCGTGGTGAATTAGATAGGATTGAACAAGAGTCATTGGCCTTTTTTGAGCGCACCCGCGCACGTTATCTTGAGTTGGCTGCCGCAGACTCCAGCATCAAGACCATTGATGCTTCTCAACCACTTGAGCAAGTCAGTGAATCTATTAGCCGGGTACTGAAGCAATGGCTGACTCGCCGAGAAACAGCGTAATGAAATGGTATCCATGGCTTACCGCGCCTTATCGTCAGTGGGTTGGACAGCAGACGGCCGGGCGTGGTCATCATGCATTATTACTGCATTCTTTGCCCGGGAATGGCGAGGAAGCGCTGATTTATGGTATCAGCCGTTGGTTAATGTGCCAGCAGCGGCAAGGTGAGAAAAGCTGTGGCGAATGCCATAGTTGCCGCTTGATGTTGGCGGGTAATCATCCGGACTGGTATGTGCTGGCCCCGGAGAAAGGCAAAAATAGCATCGGTGTAGAGTTGGTGCGCCAACAGATTGAAAAACTCTATTCTCATGCTCAGCAGGGCGGGGCAAAAGTTGTGTGGCTGCCTCATGCCGAGTCACTGACTGACGCGGCGGCCAATGCGTTACTCAAAACTCTGGAAGAGCCGCCAGAGAAAACCTATTTTCTGCTCGATTGCCATCAACCCGCCAGTTTGTTAGCGACATTACGCAGCCGCTGCTTTTACTGGCATCTGGCCTGCCCGGATACCGCGCTCAGCTTACAATGGCTGCAACGGCAGATTCCGGCAGAACCGATTTCGATGCTGGCGGCACTTAAATTAAGCGAGGGCGCACCGTTGGCGGCTGAGCGCTTGCTCCAACCCGAACTCTGGGCCATCAGAACGGCCTTGTGTAGCGCGCTGAGCAGCGCCCTGAACAGTTCGGATTTACTGTCGCTATTACCGCAGCTTAATCATGAAGATGCCCCAGAGCGCTTGCAATGGCTCTCTTCATTGGTGCTGGATGCTTTGAAGTGGCAGCAAGGTGCAGGTGAGTTTGCGGTTAATCAGGACCAATTGCCGTTGGTGCAGCAATTGGCACAGATGGCCACGACACCTATATTGCTTCATTCAGCCAAGGCGCTGGGCCATTGCCGGCATCAATTGTTATCCGTGGTCGGTGTCAATCGTGAGTTATTACTTACCGAGCTTTTGCTCAACTGGGAAAGCGCCCTGACCGCGGGGTCTTACTCCACATCACTTTAATTGAGTTTAATATGTTGTTAATAGATTCTCACTGTCATCTTGATAGCCTTGATTACCAGACGCTACACAGTAGCGTCGATGATGTATTAGCCAAAGCGAAAGCTCGGGATGTGGGTTTTGTGCTCGCCGTAGCCACTACATTACCGGGCTTCTCCGCCATGACGGCACTTATCGGTGAGAGAGAAAACGTGGCGTTTTCATGTGGCGTTCATCCACTGAATCTTGATGGCGGCTATGATTTTCAGCAGCTTGAGATTTTAGCCGCGGCAGATAATGTGGTGGCGATGGGGGAAACTGGGCTGGATTACTTTTATCAGCAAGACAATATCACACTGCAACAAGCTTCGTTTCGTGAACACATTCGGGTTGGGCGTAAATTAAATAAACCAGTGATTGTGCATACCCGCGATGCGCGCGAAGACACACTCGCGATTTTGCGTGAAGAACAGGCGCAAGAGTGTGGCGGGGTTTTACACTGTTTTACAGAAGATAAAGCGACCGCAGCCACCTTATTGGACCTCGGCTTTTATATCTCTTTCTCGGGTATTCTCACTTTCCGCAATGCGGAGCAACTGCGTGATGTTGCACGCTATGTGCCGTTAGACCGGTTGCTGGTCGAGACCGATTCGCCGTATTTGGCTCCGGTTCCGCATCGTGGTAAAGAGAACCAACCTGCCTATGTCCGTGATGTTGCAGAGTATATGGCAGTTCTCAAAGGCGTCAGTCTTGAATCCTTGGCTCAAGCCACTACGGATAACTTCTGCCGGTTATTTCATCTGGACTCGTCAATACTCCACAGCGAAACGCGCTAATTTCCTTAAGAATACTTTTTTTTAAGCTCGTAATTAATCGCCGAAACGAGTAATGTTCTCACCCGATTTATTGGGTGAGGGCAGCTAATATTGACGTTTTTTTACAAAAAATGCGCTATCTGAAGCAAATTAAGCGCTTTCTTGGAAGAAACGTGACTGCCATCAAACATTAAGCAAGCTATTTATTTTACTCTTCGTAAAAATTAAAGGGGTGCTTTAGACACCCTGATTCGCAAAGGCTTACTCCCCCCTTTGTAATGCCAATAAACGCGAGAAAAAGCAGTAAAAGCACTATTACTCAGGAGCTCACTCACTATGTTTAAGAACGCATTTGCAAACCTGCAAAAGGTCGGTAAATCGCTAATGCTACCGGTATCCGTGTTACCCATTGCAGGTATTCTGCTGGGTGTCGGGTCCGCGAATTTTAGCTGGCTACCATCGGTAGTCTCTCACGTAATGGCAGAAGCGGGCGGTTCCGTTTTTGCTAACATGGCATTGATTTTTGCTATTGGCGTTGCACTCGGCTTTACCAATAACGACGGTGTATCTGCGTTAGCGGCAGTTGTTGCATACGGCATCATGGTGAAAACCATGGCGGTGGTAGCACCATTGGTCTTGCATCTGCCGGCAGAAGAAATTGCTGCCAAGCATTTAGCTGATACTGGGGTACTGGGCGGGATCATTGCAGGTGCAATAGCGGCCTACATGTTTAACCGCTTCTATCGTATCCAATTACCTGAATATCTGGGCTTCTTTGCGGGCAAACGCTTCGTTCCGATTATCTCTGGTTTCACAGCGATCTTCGTGGGCGTGATTTTGTCCTTTATATGGCCGCCAATCGGTACTGCTATCCAGACTTTCTCTCAGTGGGCAGCATATCAGAACTCCGTAGTCGCTTTTGGTATCTACGGCGTCGTAGAGCGTGCGTTGGTTCCATTCGGTTTACACCATATCTGGAACGTACCATTCCAAATGCAAATTGGTGAATACACCAACGCAGCGGGCCAGGTATTCCACGGTGACATTCCACGTTACATGGCCGGTGACCCAACTGCGGGTAAACTGTCTGGTGGTTTCCTGTTCAAGATGTACGGTCTACCCGCCGCAGCCATTGCCATCTGGCATTCTGCTAAACCGGAAAACCGGGCGAAAGTGGGCGGGATTATGATCTCCGCAGCACTGACCTCATTCCTGACCGGTATCACCGAGCCAATCGAATTCTCCTTCATGTTCGTGGCGCCAATCTTGTATGTTATCCATGCGATTCTGGCCGGTCTGGCTTTCCCAATCTGTATCCTGCTTGGGATGCGCGATGGTACCAGCTTCTCCCACGGTCTGATTGACTTCATTGTACTGAGTGGCAACAGCAGCCGTATCTGGTTGTTCCCGCTGGTGGGTATCTGCTACGGTCTGGTGTACTACACCATCTTCCGTGTGCTGATCGCTAAACTGAATTTGAAAACGCCGGGTCGTGAAGACATGACAACAGAGCAAACTGTACAGGGTGGCACTGAAATGTCAGCGGCACTGGTCAATGCGTTTGGTGGTAAAGAAAACATTACTAACCTGGATGCCTGCATCACTCGTCTGCGTGTCAGCGTGGCGGATGTGTCCAAGGTTGACCAAGCGGGTCTGAAGAAATTGGGTGCTGCGGGCGTAGTGGTCGCAGGCTCAGGTGTTCAAGCTATCTTCGGGACGAAATCTGATAACCTGAAAACTGATATGGACGAATACATTCGTAACCATTAATTCAGGTCTGGGGAGTGCAAAAGGGCGGCGAAAGCCGCCCTTTTTTTGTATTCAGAAAAGCTTTGCATGGCCCACAGTTTACTGTTTCTAATATATTACTTATTCATTTTTAAACTTCTTGATAAGTAATCTCTGCTTGGGGAAATCAATGGCTAAAGCGAATTCATTCAGGAAGTTATTGCCAATTAATCCATCGGTATCCATCTGATTGAACTGCCCATCTAGCAGCACTGCATTAAAACCAATCTCTGTTGCACCTATTTCGTTAAGCTGAAAATCTGATGCCACGCAGCCTTTATGATCCATTTCTTTCATGACTGTTTGGCAGGATAGGCTAACAGCTGGCGATTTAAGCCGTTCTTTAAAAAATACAGACACTGTTGCGCCGGTATCCAAAAGCATATTGTATTCCTTAGCATTTTTTACGACTTTGATTTCAAGCCCTTCTGGCGTCAACCTCAGTGGCAGTGATGTCCACCCATCAGCCATATTAATGCCCAATACATGAGTATTATCCGCGACAGACAAACGCTGTTTTTGGTAATCAATCAGTACTGCCTTACCTTTGAATAAATCTAGCCCAATCATCATTGAATGAGGGGGCGTGCTATCAGAGTTGAGAACCATACCCTGAGGGGTGTTTACCGATATCCCTTTTACATTCTTAAATTCCATGCCATTGATTGAAAGTTTTGGAATGTAGAACTTATCGTTAAGAAATACTTTGCCGGTCAGGTCTGTTGTGCGATGTTTTCCTGGTTCAGGTATCAAGCCCGGAAGTTGTGCGATAACATCTTTGAATAAGTGCAGAGCAATTAAGGCCCCGGTATCGATCATGAAATTTTGGCGCATCCCATTGATTTCAATATTGACTATGGGGGTTGCGGTATCATCCCACTTAAACGGCATATGCATGACTTTTTCCGAAGTGATGGCATGGAGTGCTGTCGGAGTGGCGAGAGCAGAGAAGAGAACGAACGTCATCGCGGTAATGTTTTTATTGGGTAAAAAGTGCATAAGGGCTTTCCTTTTCCTTTTCCATTTCAGCATTTTTGCTGAGGTCAAACACCCGATCCGCCATGGCAATCATTGTTGGGCGGTGGGCGACAAAAATTCGGGTTATCTTCAATGCGCGCAGCGAATCATTAATTCGGGCTTCGTTGTCGATATCCAGGTCACTGGTGGCTTCGTCGAGAAATAATATTCGCGGGCGTTTGTATAAAGCGCGGGCCAGAGAAATGCGTTGGCGCTGCCCACCTGACAGGGCGCTGCCCATATCGCCGACCATGGTTTCATATTTCATCGGCATGGCGTCAATCTCAGTATGAATTGAAGCGAGGCGCGCGCATTCACACGCCCATTCATTGTCAGGATGAATATCAAACGAGCTGATGTTATCGAGCAAAGACCCCGCAAATAGTTTGTCCTCTTGCAACACGTAGGCGATATGTTTGCGGTAGGCAGTAAGGCCTAATTGCCGAACATCGACACCGTCTAGTAAGATAAAACCGCTTTTTTGTGGAGCTAAACCACCTAGTGCTTTGAGGAGTGTCGATTTGCCGCAGCCTGATGGCCCAATGATGGCAATGCTTTCACCGGCTTTGATAGACAAACTCACATGTTCAAATACGGCAGGTTCGCCGTCACCATAACGGTAGCTTAGATCTTTAACTTCAATGCTGGCAGCAAGGGAATTGGCGGGAGTCAAATCGGCCTCGCCGGTATCCTGTTCAGGTGTGGCTAGCGCGACTTCTGACAAGCGCTCACTGTGCATATCAATCAAGCGGAGCCGGATAATTGAATCAACAACCCGAATAGCGCGAGTGACGTACATGTCCGAGTAAATTAAGAAGGCAAATAGCATGCCGGTGGTGAGAGTCCCGCCATCAATCAGCTTTGCCCCTAACCACAGTATTATTGCCGAAGACAGCCCGATTAATAACAAGCCCACTGTCTGTGTCGCCAAGTCTATTTTGAACAGATAGATTTTTGCATTGGCTTCATTGATCACGAGATTGATCCAGTCGGATCGGCGGCGCTCCGCCAAATTGAAAATTTTCACGCAGGCAATGCCGCGCACGGTTTCGAGGAAATGTGATTGTTGTTTTGCCTCGTGAGCAATGGCCTCCAAATTGGCAGAGCGATAGGCACCGAAAAGAAAAAATTTGATAGCTGCATAAATAATGGATATCAACACGGCGATTGCCGCGAGGTAGCCATCATAGGCCCACATCAAAAATAACAGCCCGATGACCACCACAATATCCAACAGCGACGCAACCATCTCGGCGGTAAAAGCATCTTGTACCACTGACAGGGAGTTAAAACGCGACCTGACATCACCAATATGGCGTTTTTCAAAGTAGGAAACGGGCAAGCGGATTAAATGGCTAAAAAGCCCGGAGTTCCATTGAATCCCCAAGGTGTATTTAATAGACATCACCATCCAGGCGCGCACCAGACTGAGCAAGGCTCTAAAGATTAATAAAACAATGACCCCCCAAGCTATCAGCGAGACTAAATGAATATCGCCAGACCTTAACGCCATATCGAGAGTAAATTGAGCCGCTAATGGAACGGCCATAGCAAGAAGTTCGATGCACAATGAGAGGGCCAATATATGTGCTAAAGCGCGTGGCAGGCCGGATACGTTTTTGAACATATCCAGTAGGCGGATAGTCTCTCTTTCAGTCCGGCGTTGAAAGTGCTGATTAGGCCAAATTTCCAATGCGATACCGGTAAAGTGTTGAGATAGCTCAGTCAGAGAGATTTTTCTCTCACCTTTAGCTGGGTCAATAATAGTGGCCCCGTGGCGAGAAAACTTCTTTAGCACCACAAAATGGTTAAACGACCAATGCAGAATGCAAGGTGTCTTGAGTTGGCGGACTGAGCCTAAATCCGCCCGCACCGGACGTGAACCTAAGGATAACCGGTCTGCCAACACGATAAGATCGCGCAGACTCATGCCTTTCAGAGAAACTTGATAATGCTTCCGCAGTGCCTGGAGATCCATATTAAGGCCGTAATATCCGGCAACCATCGCCATGCAGGCCAGCCCGCACTCTGTTGCTTCTGTTTGCATCATCACCGGCAAACGCTGTCGCAGGGCTTCAAAGTAACCTTTCATAGCGACTATCATGCGGCTTCTCCAGAGTGTTCTTGAGGTATGTTGCGAGCCCCTTTTAGAGGTAAAAGGAGCCATTCATAGAGAGGCCGTTTTCTGATGAAAACATCTGTTTTAACACCGATTCCCGGCCGCAAGGGGTAGGTTTTACCGGCCATAACGACATTATTGTTCGTAGGGACTATCCGCACTTGAAAATAATGTCGCGATGGTTGATGAGCTTGCTTTTCGCTTATGTCTAAACGCTGTTCGACGGACGCAGTGGATATTGACCTTACAATGCCATCATATTGCCCAAACCACTGATAGGGGTAGGCATCGAACCGTAGTCTCACTGCTTGGCCTTCACGTAATTCGCCGATGGTATCCGCAGTGGCAAAAATTTCCACTTCGGCTTTCCCTGATGTTGGCACAATACTGGCCAATTCTTGCGCGGCTCGAATGGTGTTGCCGGCAAACCCTGTAATGCCGGTTAAGGTGCCATCAATCGGAGACGTAATATGCAGTTCTCGCTCTCTTTCCGTCGCGATTAAATCTTGATCCAACTGTGCCGTTTGCCGGCGTAGCCTTTCCAGTGAAACGTCAACTTCGCTATGGATAGCCGCTAACCGTGCTTTAATGCTGATGGTTTCTCCTTGTAGCTTTACCTTTTCCCGCTGGTAAGCTTCGAGCTGGACAGCGGCACTGTAATACTCGGACTGGCGTGCCATATGCTCCGTCTCAAGAGCTATTCCTTGCCTAACCAACGTTTTGAAATGTTGTGCTTTTTCCAGTAACCATGAGGTTTGTTGCACCGATTTGGCAATCAAGTGGCCCATTTTTTGCTGTTCGGCGTCTTTATTTTTTAACATCTGCAGAAGGTGGCTTTTCTCGATGTCTGCTGCTGCAGATTTGAGTTTTATCTCCTGTTCAATAGCCGTTTTCTGCGATTTCAGTGCTGCGGTTATTTCACGGTTTGTTGCGCCAAACTCGGTCTGGGTTTCCATACTGATGATATAAATCACTTCGCCAGCACGAACGATTTTCCCCTCTTCAGCCAGGCTGCTAATAATAATCCCATCCCGTGGGGCGGTTATCCGTGCCACTGCAGGGTGATGAACAACAGATCCGGCGAGGCGGGCTTTTTGGGTGTAAGTCCCCACCACCAAGAATGCTATCAAACTGGTAATCAACACCAGCGCCAGCATGGCCCAAACAGAAGCACCTACTGGGATAATAACTTGTGGGCTACCCAGCCAATGATGTGCTCTGTGCTCTAGCGCTTCCTGTCTGAAAATCGCGGTTTTTTCGATCAATTTATTGGCGCTCCCTCACCCTATATTTCAAAAGTCATGCCCTAATTGCTGCCATAATGCGTTCTTCTTTGATGCCCATATTGAGTAAGTGGGCTGATGAGCGGCTCAGGAAAGTCCTCATGGAATAACAATAAATAGACTTGTGTTTGAAGCGATCCTCGGTGGAAAAACGATTTACGATGCGCCCACCGGCACAAATATTCTCCCAAATGCAACCTTCGCATTCCGTGGGTAATGATTGTCCGATTGATGAATATTCTTGAAACTGCGGGCTAGCGAAGACATTAGATAGATTGACTTCAGAAAGATGACCAATGGGGTTAAACATTCTGTCTGATGTTGACCGCAAGGTATCGTCCACCCGGACAAAGCCATCGGAACTGACGGTCAGGGCGTAGACACCGGTAATATTGGGTGTGTGGCCTAAGACGCCCGAATTTTTTTGCCCCAATAGGCTGGCGATATGGGTTTGAAAGAGTCGGACAAAAATTTTGGCATTATTATCTTTCACCCACTCATCCAGCGCTTCGTTGAGAAAACGCCCTATACCGACAGCATCAGGATGAGCATCTTTGTAAGAGTCATCAGGTATTAGGAAATCAAAACTATAAACACCTAACTCATCAACGAAATGTCGATATATTTCGGCACCATTTGCCTGAGCATTCGCGACACATAAAATACCGGGGTCTGAGGGGAGCCGCCCTTGTTGATAGGCGTTTTGGAGTATACGGAGGCCACGAACGGTGCTCTCATATGTGCTGCGCCCTTTGGTATCCAGGCGGTGCCTGTCATTAATATGCTTAGGGCCATCAATAGAAATACTCACATTCACGGAATATTTCTCAAATATCGCTATCCATTCATTGTCAATTAACGTGGCATTGGTTTGTAAAGCAAGTCTGATATTTGAGCCACAGTAATTCCCTGAAATCAATTGAATACACATATCCGTGAAATTTTCTTTTTTCATCAGTAGCGGTTCACCACCATGAAAATCAATTTGTACTGTGCCAATTTTATATTCCTGACACGCTCGCTGTAAAAAACAGACTAAATGGTGAATATTTTTATTTGAGAGTCTGGCCGGACTATCGTCAGCGGCTGAGTTTCCTTTATTAAAAACATAACAATAATCACAATTTATATTACAGCGCTCGCTGATTTTTAATATTATTTCAAGATGTCGAATGTTCTTTTCAATTAATAAATTAAGCATAACTCTACCCTCGCTTCCAGTGATTACTTCCATACTGGACAGTGGATGAGTTTACAAAAGGGCCACCTGCGGTGGCCCCACTGGGGGATTAAAAACTTCTTGACCAGTTCCCAAACGCTTTTATCCAGCCAGCACCGCCAGCTATCTGTTCAAGAACATCTTCAGTCAGACGTTGAGGCTGGCTTTTTTTTGCGCCACTGACATCAATGACGGTTTTAGTTTCAATGATTTCTTTTTGTAAACGAGACATAGGTTATTCCTCCATTGATTCTGAATGCCAGGAAACCACCTCCTGACATGTCCATTAAGGAAAGTATTTTCACATTCGTCTTTGTTTTAAAATTATCAAAATAAATTAACCATATAAATTTAATATTATGGATGAATGTAATTTTGCATCCTTTAACTTTCCTTTAAATATGAATATCATTTAATTAAACCTATCGTCAAGAAATAACTTTTAATTTTTTATTGGATTAATGGTTATAGGTAAATAACATCATAAAATGATAGAGTTAATTAAATACATTAGAGTTTCTCTGTACTGTTGCATGGAAATACAAATTAAATATCTATATGAGAGTTAAATTTTATCCGCTATGTAATTAATATTTATTTTGAATTTGTTTTATATTAATTATAGTTATTCCGGTTCCAGCCAGGTTGTCTGGAAATCAAACCAACCTAAATTATTCAAGTGTGCGCCTTGGGCTTGTTCCGGGGCTTTTAAGCGCATCCAATGGTGGAATAAAGGTTGTAACCACCCACTGCCGATAACCTCTCTGATCAATTGTTCGCTACCGAGGGATTGATTGCGCCAATTGTGTAGCGAGGTTTGCAACTGAGCGCCATCACCGCCAGTCATACATTGACGCAGCAGTGGGGAGCCCAATAACCATGCGCCAACATTCCATTCTTCGGGAACCGCAAAGTTCACTGTGCCTAGCCATAAATCGACATGGGCCTCGCCCTTGGCCCAAGTGATGTAATCCAGCTCTATTACCGCCAATTTAATCCCCTGAGCTGCTAGAATATGAGTCATTTCAGTTACCAGCATCGCGTATTCTGGGTGCTGAGCATGATAAGCCAGAGTTAGCACCGGCATATCCTCTGATTCTATCGCGCGGCCAATGGGGAAAGGAGAGCACTCTTCCCCTGAGTCTATGCCGTGAAACCAGGTGGGTAAAACACTGGTGGCGGGTACCCAGAAGGGGCGAATAGGGGCAATTAGGCGTTGGATGAGATGATAAGGATTGAGTGTTTTTCGCAACCAGCGGCGCTGTTTAATGCTGTGCCAGTGCGGTGAGCGGCTGTCACACAGCAAAAAATACCCGCCGCGTTCCAGAAACATCTCTTGCGTTGAGTCTGAGGGTTTACCGGTCAGGCTGGCGGCAGAGCCAGACACATAATCAATATCACTGATACTGGAGCTCAGCCAGGTGGCACTTTGGATATTTGCCATGCTCAATTGCTCTGATAACACGGTGGGCGTGCCAGAGGGCGGGCGGGCTAAATCCGGGAAGATAAGCACTTCAACTTCATCCAGCAGGCCACGAAAACCAAAATAGTGGTCAAAGGATTTCATCTGTAAGTGCCAGTCATCATTTTCAGCCACTCGGTAAGGCCCGGTTCCCACCGGGTGAGACGCAAAATCCGGCTGCGTAGCATGATTCTCTGGCAAAATCAGGGCGCTGTGATGGGCCAGTAGCTGGGGTAGGCGGGAGTCCGGCTGATTAAGTTCAATCACCACACTGAGTGGCCCGTGCTGACTGACTTTTTGAATATGCGAAAACAGTGGCAAAGTTGCACTGCGGGTTAATGAGCTGACCACATCACGGCTGGAAAGCTCTCGACCATCATGGAATTGCACCGCAGGGCGTAAATAAAAACGCCAGTGTAATGGATCGAGCATCCGCCATTTGTGGGCTAAATCGGTTGTGACCTCGCCGTCTTCCTCTTTTATCCGTGTCAGTCCGTTAAAAATTTGCCGGACTAAGTGCAATTCAGAACGGCGTAAGGGGGTGCCGGGGTAAAGATTTGACATAGTGCGGTAGTAGGGGATGCGCAGGGCTTGATAGTCATCACGTATCCGATACCCTAACTTGGCCCGCAGCAGGGGGGTAATTAGCTGTTTATCCTCCCCTAATAAGGCAATCGCCTCATTAAAATCACCGGAATCCAATAACTGTTCCGCTTTTTCCATTAAAAGTTGATGAGTATTCCGCAATAGCTGCAAATGTGACCGGCGGCCACGACCCGCTTCTGCTTGCCATATCAGCCAGCCGGCTTGTTGCATCTGAACCAATAATGTCCGCATATGGCGCTTGGTACAGCTGAGTTTATCCGCGAGTTCTTGCAGTGTAATCTCAACCGGTTGTACCCCAACCTGATGAAGTAATCGCAAATATTGTTGTTCAAGGCGGCGGCTGGTCATAAAAGAGGAACCTAATTGAGTCAAACTCAGCAGTTTTATATATCATCTTTTTAGCCGATAATTTTCACTACAGCAAGCGTTTGTGCTTTAGCACTTTTCGTCAGGAAAAGGCCGCAGGCAAAGCGCCATGATTATTTGAGGTAAGAAAATGACCCGCTACTTAAATAAAGACACCCAAGTGTGTATTTCTCTGGCCGCCAGACCCAGTAACTTTGGCACCCGTTTTCATAACTTTTTATACGATGCTCTAGACCTCGACTATCTATATAAGGCCTTTAGCACCACTGACTTGGCCGCGGCGATTGGCGGTGTGCGGGCATTAGGATTCCGAGGTTGCGCCATTTCGATGCCGTTTAAAGAGGCGGTTATCCCGATGGTTGATGAGCTGGATGCATCGGCGGCAGCGATTAATTCAGTAAATACCTTGGTGAATACGAAGGGTTATCTGAAAGCCTATAACACCGACTATATTGCCATCGCGAAATTGCTACAGCGCTATCAGGTGCCGGCAGAAACCGTTTTTGCACTGCGTGGCAGTGGTGGGATGGCGAAGGCGGTGGCTTTTGCGCTAAAAAATGCGGGTTTTAAGCAAGGGTTTATTATTGCGACTAATGAAAAAACCGGTCAGAAACTCGCCGAGCAATCTGGTTATATTTATCAGCCCGATATGCAGGGCGTACCGGCCACTATGTTGATCAATGCCACGCCTGTGGGGATGCTGGGGGGGAAAGATGCTGATAGCATGGCGTTTACTGAAGCTGAGGTGGAGCAGGCTAAGGTGATTTTTGATGTGGTGGCCATGCCCGCTATTACCCCACTAATCAGTTATGCTAAAGCACAAGAAAAAACCCTTATTACTGGTGCTGAAGTCTTTGCTATTCAGGCAGTTGAGCAATTTGTGCTGTATACTGGCATTCGCCCGGATCAAGCTTTGTTTGAAAAAGCAGCGGCTTATGCCCGCGCTCAATGATTGAGGTTGAAATCAATAGAAATTGTCGCTCATACTACCCATTCTCCATTTTTATCACTTTCAAGGAAATGCGTTATGGCCGAAGAAACGATTTTCAGCAAAATTATTCGCCGTGAAATCCCTGCTGATGTGGTTTACCAGGATGAACTGGTAACCGCGTTTCGTGATATCGCCCCACAGGCTCCCACCCATATCTTAATCATTCCTAATATTCTTATCCCAACTGTGAATGATGTCACAGCAGAACACGAAGCAACTCTGGGTCGAATGATCACTGTGGCTGCTAAACTTGCAGAGCAGGAAGGTATTGCTGAAGATGGATATCGTCTGATTATCAACTGCAATCGCCATGCAGGGCAGGTGGTTTACCATATCCACATGCATTTGGTGGGCGGTCGTGATTTGGGTTCGTTGCTGTCACATAAGTAATTGAGGTAAGCCTATGCGCCCTGTAAAGGCGTTTTTATTACCGCAGACGCATTTATTACCGCTAATTGTGTTCGCGTGTATAGCGACATTGCTGGGGTGCAGCAGCCCGAAAGGGATTGCGGTGAATAAGCAGCAAACGGTGGTAATGGATTCGTCAGTGTTAACGGCGGGTATTTTGGCTTCTCAACCGGCAATTTCAACATCCGATGGCGATAATGTGACGCGCTCGGTGATTACCAATAGCCAGAATAAACCGATAAAAATAAACTACCGCTTTTATTGGTATGATGCGCAGGGTTTAGACGTGCCGCCACTGGAAGCGCCACGGTCTATTATTATCGCGCCAGACAGTGATGTTGAAATTCAATCAGTTAATAATAATTTTAATGCACGCAGTGCGCGTGTTTATCTATTCTTATAGCCACACTTTGGAGTGGGACAATGAAAAGGTATTTATCTGTGGCTCTGGCGGCACTGGTGCTGACGGGGTGTATAACTCAGCCACCGGTTGAGCCAACTACGCCACCAGTGACCATCGAACCCGTTACGCCCCCTGTGACTGAAACGCCTCCGCCAGTTGACACCGTGCCGCCACCGCCCAAAATGCAGCAGCCGACTGATTGGGCCGCCAGCGTAGAACCCTTAGTTGCGCAAATGGTGAACAGCAATGATGTAGCAACCGGCAGCATATTGCTCCTCGATAGCGTCAAAAATAACACCAATGGCGCGTTGCAAACGGCGAAAGCGACCTCGGCCTTACATCAAGTGCTGTCATCAAATAAAAAGTTTGTATTGATCTCGCCGCAGCAATTAGCTGTCGCTAAGCAAACTTTAGGGTTATCGGAAGAAGATAGTCTCGGCTCGCGCAGCAAAGCTATTGGCCTGGCTCGCTATGTCGGTGCTCAGTATGTGTTGTACAGCGATGTCAGTGGTGATGTGAAGTCACCGACCATTGAAATGCAACTGATGCAGGCGCAAACCGGCGAAATCATCTGGTCAGGTAATGGCCCAGTTCATCGCTGATCCTTCTCTGTATGCGCTCATCGACAGCATCAAACCGGCGGCGAACACCGCCGGCGGTGTTTTTAATCCAGCCGATTTTATTAAGGCAGATTGGTATATTAGCCCGGTGTCCGGTCTGACCGGTGAAAGTTGGCGCATTGTTTATCCATCAAACATTCATCCATCAAACATTCATTCGCTAAACACTGGGCCAAATATTGATTGGCTGGCGCGTGAGCAATCAGTCCAGAAAACTCAGTTAGGTGTGAACCGGCGGCGCGAGCGTAAGTTATTGCAGCATGTCGCGGGTTGCTATTTAGCACCGACGATTATTGCAGCAAATCAGCGCTGGTTAGTGGTCAATTGGCTTGAGGGTGACGTTGTCACTAACGAGCAATTCATTGAATTATCAGCTAATGGTCAGTTAGCACAGCTATTAACCCGTTTGCATCATTTACCTCCCAGTGGTTATCGTCTGGATCTCTGTGCTCAGCTTATCCGTTATGCCCGGCAGATTGATGCCAAACGCCTCTCGCCCAGTTGGTTGCGGCTGCATCAGGATTTTTTACACCGGCCACAGCCCCAACCTGTGAAATTGGCTCCTCTGCATATGGATATTCACCCAGGCAATCTATTAGCAACATCAACCGGTCTAAAACTAATTGATTGGGAATATGCTGCTGATGGCGATATCGCCCTTGATATTGCTGCCTTATTTTGCGGCAATGATTGGTCCGCGCCGCAGCAACAGGCTTTTTTACAGCACTATTGCAGCAATAAACTGGGCTACCATGATATCGACCGCCTATCTCGCCAGGTACGGCGCTGGTTGCCATGGGTTGATTACCTGATGTTGATGTGGTTTGAGGTGCGTTGGCAGCAGAGCGGGAACACTGAGTTTTTGCAATGGGCCGCACCGTTGCGCCAAAGGTTTAATTTATCATTTTGATTTTATTTCCAACGCTATAAAGTTGATGAGGTTGTCGTGGGTCCAGTAATGTTAGACGTTGCCAGCTATGAGCTGGATGCAGAAGAACGTGAGATTTTAAAGCACCCGCTGGTGGGCGGCTTGATTTTATTCAGCCGCAATTTTCATGATGCCGAGCAATTACGTGAGTTAGTCCGCCAGATAAGGGCAGCATCCCACGCGCGGTTGGTGGTGGCCGTTGATCAGGAAGGGGGCCGGGTACAGCGTTTTCGTGATGGTTTTACTCGTCTGCCCGCAGCCCAGTCTTTTGCTGAGCTGAATGATGCCGCCACGGCGGCGCAGTTGGCGCAAGAAGCGGGCTGGCTGATGGCCGCTGAAATGATATCAATGGATATTGATATTAGCTTTGCCCCGGTTCTGGACATTGGCCATGTCAGCGCCGCCATCGGTGAGCGCTCATTCCACAGTGACCCGCAGCAAGCGCAGAATATGGCCGAGTGCTTTATTCGTGGGATGCACAGCGCAGGTATGAAAACCACCGGTAAGCATTTCCCCGGACATGGGGCGGTGGCGGCTGATTCACATAAAGAAACACCGCGGGATAATCGACCACTGGCAGAAATCCGCACACATGATATGGTTATATTTCGCGAGCTGATCGCGCGGGGATTACTGGACGCCATCATGCCCGCTCACGTGATTTATACTGAAGCTGATGCGCGCCCTGCTAGTGGCTCGGCCTATTGGCTCCAAAATATATTGCGTCAAGAGTTAGGGTTTGAGGGCATCATTTTCTCTGATGACTTGTCGATGGAAGGGGCGGCTATCATGGGCAGCTACGCCGAGCGTGGGCAAGCTTCTCTGGATGCTGGCTGCGATATGATTTTGGTTTGTAATAACCGTCAGGGCGCAGTGAGTGTGTTAGATAACCTGTCTCCAGTCAAAGCAGACCAACTTATACGCTTGTATCATTCTGGACAGTTTGACCGTCAGGCGTTGATGGCATCATCGCGTTGGCGGCAGGCGAATAAGGCATTAACGGCACTCAGCGAACGTTGGGATGCACATAAGTCGCGAGGATAAAAATGATCATTTATCTACATGGTTTTGATTCCAACAGCCCTGGCAATCACGAGAAAGTCCTGCAATTACAATTCATTGACCCGGATGTGCGTTTTATCAGCTACAGCACTTTGCATCCTCGCCATGATATGCAGCATTTACTGAAAGAAGTGGATAAAGCTATTCAGCAGGGCGGAGATGCCAAATCATTGATTTGTGGCGTGGGGTTAGGGGGCTTTTGGGCTGAACGTATTGGTTTCTTGTGCGGGATCCGCCAGGTTGCATTTAATCCAAATCTTTATCCGCAAAACAATATGAACGGCAAAATTGATCGCCCGGAAGAGTATGTGGATATTGCTGGTAAGTGTGTCAGTGATTTCCGTGAGAAAAACCGTGACCGGTGCCTGGTGGTGCTGTCGCGCAATGATGAAATGCTCGATAGCCAAGTGACCGCTGGCGATCTGCACCCTTATTATGAAATTGTCTGGGATGAGAAACAGAGCCACAAGTTTAAAGATCTTTCTCCTCATCTTCAGCGGGTCAAAGCATTTAAAACATTGGGTTAATGATAACCTCATTAACCGGTGTTTTGTTAAAGATTGGTTAATTGAAAAACTCATGATTCTGTGCAATTTGGCCTGAAAAAAGAGTGTCATCTGCTTTTTTCAGGCCATTTTTATGACTAAAAATCGCAAAATAGCGCTTTATCGCCCCTCCAATAGAAAATTTATAAATTGTGACTAAGCGCTAACTATTTGAATCTTATTCCAGAAAAAATCCCTATGCTGGCACTTTAATCAAAAAAAATTGATATATATCAATTTTGGTATGACCAAATAACCCTGCATGATATTCTGAGGTTAGTTTATTGAATTAGCATCAGTGAACCCTATGTTATCTAAGGATATTATTCATTTACCCTTAGCTAACAATTGGTTCACATTTAGGGGGGTCATTTTGACAACGCCGAAGAAAAAAATCGTTATTATTGGTGGTGGTGCTGGCGGTCTTGAGTTAGCGACCAGTCTGGGCCATAAACTGGGCCGCAGCAAAAAAGCCGAGATTGTGCTGGTTGATCGCAACCACAGCCATCTGTGGAAACCACTGCTGCATGAAGTCGCGACCGGTTCTCTGGATGATGGTGTTGATGCATTGAGCTACCTGGCTCATGCGCGTAACCATTACTTTAATTTCCAGTTGGGTTCGTTAACTGACATCAATCGTGAAACTAAAACCCTTAGTCTGGCGGAAATTTGCGATGAACACGGCGATGTGCTGGTGACCCAACGCGAATTAACCTATGACATTTTAGTGGTCGCGCTGGGCAGTACCTCGAATGATTTCGGTACACCGGGTGTGAAAGATAACTGTATTTTCCTTGATAACCCGCATCAGGCGCACCGTTTCCATAATGAAATGCTTAACTTGTTCCTGAAGTATTCAGCGCAACCGGGTGACAAAGGCAAAGTTAATATCGCGATTGTTGGCGGCGGGGCCACCGGTGTGGAACTGTCTGCTGAGCTGCATAATGCGGTCAAACAGTTGCATAGCTATGGTTTTGAGGGCTTGGACAATCAAGCGCTGAATGTCACATTGGTGGAGGCGGGTGAACGTATTTTGCCAGCATTGCCGCCACGTATTTCGGCTGCTGCGCATCAGGAACTGATTAAACTTGGCGTCCGGGTATTGACCAAAACTATGGTTACCAGCGCTGATGAAAAGGGCCTGAATACTAAAGACGGCGAGTTTATTAATGCAGATCTGATGGTCTGGGCGGCGGGTATCAAAGCACCTGACTTTATGAAAGATATCGCCGGGCTGGAAACCAACCGAATTAATCAGTTAGTGGTGGAGCCGACACTACAAACCACCCGTGATCCGAATATATTTGCTATTGGTGACTGTGCTTCTTGCCCACAACCTAGTGGTGGTTTTGTACCGCCGCGCGCGCAGTCGGCCCATCAAATGGCCAGCCGCTGCTACAGTAATATTCTGGCATTGCTTAATGAGCAACCTTTAAAACCATACATTTATAAAGACCATGGTTCACTGGTATCGCTGTCTAAATTTAGCACTGTCGGTAGCTTGATGGGTAACCTGATGCGCGGTTCTATGATGGTGGAAGGCCGTGTTGCCCGTATTGTTTACATCTCGCTGTATCGGATGCATCAAGTGGCATTGCATGGCTATACCAAGACGGGCTTGATGATGCTGGTGGGCGGGATTAACCGCGTGATACGCCCGCGTCTGAAGCTCCACTAATTCTCCTTCGTCCTTGACGTTGCAGCTGTGTTAGCGGCGCTAGTTACTCGGCCCGTCCATGGGCCTCGCCTCTGCGAGGCCGCTGCAAGCAGCGTTCAAATCGGTTCCTGACCGATTTGTCACCCGAATCATTTACTTATGTAAGCTCATCGGGATTTGCTCGCTTGCTGCCTTGCTGAAACGCCAATGACTTTGGCGAATACTCCCCCCACTAAAAACCGCTGCCCGTTAATACGGGTGGCGGTTTTTTTTGGCGCTAATCTAGCGCACGTTTTGCTCAAGCCATTCGCACGTAATGCTAAATTTACAGTATAAAATTCTGTAGCAATCAATCTCGCTAGTCGGATTCCTCCTAAACACATCCATTCACACCTATTATCTGAATGTTTCGTCCATTTATCTTATTGCTCGTTCGCCGGACATTGTGCAGACTTCTCGATGTTTACAGATCAATGTTTACAGATCAATGTTTACAGACGGCGAGTCACGCACGCCGTCGTCCGCAAATAAGGGGCAACCCTCATGGAGGATGCTGTCAGGTTTTCGCTG
The DNA here is from genome assembly GCF_946902935.1 of Yersinia sp. Marseille-Q5920. Classification (NCBI taxonomy): domain Bacteria; kingdom Pseudomonadati; phylum Pseudomonadota; class Gammaproteobacteria; order Enterobacterales; family Yersiniaceae; genus Yersinia; species Yersinia sp. Marseille-Q5920. The sequence continues at coordinate 170,341 of NZ_CAMPQA010000001.1, read as the reverse complement.
TTAATGTGGGCGTCTGGGGCAAAAGCTGCGTGGTAATACTTTTAATTCGTTATTGACCTTCAGGAGGATGTCCTGTGAACAAATCAATGTTAGCAGGTGTGGGTATCGGTATTGCGGCTGCTCTGGGAATTGCCGCTGTCGCGAGTATGAATGTCTTCTCCGGCGCACCGCAATATGCACAAGTTCTTGCTGCGACACCGATTAAAGAGACGATTAAAACGCCTCGTCAGGAATGCCGCAATGTGACAGTGACGCACCGTAAGCCGGTGCAGGACGAAAATCAAATTGCGGGTTCAGTCTTGGGTGCTGTTGCGGGTGGCGTTCTGGGCCATCAGGTAGGTGGCGGCCGGGGTAAAGATATTGCGACAGTTGCTGGCGCGCTGGCAGGCGGATATGCCGGTAACCGCGTCCAAAGTAATATGCAGGACAGTGATACTTACACCACCACCCAACAACGTTGCCAAACTGTTTACGATAAGTCACAGAAAATGTTGGGATATGACGTAACCTACAAAATTGGTAATCAGCAGGGAAAAATTCGCATGGATCGTGATCCAGGCACGCAGATTCCAATCGATAAAAATGGTCAACTGATACTGAACAAACAAGCATAATACAAAATCTGTTGTCCAAGACCTTGTATCAAAAACCCGCGGTATAGTGTTAATTCTGATCGCTTAACATGATTTTTAAGCGAGTGGCATTAACATTAGCGCGGGTTTCTCACATCTGAAACCCGCGCTAACATTTTGATATTAAGCCACTCGATGCTGAGAAAATGCCGCCAGCAGTTCACTGATAAACTTCAACCGCTGTGTCCGATCACTTAAATCCTGGATAAATTTCAGTTTGGTTGGCCCTTCCAGACGGTATATCTGTGGTTGGCGTTGCAGCAAACCAATCAAATAAACCGGGTCCACTTTGTTCTTCTCACCAAATTCGATAAAACCACCGCGCTCATTACCTTCAATGCGCTTGATACCCAACTTCTGGGCCTGTTGGCGCAATTCTGCAGTATGTAACAGATAGCGGGCGGCATCGGGCAGTTTACCAAAGCGGTCAATCAGCTCGACTTTCAACTCATCAAGTTCAGTTTCATTGCGAGCACTGGCGATTCGCTTATAAAACGAAAGCCGGATATTCACATCAGGAATAAAGTCTTCCGGCAGCAGCACCGGCATACGCATTTCAATTTCAGTCTGATTACTGGTCAAATCTTCCAGCGACGGCTCTCTGCCTTCTTTCAGCGCATCCACCGCGCTTTCCAGTAACTCCATATACAGAGAGAAACCGATGGTGGTCATTTGGCCACTTTGATCTTCGCCTAATAGCTCACCGGCCCCACGAATCTCAAGGTCATGAGTTGCCAGGGCAAAACCAGCACCGAGATCTTCCAGTGACGCAATAGCCTCCAGCCGTTTTTTGGCATCGGTAGTCATGGCTTTCGGATTCGGCGTGAGCAAGTAAGCATAGGCTTGATGGTGGGAACGCCCAACCCGGCCGCGCAATTGGTGCAACTGCGCCAGACCAAAATGATCGGCGCGTTCGATGATAATGGTATTGGCGCTCGGAATATCTATACCGGTTTCAATAATGGTGGTACAGACCAACACGTTAAAACGCTGATGATGGAAATCATTCATCACCCGCTCCAGATCCCGCTCACGCATCTGGCCGTGGCCGATGGCAATGCGCGCCTCTGGCACTAATTCCGCGAGCCGCTGGGTGGCTTTTTCGATATTTTCCACGTCGTTATACAGGTAATAAACCTGTCCGCCACGGAGAATTTCGCGCAGAATCGCCTCTCGCACCACCAAGCTATCATACTCACGGACAAAGGTTTTTACTGCCAGACGGCGCGCGGGCGGGGTGGCAATAATGGATAAATCGCGCATGCCGCTCATTGCCATATTCAGTGTGCGCGGAATTGGCGTGGCGGTGAGTGTCAAAATGTCGACATCGGCGCGCATCGCCTTGATTCGCTCTTTGTGGCGCACCCCAAAGCGGTGTTCTTCATCGACAATCAACAGCCCAAGATCTTGCCAGTGCAAGTCAGTTTGCAGCAATTTGTGGGTGCCGATAATAATATCGACTTTCCCTTCCGCCGCTTGTTCCAAAATCACTTGCTGCTCTTTGGCGCTGCGGAAGCGGGACATCATTTCAATCCGCACCGGCCAGGTAGCAAAACGGTCGCGGAAGTTGTCAAAATGCTGTTGCGCCAGCAGGGTGGTCGGCACCAATACCGCCACTTGCTTATTATTCGCCACCGCCAGGAAAGCCGCTCGCATAGCCACTTCGGTTTTACCGAAACCAACATCCCCACACACCAGGCGGTCCATGGCCAGTGGCCGGCACATATCACTGAGCACCGCATTGATGGCCTGTTCCTGATCCGGTGTGGTTTCGAACGGGAAGCTTTGGCAAAACAGCTGATATTGCTCTTTATCCAACTTGAACTTAAAGCCCGATTTAGCGGCGCGCTGCGCATAGATATCCAGCAGCTCGGCGGCCACATCACGCACTTTCTCGGCGGCTTTCTGCCGTGCGCGGCCCCAAGCCTCTCCACCCAATTTATGCAGCGGTGCATTATCATCTGCTCCGCCAGAATAGCGGCTGATCAGGTGTAATGAGGAGACCGGTACATAGAGTTTATCTTCACCGGCATAGGTCAATATCAGGTATTCAGCTTTAATGCCGCCCGCTTCTAAGGTGGTCAAGCCCAGATAGCGGCCAACACCGTGCTCCAGATGCACCACCGGCTGGCCGGGGCGCAACTCCGCCAAATTGCGGATCAAGGTATCGGTGTTGATGGTGCGGCGATTATCTTGACGGCGGCGGCTCACGCGCTCGCCCAGCAAGTCACTTTCGCAAATCAGCGCTAATTGTTTTTCGCTGTCGAGGAAGCCGCGTTCAGCGGCACCAATCATCAGATAATGGCCGGGTGCGCTGGCCTGAGGTAGCTCGGTTATCAACGTCGGGCTGATTTTTATCCGCGCCAGCAGGTCTTGCAGGGTTTCGCGTCGGCCCTCGCTTTCCACCGAGAACACGACGCTACCGCTGAATGACTCAATAAAGCGCCGCAGATTATCCAACGGTGCTTTTTGCTGCGCCTGTACCGCTAAATCGGGTAGCGCTTGATAATGTAAGTTGGTATTGGCAGTTTTTGCCGGTAATTCTGTCGTTTTAAACTGAACTCGTGGCCACTCTTTTAGCTCACTGAAGAGTGAATCAACCCGTAACCATAAGGTTTCTGGGGCCAGCAATGGGCGCATCGGGTCAATACGGCGGCTTTCATAGCGCTGGTTAACATCCAGCCAGAAACGCTCTGCCGAGCTTTCCAAATCACCGGTATTGATCAATAAGGTATTTTCAGGCAAGTAGCTAAAAAGTGTCGGTAAGGGCTGGCTGAAGAACAGCGGCTGCCAATATTCAATACCGGCAGGCCAAATACCTTTGCTCACTTGCTGGTAAATATGTTCTGCATCGCGGCGCACTTCAAACTGTTCCCGCCATTGGCTGCGGAATAATTCAATGGCGGCTTTATCTATCGGGAATTCATGGGCGGGCAGTAAATTTATTTGCTCGACTTCTGACAAAGTGCGCTGTGAATCCACATCAAATACACGCAAGCTATCAATATCATCATCAAAAAAATCAATGCGATAGGGTTCTTCACTGCCCATCGGATACAAGTCAAGCAAGGCCCCACGGGTAGCGAATTCACCGTGTTCCATGACTTGATCGACACTGCGATATCCCGCTTGTTCAAGCTGAGCACGCAACTTATCCCGTGATAGATGCTGGCCTTTTTTCATCACCAAAGCATGGCCATGCAGGAATGCGTGCGGGCAAACCCGTTGCATCAAAGTATTAATCGGGAGAATAATAACGCCGCGTTCCATGGTCGGAAGGTGATACAAACAAGAAAGGCGCGCCGAAATAATATCCTGATGAGGAGAAAAACTGTCGTAAGGCAGTGTTTCCCAGTCGGAGAGGGTGTTCACCGGACGAGGGGAAAACTGCTGAATCTCATCACGCAGCCGCAGCGCCGTTTGCATATCCGGGGTAATTAACATTACCGGGCCATCATGGCGCTCAATGATTTCTGCACACTCGACGGCGCAAGCGGAACCAGTCAACTGGCCTAACTGGCGGGTATCGCCACGGCGCGTCGGCAATGAATAACGATGTTGTTGGGACATAAGCAGTTAAACAGTCTCTTTATCAGGACGAATTATCTCGGCGGCTATCCTAGCACGTGAGAAGACATAGCCACAGATTGGCGCTCTGATTTGCAATAAAAGCCGGAGATATAGGCGGTTAATGGTTCCATAAAGCGGTAGTACCCTTTATTATCCTCGATCACTTTGCTTTAGCAACAGGATCTAAACAGATTTCATGTATCAACCTGTCGCATTATTTATTGGCCTGCGTTATATGCGCGGGCGTGCATCTGACCGCTTTGGTCGGTTTGTTTCATGGCTTTCTACCATTGGCATCACTCTGGGAGTGATGGCATTGATCACCGTGCTATCTGTGATGAATGGTTTTGAGCGCGATTTGCAGAATAACATTTTGGGGCTGATGCCACAGGCGCTAATTACCACGCCACAAGGTTCTCTTGACCCGAACAAAATGCCTGCTTCATCACTGCAATCACTGACTGGCGTCACTGATGTCGTGCCATTGACCACCGCCGATGTGGTGTTACAAAGTGCGCGCAATCTAGCCGCAGGGGTGATGCTGGGCGTTGATCCTAATCAGCATGAGCCTCTGAGTGACTACCTGGTCAATGTGCACCTAAAGGATTTACAACCGGGGAGCTACAATATCATCCTCGGTGAGAAATTGGCCGGTCAATTGGGGGTTAAACGCGGTGAAACACTGCGTTTGATGGTGCCGAGTGCCAGTCAATTTACCCCTATGGGGCGTATTCCCAGCCAGCGCTTGTTCAATATTATTGGAACATTCGCCGCTGACAGTGAGGTGGATGGCTATCAAATGTTGGTTAATCAGCAGGATGCATCACGTCTAATGCGCTACCCCGCGGGTAACATTACTGGCTGGCGTTTATTCCTTTCACAGCCGCTGACCGTCGATAGCTTGAGTCAACAAGCTTTGCCCGAGGGAATGGTATGGAAAGATTGGCGCGAGCGTAAAGGCGAGCTTTTCCAAGCAGTTCGGATGGAAAAAAATATGATGGGGCTGTTACTTAGCCTGATTATTGCTGTCGCGGCCTTTAATATCATTACCTCGCTCGGCTTGTTAGTGATGGAAAAACAGGGCGAAGTAGCTATTTTACAAACCCAAGGGCTAAGTCGCCGGCAAATTATGCTGGTGTTTATGGTGCAGGGGGCTACCGCTGGGGTGATTGGTGCCTTGCTGGGTGCTGGGTTTGGCATCTTACTGGCCAGTCAATTGAACACCATTATTCCGGTTCTCGGCTTATTGATTGATGGTGCCAGCTTGCCGGTCGAGATTAACCCGATTCAGGTGACCGTGATTGCTTTATTGGCGATGGCGATTGCTTTGCTTTCAACGCTTTACCCTTCCTGGCGCGCTGCCGCCGCACAACCTGCCGAGGCTTTACGCTATGAGTAATCATCCTTTATTACAGTGCTTAAACCTGTGTAAACGCTATCAGGAAGGCCAATTGCATACCGACGTATTGCGCAATGTGTCGTTTACCATTGAAGCCGGTGAGTTGATGGCGATTGTCGGCAGTTCTGGTTCGGGTAAAAGTACCTTATTACATTTGTTAGGCGGGCTGGATTCCCCCACCTCCGGCGAAGTGATTTATCAAGGGCGCTCACTGAATCAAATGTCCTCTACCGCAAAAGCTGAGTTGCGCAATCGCGAATTAGGTTTTATCTATCAATTCCACCATTTACTACCTGATTTTACCGCCTTGGAAAATGTGGCGATGCCGCTACTGATTGGCGGTGCGAAACCGAGTGAAGCACAGGATAAAGCCCGTGCCATGTTGGCGGCGGTGGGGTTGGAAAAACGCAGCAAACATCGCCCGTCGGAGTTATCTGGCGGTGAACGCCAGCGGGTGGCGATTGCGCGTTCACTGGTTAATAATCCGTCGCTGGTGCTGGCCGATGAGCCGACCGGTAACCTTGATCAGCGGAATGCCGATAGCATCTTTAATTTGTTAGGTGAATTGAATGTTCGTCAAGGGACGGCATTTTTAGTCGTCACTCACGATCTGCAATTGGCTAAACGCATGAGTCGCCAGTTAGAAATGCGTGATGGTCAGCTACAGCAACATCTGACGTTGGTGGGGGCGCAATAGTGGCGATGGGCATGGGCGTTTCGCCACTTTCACTGTTAATCGGTTTACGTTTTAGCCGTGGTCGCCGTCGCGGCGGCATGGTATCACTGATTTCGGTGATATCTACCTTGGGTATTGCTCTGGGTGTTGCGGTGCTGATCGTCGGCCTAAGTGCAATGAACGGCTTCGAACGTGAGCTAAAAAATCGTATTTTGGCGGTGGTGCCTCATGGTGAAATTGCTGTCGTCAATCAGCCATTTAGCGGCTGGGCACAAACTTTACAGCGGATTGAAAAAGTGCCCGGCATTGTGGCGGCGGCACCTTATATCAAATTCACCGGCTTGATTGAAAATGCCACTCAATTACGTGCGGTAGAAGTCAAAGGGGTTGATCCTGAAAGCGAGCAGCATCTCAGTGCATTACCCAGTTTTGTCCTTGACCATGCTTGGGATAATTTCAAGGCCGGCCAGCAGCAGATTATTTTAGGTAAAGGTCTGGCCGATGCGCTGGGCGTGAAGCAGGGGTCATGGCTGACGGTGATGATCCCCAATAGCGACCCTGAGATGAAATTGCTGCAACCTAAGCGCATTCGCTTGCAGGTAGCGGGCGTTTTTCAATTGAGCGGGCAACTGGATCATAGCTTGGCATTGGTGCCTTTAATTGATGCCCAGCAATATCTGGATATGGGTGACAGTGTCACTGGTATAGCCATCAAGGTCGATGATGTCTACAACGCCAACCAACTGGTGCGCAGCGCCGGTGAGGCTTCCAATGCTTATGTGTATATCAGCAGTTGGATTGGCACCTATGGCTATATGTATCGCGATATTCAAATGATCCGTACTATCATGTACTTAGCTATGGTGCTGGTGATTGGTGTGGCCAGTTTTAACATTGTCTCCACACTGGTCATGGCCGTTAAAGATAAAAGCAGCGATATTGCAGTTCTGCGCACATTAGGGGCTAAAGATGGCCTCATTCGCGCCATTTTTATGTGGTATGGCTTGCTAGCGGGGCTTATCGGCAGTGTTAGCGGGGCGGTGGTGGGGGTGATTGTTTCTTTGCAATTAACCAATATTATCCGTGGGCTAGAAAAGCTGGTGGGGCATCAATTTTTGTCGGGCGATATATACTTCATCGACTTTTTACCGTCAGAATTACACTGGTTTGATGTGGCCTGTGTGCTGGCAACCGCGTTGGTGTTGAGCTTAATTGCCAGTTGGTATCCGGCTCGTCGTGCCAGCCGTATTGATCCGGCGCGGGTGTTGAGTGGGCAATAGTTGAATGGGCAAGAAAAATCTAAAAATAAGTCAAACTAACAATAATTTCTCTGAACAATAATGGGTAAGGGCAAACTTATGTATTACGGTTTTGATATGGGTGGCACCAAAATTGAGTTAGGTGTTTTTGATGCTAACCTGCAACGAATCTGGCATAAGCGGGTTCCTACGCCGCGTGAAGATTATCGGCAACTCCTGCAAACATTGCAGGAGTTAACGCTGGAAGCTGATGAGTTTTGTGGGGTTAAAGGCAGTGTGGGTATTGGTATTCCCGGCTTGCCAAATGCGGATGATGGCACGGTGTTCACGGCGAATGTGCCCGCAGCAATGGGCCAATCCTTACAAAGTGACCTTTCCACATTAATTGGGCGCGAAGTTCGCATTGATAATGATGCCAACTGCTTTGCACTGTCTGAAGCCTGGGATCCTGAGTTCCGTGGTTATCCTACGGTATTAGGGTTGATTCTTGGCACGGGTGTTGGCGGCGGTCTGATTGTGAATGGCAGCATTGTCAGTGGGCGGAACCATATCACCGGCGAATTTGGTCATTTTCGTTTGCCGGTAGATGCACTGGATATTCTGGGTGCCGATATTCCACGGGTGCCTTGTGGCTGTGGTCATAACGGCTGTATTGAGAATTACATTTCCGGGCGCGGCTTTGAATGGATGTATAAACACTTCAATCAGCAATCCTTGCCCGCGACTGAAATCATTGCTAACTATAATTGCGGTGAATCTAAAGCCGTGGCGCATATTGAGCGCTTTATGGATGTGCTGGCGGTATGCTTGGGCAATTTATTAACCATGCTAGATCCCCATCTGGTGGTCATTGGGGGGGGATTATCCAATTTTGAGAAAATTTATCAGGAACTTCCAAAACGTTTACCCCAGCATTTATTGCGAGTAGCCCGATTGCCACGCATTGAAAAAGCGCGTTATGGTGATGCGGGCGGCGTTCGTGGGGCGGCGTTCCTGCATTTGTCTGAGCGGTAGTTAATCAATAGCAAATAACAATACCTAAAATAGAGGCAAAAGGTTATGCGCATACGCCATCGGTTGTGTCGGTTTCGTAAGAATAAACACTTGCGGCATCAACGTTTTCGCTCCCGTATTTTTCATCGAGACAGTGCTGCAACTTCAGAAATGAAGAAGCCGTTTGTGGTAGTTCTGACGGGGGCTGGCATCTCGGCTGAATCAGGTATTCGGACTTTCCGTGCGGCGGATGGTTTGTGGGAAGAGCATCAGGTGGAAGATGTTGCGACCCCGGAAGGCTATCGCCGTGACCCTGAACTGGTTCAAGCTTTTTATAATGCACGCCGTCGCCAGTTACAGCAGCCCGACATTGCGCCGAATGCTGCCCATTTTGCACTCGCTGATTTGGAAGCGGTGCTGGGTGATAACTTTGTGCTGGTTACTCAGAATATAGATAATTTGCATGAGCGGGCGGGTAGTAAGCGCGTTATTCATATGCACGGCGAGCTACTGAAAGTCCGCTGTACGCAGTCTGGTCAAGTGCTGGACTGGCCGGGTGACCTCAGTGCAGACGAGCGCTGTCATTGTTGCCAATTCCCATCGCCCTTACGCCCACATATTGTGTGGTTTGGTGAAATGCCGATGGGAATGGATGAAATTTATCAGGCGCTGGCTGAAGCTGATTTCTTTATTTCGATTGGCACCTCCGGGCATGTCTATCCCGCTGCCGGGTTTGTTCATGAATCTAGCTTGCACGGCGCTCATACCGTCGAGTTAAATCTGGAGCCTAGCCAGGTTGAGAGTCAGTTTGATGAAAAACACTACGGTTTAGCCAGCAAAGTGGTGCCAGAATATGTGCGCGAATTTTTAACCACCCGTGGCGAGAATCGCGAAGGCGACTAATTACCCTGCTTAATTGGTGCCGCAGCGTTGCTAGCGGCACTTAATCATTAATTCAAACACTCAGTGTCGTACCTATATTGCTTTTTTATTCTGACTTAAGTTTGTCTAAAACTGACCTGACGCAATATTTGATGGTGATCACTTCCCCATAATGATATTCACTATTATGAAGGTGGGAACCATGGACAAATTACTCGACCGCTTTTTCAACTATGTCTCTTTTGATACTCAAGCAAAAGCCAATGTAAAATCCGTGCCGAGCACTGAAGGGCAGCGCAAGCTGGCTCTGGCGTTGCAACAGGAGTTGCAGTCGCTGGGTTTTTCTCAGGTTAATTTGAGTGACCACGGCTGTGTGATGGCAACATTACCCGCAAATGTTTCCTGGTCGGTCCCCACGGTTGGCTTTATTGCTCATCTCGACACCTCACCCGACTTCTCGGGGAAAAATGTTAATCCACAGATTGTAGAAAACTACCGTGGTGGTGATATTGCTTTGGGAATCGGTGATGAGGTTCTGTCCCCGGTCATGTTCCCCGTCCTGCATCAATTGCTTGGGCACACCTTGATTACCACTGACGGCAAGACCCTATTAGGTGCGGATGATAAAGCGGGTATTGCAGAAATTATCACCGCCATGGTGCGCTTAAAGCACAATAATGTTCCTCATGGGGATATCCGGATCGCATTCACGCCAGATGAAGAAGTGGGGAAAGGGGCGCGTTTCTTTAATGTGGCTGAATTTGATGCCCAATGGGCTTATACCGTGGATGGCGGCGGTGTCGGCGAACTTGAGTTCGAGAATTTTAATGCGGCTTCGGTGACAATAAAAATTGTCGGTAACAATGTTCATCCTGGGAGTGCTAAAGGGGTGATGGTGAATGCACTGTCGCTGGCAACCCGTTTCCATCAGGAATTACCGGCGAATGAAACCCCTGAATGTACAGAGGGTTATGACGGATTTTATCATCTGCAAAGCATTAAGGGCACGGTTGAACGGGCAGAAATGCACTATATCGTGCGCGATTTTAACCTCGATGGATTTGAAGCTCGCAAGAAAAATATGGTGGATATCGCCAAGCGGGTTGGTAAAGGTTTACACCGTGACTGTTATATCGAAATCGTTATGGATGATAGTTATTACAATATGCGTGAGCATATTATTAAGCATCCACATATCATTGAGATAGCACAACAGGCGATGCGTGATTGCGATATCACGCCTATTATGAAGCCAATTCGCGGTGGCACTGATGGCGCTCAGTTATCTTTCATGGGCTTACCTTGCCCCAATATCTTTACCGGTGGCTATAATTATCATGGTAAACATGAGTTTATAACCCTGGAAGGAATGGAAAAAGCGGTGGCGGTTATCATGAGAATTGCTGAATTGACAGCAAAACGGGCTAAAGAGTCATAAGATTATCCATCACACAAAAATGTTGAGATTAATGACAAAGCTATAGATCACGCAATGAGTGAAAGGGTAACCGCACCTCGTAGCTCTCCGGCAACTTACGTCGCCACGACCCCAACAGCACGTTTCCCTTTCATTTGACTTTGTCAGCAGTCTGATGCCCCGTTTATCGGGGCATTTTGTGTAATAAGACCGAAATATTAGTCGTTAAAATACCAATAGCCGCTGTTCACCAGTGTGGTCAGCATGGCGAGGAAAGACGGATCTTCCAGCGCATCACCCAACTTCTGCGCATCAACACTGAAGTGTTGGCATAATGCATCGGCGGCTGATAAGTGCGGTGTATTAATCAATTCACCATTAGCAAAACATTGGTCACCAATACGCAGAACACGCAGGCCGGCAAGACGTTGTAATTCTTCACCTTGTTGGAGTAATTCATAGACATCCCCTGCTTGATAAGGGGGTTCTGGTGGGGCGATATCCAACTCATGGCGTGATTGAGAAATAAATTCGCCAAACCAGTTTTGGAACTCTTCCGGTTGCTGGACTAAATCGAGCATCATAGTGCGAAGTTTATCGACTTCTTGTGGCAGCACTTCAGCAGGGTGGTCCCGCAATTGCAAGTCCGGATCACTGTAACGGTAACTGCCCAACTCGCGAGAAAGCACATAGTCAGCAAAACCGCTGACCAGTTCACGGCCATTAGGTGCACGGAAACCGACCGAATAATTCAATGCATTTTCAAGAGCATAGCCTTCATGAGGGAAGCCCGGTGGGATATAGAGAATATCGCCCGGTTCCATTTCTTCATCAATAATGGCGTCGAATGGGCCGACTTGCAGCAGGTCTGGATGGGGGCAATGCTGCTTCATTTCCGTTTTCTCACCGACCCGCCAGCGACGACGGCCCGTGCCTTGAATGATAAAAACGTCATATTGGTCAAAATGCGGGCCAACACCCCCACCAGGGACCGAGAAAGAAATCATTAAATCATCCATTCGCCAGTCAGAAAGCTTGCGGAATGGGCGCATTAAGGCGGCTGCGGGTTCATGCCAATGATCAACCGCCTGTACCAACAGCGACCAATTAGTTTCACCTAAGTGATCAAAACTCTCAAATGGGCCATGACTCACTTGCCAGCGACCCTCTTCATGGCTCACCAGACGACTATCGACTTCATTTTCCATTGCTAGACCAGCAAGCTCATCAGGCGAAAGAGGGTCAATAAAGTTTGTAAAGCCACGTTTGAGGAGGACGGGGCGTTTCTGCCAATAGCGCTGCAGAAAATCGGGCCAATCGAGATTGAGTTGGTAATCCATGTTTATTCCAGGATAGGGGGTGAACTTGCCTGTGATTATAACGGATGCCTGCCATTAGTATCAGGGGTTGACGGGCAAATTTTATTAATCAGCGTGATAATCATTTTGCTGGCCAAAGGTCACCATCATCCGTGCTCCACCTAAGTGGCTTTCAGTGATGGTTATCTTACCTTGATACTGTTCAATAATTTCAGCTGCAACAGACAATCCAAGCCCTTGCCCCGGGCGTAAAGTGTCCACACGTTGGCCTCGTTGGAAAATTAATTGCCGTTTACTTTCAGGGATGCCCGGCCCATCGTCGTCAATGACAATAGTGAGCTGCTTCTCTGAGTGGAGGGCGGTTATTTCGACAAATTCCAGGCAATATTTGCAGGCGTTTTCCAGAACATTGCCCATCACTTCCATGAAGTCATTCCTTTCGCCCAGGAAAGTCACTTCAGGCGAGATATCCAACGTCAATACCACGCCTTTGCGTTGATACACTTTATTCAGCGCACTGCACAAGCTATCGAGTAGGGCAGGAACAGAATGAATTTCACGAATCAATACGTTATGTTCAGAACGCATGCTGGCCCGATGCAGATAATAACCAATTTGCTGAGAGATACGACTTATCTGCTCGAGCATGATAGGTTCGACCTCTTCAATGGTTGTTTGCTTACCGGTGCGTAAAGAGCGCAAAGTTGTTTGCAATACTGCCAGAGGCGTTTTTAGACTATGAGTCAGGTCTGAGAGTGTAGTGCGGTATTTGGTATAACGCTGGCGTTCATTGGTGAGCAAGATATTAAGATTTCGCACCAAACTTAGTAATTCACTAGGAGGATTCTCATCTAATTGTTCGCGTTCACCTTTCTCTAACTGATTGATCTGGCTGACCAGCGCCTTAATCGGTCTTAGGCTCCAATAGGCAGCAAGCCAAAGCAAGGGAACAACCAACAGTAAATTCGCCAGTAAGACATAGCTAAACCAGTTCCAAACCAAGTCTGAGCGCTGTAATTCCTGCGGGATAGTATCGACAACTACAATGGTGAGTTGCGGTAAGCGGGATGTCGCGGGATAAGTATTAACGGATATGGAGTGAGTCAACGCGCTGCTGTCAGTATCGTCATATTTTTTGAGTTGGTCTTGCGCTTTCGGATTATCACCCAGCATCATGCTACTGATATGTGTTCCGGTATCCAACTCATAAAATCCCGGTTTTTGTAACCAGCTTTTTTCGATATGAGACTCAAGTTCTGGCACATGCCGCTGACGCCACAAAATATTGCCATCTTTATCATAAATCAGAACCAGCGTTGGGATATTCAGTTCAAGCTCTGGTGGCACTGAGATACTAAGCTTATTATTTTGCCATTGGGCCAGACTGAAAAATAAGTTACTTTCGCCGCGATGTGCTCTGAATGTATTTTTATCAAAACTGACAATATAGCCGACGACGGCGACCATACCATAAGATAACGACAGCGCCAGAATGACGCCCGCTGTCGCCATAAGAAACCGTGCGCGAAGAGAGAAGGGTTTGTTATTTTTCCTGAGCATGATGTCTAGTTGGCGTCAAAACGGTATCCCTGACCACGGATGGTCGTAATCACCTCTCCTTCATGTTTTGCCTGCATTTTTTTACGCAAACGCCCCATTAATACGTCAATAGTGTGGCTTTCACGTAGTTCTGCATCAGGATAGAGTTGCAGCATTAATGTATCTTTGCTGACGACTTTTCCAGCATTACGAATAAGGGTTTCAATGATAGTGTATTCGAAAGCGGTGAGTTTAATCTGTTGCTGATTGACGCACAACTCTCGCCGTGAGAGATCAATCTGAAACGGAGGGAATTCAATCACCTGAGAGGCTAAACCAATATTGCGCCGCATTAATGCCTGCATTCGCGCAATGACTTCCTCCAGATGAAAAGGTTTGGTCACGTAATCATCGGCACCAGCTTCCAGCACTGCAACTTTATCTTGCCAACTTTCCCGTGCTGTTAGCACCAGAATCGGCAGGTTCGTCTGATGGCTGCGCCAGCGACGGATAAGGCTCAACCCATCTTCACCCGGTAAACCAAGATCAATAATGGCGATATCAGGAGCATGCTCTTGCAAGAAATAGTCTGCTTCTTTGGCGTCTTCTGCGGCGTCTACCTGATGGCCCATCTCACGCATTTGCACGGTAAGATGGTGACGCAACAAAGCATTATCTTCGACAACTAAAACTCGCATACCACATTCCTCGATAAGACATTAATCGGGTAATTTAATATTACCCGACAAATAAAAATTAAAACAGTAAGTTAGAAAGCGTAACGCAAACCTACTTGCATTGCCTGATCACTGACTTTCCAGTTATGGTAGGTATAACCCACTTCAGCCGCGAGGCTTTTTGTTAGAGCATAGCCTGTGGTTACCCGTGCTTCATGGAAGGCGCGGTCGTCATATCTGGCCAGACGGTAGGCAATGTCCAGGCTAATATCTTGTGATAATTGACTTTTGATTCCAACTTCACCGGTAGCGCTATTGTAACTATTAGTTTTTTCACCGTTTTTGCTGGCATCAAATACCATGGCGCGGCGACTGCCGCCGACCAAAGTATAAAAATCAATATTAGGTGAGAATGTCCAATGGTAGCCCAGGCCTAATACGGCCTCCGCAAGACCCCGATCACTATTGGCAATGCTGCTTATACGGCCATCAATAAACAAATCGTTATCAAAACCATAGCCACCATTAAGATAAATGCCACCCATGTCACGGTCGCCGATCTGGCTGTAATTACTCTGATTAAATTGCTTATCAAAACGTTCATTACTACTGATTGAACCATACTGCAGGCCACCCGCGACATAAGTGTAATCAGCGGCAATAGCGGTAGTACAAGTCCCTATCAGGGCGAGAGAAAGTAGTGTTTTCTTCAACATAATGAGAATAGCTCCAGTGATTGTAACGTCCTTTTGACATCATCAGTATTATCAATGACAACAGCTAAACCGGGGCTAAACAGGGGCAGTACGCGGGGAATAAGAAAAATAGGGGGTTATACAGGTGGCGTTGATTCACCACCTGTATTTGAGATTAAAGCATTACTTCAATTCATCAACCATCGTCGTGGCGCGGCCAATATAATTAGCCGGGGTCATGGCTTTCAACCGGGTTTTTTCTTCTTCCGGCAGTGCGAGACTGTCGATAAATGTTTGCATACCAGCAGCATCAACACGTTTTCCGCGAGTCAATTCCTTTAATTTTTCATAAGGTTTTTCAATGCCATAGCGACGCATGACGGTTTGGATAGGTTCAGCCAACACTTCCCAGTTATGGTCCAGTTCTTCCAACAGATGCGCTTCGTTGACTTCCAGCTTACTAATGCCTTTCATCGTCGCCTGATAGGCAATGGCGGCATAGCCCAGCCCAACACCCAAGTTACGCAGCACTGTAGAGTCTGTCAGGTCACGCTGCCAGCGCGAAACCGGGAGTTTGCTGGCTAAATGACCCAGTACCGCGTTGGACAGGCCCAGATTGCCCTCGGAATTCTCGAAATCAATAGGGTTCACTTTATGTGGCATGGTGCTGGAACCAATTTCGCCAGCGATGGTTTTTTGTTTGAAGTGATTCAAGGCAATATAACCCCAGATATCACGGTCAAAATCGATCAGAATGGTATTGAAACGCGCTATACAGTCGAAAAGTTCAGCGATGTAATCGTGCGGTTCGATTTGTGTGGTGTAGGGGTTCCAATTGATACCCAGTGAAGTGACAAAACTTTCACTGAACTGGTGCCAATCAACTTCAGGATAAGCCACGATGTGAGCATTATAGTTACCCACTGCGCCATTGATTTTGCCTAAAATTTCCACTTGTGACAGTTGGCGGAACTGGCGCTCCATACGGTAAGCTACGTTCGCAAACTCTTTACCGATGGTGGACGGTGTTGCCGGCTGGCCGTGAGTACGGGAAAGCAGCGGCAAATCACGATGTTGGTGAGCCAGCGCTTTAATCGAATCAATAAGCTGACGCCACATCGGCAACACCACATCCTGACGGGCGGTTTGCAGCATTAGGGCGTGCGACAGGTTATTGATATCTTCTGAAGTACAAGCAAAGTGAATGAATTCTGACACTGCATGCAGCGCTGGAACACTCTCCACTTTCTCTTTCAGGAAGTATTCGACCGCTTTTACATCATGATTCGTAGTGCGCTCAATGGTTTTGATGCGCTGTGCATCCTGTTCATTGAAATCTTGCACTATCTTATCGAGGTAAGCGTTTGCGTCGGCATCAAAAGCCGGGACTTCTTTGATTTCTGCACAGGCGGCCAATTTTTGCAGCCAACGTACTTCGACCTGCACACGGAATTTCAGCAAACCGAATTCGCTAAAGATTGGGCGCAGTGCGCTGACTTTATCGCCGTAGCGCCCATCAATAGGGGAAACGGCAGTCAGTGAGGATAATTCCATTGGTGGCAACTCCTGATAAAGAATGTCAATTATGAGCAAGAATACTCTGCGCCTGCTTAAACAGACGATTTCGCGAGAACATTAACTGCAAGCGGCTTCCGCCGACTTGTTGCCAAAGCACGGCTGAGCGGATCCCCGCCAGCAGGGTGGCACGAATTTTTGCCTGCACCAATGTGCTTTGTAAAATAGCCGGAGAGCCAATAACTTGAATGCGTGGGCCGAGAGGGCTGATAACATCGGTATAAATAGCCGCCAGCGAACTCATCATGGTTTCAGATTCGAGATCGAAATGCGCCAGTTGGCGATCAAGCTGACTGATACGGTCACCTAAGGTATTCATGGCCGATTTATTGGCATTGAGTTTTCTTTCAAGCACCATGAGGCTCAGGGTATAGCGAGTCAGCTCAGCTGCCGGCCCCTGTCGGTTGGCGTTTAACACACTTTGCAGTGTTTCCAACCCCATTTTTAGGGATTGCTCATTACCGCCATATACCGCCAAAGTTGACGGTGGATTGGTTTGCAACAACCCACCCAGCATGGTGCTCAATGCATCATTATCGCATTGGCCTTCATGAGCCAATTGTTGAACCAAGCGAGCTGACTGGCAGATTCCTGCCAATGCCAACGTAATATCATAATAGTTTTTCGCCACGGTTACTCCTGTAAACATTCTGGTTCACGTATGGGTTGAATTAGTTTGCGGCTGAACCAATCAGCGGGTAACGCTCTTCAATAATACCGCCACCGAGGCAAACTTCGCCTTGATAGAAAACAGCCGACTGACCGGGTGTTACTGCCGCCACGGGTTCATCAAACCGAACCTCAACACGCTCGTCATCCAAAGGTGTAACGGTGCAAGGAATGTCCTGTTGACGATAACGGGTTTTCACCACACAGCGGAAAGCGGCGGTGACCGGTTCTCTATCCACCCAATGCAACTGTTGAGCAATCAGACCGACAGACATTAAACGCGGATGTTCGTGCCCCTGTGCTACCAACAGGATGTTATTGGCAACATCTTTATCCACAACATACCATGGGTCATCGCCACCTTCTTTGGTACCGCCAATACCTAAACCTTTGCGTTGGCCCAGCGTGTGATACATCAAACCCTGATGTTCACCCACATGTTGGCCATCTACGGTCATGATTGGGCCGGGTTGAGCGGGCAGGTAGCGGCCGAGGAAATCACGGAATTTGCGCTCACCGATAAAGCAGATGCCGGTAGAGTCTTTTTTCTTGGCGGTGACCAGGTCAAGTTGTTCAGCAATGCGGCGAACTTCAGGTTTTTCTAATTCCCCAACGGGGAACAGGCTCTGAGCAAGCTGTTCGTGACTTAAGGTGTAGAGGAAATAGCTTTGGTCTTTATTGCCATCAAGGCCACGTAGCAAACGGCTTTTACCCTCAACATCCTGACGACGGACATAATGACCGGTAGCAATATAGTCCGCGCCCAAGTCTTCGGCGGCGAATTCCAGGAAGGCTTTAAATTTGATTTCTTTATTACACAGAATATCGGGGTTGGGGGTACGCCCGGCTTTGTATTCCTCAAGGAACAATTCGAACACGTTATCCCAATATTCTGCGGCAAAATTGACGGTGTGCAACTCCATGCCCAGTTTGTCGCATACTGCTTGAGCATCGGCCAGGTCGGTCGCTGCAGAGCAATATTCTTCGCCATCATCCTCTTCCCAGTTCTTCATGAACAAGCCGGCAACTTGGTAGCCCTGCTGCTGAAGCAGGTAGGCGGAAACGGAAGAATCGACACCGCCGGACATACCGACGATTACTTTTTTCTGGCTGTTATCTGACATGGGAGTCTCACTAACGTAAATACCTAAAGCCCCTGCGATGGCGGTGGCGGATGATATTATCCGACTCATTGCTCAGCGCGGGTGAGGCATTATAAAAACAAGCGCCGGATTTTATCACGTTGTTTGCTTCACTGCATGGTTGTTTGCTTCACTGCATGGTTGTTTGCTTCACAGCATAGTTGATCCTCAGCCTGAACAAAATTAGCTGAGTAAATCAAATCTGCTGTTTATAGTGGCCAGTTAAATGAGCCAACCAGATCAAGCGAATAGCGCTCGGGCTGTTGGTAACACCGGATACTCTCAGCAACCAGTGGCGAGCGTAAATTATCTGATTGCAGTATTTCATCCGCAGTGAGCCAGTGGCAGCAGTCGATATCGTCATCTTGCGGCGCTGTGGCTACGGGCTCTTTCAGCTCAATCACAAAAGCAAAACGGAGGAACGGGGTTTTATCCGGCGCAATCCACTGATGCATACGCAAAAAAGATTGCGGGTTGGCCCGAATGCCGGTTTCTTCCCACAGTTCCCTTTCTGCGGCCTGCACCAGGGTTTCATCGGCCTCTAAATGACCCGCCGGTTGATTCCATAACTTTTTGCCGTTGATAGTTTCCTCAACAACTAAAAATTTCCCGTTAGCATGCACGACACAAGCCACAGTAACATGAGGCTTAAACATAGTTTATCTCCTTCCATTCGCCGGGCTGTAGGTCGCCTAAGCTTAAATTTCCCATACTAAAACGTATCAGACGCAGGGTAGGGAAGCCAATATGGGCGGTCATTCTGCGAACTTGCCGGTTGCGACCCTCAAAGAGGGTTATTTTTAGCCAGCTAGTGGGAATGGCTTTGCGCTCTCGAATCGGCGGATTACGCGGCCATAACCACTCAGGTTCACTGACTAACTCGGCACCCGCAGGTAAAGTGGGGCCATCTTTTAAGGTCATCCCAGTTCTTAACTGGCTGAGTGCATCATCGCCCGGCACACCTTCGACTTGCACAAAATAGACTTTACCGGTTTTCTGGGCGGGTTGCGTGAGCCTGGCTTGCAATTTGCCATCATTGGTTAAGACCAACAAACCTTCGCTATCACGATCGAGTCGGCCCGCCGCATAAACATCACTAAAAGGGATAAATTCCTTCAAAGTTGAGCGCCCAGACTCATCAGTAAATTGCGGTAACACATCAAAAGGCTTGTTGAATAACAGGACGCGACGTGGAGCAATCGGCTTGACTTGTTTCGCCTGTGTCTTGGTGCTGAATCGGTTAACTTTGTGATTTTTAACAGAGAATTTATTCATGATTATTGCGATTCCGAATGATTAGCGCATTATACCTCAATCTGTTTCGGATTGGCGTGGAACGAATATTCAAGTAGTATTGACACGAATCTTACAAGGCATTAACAAAATTGCGCTGAAGGAGAGGTTGATGGAAAGCAAAGTAGTGGTTCCGGCAGAAGGTAATAAAATTACTGTCGATGCTCAGGGTAAACTGGTTGTTCCGCATAATCCGATCATTCCATTTATTGAAGGTGATGGTATTGGCGTCGATGTGACCCCAGCCATGATCAACGTGGTAGATGCTGCGGTTAAGAAAGCCTATAAAGGTGAGCGTAAAATCTCCTGGATGGAAATCTATACCGGTGAGAAATCAACTCATGTTTATGGCAAAGATGTTTGGCTGCCAGAAGAAACATTGGATCTGATTCGCGAATATCGCGTTGCTATTAAAGGTCCATTAACCACGCCAGTGGGCGGCGGCATTCGTTCTCTGAACGTTGCTTTGCGCCAACAACTCGACTTGTATGTGTGTCTGCGCCCAGTGCGTTATTACGAGGGGACACCAAGCCCGGTAAAACATCCTGAATTGACCAATATGGTGATTTTCCGCGAAAACGCTGAAGACATCTATGCGGGTATCGAATGGAAAGCGGGTTCACCAGAAGCTGAAAAAGTGATTAAGTTCCTGCGTGAAGAGATGGGTGTGAAGAAAATCCGTTTCCCTGAACAATGTGGTATTGGTGTGAAACCTTGTTCAGAAGAAGGGACTAAGCGCTTGGTTCGTGCTGCCATTGAGTACGCGATTACCAACGATCGTGAATCAGTCACTCTGGTTCATAAAGGCAACATTATGAAATTCACCGAAGGCGCATTTAAAGACTGGGGTTACCAGTTAGCGCGTGAGGAATTTGGTGGTGAGCTGATCGATGGTGGCCCATGGGTTAAAATTAAGAATCCAAACAACGGTAAAGACATCATTATTAAAGATGTTATTGCCGATGCTTTCCTACAACAAATTTTGCTGCGCCCAGCGGAATATGATGTCATCGCCTGTATGAACCTGAACGGCGATTACATTTCTGATGCCTTGGCTGCACAAGTCGGCGGTATCGGTATTGCTCCTGGCGCTAACATTGGTGATGAATGCGCCTTGTTTGAAGCAACCCACGGCACTGCACCAAAGTATGCGGGTCAGGATAAGGTGAACCCAGGTTCTATCATTCTGTCCGCAGAAATGATGCTGCGTCACATGGGTTGGTTCGAAGCTGCTGATTTGATTATCAAAGGCACCGAGGGCGCAATTCAGGCCAAAACCGTGACTTATGATTTCGAGCGTCTGATGGAAGGCGCTAAGTTACTGAAATGTAGTGAATTTGGCGATGCCATTATTCAACACATGTAATTCAGCAAGTTAAGCTATATCTCACGGGGGCGTCCGCTTCCGTGAGTTTTTGTTCCCCCTCAATTACCTCACAAACTCTGCTGCAGTAAATTCAGCTAATTCTGCAACTTTGTGGATAAATCAATGAGTGAGCTGTGACCCGCCATAATAATATGAAGAAAATATTTGACTGGTCAGGTTAACTCTTTATCCTTTACGGCAAAGTTATTTAGCATATGTATTTCATTTAATCACCAGAACTTAAGAAACTATAAATATTTTTTTATTTTCTCTCTTAAAACAGAGGTTTATATTGTGACGAAGGATGTAGAAATCGTTAAAGCACGGCATCCGTTAGATAAGCAGCATATCAAACTGACTTATGTAACCCATTTTTACTGTAATCAGGGAAATATGGATTCCGTTGAGTCTTTGTTGAAGGAATATGAATCTTACCCTGACGATATTAAGGATGCGGTAGAGTTTGTCATTGTCGATGATTGCTCTCCCTTAGAGTATGAAGTAAAAGATTATGATTTGAATTTCACGTGGTTAAGAATAACCACTGATATCCCGTGGAACCAAGCGGGTTCCCGTAATCTGGGTGTCACTTATGCTAAATCTGATAAAATCATCATTACTGATTTAGACTGTTTGCTGCCAGAAGATACGCTGCGTTATCTGGTTAATGCGCGTAACCCTGGGCGCTCACTGTATCGTATCTACCGTACAGATGAAAAAACCGGCAAAGCCTACCGCGGTCATCCCAATTTATTCTTCATGTCCAGAGCTAGATTCTTCAGACTTTATGGCTATGACGAAGAGTTTGCCGGCCATTATGGTTCAGAAGATTATCGTTTTGTGAAGTTCCATAAAGATCATGGCACCACACCTCGCTATCTGCCGAAGCAATATCGCTGTATTGAGCGTAATGTTGATAGGAAGAAAAGCTACCATTCTCTGGATCGTGATTTGACGCACAATGCGCCTATTGATGATCGCAAGAAGAATGAAATTGCTCTCTTTGGTGCGGAATATGGTCATAGCCGAATATTCCTTAACTTTAATTGGGAAATCAAAAAAGTGCATTCACGCCCACCAACAGTCCCCGAACGTAAGGGCTGGTGGCGGCCATTATGGTGGTTCCGTTACCTGTTCCGTTCACTCGCGGCATAACGGCATTTATCTAAAATATTTCTCATAGCCAGTCAGTGTATACTGATTGGCTATGTCATAGATTAGGGCTGCGATACTGGGTACCAGTGTGTCACGCGGCTTCTCTTGGTTATTAATCTGAAGTGAGTGACTTATGATTTCTCCTGCTACCTTGCCCAGTTCACCGCCAGCGCATCGCTATGTTGGCATGTTATCTTGTGTAACTGCATTTTTATTAGGTATTGGTGTACCCACTTCTAATTTTATAATGAACTTGTCGATGGTATTGGCTTTAATCTGTTTACTGCTGAGCCGCGATACACGTTATGTGAAAGTTTTAGTCAAAAACCCGCTGATTTGGTTACCGGCAATTATGTTTTTGCTGCTGGCAGTATCTTTGCTATGGCAGCACAATTTGTACGGTAAAGTGATGGTCGGAAAATATTCCAAGCTGTTGTATATCTTGCCATTAGCGATGTTTTTTATTCTTTCTCGCTCACTTGCCCGCTATTTTGCCAAAGGTTTTTTATTGGCCAATGCCGTGATCCTGGCCGCCAGTCTCTGGGTCGGTGTCCTTCATATGCCGTTGGGTCATATTGACCCCTTAAATCCGACAGTATTTAAGTTACAAATCACACATAACTTCTTTATGGCATTAGCTGCGGTGATATGGCTTTCTTTAGCATTCCGCAGCCATGGGCTTAAGCGCTGGGGCTATGCGCTACTGGTGTGTCTGGCGGTCTATAACATTGTGTTTATGGTGCAGGGCAGAACCGGCTATGTTGCCTTGGTGGCTGCTTTTGGGGTGTGGGCGCTGCTGTCATTATCAACCCGTCAGCGTTTGGGGATGCTGGTGGGCGCATTTATCATCGCAGCGATCGTGCTTGTGGTGCCAAACCGTGCAGTTGAACGGCTACAGCAAGGTGTCACCGAGGTTCAAACCTGCTTGTCGGCCACCCACGAGGAGGATAAAAAATCTTGCGACAGTTCGATGGGAATGCGCACGTCATTCATACTTGAATCTGTAAGGTTGATAGAGTCAGCGCCTGTTTTAGGGCATGGCGCTGGGGGCTTTTGGCTCAGTCTTTCACAAAGCGAATATAGCATAAATCCGCATAATGAATATTTAATGCAAACTGTGCAATCCGGAATCGTCGGTTTAGCTTTATTCCTCGGGTGGATGTGGTGTTATTTCCGTTCTGCCTGGCGTTTACCAACACACATTAGAAATGTGTTGGTGGCTTTGCTCTGTGCTTATTTGGCTTGTCACCTATTTAATTCCTTCTTACTCGACTCTTCAGAAGGGCACTTATTTATCATCCTTACGGCGATTGTGGCCAGTTATTCAGCACTGCCGCCTAAAGAACGCGAAGAAATAGAGCAAACAGAATAAAACTCGGAATAAAGAGTGTGTTAAATCTAGAGAGCAGGTGCCCACAGTGGCACCTGTTTTTTATCCATTTAGTTTGATACTTCCTGCGGCGAGCTAAAGTTTAAGTTGTTGTATCCCTCTTGAAAACCAAACAACTCAAACAACTCATAAGCCGTTGAATACATATGATAGGGCGAAAAAAACAACCAGGCAAAAAGTGAGAATAAAATCATAATGACAACCAGTAGGATTTTATCAAGTAGCACTTTTTCTCCTTATATTATTTGAGCCAATAAACTTGTCACATTGACTCATTATGTCAACTGCGCACTGTTGCATAACAATAACGTAAACCATATTAAACGCATGGGCAGGGTTAACGAATGTTAAGTGATCTTCGTCACGAAATTGAATTGTTAACGTTAACATTGGTGATTAACATCACGAAATACACGAGATATTGTATCAATATAGAGGATGAAAAAGAGCCGAAACCAAAACGACTTTTCTGTTATGGGCATAACAGAGCTGCGTTGGCATTAAGTGGATGCTCGCTCCAGTAATGGGCAAGGCAATCGGTGTATTAATCGTGATTCCCGCCTTTCAATTAAATGAAGAGCAGCTTCCCGACCAATATCATAATGAGGCTGTTGCACCGTAGTCAGTGGCGGTAGAAATAGCTCTCCGATACCGGCCATATTGTCATACCCCACTACCGCAACTTGCTGTGGGATGGTAATACCTTTCGCTAAAAGCACTTGGTAGGCCAGGAAAGCGATGCGGTCATTACCACAAATAAGCACATCAAAATCAGGTTTCCCGTTAGGGCAGTTGCGCTCTAAGAGAGAAATAACATCCTGATAATGCTCATCTCCCCACGCCAAGTGGTGCTGACGTAACTGCTCCAGTGGTAAGGTAGATTCTCGCCATGCTTTTTCCACGCCCGCGCGCCGAGCTTTTCCCGCCAGCGAACTCTCAGGAAGATAGAGACACAATGGCCGCTGATAACCTCGGCGCAGCAGCAATTTCAGCGCCTGATATTGACCATCAAAGTCATCAGGAATGTAGCTGGGGATTGTATTATTCTCGCTGACACAATTAGCTAGCACAATATTCTTATCCCGAAGACATTCAGGGACAGTGACCTGTTGTAGCCTCATTGAGGCAAAAATAATGCCATCGGGGCGCTGGGCCAGCAGTTGGTTGACCGCGCGTTCGCTGTCTTCGTGTGAAGTTAGATTGACCAGAAAGCTATTCCAGCCAAATTCGCGTGCCGTCAACTCAATGGACAGTAATATCTCGACCGAAAACGGAGTGGTGGCGGTATCGCGCGCAAGCACGGCGAGAGTCGAGGTTTTGGTGGTGTTGCCCCGCATTTTTCGGGCAAAGAAATCAGGTACATAATCGAGAGTTTCAATGGTTTGCATGACTCGCTGATAAGTTTCTGGTCGCAATTGTTCTGGGGCATTGATTGCCCGAGAAACCGTCATTAATGAAACTGACGCCAGATTTGCCACTTCTTTCAGCGAAACCATTACTTTCCTCGATAGATTATATTACCGCTTTGATTGGTTGATGATGGCTACCTGTCATTATTGATTAATAGGAGCGGCGGTATTGGCTGGTTCTATCAATAAAAAGCCCTCATGAGTGAGGGCTAGAGGCTAACAGTTGGCTTTATCATCAGCCTCATCAATCAGACCGTTGGCTATCTTGCTCGCATCAAGATAACGGGAAGAACTTAAAATCTGATTAAGTGTTTCTCGAACACTGAACAAAAATTGATCATTGTCTGACTCGTTAGCACATTCAACCATTAATGCGATAAGCAAAGCTTCATGGGCGATCAAATGATCTTCACCAGGTAAGTTTGCATCAGTGCTACCTTGCTGGGCGCGAACAGATGTTTGATTAAGTGATGACATAAAACTCCTTATTTAATAATTGAATAACCACCCGCCCACTATAGCGGGGTTTCTGTTTATTGCTATGACAGATGAATACTTTGTCATAGCATCCATAACAGATAATGTGCTGGTGGTACTCAATTGTTCAATTTATTCGTGCTGTTTCAAAGGGATATTATGGATAAGGCCCTTATTTTACCGGGCGATAAATACGGACAGCCGCAGTTAGGCGCAAGGTACGATGAGCGAGCTCTTCTGCCGCACCGGCATATTGTTCCACCATGGCGGAATTTTGATGCGTCATTTGGTCTAATTGACCAATCGACTGGCTAATTTGGCCAAGAGCTTGTGTCTGTTCATGGGTTGAGGTGCTAATTTCACGGATTAAAGTAGAAACCTGACCGGCCTGTTGCACAATATTATCCATGGTAGCCCCGGCGTTTTGGACTAATTTACTCCCATCGCGAACCCGCTCTACACTAGTTTCAATGAGGTGCTTAATTTCTTTTGCCGCAGTGGAGGAGCGTTGGGCTAAATGGCGAACTTCACTGGCAACCACGGCGAAGCCACGGCCTTGTTCACCGGCTCTTGCCGCTTCAACCGCCGCATTGAGTGCCAAAATATTGGTTTGGAAAGCAATGCCTTCAATCACACTGATAATATCGACAATACGATGGCTGGAATCATTAATCGTGCCCATGGTATTAATCACCTGGTGCATTAACTCACTACCACGTTCCGCCGCATGGCTGCTCATAGCAGCTAATGATGTCGTCTCATTGGCACTATTGGCGCTGTTTTGGACGGTTGCGACGAGTTGTTCAGTCGCACTGACAATATGTTGTAGATTGGCGGTAGCTTGTTCGGTCCTAACTTTTAACTCACGATTCCCTGCCGCAATTTCACTGCTGGCAGTATTAATACCATCAACCTGGCCACTGACGTCGTCTGTCAGAGAGCGGAGGTTCAATCCCAACTGATTGACGCTACGCATTAAATAGCCAATTTCATCAACACGGTTCAGTTGCACATAATCACCGGCTTGTCCTGAGGAGACATCTTGTGCTTGCTGCAAAATCGCGGCAATTGGGCGGGCGACCTGGCGTTCCAACCAAAATGAGGTGATCAAGCTACTGAAAAGGGTGGTTATTCCTAGCTCCAGCAAGGGCAAACCGGTCACTCCTATCCCCATCGCCGCCAAAGTCGGTAGCAGTGCGGCAGTCAATAATGCACCGCGCAAACGCCAACGCAGGGGCAGAGTTTGAAACAATGAAAGGAAAGATAACACGCCAGTGCGGACAATTAGCCCGCGATACAATGCAATGCGGCGTTGCTTAGCTTTGCCAGAGTTAAAATCGGCATACAGTGCTTCCGCTTGTTTAACTTCTTCGCGGGTTGGCGCAATTCGCACTGAAATATAGCCGGTCAAACGGTCTTTATGGAGCAGCGGGGTGGCATTGGCGCGTACCCAGTAATAGTCACCATTTTGACGACGATTCTTGACCAATGATGACCAAGATAAACCCGCATTCAAAGTCCGCCACATATCAGCAAAGGCCGCGGGGGGCATATCCGGGTGCCGCACCACATTGTGAGGTTGACCCAGCAAGTTCTGATATTCAAAGCCACTGGCCTGCACAAAGGCAGCATTGGCATAGGTGATATTACCTTGAATATCAGTGGTAGACTGCAAGGTGGTATCGCGATCAATAGGATACTCCTGCCGGCTGACAGGTTTGTTCACTCGCATAATAACCTCAGTAAATGGGGGAGTTCATTTATACCGTCATACTTCAGCGTTACATGTGCGTTGGCTGTTCTCGCTCACCCGAATGACTTACTTGAATAAGCTCATCGGGATTTACTCAATTGCCGCCTTCCTGTAACTCGAATTATTTAGGAGATATAACAATGGAATACAATAATTACTGAGAGTCATCGGCAGTCGCAGAGAAAACTTTATGGCATTCTTAATATAAAACATCAATTCCCTATAAAGGTGCTTTTATTCGTCTCATTGCTCATATTTAGTGCGTTTCACTATTTATGAAAAATATGAATTTTACTTAATTCATTATTTAACCTTAATATTAATTTGGTATTTAAAATAGCTAAATTGTAAATATATATCATATAAAACAGTTAGTTATGTTATTTTTGTTGAGTTGCTTAATGTTCAATTGGTGAGTTTTTTAAATGAGTGTTTGTTTGCTTTTATATTTGCCTGTAATTGAAATTAAATATGTATGATTTTTATTTAAAGGTTACACGATGTGATGTTTTTTGGTGGTTTGATTTGCAATATTTGTTAATTATGAATATCACAATAATTATTTGTTACAGTTGCCCGACATATCAATCTGAGTAATATTAATTAGGAATAAAAATCCCCGCAGATGCAGAGCTAGAAAAGCTAAAAAGCGATAATGATGGCTGAATCAAAAATCATTTAAAATTAAATGACTCTTTTTTAAGCTTTCTATTTTCATCAGAAAGTCATAGATAGGTGAAAGTCGGTTAAAGTCTTTGCTCAAAATATCAAGCAGTTGCACGAAAATTTTGGGCGGAAGAGTTGATTAAGCCGCCATCGTCGATGTTGTTAACTGTTCCAGACGTTACAGTGCAAAATGAGTCTGGCCTATTCCGGGAGCTTGTTATGCTCCCGGATAATATAGCCAAGAAGGGGTTATAAACCGCGTTTTTCCATTAACAAAGCAAGGTCAATGAGGCGATTCGAAAATCCCCATTCGTTATCATACCAAGCCAAGATTTTGACCAGTTTGCCACCAATGACCAGTGTTGAAAGGCCATCAATAATAGATGACCGCGGATCGCCGCGATAATCACTTGATACCAGAGGTTCTTCGCTGTAGCCCAGAATACCCTTTAACGGCCCAGATTCACTAGCTTGACGAAATGCAGCATTAATTTCTTCAACTGTCGCTTCACGTTTAAGGTTTACGGTTAAATCGACTATAGAGACCACTGGCACAGGAACGCGCAGGGAATAGCCGGTCATTTTACCTTCAAGTTCAGGAATAACCTTGCCGATTGCTTTAGCAGCACCGCTGGAGTAAGGAACAATAGAAACAGCTGCTGCACGTGCTCCTCGTAAGTCTTTTTCTGGTTGGTCATGGAGTGCTTGGCTGTTGGTATATGCATGGGTGGTATTCATAAGCCCATGTTCAATGCCAAATACCTGATGTAAAACTTGTGCCGCAGGAGCAAGACTGTTAGTGGTGCAGCTACCGTTACTGACGACTTTGTGCTTGGCTGCATCATATTTGTCATCATTGACACCCATCACAATGGTCATGTCGTCGTTTTTAGCTGGAGCGGAAATGATGACACGCTTTGCTCCACCTTGGGTGATATGGACTTCTGCTTTGGCCTTTTCAGTAAAGAATCCGGTGGCTTCTATGACAATATCAACACCGACGCTACTCCACGGAATTGCAGCTGGGTCTCTTTCTGAAAAGACGCGAATTGCATGTCCATCAACCAAAATTTGGTTTTCACTCGCTTTAATATCAACATTTAACGTACCGGAGAGTGAATCATATTTAAGGAGATGAGCGAGAGTTTTGCTATCAGTGAGGTCATTAATGGCGACCACCTGAAAATCATGACGTCCCAATGCTGCACGAAGGACATTTCGACCAATTCTGCCGAATCCGTTAATACCCACTTTAACCATGATAAAAACCCCTTTATTGACTGAATTGAATTAATAATAGCTCTCAGAAAAGGGGGGCGTAAATGACAACAAAAGATCAATTTATGCCATTTTGCGAGAATGGAAATGTTCACGATATTCTGTTGGCGTCAGCTGTAAGTTGCGTTCAAAAACTCTGCGTAGATTTAGACCGCGACCAAACCCAGTGACCACCGCAATTTGCTCAATACTGTTGGTTGTCTGTTCAAGGTGCTGTCTGGCAGCATTTAACCTGACTTCTTCAATATACTTTGCTGGTGTAAGACCGGTCTCCCGAGTGAATACTCGAGTAAAGTTACGCGGACTCATGGCCGCTCGTTCTGCCAGATTTTCGACGGACAAATTATGGGTGAGATTATTAGGCAACCATGCTTGAAGATCACGGATCACCCCATCATTGGCTTGATTCAGTAAATACCGACTAAACTGTATTTGTCCGCCAGGACGGCGCAGAAACATCACGAGGTCTTGCGCAATCTCTCTGGCGATATTAAATCCTTGGTCGTCTTCGACCAAAGCGAGAGTCAGATCAAAACCTGAACTGACCCCCCCAGATGTCCAGACCATGCCATCTTGAACATACAAAGGACCGCGTTCCACCATTATCCGTGGGTATTGGGTTTGCAGGGTATCAAGCAACCGCCAGTGTGTAGTGGCATGCCGCCCATCCAGTAAACCGGCCTTGGCCAGTAGAAGTGCGCCCCCACAGATCGAAACTATTCGTTCGGCATGTGGCTCTGCCAGCTTAAGCCAACTGACAACATTGCTACTTTCATCCTCTGTCAGCCCTTTGCCAGTGACCATTATTGTGTTGCGGGAAAGTGTCGGATCCAGGTCGGAAAGCCGCTGGTCAGCAAGCAAGTTTAGACCTGAAATGCCGTTTACCACGCGATGCGGTTGTGTTGTTGCAACAGTGACCTGATAGGGTGGGTTAGGAGTATCCGTTGTTCGCAGGCGATTAGCATGCATAAGAATATCGGTGACCCCTATTGCTTCAAACAGCATTCCCCCATTAGGGATGATAATCAAGAAAGTGTGCATGGCATTAATTGTTCAGTTAGCATGATATGCGACAAGTGTATCACTGGAGTGGACATGGTTGTAAATAGCGGACAGTGATAGGTTGATGCTCTATCTATTTAGTTAAGGGGGCAATACTCCCTAAGTGAAAATGACCACTTTGTTGTGACAAACCCACTCCGCATAATGACATTTAGGTTTAAATTATCCTTCAAATTCATCGTGTCAGCCCGACATGATTAGATTCCCTCGTAAATGCTCCTAAATGCGAGAACAAGAAGAAAAGATAACTTGCCATCCAATGCTGTTTATATATACAGTATTTAACAATGAAGACAGACAGCAAGACACCAATCTGCTTTTTTAATCAGATGATTGGTTTGTAAGAAGAGAAAGTTAGTGGGATAGAAAAATACAGGGAAACGGCGAAGAGTGATGGAGGACTTAGTCGGGGGAAGTCGATAATTTTTAATTATAATTAATAACTAAATAATTGTTTTTTTTCATATATGTATCGTTCATTAATTCCTCTATTGTGAATTCCTTAATATCGTCTATCGCAAGTAAATTGTTGGTCTAGTCAGAGGCGCAGCATCATAAAGCGCCAGTCCGTAGCTATCGACCAGTTCATAGCTATTGATATTGTATCTATAACAAGGATTAAAAATGAAATTAGAAACATTATCTATTCATGCCGGCTATTCACCAGATCCCACCACCAGAGCGGTTGCCGTTCCCATTTATCAGACTTCCTCTTTTGCCTTTGATGATACCCAGCATGGTGCCGATTTATTTGATTTAAAAGTCGCGGGCAATATTTACTCACGAATCATGAACCCCACCAATGATGTGTTGGAACAACGGGTTGCAGCGCTGGAAGGGGGGATTGCTGCCCTGGCAGTTGCATCCGGTATGGCCGCGATCACCTATGCTATCCAGACACTTGCTGAAGCCGGGGATAATATCGTGTCAGTAGCGAAGTTGTATGGCGGGACTTACAACCTGCTGGCCCATACTTTGCCGCGTTACGGGATCGAAACTCGATTTGCCGACCATGATGATATTGAAGCATTAGAAGCATTGATTGATGACCGGACAAAAGCGGTTTTTTGTGAATCAATTGGTAATCCAGCGGGCAATATTGTTGATCTGAAAAAATTGGCTGATGCCGCCCATCGGCACGGGGTGCCATTGATTGTCGATAATACGGTCGCGACACCTATTCTTTGTCGGCCATTTGAACATGGCGCGGATATTGTGGTGCATTCATTGACCAAATATATCGGCGGCCACGGTTCCAGCATTGGTGGCATAGTGGTGGATTCCGGTAAGTTCCCGTGGGCACAATATCCGAAGCGTTTTGCTCAATTGAATACGCCCGATCCGTCTTATCACGGTGTGACTTATACCGAGCAATTTGGCGCGGCTGCGTATATTGGTCGCTGCCGAGTGGTACCGCTGAGAAATACCGGCGCGGCACTGTCGCCATTCAATGCCTTTCTGATCTTACAAGGGCTAGAAACTCTGGCTTTGCGCATGGAGCGCCATACTGAAAATGCATTGAAAGTTGCCCATTACTTGCAGAATCACCCACAAGTTAGCTGGGTTAAATATGCCGGTTTACCTGACCATCCTGAACATGAATTAGCCCAACGCTATTTTGGTGGTAAACCTGCCGCTATATTGTCATTCGGTGTTCATGGCGGGCAGGCGGCGGGGGGACGATTTATCGATGCGCTGAATTTGATCGTACGGCTGGTTAATATTGGTGATGCCAAATCATTGGCGTGCCATCCAGCCTCCACAACTCACCGTCAGCTCAATGATGAAGAGCTTATTAAGGCGGGTGTACCACGGGATATGGTGAGGTTGTCGATTGGTATTGAGCACATTGATGACATCCTCAATGACCTTGCCCAAGCATTGGATGCGGCTAAATCATAAGACAGACGCTGAATGTGACCGGTAGCCCGAGGGTACCGGTCAAGAGTCATAGCGGAAACAATGATGGTGAAAAATTAAAGTGTAGCCAGTGTTGCAGCAATCACTTTGGCATAGGGGGTTGTTGGGCGGCCAATAAGTTTGCTCAAGGTATGGCTATCATCAAAAAGCCCACCTTTAGCCGCACCCGCATCAGAATCGGTCAGCAGGCTGGCAAAACCGTCAGGTAAACCGGCTCCAATCAGCGCTTGCTTGAAGTCAGTCTCAGATAGATTTTTGTATACGACTGGTTTGCCGGATTGGCGGGCAATTTCTGCTGTGAATTCGGCCAATGTATAGCTGTCATCACCAGCTAATTCGTAAACTTTACCGGCTTGATTTTCTTGGGTCAGCACTGTGGCGGCGGCCTCGGCATAGTCTTCACGCGCGGCAGAGGCGATACGGCCATCAGCGACCGCGCCGATGAATGCACCATGGGCTAGCGCCGGTGCAATACTTGCAGCATAGTTTTCGGTATACCAGCCGTTTCTCAAGAGCACCACCGGCAGGCCTGAGTCGCGCAGAAGTTCTTCTGTGGCACGGTGTTCTTCACCTAATCCCAAAGTGCTTTTATCGGCATGCAGCAAACTGGTATACGCCAACAATTTGACGCCTGCTTTTTTGGCGGCATTGATTACCGCAGTATGTTGGGCAATACGTTGTCCCACTTCACTCGATGAGATTAACAGCAGTTTATCAACCCCTTGGAAAGCAGTTTCTAATGTCGCGGGTTGGCTATAATCAGCTTTAAGTACCTGAACGCCTAACGCTGCTAAATCACTGGCCTTCTCAGGGCTGCGTACGGCGGCAATAATTTCACTGGCTGGGACTTTTTTGAGTAATGCATTGATAACAAGGCGGCCTAGTTGGCCGGTAGCTCCGGTTACTGCGATCATTATGATGCTCCAAATGTGATGTTATGCCTTTCGTACTTGAAATAGCTGGGGTTAGCTAGATTCTCGTACCCGAATCACTGACCTGAGTCAGAGCTGCGCGGTTTATTCACTGGCTACCTACCACACTAATGACTTTGGGCAAGTAGTCAGGTGACAAGCTGTTTTAAGGAACAAAAGATAATATTCGCTAAAAAACCGCTCTTGAGATCATCATATGCAATATACTAACTTTAAGTAAGTACGCACAAAAAGGTTAGTATGAAAATAATAGAATCGCCAAATTTGCCTGACACTATTTCATTTCCGGAACAAGTCCGGCGGGGAGAGTTGCTCAATGTAGATTGCCCATCAAGAGAAGTGCTCAAGCGAGTTACTAGTCGCTGGGGGGTTTTGGTACTCATTGCGTTGAGTAATGAAACCCTGCGTTTTAGTGCTCTGAGAAGAAAGATTGGTGGTGTCAGTGAAAAAATGCTGGCGCAAACATTGCAGAACCTCGAAGAGGACGGGTTTGTTGAACGTATCGCGTATCCGGTTGTGCCACCGCATGTGGAATATAAGCTAACCTCATTGGGCAAAGAGGTTCAGGAGCAGGTTGAGGGGCTGGCTCTCTGGCTTGAGGAGAATTTTCACCGCATTATGGCGAAACGACAGCAGCAGGCTGCATCATAATATTCAACATTCGCTGGTATTCAACATTCGCTGGTATTCAACATTCGCTGGTATTCAACATTCGTTGGTATTCAACAACAGCCATAGCATCGGCTCTGGCTGCTATTATTTGATATCAATCCATTACAGCGTTTTTAATGCATCAACTGACTCGATAGCCATAGAGGGGACAAACTCAGTCACACTATAATGAGCTACCGCAGTAAAAGGATCTTCTGACAATATTTTATCCAACTCTTCACGAGCGATACTTTTCACCAAAATGATACCGCCAGTACGCGGGACTTTACGGCCAGAGGCAATAAAAACCCCCTGTGCATAATACTTCTTCAACCAATCTTTATGGTTTTCGGTCAATGCTTCAACTACGTCAATAGGTTGATGATAAGTTAGGCTAACAATAAACATGCGGAGCTCCTCCAAGGGCGTATCTGTTAAAGATAAATGTCCATTCAATATAGCGTTTTGGCGCATGGCTAGCATGACTAAAGTGATAAATTCACGAAGTCAGTTCTTTAATAGCTAAATTTTGCATATTGAAAGTAATAATGATTATTTCATTTATTGTGTAGTTCGGCGTTTACTCTTAATACATTAGTTTGACTCAGTTTGCTCGATAACGTGGAGATGACAATGGCTAAGATTATTGCATGGCTTACTGGATTACCTGGGCGGCCGCTAGCATCTTTGCCTGAGAGTGATGCTACTTTTTCTCAGGCAGATGGGGCGCACTTACTGGAAACAATAAATGCGATTGGCGGGCTATATGGCATTGAATTTATTCATCATTAAATACAATCTCTATTATTCCCATACTCGGCAATTCCTTAACTTGCTGAATGATTATTAAGTGATATCTGCTTAAACCAGGATTGTACCCAGCCGGGTTTAGAGAACATA
This sequence comes from Yersinia sp. Marseille-Q5920, assembly GCF_946902935.1. Classification (NCBI taxonomy): domain Bacteria; kingdom Pseudomonadati; phylum Pseudomonadota; class Gammaproteobacteria; order Enterobacterales; family Yersiniaceae; genus Yersinia; species Yersinia sp. Marseille-Q5920. The sequence continues at coordinate 135,645 of NZ_CAMPQA010000001.1, read as the reverse complement.
ACCAAACTACCCAATGGTGGCGGCTGCTTATCATATTGCCCAGTGAAAAGCCGTAAGTCCCTGGCAAGCTCAGGCCAATTCCTTTCAATAATTCCGGTGCTATTTGAGCCGCGGTAAGATCTTGTCAGAATAGGGCAACAATACCTATCATTCCCAAAATACTGGCGCTCAGCAGTGCCGCGACTTTGCTGATGACTCATCTACTCAAAAATTATACTCAGTTGCAGTGGGCAATACCCAGCATTCGTGGTGGTTTAGCCCCGGAAGTATTAAAACGAGTAAAGGAGTATATCGGCGATCACCTTGCGCAGCTGCTGTTATTATCAGGTCTTGCTGAACAGGCGGGGCTGAGTGAGTTCCATTTTGCGACAATGTGAATTATAGCGAGTGTGTATCTCTGAGTGATATTACAGCGGGCAACTTAAATCACCTTCAGGGCAGTTGAGGAATGATTTCAATTGTGCGGTGCGTTCTTCGGTTTTATGGGTCAAGCAAGCAGAAATAATCATTGGATGTACTGACCCCCCCTCGGTGGCTGATGACTGGAAAGTACAATCCGCATCACGGTATTTTATCCAGGTCAGTTGCGCACTTTTTAATAATGGCCTTTGGCCGACAGATGTTTTGGCAAGAACATCCTTGTAAGTGCGATTAAGTTCGGCATCGGCTTTTTTATAATCTGAAGTTGCACATTGATTCATATCTTGCTGTGTTACCGCGTTTTGACAATTAAGAGCCAAAGTTTGACCGAGTGGTAATAGCAATAACGATACCAACATAATCTTCTTCTTTAGCATCATGACTCCAAAATAAGAATAACCAAAAGTAACAGACAGCCCCTCCTCGTTAAGGCGGGGCTTTGAATGATATGACATTTATTTCTTGGCCGCTGCCATAATATCTGTTTTTACAGCGGATACTTTTTTATCAGGCGACTTTTTACAGATATCAATGACTTTTGGGGTGTATACAGTATCGACCTCCTGAAAGTCTACATTGTCCCCTTTTTTATACTGTGTATCCTCATTCAGTATCCAGAAAGCCACCGGAGTCATGCTCTTTGGATTAAGATCAAGAAACTCTTTGCAGGTCATCTCTGTTGGGGTCGTGGAGGAGGCAAATACTGGCGTCATGGTGGCCAGTAGCAGTGTTGCAATGGCTAAGTTAGGTAATGATTTATAGAGCATGATTATTTCCTTATTGGGTTGTTATACTTCACAGGGTGTTATTGGTGCATAAGGATGATATTTTCTCGTTATTTAGCATGGCCTATAAATTTATATCTTGCCAATTTTATGTCTTGTTTAATAACTTAATTTAAAATTTATGCTATTATTAATTTTTATGGTGCTCTTATTATCTAACTGATTTTTATGATAATATGGTTTTTTGTTATTTTTAGATTATTACTCTGTTGTGTGGGTTGAAGTTATTAATAATCTCATTATAATAAATTATTGCATTGCAATATGCGGGCTAATAACAAGCAGGTAAATAGAAGCATATTATTCCTACAAGGATGGAGACTGCTTGTAGAGCACATTAGGCCAGATCTACACTGGGCTATTACCATGTGTTATAATTGGCTATGTTACTGTTTATACTGAGAGTTAAGTTAATTATAGTTTTATTTCCATGCTGAATAACAGGTGATTTATCTTTATGTCTATACTTTCTTTTTATCATAACTGTCTGGGTTATTTTGCCAAAAAAGTCTTTGGTAAGCGCCCCGAAGGTGAACCAGTGGAGAGAGAGAATGGGAAGAGTGAATTATCTAATCTTCAACTGGATGTATTACTGAATGCCGAGAAGCAAGTCGCTATTATTACAACCGACTTAGATAATTGTGTCACGATATATAATGTGGGCGCAGAACGAATGTTTGGTTATTCTAAGGATGAAGTCATCGGTAAGCCTATTTCTGATATATTACATATTCCAGAAAATGGTGAATTTCAAATTAAGCTGGATTATTTGTTGCTTAATCGCCGTGAAGCCAGTGAATGGTGTTATCAACGTAAGGATGGAGAACGTTTCTGGGGCGCGCTGAGTGTCCATGAAATAACATCTGAGAATGGCAATATTGTAGGTTATATCAGTGTGATTGCAGATGTATCGGAAAGAAAATCCTTACTGATAGAACTGGAAAAAAGCCAGAAAATGATGGATAAGTTAACTAAAAACTTGCCAGCGATGATCTATGCATACTATTTAAATTCTGATGGAGAATCTCATTTTAGTTATTGCAGCGAGGGGATCAGGCAAATATTTGATCTTGCGCCTGCCGATGTTCTGCATGTACCGCAAGAGAAAAATCCGTTATTTAGCCGTATTCATACCGATGACATGGAGATGTTAAAACAAGCGGTTATCACATCCCAGCAGAATTTATCCGTTTGGAGTTGTGATTTCCGTGTTGTGCGACCAGGGAAAGGAACACATTGGCTTCATGGTGAGTCTTTCCCCATGCGGCAAGATGATGGTTCGGTTATCTGGTATGGTTCGTTTTTTGATATTACAGAACTTAAACAGTCTGAATCGATCCTCAAAGCATTGTCACAAACTGATGTGCTGACGGGGGTAGCAAATCGCCGTCACTTTGATGACATCTATCAGAGTCTTTGGCTGAAAAATCAAACAGAAGGTGGCAGCCTATCAGTCTTGATGATTGATTTTGACAATTTTAAAAGCTTTAACGATCTGTATGGGCATGCCATGGGTGACGTGTGTCTTAAGTCTATTGTCGAAACATTGGCAAAGTCTATTCGTGGCGATTCAGATATTCTGGCTCGTTATGGTGGTGAGGAGTTTATTGTCTTACTCGCCCCAAGTACTCTGGCAGATGCGACCGCGGTTGCTGAGCGTATGCGTCATTCGATTGAGGAACTGGATATTCCGCACGGAATGTCACCCCATGGGCGCGTGACTATCAGTGTTGGTGTGGCCTCAGTTTCTGAACCGGGTGAACATCTGTCGGCGAAAAATTTGTCAGATGCTGCGGATAAAGCGCTATACCGAGCGAAAACTGCGGGGAAAAACCAGGTTAAAGCGGTAGAACTAAGTTGATTCGTAACATACATATGAAAAAATGTGGGGCAGGAAGATATTACTGCCCCACAAATACACATTGACGATATGATTATTGCCGATGTGATTATTACTGATATTAAAAAGCGATATCTCGCTTAGTTTGTATGGTCTTGAGCTTCCCGCAGACGTTCTTGCTCTTCAGCGATAACCGCCTGAATTTCCTCTAGTACACCATCAACATCAACGGCTTGCGTGCTTTCTGCAAACTCACCAGTCAATGGGGTTTCAGGATGCAACTTGCCATCTTCATAGAGCGCCCACATTTCTTTGGCATATTTACGGTCAAGTAATTCAGGGGCGTATTGACCATAATAATGCGTCATATTCGCCACATCTCGCTCCAACATGGCTTTAGCGTGATTATTGGCTGCAGCATTAACGGCTTGCGGCAAATCGATAATCACCGGGCCGTCTTTGTCGATTAAGACATTAAACTCTGACAAGTCACCATGAACCAGGCCCACACACAGCATCCGAACCACATAGCGGATCATTATTTCATGGTCAATCAGAGCTTGCTCTTTGCTAAAGGGAACATCACTAAGGCGAGGGGCGGCGAGGCCGTCTTCATCGGTGACCAGCTCCATAAGAAGCACGCCATCAAGACAAGCATAGGGCTGTGGCACGCGAACACCGGCATTGGCTAGCAGATACAACGCATCGACCTCGGCAGTTTGCCAGGTTTCTTCTTGCTGCTTGCGGCCAAATTTGGAACCCTTCGCCATAGCACGCGCATCACGGCTATTACGAACCTTACGACCTTCTTGATATTGAACCGCTTGTTTGAAGTTGCGGTTCTCTGCTTCTTTGTAAACTTTAGCGCAACGGATATCCTGCCCACAACGGACAACATAGACATCAGCTTCTTTGCCACTTTTTAAACGACGGATGACTTCGTCAACCAAGCCGTCATCAACCAGCGGTTGGATTCGTTTTGGAATTTTCATGGCGTCCTTGTACCCTATTTAAGCCCGCGATGGAATGGCTTTGGCTGAATTTTCCTCCAGTTTACCATTCGAGCCCATCTGCGGGTGGGTTTTTACTGTGAATCAGGCTGCATTGAACTGCGCATTATGCAGTTTGGCATAAGCCCCTTTGCGGGCGAGCAACTCGTGATGGTCACCTTGTTCAACAATACCTTCTTTATCGACCACAATAATGCGGTCGGCGTTTTGAATTGTGGCTAAACGATGAGCAATGACTAAGGTGGTTCGCCCTTGTGATAACTCAGTCAATGCCAACTGAATAGCTTGTTCTGTGGCCGTATCCAATGCAGATGTCGCTTCATCCAAAATAAGAATTGGCGGGTTTTTCAAGAAAATACGCGCAATAGACAAGCGTTGCTTCTGGCCACCCGATAATTTAACTCCGCGCTCACCAACTACAGTATCAAGGCCATCAGGCAGACTTTCAATCAGCTCATCCAAGCGAGCTTGCTGTGCCGCCGCCATAATTTCGTCATCGCTGGCGTCCAGTTTGCCATAAGCAATATTCTCACGGATAGAGCCGCCGAATAAGAAAACATCTTGCTGAACAATACCAATATTATTGCGCAATGATTGTTGGGTCATATCACGGATATTGATCCCATCAATAGTAATTGCACCGCCATCAAGCTCATAGAAACGGGGGAGTAATGAGCATAATGTCGTTTTCCCTGCACCTGAGGGGCCGACAAATGCCACGGTTTCACCCGCACGGATTTGCAGGTTTAAGTCAGTAAAGATTTTGTTATGTGCAGAATAACCGAAACTGACATTTTGATAACAAATATCCCCCCGCAGGTGGCCCACCGGGCGTGCATTGGGCTGATCGACAATGTCGGGTAATGTATCAATCAGTTGAGTAAATCGTTTAAATCCAGCAATTCCTTTCGGATAACTTTCCAGTACCGAGGTTATTTTTGCCACCGGGCGGAAAAAGACTTCGACTAACAACAGAAAACCGACAAAACCGCCGTAACTAAGCTGGTCATTAACCACATACCAAGTGCCAACCACCATCACGATCAACTGAACCAGGCGGGTGCTGAGGTAGCTCATGGTCATACTGGTGGTCATAATGCGGTAAGCCCGCAGTTTAGTGGTGCGGTAATCTTCGTTATCTTTGGCGAATAATTTTTTCTCATGGGATTCGTTTGCGAAAGCTTTTACGACACGGATCCCCCCAATGCTTTCTTCAATTCGGGCATTAAAATTCCCCACTTGACCAAACAATCGACGCCAGGTTTCCGTCATTTGTGCGCCATAACGGCTGACCAGATAGGTCATAAACGGCACAATAAAGATAGTGAGCATCGCCAGTGGCAGATGAACAGAAGCCATCAGGATAAAAGCGCCAATAAAAGTCATCACCGCAATGAAAAGATCTTCTGGGCCGTGATGGGCAATTTCCCCAACTTCCTCAAGGTCTTTTGTGACATGGGTGATGATATGGCCGGTCTTCATATTGTCGTAATAGCTAAATGATAACTTTTGCAGATGGCTAAATGCTTGGCGGCGCATATCGGTTTCGATGCCGACACCGAGAGCATGTCCCCAATAGTTGACTATTGCCATCAGCGCGGTATTGAGGAGATAAATCATTAGCAGGCCCGTAGCTGCCCAGACTATTAACACCCAATCTTGATTAGGGAGCAGCTTATCAATGAACAGTTTTACAGCCATCGGGAAGCTCAGTTCCAGCAGACCGGCCAAAATAGCACAGCCAAAATCCAGATAGAAAAGCCCTTTATACGGGGTGTAATAAGAAAAAAAACGGCGGAGCATTAGGCATCCTTACAATTACAGAGGGAAATTACAAAACGAAATAAGAAAAAGTGATTTTCGGCATTATAAATCTAAATAGTTCTTAATAGCATTTATTTTGCAGTTATTAACCGATAATAAAATTCTCATCTGTGCGAATATGCCAAAAAAAAGATAAAATCGAGTTGTGTCAGTGATTTCATAGCGAGGAGGAATGACAATGAAGTTGATGATGACGGATACCCCAGCGGCTGAAAATGTGGCAGAAGTTATGGCGGGGTTAAAGGCCTTTAACCGCAAATTTGTCGGGGATAATGGTCGAAAACCATTAGCTGTTTTTATAACGGGTGAACACGGCGAAACGTTAGGGGGGATTACCGCCTATACATTAGGCAATTACCTGAGTATAGAATTGTTATGGGTATCAGATACATTACGTCATTCAGGTGCGGGCAGTAAATTGATGCAGGCTGTAGAGCGGGAAGCAATACAACGCGGATGTAAATTTGCCCAAGTTGATACATTCAGTTTCCAGGCGAGGCCATTCTATGAAAAGCATGGCTATCAATTGCAAATGGCGCTAGAAAATGTCGTGGATGAGTATCATCGCTATTATTTGACGAAAAAATTAATGAGCTAAATTGTATTGAAATAGGGTGATAACGTTCAACTTTCATGCGGTTAAAACACTTATCGAATAGATCCCGGCTCAACTAATGTCAATCGCCTACAAATGCACGGCACCCTCTTCATAATGACTTCGTGCATTATTTATCTTGTTATACTCAAATGATGAATATTCAGCTTTTGACGGAAGCTCACATTTTCGTCGAATAACCTCTATAGGACTTAATCTTTTATTAGGTTAATCTGTTTTACATTGGATTAACTTATGTAAAGGGACACGAATATGGCGGCCTCTGCAAATAAAAAATTGTCACTGTGGTCATTAACTTCTCTGGTCGTCGGCTCAATGATAGGTGCTGGTATTTTTTCTCTGCCCGCGACGTTTGGCCGTGCTACCGGGGGCTTTGGCGCATTAATCGCCTGGATTATTGCGGGTGGGGGGATGCTGACACTCGCCTTTGTTTTCCAGACATTGGCACAACGTAAACCCGACCTTGACTCAGGCGTTTATATTTATGCTAAAACCGGGTTTGGCGACTATGCTGGTTTTGCGTCGGCAATAGGTTTTTGGGCTGGGGCGTGTATTGGTAGTGTTTCTTATTTCGTGTTGATCAAATCAACACTGGGTGCATTCTTCCCGCTATTTGGTGACGGAAATACGCTATCCGCTGTTTTAATTGCTTCATTAATCTTATGGAGCTTCCATTTTATGGTGTTACGCGGCATCAAAGAAGCTGCGACGATTAATACCATTGCTACTTTTGCTAAAGTTATTCCGATATTTATTTTTATTATTGTTTTGGCGTTTTCATTTCACACCGATACTTTCGCTTTAAACTTCTGGGGGACTCAGTCTTTAGGGGCTGTGGGGGATCTCTCACATCTGGACGATTATGGCTATGCCGGACATGCGGCATTAGAAATAAGTGCGGGTTCTGAAACTTTGTTTTCTCAAGTTCGTAGCACAATGTTGGTCACGGTATTTGTTTTTGTTGGTATTGAGGGGGCGAGTGTTTATTCCCGCTACGCTAAAGAAAGAAAACACGTCGGTATCGCGACCGTTTTAGGTTTTATTGGCGTTTTATGTTTGTTGGTGTTGGTCACTATGCTCTCTTATGGCGTGCTGCTGCGCCCTGATCTGGCTGCATTGCGTCAACCGTCAATGGCTGGCGTGTTAGAGCATATTGTAGGGCGGTGGGGTGCCATATTTATCAGTATTGGATTGATTATTTCAGTTATGGGAGCCTATTTATCATGGACTCTACTGGCCGCCGAAGCACTCTATAGTGCAGCAAAAAGTAATATTATGCCGAGTATCTTGGCTACTGAGAATAAACACGGGGTGCCCTCGGCTGCGGTGTGGATGTCGAATATTTTTATCCAGTTATTCTTAATTGTTACGCTTTTCACTGAATATGCTTTCCAACTTGCACTTGAGTTAACCAGTTCATTGGTTCTCATCCCCTATCTCCTGGTTGCAGCATATGGATTGAAATTAGTCTGGACCCGCGAGACTTACTCTGTGGGCTCGAAAGACCATAAAAAAGATTTTATCATTGCCTTAATTGCCACGGTATATGCCATATTGATGGTATATGCGGGTGGTTTGAAATACATATTATTGTCGGCAGTGATATATGGGCCAGGAACCCTGCTATTCATTATTGCTAAACGCGAGCAGAAGAGGTCAGTATTTTCCTCCCTTGAAAAGTGTTTCTTTGCCGTGGCGCTCATTGCCGCTATCACAGCGTTATACAGTCTTGCGACCGGCATAATTACCCTGTGATAAGGTGACGATATTGAGTGATAATAGTCTGGGAACCCTAAGACTTGACTATGACTTGCAATACATTACCTATATTAATGTGTTTGGGCGAGCGCCTTATTTTTACAATGGATGGGCTTGATCTATAACACAGACTACGACAGGATCGCGTTGAAAAAGCCTGCTATCAGGTTAGCGTTAGTATGATTTTTGCTAATGTTGTGCCCAATAAAACGCGATTTTTCTTATGCAGGGTCACGGCTGGTGTGTTTTCACCAGTAGGTATTGATTTGAAAAAACAACAAAATACTACCCAGAATAGTGATTATTCAACGGGAATTGGCGATGCGCAATTTGCGCTTGTAGTTTTACTGACAACATCATGTTTGCTGATTGCAATAACGTTGATTGTGATCCTATGGCTCATTTAATGCGCTATAGAAAATAGGGGAATGTATGGAAAAGAGCTTGTTTGATGACAATAAAGTTATTGCATTGATTGGTTTATTGTCGGCGGCGCTGATTGTGGTTAGCTCGATGTTTGTGATGACTTACATGGCGGATCGCCAACGCAACGAAGTACAAACCATTGATGTGCAGAATTGCTACAAAAAAGATTGAGAAGGTATTCGCCGGATAGCGCTCATATGCATTCAGGCGAATAATTATATTGTGGTGATTACGCTAACTTCTGATGAATAGCATGCAAGGGCAAGGCGATATTGAGGTCAATATCGGTATTTTGCCGGAAATCATAGGGGGTTATGCCGTAACGTTTTCTGAACATGTAAGTAAAGTGTGACTGTGAACCAAAGCCAAAATCCAAAGCAATATCAAAAATGGTGCTATCACTGCTGCGCAGTTGATAGACGGCACCCGCTAAACGCCTTTCCCGAATGTATTTACCTAATGATACCCCGGTCACTTCTTTAAATATTTTCTGCATATGCCAAAGCGAGTAGCCAGAGTACACAGCTAACTCTTCAAGGTAGATGACCCGCCCCAGATGGGTTTCGACCCATTTACTGAGGGCGCAGACTAACGCGAGATGATTTTCTTGTGACATTATTTAGTCTGTTTTTTCTGGTTGGGAGTAGTGCAGTATACACAACTTGAATCTAACAACACAAAACACCAAATTGGCTTCGATTGTCGAAAATCTATCATAAAGACTTTTCAGCGTGTGTTTGCAAAAGAGCTTTCTAGTGCCATAGTAAAGGAGAGAGGGGGATCTCGAAGATAAAGGCTGAGTTTGGAAAAATAGAAATTAAAAGTGATGAGGTGATCGCATGTTGATAACAGTGATTATGACTCTGATAGCGGTTGTGGGTGTAACCGTTTTTCTAAAAATGCCAGTAATGGTTCTGCACAAAGATAAAAGCGTAGGAGGTGATAAACTGTGAGACTAGGATTATTGTGATCAATATATGTAATAGCATATCCCCGAACCAGGTGATTGATAACTATCAAACCTGGTTTTTTTACGCTTTGTTTTTATCCCAATAAACTTTTCATATCCTGATTCAATGCACTGACCTGTCTATATAGGTTGTTTATTAGCCACAGGCAAGGCTCGGAATCCTTAGCAATAAAATCATTGGCATGACACGGTCGGCTAAAGAAATATGCCTATGAGCGTGATATCCTCTCACAATATTATTGTGAAGGAATTATTCATGTCTGAAATGTTCACTAATGATCAAGAATTGGTTTCTGATCTGGTTGCCTGCCAATTGGTTATCAAACAAATTCTTGATGTGATTGATATTATTGCGCCAACTGAAGTGCGGGATAAAATGTCCCATCAACTTAAAGCGATTGATTTCTCTTCACATCCTGCTGGCACTGACCCGGTCACTAAGCGCGCCATTGAGAAAGCTATTGCTTTGATTGATATGAAGTTTACACAGGAATAAATTGCCATCTGTTGTATTTTGGTCTGTACGTTCAGCACAGACCATATCCTGTGGGGCGAGCCGGGCTGGCGGTGGGTTATTCAAATACATTATTGCCAATTTTTTTCACCAATGGGCAATTGCTGACGCCAATGATGCCATTCTCTCCGTTTATAAATTGAGCGGTCGAAATGCTTCTGGCTGTTAGATATTGGCATTGTAAGCCGATGCCCGCAGCGTTTTTCTCACTGCCAATTAGCACGCCATAGCCTGAAAAGAGCAAACCTAAGTATATGATTGCTACCACTAAGAGAAGTCTGAATAAACTCATATGGTCACTTCCTGTAATTAGTTTTACTTATTATATAACAGATATGTTTAACAATTTAACTTGTAATAATGAGCAGTTTAATAGTAAAAATCCTAAACATTATTGATTTATAAAGCGAATCTGTAAAATAATCAGTAAAATAGGTTTTTAACACGGTGTCAAACATAAGTTAATGACATCTTGGCTATAAATGGTTGATGTTTAATACAGTATAATTTAAAAAAAATGTTGAATAAGGTGCCTGATTTGAACATTAAGAAACTTGTTGCAGCGGTAGGGGTCATTGCCGTTTGTTGCTTGTTTTATCTGTTAGCCCTTGATAGCTATTGTGACCAAGGGGGAACTTTCTCTGCTGGTATTTGCACCATTACTTCGATTATTCCATGGTAAGAATAACCTATTATTCATATATATAATAACTAATGAAAACTATTTACATTGGTTATATTTATTGATTGTTAATCGTTTACCCAGGTTGATCTTTGTTACGTGGAGAGTGATAAGATAGTGCTTTCGTCATGCATGTAATAGGGTAGTCAATGTTAGGTACAAATATGGGCGCAATGGGTGTTGTCCCAATTGCTTTTTCGCTGTTTACCGTCATTTTTTTCTTGATAGTTTGGTTCTTTTTGAGCCGTGCCAGCGTGCGAGCCAATGAACAAATCCGCTTGTTACAAAACATCGCCGAACAACAAAAACAGCAAACAGAATTACTAAAAGCGTTGCTAGCAAACGCAACCGGCGTCAGTGATTTTCAAAGTGACAGTGATATTGTTTCTCCTCTCGATTTTAAGGGCGTTATTCCGGAGAGATAAACTTACCGACTCTGGCGCTGCTGTCCTGCAGTGTCAGAGTGACACTAACCTCCACCTGTCATGCTTCTTTTCTCTCAGTTCCTTCGATACTCTGCTTAGCACCTCGGTGCCAGGTCACTCTTTTATTGGACAAAAATAAACTACGTTGATTGTCATAAATATGTCTTAATTTCGCCGTAATGTAGCCTGAACTTAACAGGAGAACGGTGATTCGGATGATTAAATGGTGTGAAGAAAGTGACAGCGAAGTGAACAGAAGTATTGCGTTACTTAGCGGTGAAGATCCCGACAAGTGGTATCCGTATGGAGGCATTAAGGGTAAGGATTACTGCAAGAACCCCTCTGATGCTTGGCCTATCATCTATGCCAATAAGATTGGCCTCTATTCACCCGAAATTGATGATAATAATCAGTGGAATGCCAAAATTACCAATCCGCAAGGAGAATGGCAAGCTTATAGCCAAAGCCCGCTGCGTGCAGCGATGATCTGCTATCTACTCAGCCAGGACGTGTGATAATCCATCCCGATAATTTTCAGCAAAAGTGAATATCCCGTGAAACTCGTATAGCGGGAATGATAAACGGTAAGAAGTTTTTTGACTGCTTTCGTGGGGCTGATGATGAAACGTATCATTAAAGGTGATTCAAATTTGTCACACTTGGTTATTGCCCATGCAGCGATTGACCACCATCAAAAATCCTACGGCGAGCGGCGTCAGGGCTGGCCTTCAACTTATCTTATTCGCTACAAAAATAATCGAGTTGCCGTCGAAGTGGTCACCCGACGTCAGTCTTATGTGGCCACATTAATGATTGGCGCTCGAAATTTAAGCAAGTTATGTGGTATATCGGGATTACATCTTTGAGAGATATTCATAGTTTCAGTCAATAATGCATTCTACATATATATAGCTGGCCGATTGATTTTTATCTTGTCGCCCACTAATGACCTTAATCCTTGCCGCCATCAGGTTTAAGTGTTAAAAAAACGCCGCAGATTCATTTACGAAAGGCGCTTTTTAACACGATAGTGAGTAAAAGTGCGGCAGAGGACAGGATGGAACAGCAGTTGCAGGATTCAACATTAAAACGCGGTTTAAAAAACCGACATATTCAGCTGATTGCTCTGGGTGGAGCGATCGGCACTGGGCTATTTCTTGGGATAGCACAAACTATTAAGATGGCTGGCCCCTCAGTGATACTGGGCTATGCTATCGGCGGTTTTATTGCATTCCTTATTATGCGTCAGTTGGGTGAAATGGTTGTTGAGGAGCCAGTAGCCGGTTCATTCAGTCATTTTGCCCATAAATATTGGGGTGATTTCGCCGGATTTTTGTCTGGCTGGAACTACTGGGCGATGTTTATCTTGGTCGGTATGGCCGAATTGACTGCAGTAGGTATTTATATTCAATATTGGTGGCCGGAAATCCCAACATGGGTTTCAGCCGCAGTATTCTTTGTCCTGATTAATGCCATCAACCTTGTTAACGTGCGTATGTATGGCGAAACTGAGTTCTGGTTCGCTATCATCAAGGTTGTTGCCATCATTGGTATGATTGTCTTTGGGGCGTATCTGCTGGCGTCGGGATCGGGCGGGCCAAATGCTTCTGTGACTAACCTTTGGGCACAGGGCGGCTTTATGCCTCATGGCTTTAGTGGGTTGGTGATGGCGATGGCCATTATTATGTTTTCTTTCGGCGGGTTAGAAATGGTCGGCATTACTGCCGCAGAGGCTGAAGACCCACATCACAGTATTCCTAAAGCAACCAATCAAGTTGTCTACCGTATCCTTATTTTTTATATCGGCTCATTGACGGTGCTTTTATCTCTTTATCCATGGGGCAAAGTCGTGGACGGGGGGAGTCCTTTTGTGATGATTTTCCATGCCTTGGATAGCCATCTGGTAGCAACAATCCTGAATGTGGTGGTTTTGACCGCGGCATTATCGGTCTACAATAGCGGGGTTTACTGCAATAGCCGCATGCTATTTGGCTTGGCATCGCAGGGGAATGCGCCCAAATTGCTCACCAAGGTTAATCGGCGTGGTGTGCCAATTTTATCCATCGCGCTTTCAGCATTGGCGACCTCAGCCGGTGTGGTGATTAACTATGTTATGCCGGGAAAAGCGTTTGAATTATTGATGGCGCTGGTGGTATCTACCCTGGTTATCAACTGGGTCATGATTTGCCTGGCTCATTTGAAATTCCGAGCGGCTAAAGTGCGAGAGGGCGTTGAACCGCGTTTCAAAGCATTATGGTATCCCTACGGCAATTATCTGTGTCTGGTGTTTCTGATGCTGATTTTGGTCATTATGTATTTTACTGATGGGATTCAGATCTCGGTGCTGATGATGCCCGCATGGATTGCACTGTTGTGGTGCGGTTTCATGCTGACTCGCCGCAAAGGTAAGACTAATCCAGCGACAGTGACACAGTCTGATTAGGCTGTGAAATAACGCTAAAATCGCTGGGCAGAAACAAATTATGCCCGGCGATTGCTTTCTTTCGTATTACTCATGGCGCTATCTATTGTTTAAATTGTCAGCAATAAATAAGATAGGTAACGACAGTATTATAATAGCTAGAGACTATTGTTTCTTTCTGGAATCACCCAAGCTAATTGAGATTAATTCTTAATAACCCAATATAACCATTTTAGAAATGTGGTTAAATGCGTTGGGAAATATATTCAATCAAAACTGCCAACGCATCCAAGTAAACAACACATTACCATTATTATAAGTGCCGGGAATATAGGTGGTTTGTAGGGCAAATTTATTATATTCAATAGACAGCAGCGGCAAGGGTAATGGAATTGGAATGTAATGATATTCATGACGTGCGGTAACACTGACAGTAAAACCGACCCCAAAACGCCAGCCGTCCATTTCCCCCGGAATCCACATCTTTTGATAGCCATAACCTATAATTGGCTCTACTTCATTGTGTGAGTCCATAAAGGCCATCGCATATACTGAATGCCAGTTGTTATTCTCATCATAGCGATACTTACCATAACCGATGCCCCAAGGACGTTCATTGTATGACTCGATCTTGTCATCATCATAAGTCCAGCGGTTGTGCCACGTATTCAATGGGATATACAGCTCTTGGTTGGGCGAATCCCACGCGAGAGAGATATTGCGCATCAGGCGTTGCCACAGATTGTCATTATCTACAGACGCTATGCTTTGTTGGTCGATGCCGGTATTGGCAGCGGGTGATTTATCTTCTGCCAGAACTGCGTTAGCCTGGCCCAGCCATAGGTTACTCAGAAAGAGCACGTTAACAATGTATTTATAATTCATGGTATAACTCTCTGATGCTGATAAGGTGAAATAAGATTTCCTTGCATCAGATAATCCTTATACCTATCAAAATTAATCACTAATAAACGTTATTCAAATGCGTAAATGTTATAGCCTAAAACCTAAACAGTTCTATAACGAGGAGGTAATACAGCATTTTAAATTGTCTTCAGAGCAGTGTAAATGTAATTCATAAAACCAAGAAATATCTTAATTTATTTTTATGACATAATGCTCTATCAGATTGAGTGATATTCCGTTGTCATAAGTTGACTAAAATGGCACGATTTTTCTTATATTTATCCGCGTTGAAGAATGAGAGGTTTTAGTTCTTCGATGATTTTTGCTTCGTGTTTAAAATATTATTTTACTTAACATGACATGATGAGGTTTTATTAATATTTCCATTTCTCATACTTATGAATGTGTATTTATATTGGTTTTGTTTTTTTAGCATCTTGATATTTTTTTATTGTTTTTTTAGATCTCATTCTCCTTAAGTATTAAGTCAGTAAATAAGATGTTTATGTATTTTATGTACAAATGGTTTTTTGTACATAATCTGAGACTAAGTAAGGGGTTAGTCTCGTAATCTAATGGGTAATGATATCGTGGCGAGGCCGGAAAAGCAGCAAAACGGAAGGTGAGTATATTCAATTATTATATATTTAATACTAATAAATTTTATACTAACTCTGCTTTAGGTCACAGGATAGAGATGGAAACCAAGGATTTTTTGCGTAAGAAGTATTATAAAAAGAGTTAGCTAAAATGTTAAAAACCAGTAAGAAAGCGGGATAAGACAGTATACGAAAATAGAGCAGAAAATACGATGACCTTCAACAAATTTTAGCATATTCACGCACTCTTTATGAGCAACCGTTTCAAATATGTGCGACAGGTTCACCCTTCATTAAAAATGGCTTGCCATCGAATACAGAGTATGTGATAACGCATATGGGTAAAACGAGGTACAGTTCTGTATATGTGTGGCATTTTCAGTAAAGAAGTTCTGAGTAAAGACGTTAGCGTTGAATACCGCTTCTCTGCCGATCCTTATCTTAGTGCCTCAAGCAGTAACGACTCTAGTTTGTCTATGTAAATGCCTACGGGCAAGTTAAACAATCCAAAGGAAATACTCAAGATGGCAAAGATCAAAGGTCAAGTTAAGTGGTTCAACGAGTCTAAAGGTTTCGGTTTCATCACTCCAGCTGACGGCAGCAAAGATGTGTTCGTACACTTCTCTGCAATCCAGGGTAATGGCTTCAAAACCCTGGCTGAAGGCCAGAACGTAGAGTTCGAAATCCAAGACGGTCAGAAAGGTCCGTCTGCAGTAAACGTTACTGCAATCTAATCAGCTCTTTTGCTGTTAAAAACCCGCCTTTGTGCGGGTTTTTTTGTTTCAGATGCCGCTCCGACCAAACCGTAAGCTAAGGTAAAATAATTAATCCCGAATACTGATTACGGCCTTTGATACCAGGGTGGGCGGGATCAATTGCCTGCTGTTGGCTGGTACGGCGGAAACTGGTGTATTTGAAATGATGCTGAGCATCATCTCCGCCATGTGGTGCGGCAGTACAGATGGTACAACTGCCGACCCTATCAATTTGATGAATGCCCGCGCCGCGCAATTGGTGCTCAGCTATAGCGGCCAAATTAAGGTGGCGAAATCGGGGTGAAATAATATTTTCTGCCAGTGGCAATTCGCTAACAAACCGTTCCACCAGTTCTTCATTGACCTCATAACAGCAGGAGCGGGCGGCTGGCCCAATGGCGGCAACCCAATTTGCCGGGTCGTCATCGCGGGCAATGCGCTCAACCATCCTTAAGATAATGCCATCTAACAAACCGCGCCAACCGGCGTGAACCACTGCAATGCCTTTTCCGTGCTGTTGACTGAAAATCACGGGTAAACAATCCGCCGTCAAAACGGTTAATAGAATGCCAGATTGAGTGGTGTAGAGCCCGTCAGCTTCGCCACACTCTTGTCCCGGATGTGTTACATCGACAATTGCCGTGCCATGAACCTGTTTTTTGTTAGCTTGTGATGTTTGATAGGGCCGGAGGTTATCAGGTAATAGGGCCGATTTATTGCCAAAACCATGGCAAATAGCGGAAATTCGGCTGAGTTGTGGTGAAAAGTCAGTCATAGGGCTTACCTAAGGAAAAAAGATGCTGTTCAGTGTAAGCCGTTTTTTAACTTATTGACCAGCCGCCTTTTCTTTTAAATTGCTGTTAGCGAATTGTTGCAAAATAATGCATCTTGTATCATTGTTTTGGCACCTATTGATGTAATGGATAGGGTTTAATGGCTGCTATAACTCAAGCGACCATCCAGGATTGATCTCCGTGATTTCTAAACCCAAAAATGACGCCAGCAACTTTATTCGTTGGCGCTTTAGCTTGCTATGCGGCGGTATTTTACTTTCATTTTTTGGTTTACTCGCCAGGGTTGCTTGGTTGCAAATTATTGAACCTGATCCATTGGTAAAAGAAGAAGATATGCGCTCAGTGCGGGTGGTGGCCACACCGAATACACGCGGCATGATAACCGACAGAAATGGACATCCTCTGGCGGTCAGTGTGCCGGTTGAGGCTATTTGGGCTGATCCCACCAGGGTGCTGGAGAAAGGTGGCGTCAGTGTTTCGGCGCGTTGGCAGGCATTGGCTCAGGAACTCAACATACCACTTGACCAACTCAATCGCCGTATTCATCAAAATCCTAGCGCCCGTTTTATCTATCTTGCCCGGCAAGTGGAGCCGGATGTCGCTGAATATATTCAACGGCTGAAATTGCCCGGTATTGCCATAAAAGAGGAATCACGGCGTTTTTATCCTTCGGGAGATATTGCCGCGAATCTGGTGGGTTTCACCAATATTGATGATCAGGGCATTGAAGGGGTTGAAAAGAGTTTTAATTCACTCCTCTGCGGGACTGCCGGCAGCAGGGTGGTGCGGAAAGACCGCTTTGGCCGAGTGGTTGAGGATATTTCCTCGACCGATAGCCATCCAGGGCAAAATGTTGAACTCAGTATTGATGAGCGGCTACAGGTGGAAACCTCCCACGCGTTGAGCAATGCAGTGGTGTTCAATAAGGCAGATTCCGGCTCTGCCGTGGTCATTGATGTTAATACGGGTGAAGTTT
The DNA here is from genome assembly GCF_946902935.1 of Yersinia sp. Marseille-Q5920. Lineage (NCBI taxonomy): Bacteria > Pseudomonadati > Pseudomonadota > Gammaproteobacteria > Enterobacterales > Yersiniaceae > Yersinia > Yersinia sp. Marseille-Q5920. The sequence goes on along the minus strand of NZ_CAMPQA010000001.1, from coordinate 117,923 downwards.
TGGCGATGGCCAATTATCCGACCTTTAACCCCAATAATCGGGCTGACACTCCGGAAGAGAATTTTCGCAATCGGGCAATTAGCGATATTTTTGAACCCGGTTCGACCGTCAAACCTATGGTAGTCATGACTGCGTTACAACGTCACTTGGTTAAACCTGATGCGGTGCTGGACACTCGCCCCTATATATTAAGTGGGCATTTAATCAAAGATGTGGCGCTTTATCCTGCGCTGTCACTGACCGGCGTGTTGCAAAAATCCAGTGATGTGGGGGTGTCGCGGCTGGCACTGGCGATGCCCGCCTCTGCATTGGTACAGACCTACACCAAGTTTGGTTTGGGCCAATCGACTCAGTTAGGGCTAACGGGGGAAAGCAGCGGGCTGATGCCGCATCGGCAGCGCTGGAGTGATTTAGACCGCGCAACTTTCTCGTTCGGCTACGGTTTAATGGTGACGCCGCTGCAATTGGCCCGCGTTTACGCCACTATCGGGAGTTTCGGTATTTATCGGCCATTATCGATTACCAAGGTTGACCCACCAGTGCTGGGGCAGCGGGTATTCCCTGAAGTGCTGGTGCGCCAAGTTGAGCATATGATGGAAAGCGTGGCATTGCCCGGTGGTGGGGGGGTAAAAGCGGCGGTGCGGGGATATCGGGTGGCGGTTAAAACCGGGACAGCTAAGAAGATTGGGCCAAATGGCCAATATATTGATAAGTATGTGGCTTACACCGCCGGTGTTGCTCCCGCTAGCCAACCGCGCTTTGCTTTAGTGGTGGTGATTAACAACCCGCAGGGCGGCAAATATTATGGGGGCGCGGTGTCAGCCCCGGTCTTTAGCGATATTATGGGGCAAATTTTGCGAACTATGAATGTGGAGCCGGATGCAATCCCCGCCAATGTGATTCGGCATAGCTAATTCGCGGAGTTAAACCGTGGCTTGCAACCCTATCAGCGCTTCTTTAGACTAATGCCGCGTCTGCCGGCATTTCTGGCGGTTATTAATCAGTTATCTGGGATCCAACCATGTCTTATCAGTGCCCCCTTTGTCATCAAGCCTTGCAGCAAAGTCCGCAACAGTGGCGTTGCAGCAATAATCACCAGTTTGATTGTGCCAAAGAGGGTTACGTCAATTTAATGCCGGTGCAGCATAAAGGTTCGAAGCAACCCGGTGATAGCCCTGAGATGATGCAGGCCCGGCGGGCCTTTCTGGATGCGGGTTATTACCAACCTTTGCAGCAGCGGATCTGTGAAATTCTGGATAAGGCGCTCCCACTGGATGCCACCATGCTGCTAGATATTGGTTGTGGCGAGGGCTATTATACCGCCGCAGTGGCAGACCGGTTAAATCGGCAGCGGCAGATGTCTATTTTCGGCTTAGATGTCGCCAAAGTGGCGGTAAGATACGGAGCAAAACGCTATCCTCAGGTCAGCTTTTGTGTTGCATCCAGCCATCGGTTGCCTTTTTCCCATCAAGCCTTGGATGCGGTATTGCGTATTTATGCCCCATGCAAAGCCACCGAATTAGCTCGCACCGTGAAGCCCGGTGGAATTGTGGTCACTGTCTCTCCTGGCCCACGTCATCTCTATCAGTTAAAAGCACTGATTTATGCTGAAGTACAACTTCATGACGATACGCCCGAGCATTTAGACGGTTTCTCTCTGGTCAGCAGTGAAAAATTGGCCTACGACATGAAGTTAACCGGTAAACAGAGCTTTAATTTATTGCAAATGACACCTTTTGCCTGGCGCGCATCAATTGAAACCGGACAAGGGCTTGCCGCACTGCACTCCTTTGTCTGTGAAACAGATTTTGTTATCGCGGTTCATCGCCGCCGAGAAGATCTTGAGAGTCTGGTGTTAAGCAATGACGAGAAAGAAATATAAGTGGCCGCTCGTTATTTAATAATATTCAAATAAATGACGAGCGCATAACTCCCCTGAGGGGAATGTTATTTTAATAGATATTGTAATAATTCCCTGGTGTGGGATTGATAGTTAACTTAAGTCAAATTTTTAGAGTATTATATTTATAATGAAAAAATTCATTTTAGATCTAAGTTTCGCCAGGTTCTTCCACCTGATTCAGTCACCAAAATAGAGGGGATAAACCGTATTTTTTCAGCAACTTGTAGCGCTAAATCAGCAACTTCCTGCTTATTCAAGATACCACTCCCGTAATTGAATTCTCCTTCAGGTAATTTATAAATTTTCTCCCTGCCGATATGGCGAGTAAACCCTGCATCAATCATTTTCTTATTAAGGGTCTCGTAATCGCCTTCCACCGCATTGTGCAAAACGACACTGACCGTAAAGTACGGCATAGTTATTTTTCCAGTTAACCAGATGATGCTATTTATATATCATACTGTTGATGCCGATATTTTGACCGGGGTCTAATTGCTGGACATACCGCTAATATAACGTTGTCTGTATCATTAGAGGAGCAGGTGACGGCGGAGGTCACCTGCGAAAGAACGCGGGTTATAGGGCAAGAGATAAGCGGTTACGGCCGGAATGTTTTGCCGCGTAACAGGCAATATCGGCCTGACGCATAGCTTGTGCCGCCGTTTCTGTTTTTTGGGTCAATGATACGGCCCCTAAACTGGCGGTAAAGGAATAAGATTGACCGTGCCAATGGAATTGGATTGAAGCTATGTCGGCGACCACTGTTTCGAGTACCTCTGTCGCGGCCTTGTTTGGGCAATTTAACAGCACGATAGCAAATTCATCCCCGCCTAAACGCGCCACAATGTCATTTTCACGCACGGCCTGTTGCATGGTTTGCGCCACCATTCGCAGCACCATATCGCCAGCTTCGTGACCCGCACTGTCATTAACATCCTTGAAATAGTCTAAATCGACATAACAGAGAATATGCTGCTCATCCTTGCCCAATTGGGTGATAGCCTGATTAAGCCGCTCTTCCAATCTTCGCCGATTAATCAAACCGGTCAGCATGTCATGATTGGCTTGATATTGCAGTTCCCTTTGTTCATGGCGCGCGCGGGTGACATCCTGGAAGACTACAACGGCACCCGTGAGTAGATTGTCACGATCGCGAATCGGTGAAATAGAACAGCGAATTTCTTGGCGTTCCCCCTGACTCGACAACAGCTGACTGCCCTCGGGCAATAAGGTATTACGCTCTTGAGTTAGGCACTGATTGATAGCAACTAATTGATTTTTATCCTGTAAAGGGGACCATAAAATAAAAATTTCTTCAATGGGTAAGCCGCAGGACTCATTCTGGCTTCGGCCCGTCATCTCTTCGGCTTTGGGGTTCATTAATACAACGCGCCCCTCAGTATCGAGAGAAATAATTCCCTCCTGAATGGATGACAGCACACGATGCAGTTGCTCGCGCTCTTCATAGCGCGCAATTTCACTGGCTCGCAGAGCATCTTCGCGCTGTTTCCGCTCGCTCATATCCCGGATTATTTTGGCATACCCCAGCAGTTTTCCGCTGTTGTCATGCACCACAGTAATGATGGTGACGGCCCAAAAACGGGTCATATCCTTACGAACCAGCCAGCCCTCGCGCTCCACTCGGCTGGAGGAGGCTGCCGTTTTCAGTAATTTTTCCGGTAGCCCAGCGGCGATATCCTCAGGTAAGAAGAAACAGCCGAAATGCTGGCTAATTATTTCATTGCTGGCATAGCCAATATTGCGTTCTGCGCCGTGGTTCCAGGTGGTTACCCGACCCCAGGGATCAAGCATTAAAATGGCATAGTCTTCGACGGTATCGACCATAAGGCGAAAACGTTCTTCACTGATCCGTAAAGCTTCTTCGCGCTGACGCCGTTCGGTTAAGTCACGGACAATTTTAGTAAACCCCAGCAGCTTCCCACTATCGTCATGCATGGGGTTAATGGCTACGCTGGCCCAATAGCGGATGCCATTTTTACGCACATGCCAGCCTTCAGTCTGGAAATTGCCCTCTGCAATAGCTTTCGCCAGTGATTTCTCTGGCAGGCCTGCAGAAATATCTTCGGGGGTAAACAGCAGGGCAAAATGTTCACCAATGATTTCATCACTGGTATAGCCTTCATGGCGCTCTCCACCTTTATTCCAAGTCAGAATTCGCCCATTGGTGTCTATCATGTAAATGGCGTAATCTTCGACTTCACTGATCAGATGGCGAAACTGCTCTTCACTTTTGCGCAAAGCATTTTCCCGCTGCCATTTGTCGGTCAGGTCGCGTGTAACATGTACAAAACCCTGCAAATTATTGTCTGAATCGTGCAATGCGCTGAGGGTGAGGTGGCCCCAAAAGCGTTTACCATTCTTGCGAACTCGCCAACCTTGAATCTCATAATGGCCAAACTGATTGGTGTGGCGCAGGCCCTTTGCGGGTAATTCATTGGCTAAATCTTCGGGGGTGTAAAACAGTTCGAAAGATTGGCCAATGATCTCTTCGGCTTTATAACCCGTATTGCGTTCAGCGCCATTGTTCCAGGTGAGGATATGTCCTTGGGCATCAATGATGTATATGGCGTAGTCATCTACGGCTTCGATTAATAGCCGAAAAAGATGATCATCAAATGATGCCGGATGCAAAGCCATTCCTGTATTCCTTGAATTTTTTATTGAGTAGTCTGTCGCTGCACAACCCAGACGGTTTAATCTGTTATCGCGATAAATGTGATGCGCTAGTTTATCGCTAACATCGAAAATTAGGTAATAAGATTTTTATTATTATTAATAAATCTAAGGAATTCAAAAGCCTAATAGTAGTAGCGCCTATTTTCAGTAAGGCCGCGGTTGATGGGCCTTGTGGCGGTCTTTTTGAAGAGTGCTATACAGTGATGAATAATGGTTTACCTCATTAATAATAGGGGGAATCAGTATGTAAATTGTATAAACAAATGACTTAAGTAGGGAATTCAGAATTAATCCCGCGTTATATAAATAAATTCTCAGAATAATTTCACTTTAGTTTCTTTCTCTACGCCTCGGACAATAACGCTACCACCAGAGATCATATTTATCACACAATCCACCTGATTTTTTTACGAGATAAAAAATAATCTCCTCGAGGTACAGAAGTGCTTGCATCGACAAGGGTTATCCGGATAATTCCGAATCCTTATAATAAGCATTCTCATTAGTAAATAATTTGTTAAAATCAGGGGTATCAATACAATGAATAAAATAACCTCCACTTGCGGGCATCAGAACCGGCTTGCCCCGCGTCTTTTGTTCGTCATGATCGGTGTCGCATTAGGGACTTTATCTGCTTCCTCATGGGCGGCCACCGCAACCAATACGGCAGCTGAAAACGTCAAAAAAACCAGCACAATCACTGACACTGCAAACACCGATGAGAGCAAAAAAAATGACACCATCACGGTCGTTGGGACGCAGGATACTTTCCGTGCCGGTGGTAATGATTTAATCCCAACCTATTTGGATGGTCAGGTCGCTAATGGGGGCCGCATCGGTTTCCTTGGGCAGCAAGATGCGCGTAATGTGCCATTCAACGTGATTAGCTATACTTCAAAAATGATTGAAGACCAGCAGGCTAATACTATTGCTGATGTGGTCAGAAACGATGCTTCAGTACAAAATGTGCGCGGTTTCGGCAATCCATCACAAAACTACCGCATTCGCGGCTATAACCTTGATGGCGATGATATCTCATTTGGTGGTCTGTTCGGCATTTTGCCACGTCAGATTGTTTCTACCAGCATGGTTGAGCGGGTTGAAGTGTTTAAAGGTGCAAATGCCTTTATTAACGGTATTTCCCCGAGCGGCAGTGGTGTCGGCGGCATGATCAACCTCGAACCTAAACGTGCCGGTGATACTCCGTTGACTCGCGTTACGGTAGATTATGGTTCAGCATCACAAGTGGGCGGGGCGCTGGATGTGGGTCGCCGTTACGGTGATGAGGATCAATTCGGTGCTCGAGTTAACGTATTGCATCGTGAAGGTGAAACGGCCATTAAAGATGAGAAGAATCGCCTAACCGCACTTTCCACCGGGCTTGATTACCGTGGTGACCGCGCTCGTACCTCATTGGATATCGGCTACCAGAAGCAAACTATTCATCATATGCGGACTAGCGTTGGTATTGGTAGCGCGACTGAGATTCCAGAGCCGCCATCATCTACTCTGAATTATGGTCAGTCGTGGGTGTATACCGATCTGGAAACGACCTTTGGTATGCTGCGCAGTGAATATGATGTTAGTCAGGATTGGACAGTATATGGCTCCATTGGTGCCAGCCGTAATGAAGAAACGGGCCAGTATGGTTCGCCAACCCTGACTAGCGCCAATAATGGTGATGCCACCATTTTTCGTATGTATGTGCCGTATGTGGCCGATTCTATTGCTGGCTTAGGAGGGGTTCGTGGCCACTTTGATACCGGTTTTATTACTCATAAAGTGAACTTGGGTTATGCGGCTAATTACCGTACGACCAAATCGGCCTATAATTACTCAGATTCCGTCAATACAAATATTTATAATCCGGGCGTAATCCCTTTCCCACCAACTGGGAGTGGCCCATATTCTGCTAGCGCTAGCCAAGATCCACAACTGACCAGCCAAGTGCGGGCATCCGGCCTTTCATTGTCTGATACCTTATCAATGATGGATGACAAAGTGTTGGTCATGTTAGGGGTACGCCGTCAGGAAGTGAGCATTCGTAACTTCGACAGTGGGGTGCCGAATAGTGCGGGTTCACTGGATGCAATGAAAGTCACGCCGATTTACGGTGTGATGGTGAAGCCGTGGGAAAAGGTTTCTCTGTATGCCAACCACATTGAAGCATTAGGGCCGGGTAAGGCTGCACCGAGTGAATTTAATGGCAAACCTGTGGTTAACAAAGGCCAAATTCCAGGAATTATTCATTCAAAACAGAATGAAATTGGCGTGAAGTTTGATAACCAGCGCTATGGTGGCACGTTGGCTTTGTTTGAGATAACCCGCCCGACTGGCACGGTTGATCCTGTCACTAACGTCTATGGTTTCTATGGTGAGCAGCGTAACCGCGGTGTTGAATTGAATGTGTTTGGTGAGCCGGTCTTTGGTACCCGTCTGTTAGGGAGCGCCATTTGGTTGGATCCTAAACTGACGCAAACTCAGAATGGCACCCATAATGGTAATGATGCAGTGGGGGTGGCGCGTTATCAGTTAGTCTTCGGTGGCGAGTATGATATCCCAACAGTTGAAGGCTTGACGGCGACCGGCACTGTAGTACGTTCGGGTTCACAGTATGCCAATGAAGCCAATACCTTGAAGCTGAAACCTTGGACTCGTTTGGATCTGGGCGTGCGTTATACCATGCCAATGAAAGATAGCACTCTGATCTGGCGAGCAAATGTAGAGAACGTCACTAATGAACGTTACTGGGAGTCGGTTGAGGACGCTGGTGTCTATATGTATCAGGGCGACCCACGGGCATTGAAACTATCCGTCTCAATGGACTTCTAATCAGCGGTTGATGTCCGCCCGCTAAGTGGTATTTAAACCAAAAAAAACCGCAATTCTTTTTGAATGCGGTTTTTTTTTTGCGTTTTAATCTGGACGGCTTTATTTCACGAGAAAAATAAAATTGGCCGCTTATTATGCCGCGACGCGATACATATGCTCGTAAAGAATATTAAAGCCGATACCTATTAGCACGATACCGCCGATTATTTCTGCACGTTTACCTAACAGCGGGCCAATATAACGGCCAATCAGCATCCCGAACGTGGCCATAATCATGGTGGCTAACCCAATAGCCATGGCGGTATGAATAATATTGACTTGCAAGAATGCCAGACCAACACCAATGGCCATGGCATCAAGGCTGGTGGCGATAGCGGTCATGACCAAAACCCAAAAACTGTGACTGCGCATTTTTTCGGTTTCTTCGACTTGCTGCTTCGCACCTTCAAAAATCATCCGACAGCCCAGAATGAACAGCAGACTAAAGGCAATCCAGTGATCCCACTCCAGAATATATTGACTGGCGTATAGGCCAATGCACCAACCAATTAGCGGGGTAATTGCTTCTATCACACCAAAGATAAGACCGGTGCGCAGCGCTTCTCGAAAACGGGGTTTATGTAGACTGGCGCCTTTACCAATAGATGCAGCAAAGGCATCCATAGACATAGCAAAAGCAAGCACTAATGTTGCAGATAAATTCATAGAAATAGTCTCGGCCGGGCGGCTCCATATACACGTAACCCACCCCCAACCTAACGACGGAGCTACGTGTCTATGGTCTCGCCAACCTTACCTGGCTGCCCGTACCACGTTTCAAAAAAATGAAACGAGTATGTTGATACGGGCGTTTCTGCTTATCAATATATCGGCTAATAAATTTACTTGCTGACATATTGCACAAAAACCGGCTACTCCCCATGAACGGCGCAACCTTAACATATAAATTCCAGGACAGACAACCCCAAAAATAATATGGCGACCTGACTGTTGTTGATAATGATTTTCATTATCGAGATTTCAGAGGAAATAGCCGATATAAGCATCAGTAATGGTGTGGAAATAAGCAGGAGACGATTAGAGAAGATGTGTCGGGAAATTAATCAGTTAACTGAATAATCAAAAGATTCATTTCCCCGGAATATTCTTTATGATTGATTTTCAAGGAAAAAGTTATAAATTTTTTCTAAATCATCTAATTGGTTAACCTGGATAAGTAATCTACGCTGCTCTAGCTCAATCACCAAAATACCATCTTCAGATAAATTCATACTTTTTATTCGATTATATTCAATAAAAGCATTGGCGTAGAAGAACCCGGTATTTTTAAACAGCAATTTTGGCCAGCGAATATAAGAGATATAAAATGCGATTAATGCTAAACCCACTAATAAGTATGTGGTTAAAGGCTCGCCATTCGCCATCACGTTATTGTAAACAAGAATGGCAATCAGCCCGACAAAAATTGCGCAGTCGATTTTGTTTTTACGTTTCAGGTGAATTTGTAGCCGGGTTTTGCCTTTCATTATATTCATGATGAATTCATCATAAATAGCATAAGCAAGCAGTAGGGTAATAAAAACAATAAGAATAATATCTGTGACCGACATGCAAACACTCCCGAAATAAAAAACCGGGAGTAAACCCCCGGTTTTCGTTAAATCTAATCAGAAAATTACGGTGCCAGGAAGCCAATCCAGTAACCGAAGATACCGATGGCGAAGAAGCCCATAATAATCCACAGCGCGTTAACTTTGCGGCGTAACAACCACATACAACCAAAAGTTAACAGTAAAGGTACCAAGCCCGGCATCAACTGATCCAGAATGGTTTGCACTGTGGTAACTGTGGTCTCACCCGCTTGGTTGGTTATCTTGGACACCACCACCGGTATATTGACGTGCGTCCATTTGTTAACCAAGGCCCCCATAACAAACAGGCCGAGAATAGACGCCCCTTCCGTCAGTTTTTGCAGCAGACCACCGTCCATATCACTGACGATATTGACGCCTTTTTTGTAGCCATAAGCAACACCGTAATAACGGGTCAGCAAGCGTACCAGGTTAAACAGAACAAAGAACAGCAATGGGCCAAGTAAACTCCCGCTCATCGCGATACCGGCACCAAGAGCTGCCAATACCGGGCGCACAGTACCCCAGAATATCGGGTCACCCACACCGGCCAACGGCCCCATCAGACCAACTTTGATCCCGTTTATTGCCGCGTCGTCAATCTCAGCACCATTGGCTTTCTGCTCTTCCATCGCCAGCGTGACACCCAAAATCGGGGCGGCAACGAAGGGTTGGGTGTTGAAGAATTCCAAATGGCGTTTGATTGCCTGCTTGCGCTCTTCTGAATTCTCCGGATACAGGCGACGAATTGCCGGTACCATTGAGAAACAGAAACCCAGCGCCTGCATACGTTCGAAGTTCCACGACCCTTGGAAGAGGTTAGAGCGGATAAACACACCGCGGATATCGGCGGGCGTGAGTTTCTTTTCACCTGTAGTTGTTTTATCAACAATCGTTGTATCAACCATTTCTCTCACCTTTTCCTAGTCTAATTCGTTATCAAGATCGTTATTGGACGGGCCAGACTGTACAACCTGAGATTTGTTGTATTTCGGGCTGAGCTGGATATACAGCAGTGCCATAACCACGCCGATAACACCGAGAGCTACCAGGTTGAAGTTGGTGAAAGCGGCGGTCACGAAACCTAAATAGAAGAATGGCATCAGGTAGCCAGCACGCATCATGTTGATAACCATGGCGTAACCGACTACGACGATCATACCACCGGCGATGTTCAAGCCACTGGTAACCACATCAGGAATCGAGCTGAGCAGCATCTGAACTTCGGATGTCCCAACAGACAGAGCAACGATCAGGGCAGGGATAGCGATACGCATCGCCTGCAAGAACAGGGCAGAAATGTGGATCCAAGTTATCGCTCGTAGGCTGCCACGTTCGGCAGCACCATCGGCGGCGTGCTGGAAAGCCACGGTAATGGTACGCACGATAATGGTTAATACCTGACCGGCGGCGGCCAGCGGGATAGCCAGTGCAATACCGGCACCGATATCTTGACCACCAGCAATAACCAGAATGGTCGAAATAATTGACGCCAGCGCGGCATCAGGTGCTACAGCAGCCCCGATGTTCATCCAGCCAAGCGCGATCATTTCTAAGGTACCACCGATAATAATACCGGTTTTCATATCACCTAAAACCAAACCTACCAAGGTACAGGCGACGAGGGGGCGGTGAAATTGGAACTCATCCAGAATGGAACCCATCCCGGCGATACAGGCAACGATGAAAATCAGCACAATCTGAAGAGTTGTGATCTCCATTGTACTTCTCCTATGACCAAAAAAGCTGTGCAAAGATAACCGAGTCCTGAAACAGAACAGGGCATAACCTTTCTATACCCGCCATACTTCAAGCTGCATGTGGTTGGCTGCTCTCACTCACCCGAATCATTGACTGGCTGCCCACTCATCGGGACTCATTCGATTGCCGCTATCCTGCAACTCAAATTATTTAAGGTGTCCGTAGTTTTCAGTAAAGCTATTTATTAAATTTGTTAATTAAATCCATCATTTTGAGCCGGCTATCCGAAGAGACTTTTCGAACTTCCAATTCAATACCGCGAGCATTTAATTTATTAAAAGCTTCAATATCTTTTTCATCAACGGAGACGGCGTTATTCACTTGGGTTTTACCCTGACGGAAGGCCATACCACCGATATTGACTGACTTAATATCCACGCCACCCTCAACCATACGCACGACATCAGTTGGGTTGGTAAATAACAGCATGACCCGGTCTTTGGCATATTTCGGGTTGTTATAAACGCGAATAGCTTTTTCAACATCAACTACGTGTGCGGTTACGCCGGGAGGAGCAACCTGTTTAAGCAAGGTGCTACGCATTTTGTCAGCAGCGACTTCGTCACTGACAACAATAATGCGGCTTACGTTGGTTTCTTTGGTCCAGCGCGTTGCGACCTGACCATGAATTAAGCGGTCATCAATACGCGCCAACCCGATTTTCATATGATCATTCGGGCCTAAAGCGACGGCTGGGGCCTTGGCTTTGGGTGCTGGAGCTGTTTGTTGCGTCTCGGGCTTATCACTCTTAATTTCAGGCGCTTTTAGTGCTTTTACGCCCTCACGACCGGTTTCTACGGCGACTGCGACCAGTTCAGCAAATGATGGATCATCATCACGGGCCATAAAGGTTTCAGCGAGCATCGGAATGTTAACCCCGGTGACGACCTCATAATTCTCTTTATCAATAGCAATTCGACTGGCGGCGTTAAACGGGCTACCACCCCAGGTATCAACCAGGAATAAGACACCTTTGCTGGTATCAAGCCCGGTCAATTTACCGTTGTATTTCTCAATCAACGTTTCGGCATTCTCACCTGGGACGAAATCGATATAAGCGACATTAGTTTGCTCGCCTAAAATCATTTCAGCTGTTTTCAGCAGTTGTTCTGCTGCAGCCCCATGTGTGCCAATGATAATAGCTATACTCACTCGCTACCCCCTCTGTTAACTCAGAATTGAGTTCTCGCACGTAACAGAAAACCAGTAATCACCAACCACACTTCAGTACATATTGAATCTATTATGATAGTCACAATATCAGCGTACTGCTGACGATTTATTCGTAACGACAATGAATCGATTCAGGAACATATCTAAATGTGCTGGATGTGATTTATTTTAGTCAGTGAAAAAATAAATTATGTGACGTTGCTCAGTTATTGAGACATGTTATGAATGATTTTGCTTGTTTGGATAATTATTAAACAATCACATCAATGATATTGATAGGTTATCCGCTAACTCATTCATAGCAGTATGATTATTGTGCTTAATATTTGTGCGATCCGTGTGAATTTTGACTGATAATCTACTTTTGGCAGGGAACAAATTTTAGCCATAAAAATAAGTATTCTGATGGCTGACATCACTTAACTTGCTGAAATTTGGTTTTATCGCGTGTCAGGCCCTAAATCCGACTATGCTGTTAAAAAGATTCCTGATAAAGTTATCGGCTCTATTAATTGTCAGGAGTTAAGGGCCTCAGCTCTCCCTATGGACTGTCACCGAAGTTACTGTTTCTCTAGCGTTAACACCCAACCAGTGGGTTTAAATCTGGTTATCCAATCACGCACATTTACTGCGTATAATTTCACCCGATCTTTCTGCGTATCTATACTGACAACCGTACTGCGGCGTTTTGCTGCGTCTGTTGCCAGTCGCACATCACCTAAATCGTGTTCTTATTATCGGAGTCTGACATGGAATTTCTAATGGACCCCTCAATCTGGGCAGGGTTATTGACGTTGGTGGTACTGGAAATTGTTCTGGGTATTGATAACCTGGTATTTATTGCCATTCTGGCCGACAAACTACCGCCTAAACAAAGAGATAAAGCTCGAATTATCGGGTTGTCTCTTGCATTAATTATGCGTTTGGGGCTGCTGTCGGTTATTTCCTGGATGGTCACGCTGACCACGCCACTGTTTAGTGTTGGCAGCTTTAACTTTTCCGGACGAGATCTGATTTTGCTGGTGGGGGGGCTGTTCTTGCTATTTAAAGCTACCACCGAGCTACATGAACGGCTGGAGGGTAACCAGCACGATGACAGTGCGAGCCGTGGATATGCCAGCTTCTGGGCGGTGGTTGCACAGATTGTGGTGCTGGATGCGGTCTTCTCGCTCGATGCGGTGATTACTGCTGTGGGGATGGTTAACGACTTGGCCATCATGATGACGGCGGTCGTGATCGCCATGGGCGTGATGCTGCTGGCATCGAAAACACTGACGCGATTTGTTAACGCACACCCGACGGTCGTGGTGCTGTGTCTGAGCTTCTTGTTAATGATTGGCTTGAGCCTGATTGCGGAAGGTTTTGGTTTCCATATTCCGAAAGGTTATCTGTACGCCGCCATCGGCTTCTCTATCCTGATTGAGTTGTTTAACCAGATTGCGCGCCGTAATTTCATTAAGCATGAGTCCCGCTTGCCACGGCGCCAGCGCACGGCGGAGGCGATTATCCGTTTGATGGGCGGTCGTCAGCAAGAGCCGCAAAATGGTGATGCGCAGTTACCCTTGCCAGCCGAGGCCTTTGCTGAAGAAGAGCGCTATATGATTAGCGGCGTACTGACATTGGCCTCCCGATCATTGCGCAGTGTGATGACTCCGCGCACGGAAATTTCTTGGGTAGATTGTAATCGTTCACAAGCCGAAATCCGTGAGCAATTATTGGACACGCCGCACAGCTTGTTCCCAGTTTGCCGTGATTCATTGGATGAAATAATTGGTGTGGTTCGTGCTAAAGATTTGTTAGTGGCAATTGAACGCGGGGAATCTATCTGTGAGTTTGCTGCGGAGACACCACCAATAGTCGTGCCTGATACCATGGACGTGATTAATTTGTTGGGCGTATTGCGCAAAGCAAAAGGGCGCTTAGTGGTAGTCAATGACGAATTTGGTGTGGTGCAAGGGCTGGTTACACCGCTGGACGTGCTGGAAGCTATTGCCGGTGAATTCCCTGATGAAGATGAAACGCCAGATATTATTGCCGATGGTGATGGCTGGTTAGTGAAAGGGGGGGCTGATTTGCACTCTCTGGAGCAGGCGCTGGATTGCCAGGAGTTGGTCAGCCCGACGGCTGATTATGCTTCATTAGCGGGCATGTTGCTGTCTCACTCCGGGCATATGCCAACGGCGGGGGATGTGGTTGAACTGCATAACCTGCGCTTTGAGATTATCGAAGTCTCAGATTACCGCATTGAATTAGTGCGTATTACCAAGCTGAGTAATGAATTGGAAGAGTAACACTCTGACAACTAAAAGAGTTTCAGCTAATGCGGGTCATCTTAAGGTGGCCCGCATTTTTTAATGGATATTCCAACGCTTTGTCATCCGTTTATTTTCATTTCATAATAATCAGCTTGAAATAATTACCAAGACAAATAACACGCATCATAATGTTTGTTATATTTATTGTTTAATGTGCGAATATTCAGTTATTTATATTTCACATGATTTAAATTAAATAAATATATAAAAATATAAAAATCACAGTGATAAGAATAACAGTAAATAATGATATTTATCATAAACATGAAATGCAGTTAAATTGCTTAATAATCAAAATGTTGTGTTGTTTTTTTCGTATGAATTGGAAAATAAAAATATAATTATACAAAATGGAAATGCCAACTTGATAAGTTTGGTTTATGCTTAAATTCACTTAAGTAAGGAGGTGCTCAAACAGTCATATTAATATTTACCGTGAGCTTGGGTGCATCTAAAAATCCTAATATTGCTCTGATCTATTTTGTTTGGTCTGTTATTCAAAATAGAAATTCATTTTCTGCTTTTGACACCGCACAACCTATATTTTTGTAGCACTCTACCTATTAGTGATGGAGGTTTTATGAAAAAGATAGTTTTTGTTCTTGTGTTAATGCTGTCTTCATTTGGAACATTCGGCCAAGAGACAGCTTCGAGGCAGTTTGGTGATGCATTCTCGACACCTATCGCCGCTGAGGTAAACAAAAAAGCGTGCGATACTGAATTGCCGCCCTCTGATTGGTGCTGTGAGGTATGCTGCAATCCCGCGTGTGCTGGTTGCTAGACATAAAAATCATTACTCATCTTTCACTGTGCATAAGGGGAGCCGTAGCTCCCCTTAATGAAAACGTCTTTTCAATACAATAAATTAATTACATTGCACTTTAATGGCTAAACCACCACGGGAGGTTTCGCGGTATTTAGCATTCATATCTTTACCGGTCTCAAACATGGTTTCGATAACCTTATCCAGTGAAACGCGCGGTTCACTGGTGCGGCGCATGGCCATCCGTGCAGAGTTAATGGCTTTTACCGAGGCAATCGCATTACGCTCAATACACGGCACTTGCACCTGACCTGCAACCGGGTCACAGGTCAGACCTAGATTATGTTCCATGCCAATTTCAGCGGCGATGCATACTTGAACCGGGCTTGCGCCCAGCAGCTCGGCCAAGCCGGCAGCCGCCATTGAACAGGCAACGCCCACTTCACCCTGGCAGCCCACTTCAGCACCAGAAATCGACGCATTCATCTTGTACAAAATCCCGACAGCGCCGGATGACAGGAAATAGCGGATAAAGATTTCAGGGGTAACAGGCTCGATAAAGTGGTCGTAATAGGCCAAGACTGCTGGCACGATGCCACAGGCACCATTGGTCGGCGCAGTAACCACGCGGCCACCCGCAGCGTTTTCTTCGTTAACCGCCAGTGCGAACATATTGACCCAGTCAATAACATTCATTGGATCGCTGGACAGTTTATCCGAGGAAACTAACAGACGGCGTAATGCTGAGGCGCGACGCGGCACCCGCAGCGGGCCTGGTAGAACCCCTTCGGTATTCAGGCCACGATCAATACAGGCGCGCATGGTTTGCCAAATCGCCGTAAAGTAGGATTCAATCTCTTCTTTGCTGTGCATCGCCAGCTCATTCTGCATTACCATGCCGGAGATCGACATACCGGTTTGCTCGCAGTTAGCCAGGATTTCTTCAGCGGAATTGAATGGATAAGGCACGCTAACGGCATTAACCGCGGCTTTACCGAAATGCTCTTCATCAACGATAAAACCACCACCAATTGAATAATAGGTCTTGCTAAGCACCTTTTCATCACCGGCATAGGCGTGGATCTGCATACCATTCTCATGCAATGGTAAATTATCACTGCGGAATACCATCCCGCCTTCGCGCGGGAAGTCAACTTCATGCAACCCATTGGCCAGCATCAGTTTTTGACGTAATTCCACATCCCGAATAAACGCTGGAATACTGTCGATATCCACGGTATCGGGCATGTTGCCCGCTAACCCCATAATAATGGCGATATCAGTATGGTGGCCTTTCCCGGTCAGTGACAGTGAGCCATAAACATCGACGGCTACTCGCGTGATCGACGGCATTAACCCTTGAGTGACCAGCAAATCAGCAAACTCTTTGCCGGCTTTCATTGGCCCAACAGTATGAGAACTGGAGGGGCCGATACCAATCTTGAACATATCAAAAACGCTAATCACGCTAAAACTCCTTAACAACGCTTTTTGTTATTCCCGGACGGCCGAGAATATCTGTATTAAGTAAAGAGCCTGTAGATAGCTGCAGGTTACTTCGTATTAAGTATTGCTATCACCGGGCCCTGTAAATTGGGTTTCTACTGGTGTTGGCGCTATCAATTTGATATCGCAACCATGACATTTCGCTACCAATGAATCATTATCACTATCAGCTTTTAACCTTACATTTTTAGTGGTTTATAGTGATGAAAGATATTTTACAGATATTTCATAACGCTGACAGGTCAGTTTACAGTTTTTTTAAAATGGTTGTGCAGAGAAAGTAGAGTAAAAATCGAGATGATGGGGTGATAGGGATCGCTTTATGCTGTAATTCAGCTTTTTTAACCGTCATGCTGTGAAGCAGGTCACTCATTACCCGTGCTATTCATATGCCTATTAGTGTCAAATACTGACCTGCTGTGCCAGACGGCGAATAATTGCCGCAGTCAGCCCCCAGATAAATTGGCTTTCATACCATGAAAGATAGACCCGGTGATTGATTCCCCCGCGATGAATATCCAGTGAATAGTAGCGCGACAATCTGAGAGCTTCACGTAAGGGAATTTCAAATAACCCGGCGACTTCTTCTTCATTACCCTGAAAGGCGATATTGGCGGGAACCAAACCGACGACCGGTGTAACCTGATAACCGCTGGAACTGTCGAGCGGAGCCAATTGCCCTAAAACATGTACCGCGGAGGTAGGGATCGCCACTTCCTCTTCTGCTTCTCGTAGCGCGGTATCAATCAGTGAAAAATCTTGTGGGTCGGCTTTGCCTCCGGGGAAGGCGACCTGGCCGGCATGTTTGCGTAAATGATCGGAGCGCCGGGTGAGCAGCAATGTAGGTTCTGGTCGGCAAACAATAGGAATTAATACCGCAGCATGGCGGCCATTGGCAGAAAAACTGCCAGGTTGAGGCCGTTGCAGCTGGAATCGGCTAATAAAGTCAGACAAAGTTTGCCCCGATTGGCTGACAAATTTGTCATTCACAAGCGGGTCATTCATCAACTTATCATTCACAGACATAGCACTCACAGAATCCACTCATTCATAAATTAACTCTTTCCCAGTAAGGGTAATATTCGGGCTATTTTATCAAATGTCTCTTGGTATTCAGCTTGTTCCTGACTGTCAGCCACAATTCCGCCGCCGGCAGAACAATATATTTTGCCGTTTTCAGTCAGTAGAGTGCGGATGGTGATATTGGTGTCCATCGTGCCACAGCAACTAATATAGCCAATGTTGCCGCAATAGGCGTTGCGGCGCTGGGGTTCCAATTGTTCGATGATTTCCATGGCCCGAATTTTCGGCGCACCCGTTATCGAGCCGCCGGGGAAGCAGGCGCGCAATAATGCGGTTGGCGGTGATTCGGTGGGCAGAATTGCGGTAATGGTGCTGACCAAATGATGCACCGCCGGGAAAGGCTCGACCACAAACAGCTCCGGAACCCGCACGGTGCCCGGCTGTGCAACTCGGCCAATATCATTGCGCAGCAGGTCAACAATCATCAGGTTTTCAGCGCGATCTTTAGTGGAATTAGCTAACCGCTCCGCTTGCAAACGATCTTGTTCGGGGTCATCCAGCCGCGGCAAAGTACCTTTAATCGGGCGGGTTTGAATATGATGATTTTCCAACCATAGAAAACGCTCCGGTGACACACTCAAAATTGCATTTTTTTCTAAGCGAATAAAAGCCGAAAAAGGCGCTTGATTACTGCGGCTCAATGTCAGAAAAGCTTGCCATTCATCACCCTGATACTCCGCACTGAATCTTTGGGCCAAATTAATCTGATAACAGTCGCCATTGTGCAAATATTCCTGAACTTGCCGGAATTTTTCACCATATTGCTCTCGCGACATATTGGCCTGCCACCGGCTGGTTAACTTAAATGGCAAAGTGGCTTCGGGGTTTCTTTGTTGCAGCAACCACTGCAAGCGCTGTTCAGCATCGCCATGACAGACCAGTGTCAGTTTTTGCAAATGATGATCGGCAATCAAGGCCCAGTCATACAGGCCGACGGCCATGTCCGGTAAGGCGATATCTGGCTCGGCCAGCACCGGTAGTGTCTCAACCCGTCGGCCCAAATCATAACCAAATAGCCCTAATGCTCCGCCCAAAAAAGGTAGGTCAGGGTGGGGCGAAATAGCGGGAGAAAACTTATCCAATTGCTGCTGCAATAAAGAGAATGGATCTTCGAGGGAAAGCTCCTGGCCTTGCGCACTGATAATTTCTGTTTGCTCGCCCCGCGTGGTGAGAGTGACTTGCGGGTCGGCGACCAGAATATCAAAACGGTTATGGGTGTGTTCAGCAAATCCGGAGTGCAGCAACATGGCCCAAGCTTGATGGGCAAGGGGGGCGAATTGCTGGAGCAGGGCATCTGGTTGATAAGGCAAGGTTTTGCAGGTCAGGGTTTTCACACTCATGAGTCACGATTCTTTTCTTTCGGCTGAACATATTAGGCGGTAGAAAGGTATTTTCACCACCAAAGTTGGGCAAGATTAGCATAAATTACCCAGTGTTTGGGGGCTGTTCACCAGTGGCAGTCAATCCACCATAAATAGCTATTCACTTTAAATAACAATAAACAGGTATACTGAATCAATTATATGCAGGAGATAAATCAATGTTAGCGGGTATGCCTTCACTTTCTCATGAGGAACAGCAAGAAGCTGTCGAACGTATTCACCAATTCATGTCGGAAGGAATGAGCAGTGGTGAGGCGATTGCTTTGGTCGCCGCAGAAATTCGCGAGCGGCACGAGAATGATCCACAAGCCATGCCTATCTTTGAAGATTCTGACTTTGATGAGAGTGATGAGTCTGATTATCGTCGTGATAATGAGCAGGATGCGGACGAAATAGAAGATCCGTACGAAGGGTAAGCTCCGGTTTTGTGCTGTTCAATGCCAATAAACCCGCCGTGATGGCGGGTTTATTCATCAGTGCCAGATTATTTACCTGTCACAACTATCTACCTGTCACAACTATTTATCAGTCACGACGACTGCGCTTGCGGCACGTTTTGCCACTTCAATCGCGCTATCAATATCATCTGCTACCGCCAACGCCACACCCAACCGCCGTTTACCCGCAATATCGGGTTTACCAAATAGACGAATTTGCGTGTCACCGACCAAGGCGGTTTCCAACCCATGGTAAGCAATATTATGGCTGGTCAATTCGGGTAAAATAACCGCCGATGCCGCTGCGCCATACTGACGAATGGTGCCAATGGGCAAGCCCAAAAATGCGCGCACATGCAAGGCAAACTCAGACATATTTTGCGAAATCAACGTCACCATGCCGGTATCGTGAGGGCGCGGTGAAACTTCACTGAAAATAACCTCATCGCCACAGACAAACAATTCCACCCCAAATAGCCCGTAGCCACCTAGCGCCGTGACCACTTGGGAAGCAATCTCTTTCGCCCGCGCCACTGCAATATCACTCATCATTTGTGGCTGCCAGGACTCACGGTAATCGCCATCTTCCTGACGATGACCAATAGGCGCACAAAAGTGGATGCCATCAACCGCGCTGATGGTCAGCAAGGTGATTTCAAAATCAAAGTGTACCAATCCCTCGATAATCACTTTACCGCCGCCCGCGCGGCCACCTTGCTGCGCGTAATCCCATGCGGCCTGAAGTTGCTGTTCATTACGAATCAAACTCTGGCCTTTACCAGAGGAACTCATCACCGGTTTGACAATGCACGGGTAACCTATCTCACTGACCGCCTGGCGGAATGCACTCTCGGTAGCGGCAAAGCGGTAGCTGGAGGTGGGCAATTGCAGCTTTTCGGCAGCCAGACGGCGAATACCTTCGCGGTTCATGGTCAAACGAGTGGCTTCGGCGCAGGGCACAACCTTCTGGCCCATATTCTCTAACTCAACCAGCATATCTGTGGCGATAGCTTCAATTTCCGGCACGATATAGTGCGGTTTTTCCTGCTCGACCAACTGCTTGAGCGCTGCGCCATCCAGCATGTTAATCACATGGCTGCGATGAGCAACATGCATCGCGGGTGCATCGGCGTAGCGATCAACCGCAATCACTTCCAGCCCCAGCCTTTGGCATTCAATTGCCACTTCTTTACCCAGCTCTCCAGAGCCAAGCAACATGACACGGGTGGCATTCGGGCGCAGAGCGGTTCCAATAGTCAGCATAGTTAGGTACCTACATCAGTGGGAAATTTTGACACGCGATGAATTTTACGGGCATGAGTATAAGGCAAAATGGCGACGAAAACGATTGCGTATTGGCTCTTAAGCAGAGAATCAGACCATTTTATCGGTATTGATGCGGTATAGTTCCGGCAATAGCCCTATATCTGGTATTATCGCGCCAAAATCTTGCGCTCGCCTTCAGGCCATCGCTGCCATTCCATTCCGTTATAAGAGTTACTGCCGTGAGCACAACGTCCTTTTCTTCCCTGACACTGCCTGCTGAGCAGTTGTCCAATCTTAATGAACTTGGCTATACCGAGATGACACCGGTACAGGCCGCAGCATTACCGGCCATCCTCAATGGGCAGGATGTTCGGGCAAAGGCCAAAACTGGCAGTGGTAAAACTGCGGCTTTCGGCATTGGTTTGCTGGACAAAATTGCTGTGGGTGAGTTTGTGACTCAAGCTTTGGTGCTGTGCCCAACACGTGAACTGGCTGATCAGGTCAGTAAAGAATTGCGCCGGTTAGCGCGATTTACTCAAAATATTAAAATCCTGACCCTGTGTGGCGGCCAGCCGATGGGCCATCAGTTAGATTCTCTGGTGCATGCCCCGCATATTGTCGTCGGCACTCCGGGCCGTATTCAGGAGCATTTGCGCAAGAAAACGCTGGTGCTGGATGACCTCAAAATTCTGGTGCTGGATGAAGCCGACCGCATGCTGGATATGGGTTTTACCGATGCCATTGATGATGTCATTGCCTATACCCCACCGCAGCGCCAGACATTGTTGTTCTCGGCGACTTATCCGGCGGGTATTGAGCAAATCAGTGCGCGGGTTCAGCGCCAGCCAGTCAATGTTGAAGTTGATGATGGTGATGAAGCGCCCGCGATTGAGCAGGTATTTTTCGAAACCACACGCGAAAAACGTTTGCCGCTGTTGATCTCCGCCCTCAGTCATTATCAGCCCGCTTCTTGTGTGGTGTTTTGTAACACCAAGAAAGATTGCCAGAGTGTCTATGAGGCGCTGGAGTCCCGTGGCATCAGCGTGTTGGCCTTACATGGCGATTTAGAACAGCGCGACCGTGATCAAGTGCTGGTGCGTTTTGCCAACCGCAGTTGCCGGGTGTTAGTCGCAACTGATGTTGCTGCGCGGGGTCTGGATATTAAAGACTTGGAACTGGTGGTCAATTTCGAACTGGCATTTGATCCCGAAATTCATGTGCACCGCATCGGCCGTACCGGGCGGGCAGGGATGAGCGGTCTGGCGGTGAGCCTGTGTACCCCACAGGAAATGACCCGCGCCCATGCCATTGAAGATTATATGCAAATGAAACTGAAATGGACGCCAGCCGAGCAGGTAAGCCGCAGTGCTAACACCATGCTGGAACCTGAAATGGTCACCTTATGTATTGATGGTGGCCGTAAAGCTAAAATTCGCCCTGGCGACATTTTGGGGGCTTTAACGGGTGAAGCCGGTCTGACCGCCGCGGATGTGGGTAAAATCGATATGTTCCCGGTTCATGCCTATGTTGCTATTCGCAAGGCGAGTGCCAAACGGGCTCTTCAGCAGTTACAGCAAGGCAAGATCAAAGGCAAAAACTGCAAAGCCCGTTTATTAAAATAATCACAGTAGAGGGCGATGGTGGTTGCATCGCCCCGACAAATCACATTATACTGTGATTATGTACAGTAATCTGTAAGTGAAGAGGACGCGTATCAATGGCCGTTGAAATAAAATTCGTCGTGGTAAGACAGGGTGAGGAAAAAATGACTTTCACAACCAAAAAAGAAGCCGATGCCTACGATAAAATGCTGGATTTGGCTGACAATTTGTCTGAATGGTTGGCACAGTCACCTTTAACACTTGAAGAAGATCAACGCGAGGCTCTGAGCTTCTTCCTTGCAGAGAACAAAGATGCATTAGGGCAAATTCTGCGGGGTGCCCAGCCAGCGGCCTCCGCCGAGGGGCAGCCAAAAGCGAAAGTTGAAAAAATCGCATCAGAGAAAAAATCCAAACCTGATGAAAATCAAGCGGCTTAATCTGCCTGATTTCGGCAGGAAGTGAAAAAGGGATCTAAAATGAATCGTGAAATCACCTTCTTTCGCCGGTTTGAGGCGGATATTCTGGCCGATCGCAAAACGATCACTATCCGGGATAGCAGTGAATCCGATTTTCGCCCAAGGGAAACCCTGCGTGTATGTCGCAATGAAGACGGCGTATTTTTCTGCCATATTTTGGTTAAATCCGTCACTCCAATCACCTTGGATACACTGACGCAACACCATGCCGAGCAAGAAAATATGTCGCTGGATGAACTGAAAAAAGTGATTAAGGAGATCTATCCGGGGTTGGAACAGTTTTACGTGATTGAATTTACTCGGTGTTAATTAAATAGCGTTAACATATTAATTTTTAGCGCTATTCGTTCTGTAACCCCCCTTTCAATCATTGTTCCAGCCAGAGGATAGAAATAATAATATCTGGAGGAATGATGAGAAAGACAGGACTCGCCTTAGTAGTGGCCGTCGCTTTAGCCGGTGCCATCAGTAGTGTACAGGCCCAGGAACCGCGGGTAGCAAAAGTCCCTACTTGTACTGGGTTAAATCAATCTCAGGTTGCGACTCAAGTTAAACGTGATTTTCTACAAAATCGTATAACACGTTGGGAAGCGGATAAAAAAGGGTTGGGTACTGATAGCCCGGTTGTCTGGATTAGCGCGGTAGACATTACAGGCCAAGATGATATCTGGCAGGTTCCATTGACCGCTCGTGGTAAAAAAGGCGATAAAACCTACCAAGTGGTGCTTGATTGTAAAGCTGGCACTATCGCCTATACCTTGCGTGCTTGAGGCCGCAGGGGTGGAATTAAGCTAATCACAACAGGTGCTGGCGTAAAGGTATCCTGCACCTGTTTATCATGTTGCTTATCATTGAATTACACTCTTTCAACTCAAATTTAAGCAGATGCTGCCGCTTGGCATCGACAGGTAATCGTGTCACTCTCGCGATAACGAACACTGATGGACACTTCAACTAATGACCATACCTCCAAAGGCAGATAAACGCCCTTATCCGATGACGATGCACGGTGATATCCGTACAGATGATTATTATTGGCTACGTGATGATGAGCGCACTGATGCTGATGTCCTGAACTATCTGCAAGCTGAAAATGAGTTCACCGAGTCGGTGTTGAAGCCGCTGCAACCGCTTCGCGAAACTTTGTATCAGGAAATGGTTTCCCGCATTCCGCCCCAAGAAGAGTCCGTCCCCTATACCCGCAATGGCTACCGCTATCAAACACGTTTTGAACCGGGTAATGAATATGCCATTTACGTTCGCCAACCGGTTTGGGCGGATAGCAGTTGGGAAACCTTACTTGATGGTAATCAACGCGCGGCGGAAAGCGAGTTCTACACCTTGGGGGGCCTGGATGTTAGCCCAGATAATCAACTACTGGCAGTGGCTGAGGATTTCTTATCACGGCGTCAATATGATATCCGGGTAAAACATTTACAAAGTGATAGCTGGCAGCAGGAAGTTATCAGCAATACGTCGGGTAGCTTTGAATGGGCCAATGATTCAAAAACACTGTATTACGTGCGTAAGCATGAAAAAACGTTGCTGCCTTATCAAGTCTATCGCCATGTCGTGGGCACTGACCCTGCATCGGACCAGCTGATTTATCAGGAAGCGGACGATACATTCTATGTCGGGTTGGAAAAAACCACATCTGAGCGCTTTATTGTCATCCATCTCAGTAGCACCACAACATCTGAAATTTTACTGTTGGATGCCGATCAGCACGAGCCGCTGCCGCAAATGTTCGCGCCACGCCGCAAAGACCATGAATATGGTTTAGATCACTATAAGCAGCATTTTTATTTACGTTCGAATAAAGATGGCAAAAATTTCGGTCTATATAAAATCGCCGATGCAGCTAAAGTGCCCGTTGATTTCGCTGATGAATCTCAGTGGCTACCCTTAATTACGCCAAGAACAGAGGTTATGTTGGAAGGCTTTAGCCTATTCCGCGATTGGCTGGTGGTGGAAGAACGGAGTGAGGGATTGACGCATTTGCGGCAAATTCACTGGGTCACCGATGAACAGAAGTCGGTGACTTTTGATGACCCTACCTATGTCACTTGGTTGGCATATAACCCAGAGCCAGAAACTGAACTGTTGCGCTATGGTTATTCTTCCCTGACCACGCCAAGCTCCATGTATGAACTTAATATGGATACCGGCGCTCGTCAGTTGCTCAAGCAGCAGGAAGTCAAAAACTTCACACCAGAAAAATATCGTAGTGAGCGGATTTGGGTCACCGCATCGGATGGTGTCAAAGTGCCAGTTTCATTGGTTTATCATCGTGATCATTTTGCCCCAGGCAGTAACCCGCTGTTGGTCTATGGCTACGGCTCATATGGCAGCAGCATGGATCCGGTATTCAGTGGTAGCCGTTTAAGTCTGTTAGATCGTGGTTTTGTCTTTGCACTGGCGCATATTCGGGGTGGTGGGGAACTGGGGCAGCAATGGTATGAAGATGGCAAGTTGCTCAAGAAATTAAACACATTCAATGACTTTATCGATGTTACCAAAACATTGGTTGCCAAGGGTTATGGCGATGCTAATCGTGTTTTCGCTATGGGCGGTAGTGCGGGCGGCTTGTTGATGGGCGTTGTTATTAATCAGGCGCCTGAATTATACAAAGGTGTTGTGGCGCAGGTGCCATTTGTTGATGTGGTCACCACTATGCTGGATGAATCTATCCCTCTGACGACTGGCGAGTATGACGAGTGGGGCAATCCAAATGATAAGGCCTATTACGATTACATGAAGCAATATAGCCCATACGATCAGGTTAAAGCTCAAGATTATCCGCACATGCTGGTAACTACCGGGTTGCATGACTCTCAGGTTCAATATTGGGAACCCGCAAAATGGGTCGCGAAACTGCGAGAAATGAAAACTGATGACCACCAATTATTGCTTTATACCGATATGGATTCGGGCCATGGGGGTAAATCAGGGCGCTTCAAAGCTTATGAAGATATTGCTTTGGAATATGCTTTTATTCTCTCTCTAGCTTGATTCACAAAATCGGTTATGTCAGATAATGTGTCAGGGTATGGCGCATATCTGGCGTAAGGTCGGCAATTGAGGTCAGCATCCAGCGCAGGTAGTCCGGATCTTGCCGGGCTATCTGTTCAATACTTTTTCCACGATATTTCCCGAACTTAAATGTCTGTAACAACAGCGGTTGTTGCGTCATTTCCACCATCTGCTCGGCGTTCCACCCAGAGTCTCGTATGATGCGTTGCAACAGTGCGGCGGTGACATAACAATCATACAAAGCACGATGTGGATAAAGATTATCTGGCACTGAAACATTCAGGCGCAAAGCGTAACGCAGATATTGATTACTGTGCTTAATATCAGGGTAGAGCATACGGGCGAGCTTTAAGGTGCAAATCCATTGACCACCCATCTCCGGTAACACACCGCGGTCAAAGGGGGCGTTATGAGCGACATAATACGGGCTCCCTTGATATTTTCTAACTGCAACGGCAATTCGCGGTTTACCTTCCACCATTTCTTCCGTGATATGGTGAATTACCATGGCATCGAGACTGATTGGCCTGTCTGGGCTAACCAAGTCACTCATAGGGTTGCTCAATAATCCGTCCACCATATCGACAGACGCGATTTCGACAATACCCCCCTCCAAACCACAAGTTTCTGTATCGATGACACGAAAATACATTCTTATTCTTCCCCGTAATACCTAAATATTAGCAACAAAAAACCCGCCTATCGTGGCGGGTTGACTGACGAGACGAAAAGTCCGTTATTCTGCGCTAGTGGAAGATGACTTTTTAGCGCGTTTCTCAGCTTTTTTCTCAGCTGGTGTTTTTAGTGGCTTTTTCTTCGCGTTCTTTTTGCTGTCCATTCCCTTACTCATGGCTTGCCTCTCTTTACCTTCGGTTAGGTTGGTACGCCCACCTATTAACCACCTAATGGGGGGGAGTTGCAAGGGAAGAAAACATGAATATACTTAATTCATTGTTTAATAAGTATATTATTAAATATTAATCTCTCTTGTTATGTTCTGGCACGCGCCATGTTTTGAGCTAAGACCTGAAAATTAATTAAGTTATGGTGTATTTATCACCGGTTGATGGAATTAATGTGCTGATTGGCGTAAATGTAATGTTTTATCGTTGACCCTGCGGGCTGTATAAGCTTTGATAACTTTATTGTCTCAACAAACATGGAAAAATAATGGAACAATTACGTGGGCTTTATCCAGCGTATGAACCTTACGATAGTGGCTTACTAGACACAGGTGATGGTCACCAGATTTACTGGGAACTCTGTGGCAACCCTGAGGGTAAGCCCGCGGTATTTATTCATGGTGGCCCTGGTGGCGGGATCGCGCCTTATCACCGGCAACTTTTCAACCCAAAGAAATACAAAGTATTACTTTTTGATCAACGCGGGTGTGGGCGTTCGACGCCCCATGCCAGCTTGGATAACAACACAACCTGGCATTTAGTTGATGACATTGAACGGCTGCGTGAGATGGCTGGCGTAGATAACTGGTTGATATTTGGCGGCTCTTGGGGTTCGACACTAGCATTGGCCTACGGTGAAACCTATCCCGAACGGGTCAGTGAAATGGTTTTGCGTGGGATATTCACTCTGCGTAAAAAAGAGTTGGATTGGTATTATCAGGACGGGGCTTCCCGCTTCTTCCCCGATAAATGGCAGCGCGTGTTATCCCTGTTAGCGCCAGAAGAGCAGGGCGATGTCACTGCGGCCTACCGCAAGCGGCTGACCTCACCGGACAAAGCGGTACAATTGGAGGCCGCAAAAATTTGGAGCTTGTGGGAGGGAGAAACAGTCACTTTACTGCCAACCAAAAGCGCGGCTTCTTTCGGTGAGGATGACTTTGCTCTGGCATTTGCCCGCATTGAGAATCACTATTTTACCCACTTGGGCTTTTTGGATAGCGATAACCAACTGCTCGATAACGTCACGCGCATTCGCCATATTCCTGCGGTAATTATTCATGGCCGATATGATATGGCTTGTCAGCCACAGAATGCGTGGGATTTAGCAAAAGCATGGCCAGAGGCTGAACTGCATATTGTCGAAGGTGCCGGACATTCCTTTGACGAACCAGGAATCTTGCACCAACTAATTCTTGCAACCGACAAATTTGCTCGAAAATCCTAGCGATTCTCATCGCCAAACTCCCGCAGACCCTGGTGCGGGAGTCTCTTACTCATGACTTCATTTTGGGTTCATACGGCAAGCGAGAGAATTTATTTGATTCACTGCGGTAGTGTGCCAACCGCTGTAAAAAGTATTCACGTAGCTCATCCGGCTGTTCTCGAGCAACCATTTCAGGGATCACCGGCATATTGTAGCGCTCTTTAAATGCAACCCCAGAAGCGGCCAGATCGACATTCATTTTTGCTGTTTCTTCATCAGAAAACTCAGCCAGATTATATCCCATTTTTCCTCTCCTTCGTGGCGCATCGGCAGTTATGGCGCAAAAGGTAATGCAGCTGGCAGATATTGGCAAGAGGCTAATGTACCCTAATAATATCTAATTAAACGTTTTTGCAGTGAGATAATATGACCTCAAAGTCATAAGGTTATTATTTATTGAAATAAACCTCAAATAAGAATCATTCTTTTTAGTATTCTGGTGTTAATGTAAATGATTCTTATAATAATTAATCTCATGTTTAAATTTAAAAAATATCATTAATAATCAGTTGGTTAAGTTATTTTGTGATTTTATTAAATATTAATGTGAATAGGGTGTTCTTATTTTGTTTTTAACTTGGCATAATAAGCTAAGTTAATCGTTGCTTACCTGCATTATAAAAATTAGGGAATTATCATGTTGAAAACAGAAATGGCTCAGAAGCTTAATGAGCAACTGAATCTGGAATTTTACTCTGCCAATCTTTATCTACAGATGAGTGCTTGGTGCAGTGATAAAGGCTTTGAAGGCGCGGCAGCATTTTTAAAAGAGCATTCTCAAGAAGAGATGCAGCATATGCAGCGTTTATTTGAATATCTGAGCGGAACGGGCGCTATGCCGGTATTGGGTACAATCAGTGCGCCGCCGACAGATTTCGCATCACTGGCTGATGTATTCAAACTGACTTATGAGCATGAGCAACTTATTACGACTCAAATTAATGAGCTTGCCCATGTCGCAATGACCACTCACGATTACTCTACATTCAACTTCCTGCAATGGTATGTGTCTGAACAGCATGAAGAAGAAAAACTGTTCAAATCTATTCTGGATAAACTGGCGCTGGTGGGTAATAGCGGCAATTCATTGTTCTTCGTCGATAAAGATCTGAAAACCATGGCTGCACAGAGCCACGTTCAGGCGTAATTTTTTGGCTTGATTTGAACTCGCCGCAGTTTCTATCCACTCTTAGTGGAAATAGAAATTGCGGCTTTTTATTGTCTCTTCGCCATACTCGTCCCTCCCTTTTCTCTTAATTTTATTGTTTCGTGCTAACAACATGTTGTTTAGCTATGGTTTCTCGACTTGCTATATTGAAATCGTTATCATTTGCAACCAAGCTAAAAGCGCTAGCTGAGCTTAATTGCTACTCAACTATTGGTGATATTTCAATCGCCATTCATAATTTGGCGTTTTATTTTGTGCCCTACCTCACAGGTAGTGCAATTGACTGGAAGTGATAGGGGTTCGCGCTGCCAATATAGGATATGGTTGGTAGCAGACAGATTCTTCTCCCCCATCGATTAAGGGATATTATGTTTATTCGCAAAGTACGTTCTTCATGCCGCATGCTTTCGGCACTTATTGTGTTATTTGTTGGGTTATCCAGCCAGCAAGCCTTGGCTCACGCCCACCTGAAAATTGAATCTCCTGCTGCCGATGCGACCATTGGTTCAGCGCCAGAAGCCGTGACACTGGGTTTCTCTGAAGGAATTGAATTGGGTTTCAGTGGAGTGAAAGTGACTGGCCCAGATAACAATGTTGTCAAAACAGGCGAGCTTAAATTGGACCCGGTCAATAACACACAATTAATCTTGCCGATCGATAGTGCATTGAAAGCTGGGAAATACGACGTTTCATGGCATGTGGTGTCTGTTGATGGCCATAAAACCAAAGGCACTTACAGCTTCACAGTGAAATAATATGTCTCTGGCGACTCTATTCGTTCTGTGTCGCTTTCTGCATTTTTTGGCGGTGATGCTGATGTTTGGCATCAGTGTTTTCACCGCCTTATTAGCACCAGACCGCTTCTCTTCGATACTCAAAAACCGCTTATCGCCTCTCCTTGTCTTCAGTACATTTGTGGGATTAGCCTCCGCTATCGGGCTGCTAGCTATCCAAGCTGGCATGATGGGTGATGGTTGGGCTGATACCTACAGACTAAACGTGTGGTGGGCGGTATTGGGCACCCGTTTTGGTCAGATATGGCAATGGCATCTCGGTTTATCCATATTGAGCATGTGGATAGCTTTGCTCGGCACAATCCGTGTTTATTATCGGCTGATGGTAGGCTGTTCAACGTTGCTATTAGCCAGTCTGGCCTTTATCGGGCACGCGGCGATGCACGAGGGTGTGCTGGGATGGATTCATCAGATCAATCAAGTTATACATCTGCTCAGTGCAGGTTATTGGATAGGATGTTTGCCCGCATTGCTGGTTTGCCTTGCATATACCCGCCATGGTGATGTTAAACGCGAAGCTATCACTACGTTAATTCGATTTTCAAGTTGGGGTCATTTGGCCGTGGCATTGGTATTGTCCACCGGAATTATTAATAGCATTATTATATTGCGTGAGACTTCTTTAACACTGACATCTGTTTATCAGATGCTATTACTCAGTAAAGTAATATTGGTGCTGTTTATGATTGTTATTGCTGTGATTAACCGCTACCTCATTGTCCCTATGTTGCGAAAATTGCCCACAAAAGCCCATTACTGGTTGGTTGTAAACAGCTGTGCTGAAATTATCCTTGGTGCAACAGTACTGCTTTTGGTGAGTTTTTTTGCGACGATGGCACCGATATAATGTGAAGTTATACCTGATAGATAGTGGCAGTAAGCTTGCATCGACGCCTCGATATACGAGAAAATCAAGGCAATCAGTTAATTGAGGATAATTAGAATGAAAGGTTTTGTGCTGACATTATCATTACTGATGTTATCGGTAAACGCTATTGCTGCCGGGAAGATAGTGACCGTCAGTAAGTTTGAGTTTGGCAAACAATGGGCATTTAATCGAGAAGAAGTGATGTTGGAGTGCCGCTCAGGCGGGGCTTTATTTGTGATAAATCCAAGCACATTAGCACAATATCCACTCAATGATGTTGCGACTGAACAGATGAAAGCGGGGCATGTCCTGGCAAAACCGTTAGATATTTTATTATTGGATGACAGTGAGAAACCGGGCCAAAAGATGAGTCTGGAGCCTTTCCAGCAGCGCGCCACGACCTTATGTCAAAAGTAAACTCGAGAATATTGGCGGACACAGATATTTGTCTCTATTTAACAGATAATTACGTTGTTCATTTTATGAACTGACTTTTATCATCCAAACTAGTTTGCAACTGTGATTAATTACTTCTGTTGCTAAGTTGGCGAAACACATGTACTCGACTATTCTTAAAGAGTATGGCTGAGTAAGCCTACGTTAATGCCAACTTTTAGCGCACGGCTCTCTCCCAAGAGCCATTTCCCTAGACCGAATATAGGAATCGTATTCGGTCTTTTTTTAATCTATTGATTTTAATGATATTTTTCTGTTTCTCCCGAAATCCCCCGAAATTCCCCCGAAATCCTATACTCGGCCTAAATCTCAACCCACTCATTTTTACGTGAATCCAGGTATACATTCGTCATTTTCATCGATTTGTGTCCAAGCAATTTCTGTGCAAATTCCTTACCGTATTCCGCTTCATAAAGACGAGACGCCAAGCTGCGGATCTCGTGAAAACTGGGAGGGGATATTTCATAAACCAGATCGGTCGCCTTTAATGCTTTAACAAATGCTTTGGTGAGCGAGTCTGCATTTAATGCCCCCGGTTCTCTGCCTGAATTTTTACTTGGCGAGCTGATGAGATATTCACTTTTACTGTTATTCAGGCACTTTTCTATAATTTCCCCAACCGTGGTATTCATTATTTCCAGCCGTAATGATAGCGATATCGCAATCTGCATCTTGGTTTTACTCTGGACTAACCACGATATCAGGTCTATGCGCCTGGCTGGCCGGTTAAACGAGGCCAACAGCCAGTTAAACCGCGTGATCGCCGCTGCCAGTGGGGCTGACTGGCGAACCCTGCGCGATCTGGAAAAGTTGATGTCCCAGATGTTCCCCGGTGAAGGTGATACCCAGACCGCGATAAGCGCACGTCTGCGCGAGATCAATCCTGTCCGTCACGGGCTGGTGAAACAGGTCAGAACTGTCCGCAATGAGGATAGCGGTAAGCGGGTTTGGTTTTATCGTCTGGTTCCTACCACGCAAGGAGGCATGCAATGAGTTACCAGATTTTTATCGGTGATTGCATAGACTCAATGCGCAAAATGGCAGATCAGTCCATTCATAGCTGTATTACCAGCCCACCGTATTATGGGCTGCGTGATTATGGTGTTGAGGGGCAGATTGGCCTGGAGGAAAGCCCAGAGGTGTTTATTCAAAAGCTTGTCGCAGTGTTTCGCGAGGTTCGCCGCGTGCTTCGTGACGATGGGACATTATGGGTAAATATGGGGGATAGTTGGGGCAAAGGGAAGCAACTGTATGGAATGCCGTGGCGTTTTGCCTTTGCGTTACAAAATGACGGCTGGATCCTCCGCCAAGATATTATTTGGCACAAATCTAATCCTATGCCAGAGAGCGTGCGTGATCGCTGTACCAAAGCCCACGAATATATTTTCTTGTTGAGTAAGTCGAAAAACTATTACTTCGATCATGAAGTAATTAGAGAGCCATCTGTCTACAACGGTAAAAATACCGGTGTCGGCTTTGGGCATGGCATGGATAAGAGTGACAGAAATCGAGGGAGGATACAGGAAGAGGTCAAAACCGGAGTAATAGGTAAGCAATTTAGCGAACTTTTGGGAGGGCTAGCTAACTTTATAACTGTAGCGCAGGGAGTAAAAGAATTAGCTGGGCCTATTGCAGCACTTCTTTTGGGTAAAGTTTAATTGCATTTAAAGGGATGTTTTCTATATGTGTTGCGTATTATGAAATGAACTATAAACTCAGTTCTGTGAATTTAAAACACGGGACTGACCAATGACCACAGCAATTGAACAACTTATTAAAATGCATGATCCGCGCTGCGTCAGCATTGAATCGCTGAACATTGGCAGAGGTCGTGCAGTTCTGACCAAAGACCAGATAGTAGGGACTTTTGCTACCTGCCAGCATAGCCACCCCGTTGGGTTTGATATCTTGATGACCAAATACCGTAATGATTGCAAAGCCGAGCAACGCTTACGGGCTGCTATTGGTGTGTGGCTGCATAAGCGACCGCATCCACCGCGTGCCATTGCTGCCAGTCAGTTAGCGCTGAATATGGTATTGGATAGAAATCTCCCGGCGCAGGTAGAGCAAATTGCCACTTTATTGCGGCGTTACGGCTCCCGTACTGGAATGACCAGAAAAGTCGTTGATGGGCTACAGCAGCAAATCAAATTACTGGAGAGAGATAAAGCCCAGGCACTTGATGATGGCACTATCGAACTACTGGCCAGTGACATACAAACTCTTCAGTCTAAAATCAAAACAGAACGCGGAGCACTCCGGGCATGGGCCAATCAGCAGGCTGCGGTAACCCAAGTCTGCCCACGTTGCCATGGTGCCGGTAAAACCCTGCGACCTCATCCAGAAACATGCAACGAGTGCGGTGGTAGTGGTCGTATACCGCCGACAATGGAGCATCTGCGCAAATCTATGGGCATCATAGGGGCTGAGATACCCGCCGGGGAGTGGGCTGCGCAATACGCACCTTTGGTTAAAGAATGCATGCAATGGCTGTACATTGAAGAAAGCGACGCGTCTCAGACATTATCTGAATTAACTAAAAATGAAATGGTTTGAGAGACAGATGGCAAAAAATAATTATGCTGAAATAGCTGTCAGCGTCGCAAAATATTTTGCTGGCGTGAATAACCCCGAATTAGCTAAAAAATGGGATCAATCACTCGACGGTAATGGAAAGTCATGCCCAAGAATTACTTTTCTAGGCTTATGTGAGGACGGCTGGGTAAAGGGAATAAAACGAGGTAATTATATTTTACGTCGAAGAAAATATCCTAATAACAAAGATTACGCCATCGAGGGAGCAAAAATAGTCTTAGCTAATCCCAGCAAGCAATATTCAGCATCTCAATTGTGGGTTGAGGTTAAAAGAGCATTGCCTGGTGGGGCGGAGAATCACAATCAGCAGATGACGGTGGTTATTGCGTTGATGAATAATGATCTTTTGCAATACCCTCCATTGACTGAATGATTAATACGCGCTAAATTTCCGAAAGATGCCGGAGTATGCTTAAAAGCTGCTCCGGTTTTTTATTGGTCAGTTCCGGTCAGTCCTGACTACCCCAAAAGCCTGCATGGTTCGCCCAGCAGGCTTTTTTATTTCCCCAAACCGGGGAGGTGGAGCATGAAAATGCCTGAAAAAACATCATTTGCCTCATATCTCACAGGGGCAGTGCTGGTATTGGTTGGGAAGCTGGGTAACCTATTAAAAGATTTAACCCTGAATGATTGGGCGATTGTCATCGGTATTATCATCGGGGTGGCTACCTTTTTTCTGAACGCCTACTGGCAGCGCCGGCAGACAAAAGCTATCGAAAAAGCAGCGCGAGAGGGATACACAATAATCAGGGGGGATAAATAATGGCAGTGTCCTCCCCTTTAATGAAGAAAATATACGGTGTAGTTGCTGGTGGTGCTATGGCGATCGCAATTGCCCTTGTGGGTGGCAGCGATGGATTGGAAGGGCGAGAGTAGTTTCAAATACAAGCGCGTGAGCCGTCGGAGTGCCCCGAGGTGCGGTAAACCCTTCACTCACTAAGTGACTAATAGCTTTGTCATTAACCATTTTACTATCCGCAATCTGGAGTCTCCCATGCCTAACAAAATCGCCGTGGTCTATATCGGCCTAAAAGAAAAAAAACGTGACACCATTACCGGTAGTCGCCTGGTATTCCCGCGCCATAAACCGGTTGAAGTTGAAAGTGCTATTGCCCATCAACTGCTGGATTTTCCAACGGTATTTATCCGTCACGATGAATTGGAAAGTACGCTCAATCTGCAACAAGCCTCAGAGCAAGAACATGCAGAATTGGCGGCGCAATTAATAGAACAAGCCAAACTTGAGGCTGAAAAAAATAGTTTTGTCCTGAAAGTTGGGGGTGATGAGGTTGATATCGCCAAACTGACCTCGGTTCAACTGGCCACCTTAGTCGAATCTGAAGATCTGAATATCAGGCAGGCTGCTCAGGAAAAGGTCAATGATTTCCGCGTGCGTGTTCGTGAAGCCATTCAGGTCAAGAACGCTGTTAGCACTGGGGCCGAATAACCATGGCAACACTTGACGCATTTCTGCCGACCATACGAAAGCATATCAGCGGCCCGCTGGATATCATGATGAAGCAGGCCGCATTGGAATCTGCGATCACCTTTTGTCGTGAGTCATTACTCTGTCGTGAAACTGTCACTTTTAATGATGTTATTCAGGGTGCAACTTGTATCCTGACGGACAGTGATCTGGTGAAATGCGTCAAGCGTCTACGGGTATTAAACCTCACAAATCAGGTGAGTAATGCCAGTGCGCCGGGTGTTCTGTTGACGGCTGGCATTGAGTTTACCGTAAAGTCTGCCAATCAAATCATTTTCAATCAGCCGTTTACCAAAGTGACTGTGGATTTTGCCATTGAACCCAAGCGTGAGGTGACTGAAGTGCCTGACGTGCTTGCAGACGATTACGCTGATGTGATCGCCATTGGTGCGCTGGAAGATTTATTTATTATGCCGGGCAAACCGTGGACCGATCCGCAGCGCTCACAATACTTCGGGGTGCGCTTTGTTGATGGTTATCGTCGGGCATTTCGTGAGGCGCTGGATAACTCCCCGATCACCGCCTTCAATAACCCCGTTCGTAAACACGAGTTCTTCTAATGATCACCATTGCCGAGATTATTGGGCGGGTTAACACCCAGCTCAAAGATACTGCATGGCTACGCTGGCCGTTGGCGGAGCTATGTGATTATTACAATGATGCTGTCCGGGCTGTCATTCTGGCGCGACCTGATGCCGGAGCCACCACTGAAGTGATGACCACAGAGGTTGGGACTAAACAGAGGTTGCCCGCCGGTGCGATCCGCTTAATCGAGATGATTCGTTTAGTAGACGGCAGGGCATTAAGGCCGGTACCGCGCGATGTACTGGATAGCCAATACCCTGACTGGCATCAGATGACTGGCTCAGTCGAGCGTTACACCTATAACGAATTGACACCCAAAGTGTATTACCTGTTTCCCGGTGCTATGCAGCCCATTGGTATTGAGGCGGTCGTTGCCAGAGTTCCGGTGGCCGTTGCTATCAATGATCTGGCAGATAAAACGCCGGTACCGATTGATGAGCTCTATGTGAATCCGTTGGTGGATTGGATGCTGTTTCGTTCATTTAGTAAAGATGGTGACGCCGGGGCCAATCTCAATTTAGCCATGCAGCATTATCAGGCATTCAGTGATCAGCTGGGGGTTAAGCAAAATTCTGAGAGTTTCGCTCAGCAATTGAAAGAGGCGCAGTATCAGGGAGGTGGGCAGTGAGCGTTATTGTTTCCGGCATTATGATTAACCCGGTTGGTGAGCCGGTAATCAATGCACAAATCACTCTCACCGCAATAGCTAACAGTCTCACTGTACTCAATACCTTTTCAGCCACGGTTAGAACCGACAATATTGGCGCATATCGTATCCAGTTAGAGGAGGGCAGTTACTCTATTACGGTAAATATGTCGCCGGGTTGCAGGATGTTGTCGCTATGGGTTCAGGGCAAAAAGCTGATGCACTGTCTGGTTATAGCAACATTGCCAGCCAGAGTTTAAGTAAAGCGACCAGCGATGCACAGAAGTCACTTAGCGACCGACAGGCAGTAGGGCAATTAGTCGGTGCTGTTGGCGGCGTGGCTGCTCGTAATTATGGGGTCAAGGACGTCAGCAGCAAATCGACTTATGGACTCAAAGACGTGAGCAGCAAATCCACGGGCATCTTTGGCGGCAACTAATGACAGGAGAGCGTTATGGGACAAGCATCTGATACCTATGCCAATCTTATTCGTGATCAGTATAACGATTGGCTCACTCGTTTTTATCCAAAGCAAAAAGAGCTAATGGGTTTGGCTACCAGCGGAGAACTGATGAATCAGCAATTAACCCGCGTCAGTGATAGTTCTGCCAACAGTCTGCGTTCTGCTCAGTTGGGTACTCAAAATCAGTTAGCGCGTTATGGCACTACTCAGACGGCAAACCCGAACGATAACAGTTTAGGTCTGCGCTCGGCACTGGCCACTGCCGGGGCGAAGAATGGTATCCGGGAGGCTGAGCAAGATCGACAGATGAATATTTTAACCGGTGGCAGTGCAAGCCTACGTGAGCAAATGAGTATTGGCGGGGGGAGTAACTAATGGGATACGGACTGATTGATGTTGCACGGGATACTCGGCAGCAGGCCATGCAAGGGCTAGGTGATGCTTCTAACCGTGAGATACAGCGCGAATCTGCAAATGAGCAGCTCAAATCCCAACAGAAACAGAGCCAAATGAGCATGATTGGCGTGGGGGCCGGTACTGGCATGGCGGTTGGTGCCACCTATGGTGCTGCGGGTGGGCCGATTGGTGCGGGTATTGGTGCCGCAGTAGGTTTGCTGGCAAGTAGTTTCTTCTAAAGGATCATTATTATGGGCGTACAAGGTTTAGCAGACGGCTTCTTGGCAGGCTTCAATACTGCGGATCAGGCAATGAGTCGCAATCGTGAGCTGGGCTTGCGAGATGCCGCACAACAGCAACAGATTAAAGACTCTGACCGCAACTATGGCCTGGCGAAAGAGCAGGTGGATTGGCGCAAAGAGACTGATAATCGAGATCACCAATATAAATCACAGCGTGACAGTGTGGGTGATGAGCAGTGGAATAAAAACTACGGGTTAGCGCAAGCCAATCAGCGCACGGCCAATGCCAGTTTGGGCATGCGGGCGCAGGAACTCAACATGCGTAAAAGCGAGTTTAATTTCCAACGTTCACAAGCCGAGCGGCAACAGCGCATGCAAGAAGAAATGCCGGTCGTTCAGGCGATGTATAAACAGATTGAAACCACTGGTCAGGTAGACCCTCAATTGTATGGGCAAATATCAAAGGATAATCCGCTGCATCCGTCCCGCTTCTTTGGTCAGGACGCCATCAATAACGTGATGGAGATTAACCAGATTATGCAGAAAGTGCTCTCCGGGGAAATGAACTATAACGACCCGAAAGTATTAAAGACGATGAATACTGTGTTGGCCCCTCATATTGAGCGCAATATTGATGAAGTCGATCCGGAATCTGGCAAGAAGATTAAGAGCAAAGAACTGGCCCATATTGGCATCAGCGAAGATGGCAAGTTTGTTATTCCTGGTCTGAAAGTCACTTATAGCGATGGTTCAACCGCCAACAAACCTATGACTCAATTCGGTTCCGCTGATGTGAATGATAACCAGGTAGCTAAAATCTCTATCGACGAGTTTATGAATAAGGTCAGAGGTTACAGCCAGATGGTTGGTCAGCTTAACCAGCCAGATCGCGCCAAGTTTATTGGCAGCATGGTTAACCCGCCAGATAAAGCCGCCATGCGTCAGGAAAGTGAAGGCTACCGCAAAGAGCTGCTGGATATTGGTAAAGATGAAAGTAAGCAATTGGCCGCGCTGAATAAAGACAGTGCCATGATGGATGAGAAGCAACTGGCCGCTGCAAAACAGGAAATAAAAAGCAGCTCTGAGCAACGCCGCCAGCAAGCTTCTGAACTCTATGGTGTTGGTGGGGGCCGTGGTTCTCAGAATCAATCCGGCATTGACCCAGCTGAGTTGGAAGCATTTGCCGGGGAGTACCAAAAAGAATTTGGTGAAGTGCCAGATCTGAATAGTGAGGAAGATCGGAGGGCATTTGCTGCCTGGCAGCAGAAACGAGCGGATAGGGAGGAGGTAAAGGCTGCAAACAACACAGCCCAGACAGCTTCCACACATGTTAACAGCTTTACTGCACAACAGTTGAGGGAGATTATTAGATTAACTTCGGACTAAAACGTTATCTTATTGAAGGAAACTATCAATTTTAACAACTTTTACACCTACAAACAGTTCATCAGGTATAGAAGTTGTTAGGTCATTTTTTAGTTTATCTAATATTCTAACTATATCTGATTTAACACTCGCTTCAACATTGTCGTTCGTCGGTGCAACTATAACGATATAATTCCCTTTTTCTACTACTGCCCATGCAGGAATATTACTTATGTTTTTGGGCATATAACGAAGAATAGTTAATGAGTCTATATATTTTTGACGCATTTCGGAAATAATGGCTTTATGCAATTCTTTAATATGTAATATTTTTTCCTTCTTGTCTAAATCACAATCTTTTATTTTTTTTATGCGTTGTAATATACAAGTATGCTGCATGGCTAGATCACTAAACTCGACCAAGTGAAGTTTATCTTCTATGTTGTGAAAGTAATCTACAGACTTAATTTCGTTAAATTTACAATGATATTTAATACCTTCCCCATCAACTTTATAGCCTATTTTATTTATTTTGACATCGATGGATTTAAATTCATGATCCATTTCCTCAGCAAAATTCTCAAAATCACTCATGTCCATATTACAACTCTCCATCTATGAACATGTCATAAAAAGGTTTGCCAAGATCACTTTTAATTGCTGCAATACGCTTCATGGGATTAGTGCTTTCAGCGACAGAATAACCATCAGAAGTTAATTGATTTATACCAAAATGTTCTTCAGATACAAGAATAGGATTGCTATCCATAATATTTTCTATGCACTTCATCATGTCTATGCTATGGCTAGCAATAATAACGCTTATGCCGTGGGTGCTGAGTTCAAAAAGGGTCTCAATCATAATTTTTTGCCATGATGGATGAAGATTCACTTCTGGTTCATCAATAAATAAATAACTACCTTCCGATATAATACCTCGCTCTAGCAAGAGAGATATTATACCTAAATTAGTAACACCCAGAGCAGTAGAGTGTAGGCCAACAGCTCGAGGGCTTCCTTTTTCTCTGAAAACAATATCACTAGTTGGTGATATTAGAATCTCACCACCAATAGCTTGTTTTATTGACTTTGAAAAAGGAGAATCACAAATTGATTTTTCATCTTTAGCTCTATTTTTTAATAAGTCAAAGAGATCGTAAAAATGTTTAGGTACTCCAGATAAAATATCATTCTTTTGTCGAGCTAAAAAGGATAAGTATTTTTTATTAGACCTTAAAGTATCAAGGGAATCCTTTAGCTTCCAATATATAGGTGATTCTAAATATACAACATTATATAATTTTTGAAAATCATCAATACTAGTATGGGTCAACTTGAATGAAAGGCGTTCGTTATTTATGTGAATTGAGCCAAGGGAATCGAAATCAAAACAAATTTCAGAATCGTTATCGGCATTAAAGTTTTTTAAGTCTGCCAGTTTAGAAACTTGAAAGTTTTCTTTCAGTTCATTAATGAAACCCTTTTCTATTTCTTCACCAAGAAAACTATTAGGTTTAGTTGTCAAATTAGATAATGAATTTAACATTATCTTGATGGCATCAAAAGTTGCGCTAACTTTTTTAAATTTAACTTTCCCATGAACTTCATTTCTGAAGTTGTCAAAATTAGAAAGTACATTTTTACATGCGACACTTAATAATTCCATCCCGGAAATTTGTTGAGTAAGAGTGTTAGCTCTAAACTCTTCATCAATAATTTTCTCCACCTGTTCAATAGAGTTAATAAGATCTCGATGCAATAATTGCTCTGTTAAGCTTGGCCGAACCAATTGATAATCAATAGAGAACGCTAAGTTTTTTATTTTAGTTATACTATTGAATGCTGAGGAGGTAACGTGATCATTATTAATTGTATTAAAAAAACTATAAAGAGCTTTAGTTACAAAACTTTTCCCAGATGAATTTGGGCCTGCAATAACAGTAAAAGGCCTTATGTTTATCTTAGCTTCTTTTATTTTACCAAAGTTTTTAATATCAATATTAAATTTCATAACCACCTAATTTTTTATAAAATATTCCATTCCCATAGATTATACATCAAGCCTTGATTAGGGCTACTTTTTTTGCTAAGAGTTTTAGGGAAAACGTGTTTGTTTGAAGTTTCATCATTTACAACTTCACAGAATCTCTGTAACACGCTAAATTACAGAAAGATGCCGAAGTGAGCTTTAAAAAGCCCTTCGGTTTTTTTATGCACGAAATCTAGCCTCGACAGGTTCGCCTGCCGGGGTTTTTTATTCCAGTTTCCCCAGCACAACGCATGTGCTTCAAACCATCGAACCTGATTAGAAATGAGCCTTTGAGGAGCCAGTACGGTTGGTACGCCTCGGTGGGCTGGTTTCCTATGCGCCAAAGGTTCATTTCTAATAAAGGAGTACCAAATGACTTACGATCCGCAGCAGCAACGTCCAGAAGAGCAAACCAATAACAGTAATCGTGAAACACTCAATATCCAGCAACCAGGTGAAAATGCGAATACCGGTTTCGACTGGGGTGCTGTAAGGGCAGCGCGTGAGGCTGCTGGACGGCAGTCAAAAGCACCGCAAGCCAATGATCCTAGCGTAGGTTTAAAAGATGTACTTCTTTCCGCTGCGGCGGCACCAACAGATATCATTAGTGGCAATGCTCAGTTATTTAAGGCGGGTACCCAACCGAAGCGGAATTAAACGGCGGCGTGCGTCAGGCATTTGATCACCTATTCAAAACGCTCAAAACCAAGCCAACCGATAAAGGTATCGCTTTCTATTCGCGTAAAGGTACCGATATTGATAAAGGCAATGTTATTTCAGATACCGGCCACACTGCTGCGGGTGAAAAAACCGCTCAGGGAATGCGCCAAGGGCGAGCCCAAGTTATCGCTGATGTCTGGGTGCGCAATTTGAATGGTGCAGCCAAAATCAAAGTTAAGGTAGTGCAAACCCAAGCTGAAGCGGCTGCCATGATGCCGCGCGGGATCCCAAAAGAATTCGGCATTGTCCATGCCATTTATCAGCCGGAACTCAGCCGGGTGATTGTGGTAGCGGATAACATTACTTCTGACCGCGAGCTTCGGGCTAAATTGCGTCATGAGGTCTTGGCGCACCACGGGCTGGCTTCCGTCATTGGTGATGTGGAATACGACCGTATCATGCGCGTATTACATCAGACTCGCGACAGCAAAAATAAAGAAATTCAGGATGTTTGGCGGGAAGTCGATAAGTCATACCGCAATGAGTCTCCCGAAATGCAGGCTAATGAGTTTTTGGCTCACATGGCTGAGCGTTCAGAACTCAGCGGCCTTGGAGCGATGTGGGACCGTTTTGTTTCTGTGCTGATCAATGCATTGAAGAAAACCGGCATCATGAATACGAATGATATTTCGCCAACTGAGATACGCACTATTCTGCGCACCGTCGCTGGGCGGTTTAAAAAGACGGCTATGTATGATGGCGAACAACCCGGAACGCGGGAGTTTGATAATACGTTTTCACGCTCTGATGCTCTGTATTCCAAAGGCCGCAAAGATCCATTCAAACCCGATAGCTATGACGCTAAGCAGCTTGCATCTGAAGTTGAAAATATAGCGGCAATGGAGCATGCCCCACGTCATCAGGTTCGCTTAGGTGACACGCCCGCCGTTTATCAGGCGGTTGGCGCGCGGAATATTGAACTTACCATGCCTGCGTCCGTGGTGCATAAAGCCACTGACCCATCCGTACGTGATCATGCAGTACGACTGGAGGATATGAAGCGGTTGCCTGAGTTAATCTCGGATCCTGTGGCTGTCATGCGTTCTGCAACGGAGAAAGATGCGTTAGTCTCACTGGTGGAAGCTCATGATGCTAATGGGAATCCAGTGATTGCCGCTATTCATCTGAATGGTAAAGGTGCTGGATTTGCAGAGGTGAATAAGATTGCGAGCGTGTACGGAAAAGATAACCGTGCTGCACTACAAAAGCAGTTGGACAACGACTTGCTGTATTTAGACAAAGAAAAAGCCGCTAAATGGCTTCATGCAACCGGGCTCCAATTGCCCGGGGCGAACACCTTTAGCGGCTCAAGTAAAAATATACTCTCCAAGCAGGATATTCGCAATAGTGATGCGCTTTACTCCCGCACTGCTAGCTCATCAATGGATGCTGAAACCAACCGCAAAATGGGCTTTAACGTTGAGCAGGGGTGGTTTGATAAGGCCAAGACTTTCTACGGTACAGTGACCAGCAAAGATAAAACGGAACTGAAAGCCTGGCTAAAAGAAACCGGCCGTAAACTCAATACCAAAACCTTTGATGGTATGGCTCCGCTGAAATATGCCGAAGATGCTGCCGGTATCAATGATGCACGAAGTTCTGCCTACATTGGAGCGCGTATGGCTGCCGGGGCAGGCTCTGTTACTGCCGCCACTTTAGAGCATGGCTTGCCGCGCTATAACAAAGCCGAAGGGATAGTAGAGCGACAATCCGGTACCGGTAAAGAGGACGCTCTTATGGGTATTCTCGACGGACTGGGAAACCATCGGGAAAACTTCTTTAAATGGATCGCCGGCCATCGCTCTGAACGGCTGATGAAAGAGGGCAAAGAGAACAACTTCAATGCTGACGAAATTGCTTATATGAAAACCCTTAACCGGGGTAATGAAGCCTTATTCGACAGCCAGAAGAAAAAATATGATGCTTTCATTAAGTCGATTCTGGATCTGCAACAAGATATGGGATTGATTGATCCGGAAAGCCGCGCACAGTGGGAGGATGCCTGGTACTTGCCTTATTACCGTGAAGCCGAAAATGGCGAGGTGAAAGGGCCGTGGACCAGCAAAGGCATTGCCAACCAGAGCAGTACCGTACGCAAGTTAAAAGGCAGCGATTTAACCATCAAGGATCCTATCGAAAACCTGTTTAACTATGTGGCGAAATCGGTTGATGCTTCAATGAAAAATGAGGCCATGCGTCGCTCAGTGGTCAATCTTGTGGATACCGGCGTGCTGGAGGTGATTGAATCACCGAACAAAATGGATTTTGAGCGTATCGGCAAAGATGTGGTTAAGGTGTTTATTGATGGGCAGGAAAAACTGGTTCAGGTTAATGATCCGGAACTGTATCGCGCCTTTACCATGATAGACCTCGAGCGTAGTAACTCTACCTTTATGAAAGCGGCCCGCCAGGCTAAAAAGGTGCTGACCGTCAGCACCACATCGATGCCTGATTTTATCATCCGCAACTTCTTACGTGACTCAATCCACTCATGGGCCATCAATAAAGATGGATTTAAGCCAGTGACAGCCTCATGGGCCGGATTTAGAAAAGCCCTACGCACTGATGATAGCCTGGTGGATATGATGTTCGCCGGTGCCACTTTTGGCGGCGGTTACTCGAATGTTTATGATCCGGCATCGACTGCTAAAACTATTCGTAGTGTTCTACGGCGTAAAGGTTACAACGACAGTCAAATCCACGAATTCGAATCCTCCATTGCTCGTAACAGCAAAGAGGTGATGGGTAAGATTGAACAGGGTTTGCATAAATATAAAAATCTCAGCGAAGCGGCAGAGAACGCTAACCGACTGGCCACTTATGAGGCCGCAATTAAATCAGGGAAAAGTAAAGCTCAGGCAGCCTTTGAATCGCGTGATTTGATGGACTTCAGCATGATGGGGGCCAGTAAAATCATGATAAACCTGAGTGATATGCTGCCATTTTTCAACGCCCGTATGCAAGGGCTGAGTAAGTTAGGCCGAGGTATCAAAGAGAACCCGCGCGAAGTGCTGAAACGCGGCGGCATGATCACCGCAGCCTCGCTGGCACTGATGGCGCTGAATTGGGACGACAAACGTTATGACGAGCTTCAGGACTG
This sequence comes from Yersinia sp. Marseille-Q5920, assembly GCF_946902935.1. Classification (NCBI taxonomy): domain Bacteria; kingdom Pseudomonadati; phylum Pseudomonadota; class Gammaproteobacteria; order Enterobacterales; family Yersiniaceae; genus Yersinia; species Yersinia sp. Marseille-Q5920. The sequence continues at coordinate 72,985 of NZ_CAMPQA010000001.1, read as the reverse complement.
GGATAAAGACACTTATTGGCACGCATGGATTGGCGATCAGCATATTCGTTTCCCGAAACCGTTTGAAATTGGCTTGATGTTTGGCACCTTGCCGGAGCGATTTGTCCGTGCGCTGGGCGGTAAAGATACCGGGGCTAAATTTGGCAAGCTGGTGGCGCATAACTTTATGGAAACTATGGCATTCAACCCTATCCCACAAGTCGCGATGCCGATTGCCGAGGCTTATGTTAACTATGATTTCTTCAAAGGCGGGCCGATTGAGAACATGGCCGACAGCAACTTGATTGCGGGTGCCCGTTATAACGACCAGACCAGCCTGTTAATGCGCGAAGTGGGTGAGGCGACCAATATGTCACCGAAGATGCTGGATCATATTGTGATGGGCTATACCGGCAGTTTAGGCAGCTATGTGATGGGCGCGACTAATTTGCTGATGCGTAACCTGAAAGACTACGGCGAAACCCCGACCATGCGCCTAGATGAGATGCCGGTGATTAAATCCTTCTTCAGAGGTTCAGATCCGGCCAAGTCTACCCAATTCACCGAAGATTTTTACCGCATGATGACCGAAGCCAACCAGATAAACAGCACCATCAACAGCTTCCGTAAGCAGGGGCGGGGCGATGATGCCAATGAATTGATAGAGGAAAATAGGGGTAAGTTATCGCAGCGTCAGGGGCTAACCGCGACGCAGAAACAAGTGAAAGCACTGAATGCTCAGATTGAAATGATGAGGCGCGACCGGATACTCACGGCGGATCAGAAAAGAGAAAAGATTGATCGGCTAATGGCGACCAGAAACAAACTGGTACAACAGGCGGTGGAAAGGGTGAATCCGTATTTTAATAAGTAAATTGAAAGGGAGTTTGGAAGACTCCCTGATTTATTGGCTTTTGAGCAAGGCAATGTAGCCATGGTCATAGATGGTTTTACTTGCCAACTCGATAGCAACCTCGCTTGGGTGTAATTAGATCTGACAGAAGGCTCTGTGTCAAAAGTAGGCATTCATATAGCTACGCACCAAGGGTACTTCAAAGGTCAGAAAAATCTACCTGTAAAACACGTAAAGACCCAGTATTTAGTATGGATATTTTAATCTTTCGATAATATAGTAGTTTTAAAACTAAGCCTTAATAAGGACATAAAATGAGTTCAGCAGTTACACCACAGCTAGTTCAGAGAGTATTCGAGCTGTACTTAGAGAACAAACTCGTTGTTAATCGCAGATACCAAAGAAAGCTTGTTTGGACAATCGAGGAAAAAGAAAAATTTATAGATTCATTGGCCAATGGGTACCCGATTCCCATGATATTGACATCAAAACAAGAAGGAAGTGGTGATGACATTGGAGTTTTCGAGATTTTAGATGGACTACAGCGTTTGAATGCTATTACATCTTTTCTTGAATGTGACTTTTCTCTCAATGGAGCATATTTTGATTTAGAAACAACTTCCCTAACTAAAAGTTTAAAAGATAAAGGGATCTTAAATCAGAAGGCCCCAATTTTAGAAGCTAAAGTTTGTTCTTCAATACTTAATTATCAAATACCATTTTTAACTACACACATAAACACTCCTGCATTTATAGATGAAACTTTCAGAAGAATAAACACTGGAGGAAGAAGATTGTCAATGCAAGATGTACGACAAGCCGGATCACTAGGAATAGTTCCCGAGACAATAAATAAAATATCAAACTACGTCAGGAAAGATTCTTCCAGGACTGATATTGTGACACTTAGAAATATGAAGAATATAAGCATAGGTGATGATAGGTTAAATTATGGAATAAACATAAAGGATATTTTTTGGGTCAAAGGTGATATTATTAGGAAAGAAGATATAAGAGAGTCGAGGGATGAAGAGTTAATAACTCATTTACTTAGCTATGTATCTGTTCCTAAAGAGTGTCATACAACATCAGACTACTTAAATAAGGTTTATGATTCAACTACAAAAGAGCATCAAAATTTAGCAAGCACACTTGAAAAATATAAGGAAGATTTCATTATAAAATCTTTTAATTATATATTTGATGAGCTTAATAAAGTATTTAAGGATGACAGAGGGAATTTCTCTGATACGATTTACTCTAATCAGAAACAAAAATCATCACGATGCTTTCAGATTATATTCCTGTCTATGTATGAGCTAATAATAAATGAAAGTATGGAAGTCTCAAACTATAAGGACCTCCATAGTTCGCTGAAAGGAATTTATGATAAGCATTATAAGTCCATTATGGGAAATGGTAGAAAGTGGCATAACGATGAAAGAACCAGCTTAATTGAGGCAACTAAAGGGATTATATCAAAACACTTTATTAAATCCAAAGTTAATACTTTTGAACCAGGTAATTGGATAAGAAACATAGAAAACATTATTAATGAGTCCAAGACGGAACAGCAATCATATGATTTTAAAATGGGGTTAATCACGTTAGCTAATAGTAAAAAAGAGTTTAATTTTGCTTTGGTTGATAAAATATTAAAAACATTGACAGCAATGACAAATAGTATAGGTGGGGAGTGTACTGTCATTGTTGGTGTTGCGGAAAGCGAATCTGATGCAAAGGATCACGAAGCGAAATTTAAAAGGAGTTATATAAAATACTCAAGTAAATTCATAGTTGGCATTGATAGTGAGGCTGAGTATTTACATGGAGGAGTAGACCAATATCTGAAGCAACTTAAAGATTATATAGGGAAAAGTAGCTTGATTTCAGAGGAATTCAAGAGGAAAATTTTAAACAGATTATCGAACTTTACCTATAAAGAAAAAGAAATATTAATATTTAGGGCTGAGAGAGGCCCATCGCCTGAGGCTTATGAAAATAAATATTTTGAGCGACATCTATCTCATAATAGTGAAATAAAACCTGGTGCTGCAATGAATGACTTATTCAGAAGGTTTTAATAATTTATTCTACTGGTATTTTTTATCTATGGGGTGCCTAATTATGGGCGCCCTCAGCAAGTAACTATCCTTACTTATATTTAATGAATTTTAAGCTTTTATTTTCCCCTTCGAAATAGCTAAAATATTTTAAACTGTTTTTTAGTTTGAAAATGTTTGCGGTTAGTCATTACTACAATTGTCTCAGATAGACTTTCCACACTGTAGTCAACTTTTCGCTCTTAGTTGACGATTGAGTAGCGATTAATCCACATTACACTATCAGCAATTATTTCAGAGCGTCATTCACAATGACGAACAGAACCAATAACAGAATAAATCCGATGATACCTAAAATGATACTCGCGTCACTATCCATGTGCATATTGCCATTACCAGCTAGTAGGTAAGCAGCGATAACAAAAGGAATGCAGAGAGCAGGGTGGATGGTGATCATTACGGCGACCAGTATTAGGCAGACTATAAATAGTGTTGATGTCATGTTTCCCTCATTTTAGCGCCCGAACTTTTCCCGAGAATTTTCGAAATAGCTGATAAGTATATGATCATGTTGATCTTTTAAAGACGGTGTTAAACGTAGGCTAAAGGTCATAACTCTGATTATCTTATTGTTTTATATAGATAAATTTAAGAATTCTCACCTTTAGGAATCGTATTCGGTCTTTTTTTAATTTATTGATTTTAATGATATTTTTCTGTTTCTCCCGAAATCCCCCGAAATTCCCCCGAAATCCTATACTCGGCCTAAATCTCAACCCACTCATTTTTACGTGAATCCAGGTATACATTCGTCATTTTCATCGATTTGTGTCCAAGCAATTTCTGTGCAAATTCCTTACCGTATTCCGCTTCATAAAGACGAGACGCCAAGCTGCGGATCTCGTGAAAACTGGGAGGGGATATTTCATAAACCAGATCGGTCGCCTTTAATGCTTTAACAAATGCTTTGGTGAGCGAGTCTGCATTTAATGCCCCCGGTTCTCTGCCTGAATTTTTACTTGGCGAGCTGATGAGATATTCACTTTTACTGTTATTCAGGCACTTTTCTATAATTTCCCCAACCGTGGTATTCATTATTTCCAGCCGTAATGATAGCGATATCGCAATCTGCATCTTGGTTTTACTCTGGACTANATAAACCAGATCGGTCGCCTTTAATGCTTTAACAAATGCTTTGGTGAGCGAGTCTGCATTTAATGCCCCCGGTTCTCTGCCTGAATTTTTACTTGGCGAGCTGATGAGATATTCACTTTTACTGTTATTCAGGCACTTTTCTATAATTTCCCCAACCGTGGTATTCATTATTTCCAGCCGTAATGATAGCGATATCGCAATCTGCATCTTGGTTTTACTCTGGACTACCCAAAGCTTGCCGTCATGAACATCGCTTCTTTTTAATTGCCGCACATCATCACGGCGTTGGCCAGTAATCAGCGCCAGAGCCAGGCTAAGTTGAACCCAGCTCCGCTGTTGGCCAGCAGCCTCATAAATCTTGCAAAAGGCGGCATAGTCGAGCCGTTCCCGCTTAACTTTTGGTGACGGCGTGCGTGTTGCTTCCACTGGATTGGTGCTAATTAAACCATCAGCTATTGCTTCGCGAAAAACATCAGACAAAACAGAACGTAGATTTACCGCCATCGAACTTTTACCATTATCGACATAGGTATTAATAAAATCAGCAATATGCTTGGTGGTCACAGTCTCGATCGGCCTATCTCCAAATTCTTGCTTAATATATCCGATTTGCAGGACTCTCATTTTCATGGTGTTCTCAGCCAGTTCGCGACGCTTTAATAGTTCTGAATAGCGCTTTAGCCAACTCGCTACGGTAAAATAGAGATTGTCTTTGAACTGGAATGGGTGAGTTTTGTCTCTGCTTGATGAATTGAATGATGACGACAGCTCGCTAGCTGGCTCTTCGTCAATACCCACGCGGAACGTGTCGTGATCGCCCATTTCCATTAGCACTTCTGGCCGCTCCCAACCCTGCGCGGCTGCTTCTTCCTTGTGTTCATTGATATAGGCTTTCCAGAGATCGGAGGCTTTGATGTATTTCGGCGTTTCTTCCGACTTGACGAAATCCAGCACCATCTTCTGCATACCCGCTGTTAGGCGCTCCCCAACAGCATTGAGCGCCCAGCTTTCTTCCAGCTTTTTAGCTATGAGGATGTTGTAACGCGGCAGATCGACCATTTGCGAAATATTGGCCGGCAGAGCGTCCTCCAGCGCTTTCTTGACGGCGCGGGGGAAGTCACCCCACTCGAAGGTTTCCTTGATGGCCTTGTCGTACAGGCTGGAAACGTGTCGCTGTAGCATCGCTGAATATTCTGGCGACTGTTCGAAGGCCAGGCAGTGAGCGGCAATATCGGCGGCTAAACTGGTAGCTTTTGGTTTGATAGGGGCAGGATTAGCTGCCTGTTTTTCATTGGTCATTGGTCAGTCCTCAGTTTATGTTTTCGAAGTTGATTACTCATATCTGTGCGTTTTTCCGCTAAAACTAAACCTCCCGAATTAACCGGTTGATAATGTCTCGTTTTGAGGGGATGCGGAGCTGGTGAGCCAGTTGCCATGCTTTGCGCTGGCTCTGGGTTTTATGTTCTAACATTTTGCGGATAGTGGTCACCGGAATGCCGGTATCACTGGCAATCAAGTTTTCATTGTGGCCAGCGCGGTGAAACTGGTAGATAGCCAGTAAAACTTCCAGTGAGTAACGCTTACGAATGCCGATATCAACCGTACTCACTTGAGATAAACCACGCCATCGTTCATCACCCGCATAAATCGGTTTTGGCATCGGTCGATAGGGATTACCACTACGGATCTCTGCGCGGGAGCGCATTAGCCAGATGATGCAAGCGGTGTAGTCGCCCCGGTCATCTTCCTTAAAATAGCTGCCGGTGGTTAGGTTCAGTTCCTCATCCATCATGCGGCTTCCTTTTGTTTCTGCTCTGCTTCCCAGTCTTTGACGATTCGGGTGCATTGAGCATGTACCTGGCGGGCGCTGGCAGCCCCGAAGCCTTTGACGACATTAGTTGCGTCTACCACTTCGTGTTCAACTGCTTGGCGTGCTTGGTCTACAAATGCTTTTAATCCACCGTTGGTATATAAAACTGGTGCCGCATCATCCTTAATGATTACCTCGGGGAAGTTGATTTTGTTAGTCATATTGATTAGCCCTCAGATTTTGACAGCGATAGCCAGAAACATGAACGCGCCTAAAACACAGGCGAAGAAGAATTTCAGGCCAGATTGTTTGGGATACAGGTTGAAGTCGTCGCCGGTAACGCGGTGGCGGTATTGGAGTTTCTTGATGAATTCAATAGTCATGGTATGCTTTCCCATGGTTGGGTTTGGTCACTCAACCACGCTGATAATAATCTTCGTGGTTATTGTTCAGTCCTCAGTAGGTTTGCGGTTGGTCCCGCACTCCTGGGATAGCCCCAGCTTAATCGCTGGGGCTTTTCTCTTTATTGGGATAGAAGGAATATAAAAATGGCATTGCCTCAAGAATACAGAAATGAACAACTTGATAAACTAGAACGTGAGCTTCTGAAATATAATGTGGCTGAGCTTGAGAGTTTATCTCAAGAAGATTTTTATTTGTTAGGTATGTATATACAAACCTACAATTTCATTGAGTTTAATATTCAACGTGTTTTTCTTTTGTTAATGGATAAAGGAATAATATGTTTAACGCCTAAAGAGAATAGGATGAATATTAATTTTCCATTTATAGTGGGTAAATTGCTTCTATCCCTCGATAAACTTGAGTCAGACCCAGATAAAAAAATAGAAGTAGCAGAACGCATTAACGAAATTATTTATCGTAGGGACCACCGGAATGTTCTAGCTCATTGGGCAGGAAAGAAAATCCCCGGGAAAGATGCTTTCGTTTTTTTTACCTCTGATCTAGAAGATATGAAAAGGGTTAAGAAAATGAAAAAAGAAGATGATTTTATTATTACATCAGGATTAGTTCATTATGTAATTTATAATGCTGCTGACCTAAGGGGATTATTTACTCACATTCATGAATATGAAGTTTGGATAGCGCATAAAGCGGCTGAGTGGATTGAGAAGTTTAGTAATACTGAAATGTTAATAGATAAATCAGTTGTATAACCATTCTTCTTTTTTAATCTGGTGTCTTTCCGCCGTGGCCATTGCTAGGCAATATTTATAAATCACCTCGTTAAGGTCATCTTTGATGGTGTCGAAAGCGTCACAGCCGATCAGATGCAAATTGTGGCCACTGAACTGTAAAACAAAAAAGTTTTTCGCTGTTTCATCGGTGATGACCGATAGCAACTCTTTAACACGTTGGCTTATCCAGCTATCGTCAGAAACCAGCATAGCTTCCTGATGTTCCTCAGCGGCACGTTGGTAGTTGTATTGATACATACAGACTCCTTTAGGTGTTTCATTCATGCGCCTATTTTTATGGGGGAGCATGATCAAATCATTTATTCGTCGTCTTTCTTTTCGTTAATGCGTTGGAATGGATAACGCTCGGTATCTGGCTTTATATTGCGGTAGAAGTGGGAGCCAATTGATTCAGCGCCGGAGAATGCCGCGTAATCATCAGCGGATATGTTTTGGTAGTGATACAGGGCCGCCGGTTCACCTTTCGACTTAAAACGAATCGCCAGCGTGTTACTAATCGGGTCATGGCCGATGCTGTGGATCTGGGAAGATTCAATCTGCTGCATATTAATTGCTGATAATTTGCTCATTTGAGTTCCTTACAGGTAAAAAAAGAGCCACAGCCTAAGCTGTAGCTCTGATGGTTTGATTTGGGTTTCCTGCTAACTAATATCTATCGCACGCCGCGCGGTAACTTGCTGCATCCGCACATCTTCTGGCGGGCAACGGCGGCAATGCGTTTCTCTGGATCTGCTGAAGTGCGGGACTTGCTGGGTACGGCTGGCATATCTGGCATCGGCTTGCACCGCACCAAGACTAATACTGCTCTTTCAACGCGATTACTTTCACGCTTTGCCAGCGCCTGGATATGGGCATTGCGTTTCTTTGCCATACGCTTTTGACGAGATGTTGTGGCCATTGGTCAGTCCTCAGTTGGTTTATGCCGGGATATTTATCCACGCCCGGCCGTGGTTCTCGCTATACCCCTACAGCAAGAAATCAGATAAAGTCTTGTCACCCCTACAGTTAAAGAGTGAAGTTCATGTCTGAAAGCAAAGGAATTATTGCTAGGATAAGTGAATCCATGTCCAGCGTTGGTGGAGCTATTAAAGGCGCTGTTGGCGCTGCTAGAGAAATTCAGAATTTGACAGTGGACTATGTAGTTAAAGAAAAAACACATAGTTTGCTGGATAAACTAATGGACGTTCAGATGCAGCAAATGTCTCAGCAAGAGTTATTTATAGCGGCGAAGGAGCGCATTATTGAACTCGAAAATGAGAAAAAACAACGTGAGCAATGGGATGCAGAAAAATCCAATTACTTTCTTTATGAAGTTATTACCGGGACGCTTGTTTACCGAGTTGATATATCGAAGAAGCCAGACACACCTCTTCATGATATATGCCCCTCCTGTTATGAGCATTCGGTAAAGTCGATACTTCAACTTCAAGCATCCACAACTGTTCAAGATACGCATTTTTGTCCTACTTGTAAGGTTGAATTCCGCTTCCCAAGCACTACAAAGCCGAATGAATATATTAGAGTTCCGAGTTCATCTGGTAGATGGTAATAGAAGTCTTATCACCGTTGCACCCTCATAGAAGGCACACGGGTGATCCGTGGTTTAGCCTTAGCCGTGACCGGTACACGCGGACCGTTTAGTGTCACTTAACCTGTTTGTTAAAGAGCGTATCCATTGTTTCGGATGGTGGTGCTATTCCTGAATCTAAATGTAACTATAGTTTCGGATTGCGTCAAGTGAGATTTGATACTTTAGTTTCGACCACGGTTATGAAAAACCATTTAGTGTGGTTTTTCTGAAAGATAGGGGGTATTAACGAGGTGGGCAGTCTGATTTATTAAAGGTGGCGGTCAATGTCTCTGTAGGGAATTGGTAAATATAGTTAACTGAGCCTTGATATTTATCGATAAGAATGTTGTCGCAAAGTGCATGGGTAAAACTTTCTTTCGCAATGGCTTTAGCGTGAATAACTGTTTCGTCATCAGGATTCATATCATTGATTTTATATATATAATTAATGCTTTTTTCTTTGACAAACATATCAGTTAAAAGGGTGTTGTCATCCAAACGCTTAGGGATGCCAATTTTGACTTTTTCTTCAGCAAATGCTGGTACGGCTTTTTCCCAGATTGAAGCATTATCTGATTTGTCTGTTAGTGTGCGCCCTAAATCCTTACCGAGGACAGCAAAGATAGTCGCAACAATGAGAATAATAGCTCTCGTGCCCCATTTTTTGATAAAACCTATGAGGCTATTTTCTGTTGTTGCGGTAGGTTTTGCATCAAGAATGGTTTGCTGCCTTTTAGGCTTATCACTCAACCAGGGATTTGAGGGGGTTATTTGGTTTGGTTGACTGACTTGAGTTCCGCATGATGAACAATACTTGCTATGGGGTTCAACTGATGCGCCGCATTTCATACAATACATTGTTCTCTCCCTATAAGTTTTCCCATTTGGCTTCAACGACTACCCCAATAATACGGCAGTTACCATTGATTTTTATCATTGGATACTGAGGGTTAAGCGGTTTTAGATATTTATGACCAGCATCTTCAATATAACGTTTGAATGTGGCTTCATTATCATCAGTTAATTTAGCAATCACTAATTTACCCGAAGTGGGTTCGATATCAGGATTCACTAATACGGACATACCTTCTGGAATGGTTAGTCCCACCGGAGAGGTCATGGAGTCCCCTTTAACATCGAGCCAAAAAGCGTTTTGGCCCGCATATTTTGTCGTGGTGACCCAATTATCAATTTCGTTAAGGCTATATGGCTCAATAGCTTCAGACCAATTCCCCGCGCTAACCCAACTAATTTTAGGATACTCATAGGATTGTACTGGGTGCGAGTCTCTATTTTCTTTCACATTCACATCCCAATTAGCACTGGATGTGGATTGTAATTCAGGATTACCCTTTCCCGTCTGAAGCCATTCTGGATTGCATAAAAGAGCGCGGGCAATATTAAACAGCGTATCGCCATTAAAATTTTTGGTAAGCCCCAACTCAGCTTTGCTTATGGCAACCCGGGATACACCGGCTTTTCTGGCTAATTCTTCCTGACTAAGATTCAAAGCCGCTCTACGTTCGCTAACCCTTTCAGCCAGAGTGCTTGCCATTAAATTCTCCAAATATTGTGTATAGCTAAAATCTGACACCAAAGTAACACCATCCTTGGAAACTTTGTTTTCGTTGTGCTATTGCTTGATTCCGACACTTTAGTTACGCTTAGTGAGGAGGTTTCTATGAAACTGTATGAAATATTGAAATCTGAAATTGGCAGTAATGCGGAGATTGGCCGCCGCTTCCCTGCAAAAGGTAAGCCACGAACTGGGCAAGCAGTCGGTAAGTGGCGCTCACAAGGTGTGCCAGAAGACATTGCATTGTTGTGCCATTTATCTTCCTGCATCCCATACACCTATAACCCGGCCGACTATGGCCGTAACCCGGAAAACCTTAGCCTGGTTCTGACCAAACCAGCTCATCAGTAAAGATAGAGGACTGACCAATGACTATTAGCCCAAAGCGTTGGCTTGCTAACTGGAGAGCCAAACGAAAGACACAAAAAACTGTTACTCCTCTTTGCCCCCGCTCAACAAACGTAAATGGGGGGCGGAGTGTGAGTTTTCAGGATCTGGAGCATCTTGGCTTAGTCGTGCTGAAAGGAAAACCTCATTGCTTGAACCATCCAGAAGGGCAGCAAAGTGAGCAAATAATTCCTGACCCTCAGGTGAAATCTCCAGTGTCGGATGATTCATGATGGAATCCAGACTTTGCTTGATACGGAGCTTATCTTGATACGGAGCTTATGTTGTTCATCACTGCCGGATAGCACGGTAATGGCGACAACATCGACCAAGGCTCTAATGTAACTAAGGGAATTATCACTGGACATTGCGCCTCCGTGGCGGACTAAAAAAAGAAACGATTCATAGTTTATGTCCATGTGTGTAATCACCAAAGATATTTAAGGACTGACCAATGACCACAATTTATCAACCTGCCGGTATAACGGCAGGGGCTACGATAGCCTCTGACATCCGGCGGGAGTTGCTATCCCGCAAAAAGGTGGGAAAGAACGGTTTACCGTTCCATACTCACCCAGGTGCTTATACCGGGCAAGATGCTTATACCGGGCAAGATGCTTATACCGGCCGCATAGTGCCTCAGGTATTTAGCTCTACTGGTGCGGGTTATTGGGCGGCTGGATGTGGAGTATTGAGAGCGAGACCGCAGGAAAGTCACGAACATCTTGCGGTTTTTAACTGGCAAGCTGGTGGTAATACATCATCGACGCTTGGACTTGGTGAGATTAGTGGCTCATTACAGTGCAACAATATACCTGCGGTTCTCTTCCCCAATAAGCAGGAAATAATGGGTGGACAGCATCCCAATGCTGGCTTGGGAGTTGACGTCTGTCCAACGTTAACTGAAGCAATGGGGATGGGGGGCGGTCATATTCCTATCACTCATGGCCCACTATATGCTTTTAGTTTTAAAGATTCAGGTGGGGATGCTTCTGTTGAAATATCTCCAACTCTAAGGGCTGGTAATAGTAGTGAGAGCAATGCCAATGGCGGGCAACCTCCAGCGATAGCATATGCTTTCGCAGAAGCAGTTCGATTACAGAATGGGGACGGACAAATAACGGGTGCTGTATCTGCTGGGGGCGGCAAGCCGGGGCAGGGATACCCAGCTGTATTGGCATTTCAAGAGCGCGGTCGTGAAAGTGGGCGATCCCTCGAAACGAACGGAGACTTAGCCTACGCACTGACCGCTCCATGCGGCGGTGGCCGGGCGCAAGAGCGCAATATTTGCGATTTTAGAACCATGGCAGTTCGCCGCCTTACCCCTCGTGAGTGTGAGCGCCTGCAGGGTATGCCAGATGACCACACGCTAATTCCCTACGGTCGTGCGATTCGCCCTGAAAAGCTGGACAAAGATTATGCCAAATATCAGATGCGCGGTGGTCGAGCGAAGACGTTTGAGGAATGTTGCGCCGCAGCATCAGATGGACCCCGCTACAAGGCTATTGGCAACAGCATGGCTGTCAATGTCATGCATTGGCTCGGACAGCGAATTGCCGCCGCACTGCCATCGCCGCTATACGATGTCATTTATGCCGATCCGCCGTGGCAGTATGGAAGTAAGCCAAATAGAGGGGTTCTGCTGGATTACTCAACAATGTCAGTTGCAGAACTATGCGGCATGCAGGTTAAAAGCATCGCCAGCCAAAATGCTGCGCTGTTCATGTGGGTGACGGGCGCCATGGTTTCGGAGGCACTAGCTGTCGGTGCTGCTTGGGGCTTTAAATTCATCCGGATCGATAAGGTATGGGAAAAGAAGAAACATACGGGTAGCAGGCACGGCGTTGTGGGACCATGGGGAATGAATGACGCTGAATTTTTACTGTTGTTCACGCGGGGTAAAGTCTGCGGCAACCAAACAGAGCGCAACCAGTACACCGTCTATGAGGAAAGATATACCGGTATCCATTCCGGCAAGCCTCATTTCTTTCGTGGACAGATCGAGCGGCGATTCAAAAATGCTCGTCGTATAGAACTATTTGCGCGCACTTCATCGCCCGGCTGGGACGTTTGGGGTGATCAGGCACCAAATGCCACCAGACTATCCCTCATAGAGCCGGAGGATACTTTATGACAACAGCACCGCGAACTAAGTCCCCGAGAAAGAAAAAGACTGAGGTGCTGGGCGTCCTGTTGCCTGGTGGTGGAATCAAGTACGCCACTGATCATGATCGCGAAACGATGAAAGGGGTGCCTGTGGGCACTCCAATTTCAATGAGTCCAATTGGCGACCGGCGCAACCTGAAGCATCACCGTAAATTCTGGAAATTGTTGGAGCTGGGTTTCTCATATTGGGTACCGGATTGGACCTTTGTTAGTGCGCCAGAGGAATGGATAGCCCATGAAGTGGCTAAAGCTGTAGGTAGTGCCGCTGGAGATCCAGAACTCTATGAGAATGTTACCAGGTCTATTGCTCAAGCGGTATTAGACAGGGTAATCAGGCAGCGCCAGAAGAGGTTTGATGGTGAGGCGGTAAAGACTGATGCTGCCTACTTCAACCACGTCATGATCAAGGCCGGATTCTATGACCTGATGCCCAACCCCGAGGGTGGTACATTGAAGCAGCGTTGGAGTATCGCGTTTGTGAATATGGATCAGGGCGCTTTTGACCGGATTTATCAAGGCGTGGCCGGTGTTATCTGGAATGAGACATTAGGGCAGCACTTTGATAATGAGTATGAAATGGAACAGGCAGTTAATCGGCTGCTGGAGTATTGATATGAAATCTCCGGCATTTAGAAGTAAAGCCCTGCGCGATTCTGCGCGGGGCCAATGCTGCACGCTCCAGATCCCCGGTATCTGTAACAGTAACCCAGAAACAACGGTACTGTGCCATCTGCCCAGTTCAACCCACGGCATGGGGTATAAGTCAGATGACTACTGGGCCGTATTTGGGTGCTCAGATTGCCATGATGTTATTGATGGCCGGGTGCCGTATGAATGGCGGGAGGGAGAGAGGGAAGAGGCCATTTTGGCAGCTTTATATTCAACTTTTAAAAAATTTATTGATTGTGGTGTAATTCAACTCGCCAAATAGTGATTTTTGTCATTGAATTACTAACGAACAATTGATAAGACTTATTTCACATTAAAATTTATTTGGTAAAGAGAATGGAAGATCAAAGTACTTTCAGAATCAAATTTGCCTATTTTCATCCAACGTGGGATAGGAATGTACACTCAATTCCGACGTTAAAATCTCAGGGGCAAAGTGTATTGCCTAGTGAATTTACCCTTGAAATGGATAAAGCCATTTTTTGCCCCGAATGTTTCACCCCGCTAACTAGAAGACCAAAACATAAGGAAATGACTACAAATGGTCGGAATGCTAGTTTTGCTCACTTACGTTCGTTCCGTGACGTACCTTGTTTTTTGCGCTCTAAGCCAGCAGAAGGGAAGAAATATTTAAGCGAGGAAGAAGCCAAAAAAGCAATTTCAGATGATCAATTGGCAATCGTTAAGGCATTTGTGACTGAGCGCCCTGAAATAAAGAAATCTGAACTTGGTACTTACGATCAAAACCATCTTGAGGATATCGATGGTGGTCTATCTGAAGTCGCGATCGGTAGGCATACAGGTAAGTCGTTCTCTCTACCAAGTGTAATAACCACTGTGGCAGGTTTTTGCCGAAATTTTGACAATAATTACTATAAATTTTTCGTTCTACCAGGTGAAAATAATGCAGAACGTCTTGATAGATTATTAGTTGATATAAATACAGTGAAAGATGTAACCCATTCGCCAAGACTATATTATGGAAAAATACAAAGCAGTTCGAGCAGGCCTTGGGACTCATCAATACGAATGACTAAATTAGCATGGGAATATAACAAAGATTACGCTGATTTCTATTTTAAGCAGAAAAATAAAGATGCTCAAGATAAACATATAAACGAAGATAGTCGAGGGCGCTATATTTTCATGTACGGCACAGTGAAAAGGAGCGGAATAGGTTTATGTTTATCTGATTTGGGCTGGGGGGAGTTCGCTCTTCTTCCAGAGAAATATAACTATCTATTGGATGATAAGCTGACGCAAAGTTGATAAATCAAATTGATGTTATCGATCTTGTTCGTATAAAAGCCAAGCTTGAGGTACGCAACGGCAAGGTTCGTAAAGTTAACCACCAGGCGGAAACCGAGGAACAGGCCGCGCTGATTGAGTGGGCAGATAAAACTGTTATCGATGGTATCTGCGTAGGGGATTATCTTATCCATATACCCAATGAGGGGAAACGTGGACCAAAGGCGGCGAGGGATGCAAAGCGACTTGGATTGAGGAAGGGTGTGCCGGATTTGTTTCTGGCGCTGCCGCGTGGCGGCTATGCGGGGTTGTGGATAGAGATGAAGGTAAAGTCCCGATTAACATCTGCTGAGCAGTTTCGCTGGCTGAGAAAGCTGGATAATGTTGGTTACGTTGCAACTACTTGTTTTTCTTTTGGTCAGGCTACCCGAGCGATTTATTCGTGCGCTGGGCGGTAAAGATACCGGGGCTAAATTCGGCAAGCTGGTGGCGCATAACTTTATGGAAACCATGGCATTCAACCCTATCCCGCAAGTCGCCATGCCGATTGCTGAAGCTTATGTTAACTATGATTTCTTCAAAGGTGGCCCGATTGAGAACATGGCAGACAGCAATTTGATTGCGGGTGCTCGTTATAACGACCAGACCAGCCTGTTAATGCGTGAAGTTGGGCAGGCTACCAATATGTCACCTAAGATGCTGGATCATATTGTTATGGGATATACCAGCAGCTTGGGGGGTTATGTGATGGGCGCGACCAATCTTCTGATGCGTAACCTGAAAGATTACGGCGAAACCCCGGCCATGCGTTTGGATGAGTTACCGGTGATTAAATCATTCTTCAGGGGATCTGATCCGGCTAAGTCTACCCAATTCACAGAAGATTTTTACCGCATGATGACTGAAGCCAATCAGATTAATAGCACTATTAACAGCTTCCGTAAGCAGGGGCGTGGCGATGATGCAAATGAATTGATAGAGGACAATAGAGGGAAGTTATCGCAGCGTCAGGGGCTAACAGCGACGCAAAAGCAAGTGAAAGCACTGAATGCCCAGATTGAAATGATGAGGCGGGACCGGATACTAACGGCTGATCAGAAAAGAGAAAAGATTGACCGGTTGATGGCAACCAGAAATAAACTGGTACAGCAGGCGGTGGAAAGGGTGAATCCGTATTTTAATAAGTGAATTGAAAGGGAGTTTGAAAGAACTCCCTGATTTATTAACTTTTGAGCAAGGCAATGTAGCCATGGTCATAGATGGTTTTGATTACATATTTTAGGTGAGCGCGTTCTAATACATAATGGTGAACCGAACTGGGGCTTAATGATCGTCCCCTTTCAACCAACCTGCGATTACCTCATTCAAGCCGTGATATATAAAAAAATTGGTGGTAAACTAACAATAAGAACAGGAGGTAATCATGCCTACATTATTTAAGCTTTCAGACAAACAGTTACGACAGATTTCCGCCTCAGTGTTAGAGAGTGTAAAAGCTAAATCTATAGTTACATCTCCTGCCGAGGATGTGTTGCGTAACAATGCTGATAGTTCTGCTGAATTAGCAAGTAACATCAAAACGGGTTCGACTGCCATTACTAGTAAACAAGCTACTAGAATATTTGGTAATGCTTTCAAGAAAGTCGTCTCTACAAAATAAATTTCAAAGCCTTAGATGAGGCTTTTTTGGCAAAAAATGACTCAATCGAAAAAGAAATGGGTTTTCAATGAATTAGTAACTTCGGGTGACGATGCTCAAGAGTTGATGGCTTATGCAATTTATAAAGTAAAGAAAAACCAACTTGCAGAAGCTTGTCGAAATCTAGGTTGGAGTGAAAAATTGATTCAAGAGGAACTTGATAAGTTTCATGAAATAACTTTGCTAGTTGGTCTTGAGGATTATCGAATTAAAGCTCAGGCTCTTTTCCTTGAAGTGGCGAAAGGAGCAGCAGAACATGTCACACCTTTATATGAAGCAGAAACAAACAAATTAAAAAAAGAACATAGTGAGGCCATTAAAAAATTAAAATCACAAATTGATGACTTGAGAAGTAACGCAGTTAAGCGTTACATTGAAAAAGTAAACGAATACAACCTCAGCCAGAAAACATGGCAAGAACGTTATTTAATTAGGCCTTTAAAATGGGCGTTTAGTGGATTACCTAGTATCTTGGCTTCAGCTTTCACGTTAGGTGTTATTGTCGCTATTATGGGGTATTTTGCCGGGCCAGAAAAACGCACTTTAATTATTTCTGAAGGTACAAAAAATATTCTTGAAATATTAGCACCAAACCAAATTGTTCCCGGTGCACCTGACCTATCCAAGAAAAATACTGACTAATTTTATGATAGGGCTTACGCCCTATCTCATCAAATCGATATACTAAGTGCTATTAATGTATAATCATCTTCTGCGCCAGTTTTCTCTATTCTTTTCTTAAGACTAGAAGCATAAGATGAAGGGCTTGACATGGTTTTATCTGATAACTTAGGACGTTTTTCCCAAAAACTATATGCTCCATCGGTCATTGCATACAGGAAAATACAGTCATCATGTTTCGGAATATCATTTAAATCTAATGTGTAATAATCATATTTCACATCATGATCTTTAGAGATAGCTTTAGTTAGAACGCGAGATAACCTTGTCTTGTGTTCTTTAAGTTTTTTAAAACTAAATTCCTTGGAATCAAGGAGTTCCTGATACTTAGTATGATCTTGTGTTAATTTTTTAAGTTTATTATTGGCGTCTTTATAATAAACTCTGCTGTCACCGATATGAGTTATTTCTAATTTATTGCCTATAATAGATACGATCGATAAAGTTGTTGCAGCCTTTGAAAGTTGACCATGACTCTTAGAAAGTTCGTTAAGTTTTAATTTAGTTGTCTCGAAAACACGGTCAACTGAAAACTCATTGTTTTCTAACTCATTAGATAAACATTCTATTGCGATTGCTGAAGCATTACCAGCCCCTTCATATGAGCCAACACCATCAGCAACAGCGAATACTATCCTACTGTTTTTATGTATAAATGGTACAAAGCAAGCATCTTCGTTGATTAATTTATCTGGTCTTGCTAAGCAAAAAGAAGCTAATTCTTTAATTTTTAACATAAAGCATTACCTAATTGAGTTAGAATAGTCAACAAAAAGCGAGTCGATATCTCTATACCGTTCATCATAAAAATAAGCAGTGCATTTGCTAATAACTTTCTTGAGTTCAGTATTTGGATTTGGGTACAGTTCTTTTAGAATTTTACCAAAAGCATAGATATCGGATTCCTTGTAGAATTCCCCACTCTCAATGCTTTCTGGAGCTCTGTAACCTTCGGTGCCAAGTTCATTGGGCGCAAATCTAGTTTTAACTTGGGCTCGCAAAGTATCTTGATCTTTAACAAGTCCGAAATCAGTTAATTTATATATACCGCCAGGAAATCGTATAATATTGGCTGGTTTCAAGTCACGATGAATATAATCGTTTTCATGGACAGTTTTTAATCCGCTCAAAATTGATAAAACAGCTTGGCATTTTTCATAATCGTTAAGAGTTTTTGATTCAATATCACTTTCCAAATTAGAGTCACCTAATTCCATTACGAAAAATGGTTTTTCTAACTCTGTGTCATATAAACAGATGTGAACTATAGAATCATGGTTCAGCAAATTAAGTTTACATTGTGTTTCTATTTCTATTAAAAATCGCTCTCTGAGATTCGCAACTGCTTTTATTTCGGTTGTATTATTATCTGCGCTTGGTGAAAATGTCTTTCTAGCGTACCACGTATAATGATCCTTTGTAGAATTGTAAACTTTTACTTTGTCTACAACACCGCAGCCTCCGGAGCCAATTTCCCCAACACTATCAATGAAGTAATTACCTTTTTCAATCATTCACTCGCTCTCTGAGGGGGTAGATGCTAGTCTTTCCAAGGAAATTTTGTGACCATTCTATTGCTGTGAATTTTTAAAATCAAATATTACATGGATTTATTCAATACTCGACTTCCATAGCTGAGTAATACTGCACTAAAGTAACTTTGACCTGCTCTTCGTTGATTGTGACATGACCGTCTTAATTTTGGACGGGTATGTTCGCTCTTAGCTGTCTGTCAGTACAACATCAGCAATTATTTGAAGGCATCATTAACAATAACGAACAGAACCAATAACAGAATAAATCCGATGATACCCAAGATGATACTGGTATTACTGTCCATGTGCATATTGCCTTTACCTGCAAGCAAGTAAGCAGCGATAACAAAAGGAACGCAGAGAGCAGGGTGGATGGTGACCATTACTGCGGTTAGTATTAGGCTGACTATAAATAGTGTCGATGTCATGTTTCCCTCATTTTAGCGCCCGAACTTTTCCCGAGCATTTTCGAAATAGATGATAAGTATATGATCATGTTGATCTTTTAAAGACGGTGTTAAACGTGTACTAAAGGTCATAATTCTGATTATCTTATTGTTTTATATAGATAATTTTAAGAATTCTCACCTTTAGGAATCGTATTCGGTCTTTTTTTATTCATCTTTTAAAATCAATCATATACATAAATATCAGTCACTTACCTCGCACCCTGTTACTCTTCATTGCTTGCTATTTCATCCGCTATCGCCACTTTGCAGCCACGCTCAAATCGGGCTAATGGGTTGAAGTGAATAGCGTCTTCCAGGTGGTCTGGCGCGAAGTGAGAGTAGCGCATGGTGACTCGAATATCTGAATGGCCGAGGATGCGTTGTAGCACGATGATATTGCCACCGGCCATCATAAAGTGGCTGGCAAAGGTATGGCGCAGAACGTGGGTCATTTGCCCGACGGGCAATTCAATCTGTGCTAGCCGAATAACCCGATAAAACTGTTTATAACAAGGCTCGAACGGTTTGCCTTTGCGAGTTGCCAGCGCTTGATACATATCTTCTGATAGCGGAACAGTGCGGTTCTTTTTACCTTTGGTATTAATAAAGGTGATTTTATTGGGGGAGACTTGCGAAGCTTTCATTTTCGCAATTTCATTCCAGCGGGCACCGGTGGATAAACACAAACGCACGATGAGCGTTAATTCAGGATTACCATGCAGGTCGCACGCGGCTAATAGGCTGTCAATCTGATCATCATTCAACCACGCCATTTCCCGCTCGGGTTGGTCGAACTCGCGAATATTCATCAGTGGGTTAGGGAGGCTCCATTCGCCGAGCCGCGTTAACTCATTAAACACCGCGCGCAAATAAGCCTGTTCACTGTTTACCGTACCGGTGGTAACCATGCGGGTACGCAGGCTGGTGCTGTAGCCGTTATTTATTTCTCCTCTTAGCCGCTGGTCACGATAGTGCGCCCAATCTTTCGGTGTGATATCGGCTGCAATCGGGTTACCTAAGCCCTTACAGATAATCTCCAGTTTAGCCAGCCGACCCTTTTTATCACTTAAAGAGCAGCCATGCAGTTGGTACCAAAGGTCAATCAATTCCAGCAGTTTGCGGCGATCTTCTTTCTCACCTAACCAGGGTTTATGTCTGGCCTGTTCCATGGTGTAGCTTTCATACGATAGCGCCTCACCTTTGGTGGTGAACTGTTTTCTCACCCGTTTACCCTCGCGTCCTCGCGGGTAGCGCAGGCGAGTCAGCGCACGGCCAATGCCAGTTTGGGCATGCGGGCGCAGGAACTCAATATGCGTAAGAGCGAGTTTAATTTCCAGCGTTCTCAAGCTGAACGCCAGCAGCGCATGCAAGAAGAAATGCCGGTTGTTCAGGCGCTGTATAAGCAGATTGAAACCACCGGTCAGGTTGATCCTCAATTGTATGGGCAAATATCAAAGGATAATCCGCTTCATCCGTCCCGCTTTTTTGGTCAGGAAGCCATCAATAACGTGATGGAGATTAACCAGATTATGCCGAAAGTGCTCTCCGGGGAAATGAACTATAACGATCCGAAAGTATTAAAGACGATGAATACTGTATTGGCCCCTTATATTGAGCGCAATATTGATGAAGTCGATCCGGAGTCTGGCAAGAAGATTAAGAGCAAAGAACTGGCCCATATTGGCATCAGCGAAGATGGTAAGTTTGTTATCCCCGGCCTGAAAGTCACCTATAGCGATGGTTCAACCGCCAATAAACCTATGACTCAATTCGGTTCCGCTGATGTGAATGACAACCAGGTAGCGAAAATCCCTATCGATGAGTTTATGAATAAAGTCAGAGGTTACAGCCAGATGGTTGGTCAGCTCAACCAACCAGATAGGGCCAAGTTCATTGGCAGTATGGTTAACCCGCCGGATAAAGCCGCCATGCGTCAGGAAAGTGAAGGCTACCGCAAAGAGCTGCTGGATATTGGTAAAGATGAAAGTAAGCAATTAGCCGCGCTGAATAAAGACGGGGCCATGATGGATGAGAAGCAACTGGCCGCCGCAAAACAGGAAATAAAAAGCAACTCAGAGCAACGCCGCCAGCAAGCTTCTGAACTCTATGGTGTTGGTGGGGGCCGTGGTTCTCAGAATCAATCCGGCATTGACCCGGTTGAATTGGAGGCATTTGCCGGGGAGTACCAAAAAGAATTTGGTGAAGTGCCAGATCTGAATAACCCACAAGATCAACAGGCCTTTATGGCATGGAAACAACAGCGGCAGCAAGTGAAAGGGCAGCTTCAGAGTGCACCACCCAGCATAGTTCAAAATGCTCCAACCGATAATAGCAATACTGCTCAGCAGTTAAGGGAAATACAACGATTATCAGCTGAAAGATAATTAATAGTTTAAGCCCCATTAGCTAATTATTGCTGAACTAGCACCTAAAGGGCAATGTTTTAACCTGAATGAACACTCTTTAAGATTAAATTATTACGTGATAATAAATTCTTCTGTGACATAATCATGCGTGATATATCTAATGTTATTTTCTTAAAGCTCTGAGTGTCACTGACATCATTGTATTTGTTGGCTAGTGTAATTATATCTTCGCAAGCTTTTAGTATTAATTGGTGATGGTCATATTCTTGAGATACTTCATCTTTTTTAACACTTAGGCTATGTTCAAGTTTTATTAACTCTTCTCTTTTCTCTTTTATTTCATTATCCAATTGGATGATAGAATCACTCATGACCTGATGTTTTTCTTTTAATGTACTTATGTCCATTTCACTCTTGGCTTCAATTGCATCAAGATCCGCTTGATTTTTCTTATTGATGAGTTCAATTTCCGCTTTATGCTCTGTTTGCACTAATTCTTTTTTGTGTTGAATTCTTGTGTTTTCTTCTAAAGTGGCGTTTTCTGATTTTGCTTTTATTTCAGCCAAATCAATGAGGTCCTCATATTCCCTTTGTTTGTTGAATTTTTCACGTTCCCTTTTTAGCTCTATCGCTTTAGCATGTTTTTTGTCGATCCATCCCTGAGCGTATGGATAAATTATAGCTAGTGAAACTCCTATTAAAACCGGAAGTAATAAATAAAAAAAGTAATTCAATAAGGTAGGGTTACTTATTATTTTTATTCTTTCCTCAATTGTTCTTTCACTGAATAAGACAAAGAGAATATTTGACCAGTTGGCCGCAAACCAACTTAGAATTATGAATCCAAACAAAGGACTATCAAGCCTTTTTGATATGGCATTTTTTACTGAGTTGGTTATTTCTTCCATTTTTTATCCTGTCTTTTTTATAAAAGTATTGCGTCTGCTGTTTTATTTGCGTGTAACTTCAATGTTAAGGTTAATTTTTTATGTCCCAACTCTACAAATTCATTTTTCCATAAACACCTTCAACCTGGCAGGAATCACCATCATCAAATGTCAGTGTACCGCTTGAGCCGTAGGTAATCTTGAGAATGGCGTTGTCTGCCAACGCTAAATTCAAGCACATAGAGGTTATAATAAAATTGTCTGTGCCAAAAATATTGTACAAATTATCATCTTCTCGACTCACCTGTACTTCATATGTTCCCGTGTTCAAATTAACCGGCCCTAGGATTCTCTGAACATCGCACGAGTCCTTGCTATCTATAAATATTAACTTGTCGCTGTACCCTTCAGTACGAAGGTAAGCATCTTCTGAATAAGCATAGGTGTAGCAGTACCTGGTTTGAATCAGTGTATTTTTACCATCGATTACATAAAGATTACTGTCTTTTCGGGTTACTGATACTTCGTATGTTGCTGCTGTGGTAGAGAAAGATATAGAGATCAGACAGATGAGAACATACAACGTACGCATTTTAAGCATTTCCTTTACCAAAAGTAGTAATTAAGTTGTTAATTATTATTATCAATTCAACGTAAAAGTCATGAACGACAGAATTATAGACCTTGTTGGGAATCTGTAACGTGCTAAATTACAGAAAGATGCCAAGCCTCACTTTTTAGTGGGGCTTTTTTTATGCCTAAAATTTGGAGTCTGTTAAATGACCTACGATCCGCAGCAACAACGTCCAGAAGAACAAACAACTAACAGTAATCGTGAAACGCTTAATATCCAGCAGCCCGGTGAAAATGCGAATACCGGTTTCGACTGGGGTGTCGTTAGGGCTGCGCGTGAGGCTGCTGGGCGACAGTCAAAAGTGCCGCAGGCCAATGACCCTAGCGTAGGTTTAAAAGATGTACTTCTTTCCGCTGCGGCGGCACCAACAGATATCATTAGTGGCAACGCTCAGTTATTTAAGGCGGGTAATCAGCGTTTAGATGATAAAGCATCAGAATATCGAAGTGGTGAAAAGAAACCGCTGATTGATATTCCGGTTAGTCCTGAAATGTTGAGGGTGATGCAAGAGAACAGCGGCAATCTGTTATCACGTGCTGGTAATGCAGTGATTGGTGGGGTGGGTGATCTTGCTCAAAGCGCTTCGAAAGAAATCAAAAGCAATTATAGCGAGGGCGCTAAAGAAGCTGCGGCGATGGATTTTATAACTTTTGAACGTGACAAAAATAAAAATGTTACTGGAATTAAAGCTGGTGCTGGCCTATTCGATAAAGATGCATGGATGATTAATGCAATCCCATCAATATCGCAAATGTTTTTAACGGCAAGTGGGGCAAAGCTAGGGGCTAATGCGGTTGAAAGGATGGCTGAAAAGGGAGCCTACAATCGTTTAATTAAGGTGCTTCCTGAAGAGGCGGCAAGGGCCACAGCAAAAGAAACTGCTCAGATGGCAAAAAGGAGAGCCCAAGTCACGGGGTTTGTTGGCGTATCGACGGGTACCGCTCAAGGTCAAGGCGGTAATGATCCGGAACTGTATCGCGCCTTTACCATGATAGACCTTGAGCGCAGTAACTCTACCTTTATGAAAGCGGCCCGCCAAGCTAAAAAGGTGCTGACCGTCAGCACTACATCGATGCCTGACTTTATCATCCGTAACTTTATGCGTGACTCTATTCATTCATGGGCCATTAACAAAGATGGTTTTAAGCCAGTTACCGCTTCATGGGCCGGATTTAAAAAAGCATTACGCACTGATGATAGCCTGGTGGATATGATGTTTGCCGGTGCCACTTTTGGTGGTGGTTATTCGAATGTTTATGATCCGGCATCGACTGCTAAAACCATTCGTAGTGTTCTACGGCGTAAAGGTTACAACGACAGTCAAATCCACGAATTCGAATCCTCAATTGCCCGTAACAGCAAAGAGGTGATGGGCAAGATTGAACAGGGTTTGCATAAATATAAAAATCTCAGCGAAGCGGCGGAGAATGCTAACCGACTGGCCACTTATGAGGCCGCCATTAAATCAGGGAAAAGTAAGGCTCAGGCAGCATTTGAATCGCGTGATTTGATGGACTTTAGCATGATGGGTGCCAGCAATATCATGATAAACCTGAGTGATATGCTGCCGTTCTTCAACGCCCGCATGCAGGGGCTGAGTAAATTAGGCCGAGGTATCAAAGAGAACCCGCGCGAAGTGCTGAAACGCGGCGGCATGATCACCGCCGCCTCACTGGCACTGATGGCGCTGAATTGGGACGACAAACGCTATGAAGAGCTTCAGGACTGGGATAAAGACACCTATTGGCATGCATGGATTGGCGATCAGCATGTGCGCTTCCCGAAACCGTTTGAAATTGGCTTGATGTTCGGCACCTTAACCGGCCTTGGCGCAGTTTTTGCCGTGCCTTGGTTGAGCGCTATCGAGGTGCGGGCTGATGGAAACCATTGAAGAGATGTATCCGGTATTTCAGCAACTCATTTCACTCGCTGCTGCTGTCCCCCTCGACCGTGTTGTATTAGCCGATCAAGGCCGTAACCCACCAATCGGTAATAGCTTATATGCCACTTATAACCCGGTGCCGGTTCGAGCCTATGGGCAAATACGGCGCAAGCGCGAATTTATCCCGGCCATTGCTGAAACTGATCCGGCGCTAGGGGAGGAGTGGCAAGACTTGCAAGAAACAGTCTGTACCTCAATGGAGTTTTTGCTGTCGGTCAATTTGCTCAATAGCGGTGCGGCAACTGCCGCCATGCATTTAGCCAATGCCAATTTTCTGGCGCCCGTCAGTGACTATCTGTTTCGTCACAAGATCGCCTGGCGTTTCTCCAGCAATTTCCGAAATCTCACCGGATTGTTACAAGCCGGGCTACAGCCACGCTATCAGGCTGATATCCATATATTTATCGAAAAAAACAGATCCTACGCGCTGTTACGCGCCGCAGGGTTTGACATTCAAATTAGAGAAAGAGACAGCTCTTATGGCTTATCCGGTTGATAATATTATCCCCGTCAATCTTATTCTGACGGCGGCAGGGTTGGGCTACGGTGATTTTTCCAGTGCACTTACTTTTGCTGATCCGTCAGATTTAGTTGATGAGGGCGAGTTTGCTGTAGATTCATTCCGTGACTATGCATCATTGCCAGAACTTGGCGCTGATTTCCAAACTGACAGCCCGATTTATTACATTGCCACCCGCTACTTTGCGCAAATTCCCAAGCCGCCACAAATTACCGTCTGGATGAAAAACGAAGAAAATTCACTGTTGGAAATTGTGAATAGCGCCACTGATCGTATTTGGCGCTATCACTACTTCTTTAAAGCCAGCGATTTAACCAGCAATGACATTATTCTCCAGTTGGCCGATTGGTCTGATGCTAATAGCCATCCGGTCTGGTGGACATTTAGCGCTAACGACATTGCAGACCAGAACAAGGTGGGGGATGTGGTATCACTGCTGAAAAGCAAAGGTAACCGCCATGTGTTTGCTGGCTATAAAACCGCTGAATCCGTCACTACTGACCCGACCCAAGCCTATGCCATGGTGCAACTGGCCGCCGCATTCCATAAGTTCAGGCCAACAGGGTTAAACACCGCTATTACCGGCGAGTATCAGGTGTTACCGGGGGTGATGGGTGATGATATGGCCACCAGTGCTTATAATGCGTTAAAAGCCAAAAACGCGGTGTTTTTCACCAAAATTGAACTGGCCGGTCAAATTGATAACAGCCGAGTGATCAACAGTAAATCGATGTCGTCCTATGGCGAGTTTATTGATGATGTGGTCAATCTGGATGTGTTGAAAAACCATATTCAGGTGGATGGCTACAACTACATTGCTAATGTCGGCACCAAGCGCGCACTGACACCACGCGACTATGACGGGTTACTGTCTACGGTTGCTACCACCTGCAAACGCTTTTTCAATAACGGGGTGCTCGGTACTGGCTCTTATGTTGATCCTGACGATGGCGTGACTAAAGTCGCTGATTTTGGTTTTGTTATCCGCTCCCGCCCGGAGGATGTCCTTTCGCTGACCTCCGACCAACGCAAAAAGCGTGTTTTCCCATTAACCACCTTGTTAGTGATTTTAGGCCGTGCCGGTCATATCGCTGAAATCAATGCCACCGTGGAGTAATCCCTTATGACCATGCACAGATACGGCGCTGACGGCTCTAACCTCACCGTCTTTGGTATTCCTATTGATGATTTTGGTGATACCGACCCACCGATCACCATTGAAGATTTAGAACCTCGTGCCGCGCTAAAACGCGGTATCGGTGGCACTTCGGTTCGGCTGGACAATAAAACTCGCGCCAAGCGCTTGACCATCAACCTGATCCCTGGCTCGGTACAGGCACGCCAGTTATTGGCGGTGGAGAAATCCGGTATTGATGCCACTTTTACCTTTTCACAGACCGGCACCGATGAACGCTTTGCCGGGTTCGACGGCATCATGACTAACCGCGGTTCAGCCACCCGCGCCGGAAAAAGTGGTGTGTCTGATGAACAATTTATTTTTGAATTTGCTGACTCTGAGGAAACTTAATTATGGGGCGTCAAATTGAAGTCGTGATCGGTGACACCCTTTTTCGCGGGGCAACATCACCGGCCAGAGATCAGGTCGAAATGCTGCAAATCGCGGCTAAGTCTGGTTTGTTACCGGCGATCAACCCCAATGTCACCGCAATGGGTATGGCCGCCAGTTTAGCTTCCGTCGATATGATGAGCTTAAACCGCTTGAAAGAGCTGTGTTTTAACAGCGGTAGCATCGTTCGCCAATCCGATAATATCCCGGTGGGCGAAAACCTGTTCCAAGATGAAGCCCATAATTACCTGGTATTGCTGGGGCAGGTACTGAGGGAAAATATCGGCCCTTTTTGGCAACTCAGCGGCGAGGGAAAAAGCGCGGAAAACAATCCGCAGCACCCTCCCGCGTAGACTGGTTTTTATGGCGACCTTGCGCCGGTGCCGGGCAACATTGCCCGCCACTGGCAAGATGGTCAGATATGCTGGATGGCACTTACACCATTGATGATGTGCAACTGATGCATGAGGTGTTGGATGAAATTGCGGCGGTAGTGGTGACGAAGAATGATTAGCCTATGTGTTAGCAAATTGTACTTGGGACAAGCTAAATTTGGATAGGCCAACTTAAACTAATTTAAATTAACCCAACCTTTAGTTGCTCAAAGATGAGCATTGGTAATACACTTGGCTATGATCAACATAAGCACATGCATGAACAGCGGAGGATATATGTTGCGATCGACTCGTAGGTACTTACGCGCTGCTGGTAGCATCATGGATATCATGCCTTCGACTAATTACGAAAAGTATGTGAAATCTGCCAGTGATAGTGAGCAGATTCACGGTGACTTAATAGCTATCTCTAATGATATGGCAAAAGTAATTGAATCATATGGAAAAAAATCAAAAGCGGCTCCGGAAAATCCAAAGAAAGAGCTGGATTGCCAACAAAGCACGGATAGTAAAGAGCTAGAGCTGGTCGACAAGATTGAATCAGAACTTATTGAACAGCCCGAAGTACTTGAACGTTTGTTGGAAAAACCAAGTATTAAGCGTCAAATATCCATGTTTCAAGGCCCCTTGCCGCCACCGCAAATGCTATCTCAATATGAAAAAATACTCCCAGGCGCAGCGGAAAGAATTTTCAGCCTAACGGAAAGAGAACAAGCAGCCAGGCATGGAATCCAAGATAAAGCCATTAATGGGGCGATTGGGAAGGATAGAAGGGGGCAGTGGATGGCTTACTCTATCACCTTATTTATTTTGGTGATTGCTGTTGTTTTTGCGTGGCGAGGCGATAAATGGTTCGCTGGAACATTAATAACACTTGATCTGATAGGCTTGGCATCTGTGTTTGCGATTGGACGATTAAGTCAAAGTGATGATTAGCTCACCTAACCCGCTCAGGCGGGTTTTTGCTTTCAGGTTACATATAACAAACGGAAATATTTGGCATTAGCTAATATCATTATCTTTTTACAGAGTGACACTAAATCGCATGGATTTTAAACACAAATTAATCATAGGACTCGTAGCCTTCGTGTTGGGCGTTCCATCATCAATCTATGGATTTCAGTGGATTATGTTTAAATTATCAATGCAAATGGTGAATTGTTCAGAAGATATAAGTCGTGGAGTATCTTCTCTTTTACCAAATGATCAGCTTCAACAGGATTTCTCTTTGGTTGCTACCGAATTTGAACAGTGTCGCAAAAATATAGATATCAAAAAAGGAAGCGTAGAATTTATCAAGGAAGAAATAGCTAGAAGCAAAAAAGATATCGAATAATAATTATGTACAATTAACTTCTCGCCAGTATTACATTCCTGACTTGATCATCAAACCCGCCACTGCGCGGGTTTTTTTATACCTAAAATATGAGGTTTCCATGTCAGAGACAATTGATTCTCTATTGGTTTCCCTTGGCCTGGAAACAGATGCAAAGAGCTTTCAAACCGCCAATGATGCCGTTAAAGGGATTAAAGACGGCATATTGCAACTGGCCGCCGCAGCCGGTACCGGTGTTGGGTTAAAAGCCCTGACTGCGGATTTATCTGCCTCAGTATTAGAAATGGATCGGCTGAGTAAAATCACCAATTTTACCGTTAAGCAGATTGACGGCCTACGCTATGCGATGCGCAGTCTTGGCCTTAGCCCGGATGCGGCAAATCAGATTGTGCAGAAAATCCCTGACCTGCAACAACGTGCCAGGCAAGGAGAGTTAGGCGACAAAGCTTATTGGAATGGCGCGTTTAACCCGACTGAATTTGCCAATAAAACCGGTATGGACTCGCTCAAGTATCTTATTGATGCTTACGGCAAAATGGATAATGACCAGCGGCGAAATTTACGCAGTGGAATTGGCAGCGGTGATAATGATCCTTTTACCCGCTTATTGGAGGGAGGTAGCAAGGGGCTTAATGCTTCACTGAAAAATTTTGAGGAGTTATATAAACCGCTCGATCCCAAGCTCATTGATTCAGCCAACGAGTTTAATAAAGAGATGGCAGATCTGGCGACTAACTTTGACAATCTGGCCCGTTCAATGGGGGGGGACTTGCTGCCAATCATCAATGCGTTATTAGAAAGTATTAATCAGTTTATTAAGGAAAACCCAGAAGTCTCCAAAGCGATTCTGACTGCGGCTGGTTTGGCCGGTACCGCTGGTGCATTAAAATTTGTCGGCGGTATGTTGCCCGGTGGCGGGAAACCACCCGCAGGTGCAGCGGGTGGGCGCGGCTGGCTGTCGCGGCTGTTAGTCAATCCGGTCACTATCGGTGCTGCGGCTGCATTGACGCCGGGCAATATTTTTACCAGTGCCGAAGATGCTAAAGCAATGAGTAATCCCGAGGCTCTCAGGCGTCAGAATTTAGCCAAAAATAAGTTAAATTTACATTCCTCAGAGAGTAAAAGTGGGAATAGTGGGGTTAATGATATCGATGATGTGACGAATATGGTCGATGATTCTATCAATAATCAGAAGCGGGACTTAAAAGCTCCAAGAGATCCCTATGCTAATGAGACGAGCTATCTTAACAATCAGATTGATGATTCTATCAATAACCAGAGTTGGGATTTAAATACCGTAAAGTACCCCCCTGGCAATAATACAAATCATCTCAATAATCTGGTTGATGATCCTGTTGTTCGCCAATATTTGGATGTGTTATCCAAAGCCGAGGGAACCGCTGGTTATGCCAATTCGGGGTATAACACGATGTTTGGCGGTGACCAGTTCTATGATGTTAGCGACCATCCACGGCAATTAAAAGATTTCACCCAAACCGACGGTACAAAAAATAAAACCTCCGCTGCCGGGCGCTATCAATTCACCCGCGATTCTTGGGACGATGCAGCTAAATCGCTAAACTTAACGGACTTCTCCCCGCACAGTCAGGATCTTGCCGCATTGTTTCTCATTCAACGTGCTGGTCAGTTAGAGAATGTAGTGAACGGTAATTTTGCTGAGGCTACCGGAGGACTTGGTAGTGTTTGGGCCTCATTGCCATCATCGAATTACGACCAACCGAAACGCTCATGGGAAGATATTCAGGGCTACAGCGACCGTCAGATTACCCCAGCGCAATCAATCGCCGCATCTGCTCCCCGTGGTGATGTCAGGCTAGAACAACACAATATTATCCATGTTGGCACTGTTGGGGGGGATACGGAATCTATCCGTAACGGGGTGTTACAGGCGACTACCCAACTGGCCCAACAGGCACGAGACATGATGCATACGGAGCATTATTAATGGCTATTACCGGATTATTTACCCGTAACCGTCCGAAAATCGGCAATCTCTATTTTGATGCTTTATTAGAAGAGTCCAGTGAGTTACGCACTGATGTGAGTGAATTTCCGTTGGAAGATGCGAATACCGCTCACGATAACGCCGTAACGCGCGCGCTGGCACTAACCATGATTATCGGTGTGTCCGATAACTGGTTTCGTGAACTGCTGGCCCAGCAAGATAGCAGCATTGCCGGACTACTGGGGGCCGGAGCCAGTATCACTACCGGTATGGCGGCCAGTTTGCTTTCTGGTCGGGCAGCGGCGCTGGCAGGGGTGGCTGCTTCAGTTGGCACCAGTCTGTATTCCGGCAGCTTGGGATCACAATCGCGCTCAACCCGTTCGCAAAATTTACTCGAGCAATTGCGTGAGTTGCAGCGTTCACATACGCCGTTTGAATTAGTGGCCAGCCGGGGGGCCGCCTATAAAAATTGCCTGATCACCAATACCCGTACCCAATTGAAAAAAGAGAATGAGGGTGGGTTGGAGATTGTGGTTGAACTATTGCAGCTCAATATTATTTACGATACGGTCGCTGAAACTAATGACAACTTGCCCTATGGCGATAGTGCTGCCACTCAGGGGCAGCGTGAATATTCATTTGGTGAAGTCTTTGTCGAGGCCACGTAATGAAAATAATTCCGCTAAACAACGGTTACGCCGTGCAGCGTTTCCGCGTGCAATTAAATAATCACTATCTGGTATTTCGTTTGCATTGGCTCACCCGCTTTAATTATTTCTGCGTCGATATCTATGAGCAGGGTGAGCCGCTAGTTTTAGGGCGTGCTTTGCATGTTGGCGTTAATTTACTGGCTGGACTCAATACCGATATTGGCCCGCTGATATTAGCCGGGGAGACCCCGACTATAGCCAATCTTGGTATTAATAATCGTCTGACATGGTACCCCAATAATGAGTAGCTATTTTGGCCGTAATTACTTACTGACCATTACCCCGGTGAGTGGTGATGAGCTTACCTATCAGCCACCATTAGAGATCCGTTTTGCTGTTGATAATACCCCACAAAATGTTGATGCCACCGCCAGAATCACTCTATATGGCATTTCAGCGCGCACCCGCGCCTTGATCCAGCGCTATGACGACAAAGAAAAACGTTATGGCAACCTGGTATTAAAAGCCGGTTATGGCGACAACATCGGCACGATATTCAGCGGACGGATTCACAATGTCGAAGTGGTCAAAGAGGGGGTAAATACCTGCCTGCGGTTATATTGCCGCACGATGGGGCTGGCATGGAATACCGCCAGTTTTAAAGTATGGGGAGTCAATACTCCCGCCATAAAAATGCTGAAAGATGTCGCAGGTGAGTTTGGCCTTGATGTTGAAGTGATTGGTGATTTTTCAGATCTTCCCCGTTTTGCCTTTTCCTATAATGCCGGTGGTCGACTGTGCCGCGATATTTTGAATGCCTTACGGGAGGACTGGAAATATTACTGGATGCTAACGCCAACACGCGTTTTATTGGGTAGAGAAGGAGCAGCAAGAAAAGGGGTAACCCACGATATAACCGCTCAGAACGGCATGGAAAGTGTGCCTCGCTGGTATCTCAGCACCATGGAAATTGACGTCAAAATGAATTATCAGATTCAGCCGGCCGATGTGATTAATGTTACGTCGAGTTTTTGGACGATTAATTTCAGCGGCATGTATAACACCGACCTCAATAATCTGGCGAATATTCAACAACAGACCGGCCAGTTTAATGTGCTGCGTACCTACCACGAAGGCACCTTATGGGGTGATACGTGGAAAACTACGCTGATCAGTCAATGGAGAATGCCCTGAGGTAATGATGATTGAGAGCAACCCGCTGTATAGCACCATGATGCTGCTCAAGCGCGATATGGTGCGTGACCTGATGATCGGCATGCCCGGTAAAGTCATTAGTTATAACGCCGATTTGCAACGCGCAGTGGTGGAGTGCGGCATTCAACGTCATATCGGTGACGGCCAATTTAAGACACTCCCCGTTATCGAACATGTGCCGGTGCAATTTTCTGGTAGTGCCGAATGGACGGTTTTTCATGAATTGCCGCCAGGTACCGAGGGCTATATTCATTTTAGCCAACGTTCTATCGACAATTGGCTCAGTCAGGGCTTGCCGACCGAGGGAATTGGTTTAAGTAACAAAAGTGGCGGGGTGCGTATTCACCTCACTGATAGTGGAATGACTTTGACTGCTGGCAGTACTACATTGGCGCTTACCGAATCTGGCATGAGCTATAGCGGCCCAGAGTTTACCAATGATGGGCAAACCACCCTTAATGGCCGCACTAAGGTTACCCAAGGTGGCTTGGCGATTGGCGAGCTGGAAGTTGGCGACCACGATCACGGCGGCGTACAACACGGCAATGATCGCACTGATGGGCCGCAATAACCTCATTATCCTGATTGAATCCTACCTATTATCGCCCTGGCTTATGCTGGGGCTTTTTGTTTCCGGAGGCACTGTGATCCGCAATTTCCAAGATGGCGACATTGTTACCCACGGCAGCCAGTTTGCTAACAGTAAAGAAGAAACCCGGCAAGCCATTATCTGTTGTCTGCGGTTATTTCTTGGCGAGTATTTTCTTGATGCCACGGAGGGAACACCGTGGTTCCAAAGCATATTGGGCAAAACCTCACGCGATATTGCCGAAGCCAATATTAAACAGCGCTTATTAGCGGCCAAAGGCGTGCTGACTATTAACCGCTTTGAAATGGATCTCGATATGAAGAATCGCAAAATTACGATATTTGCCGCGGTGATTGATATTAATAACGATGCATTTGATTTTTTGTTCACTGAGGATCTTGTCTGATGGCAATCATTAATCGTGACGGAGCCAGCGGTACCACACTGAGTGAATATCTGGATACTATGCGCCAGCGCTATCTTGCTATTGATGATGGCTGGAATATTAATCCAGAATCACCAGATGGTCTGGCAATAGCGGTCTGGTGTGAGGCATTAGCCAATCTGGATGAAGCAGTTATTAATGCCTATCACGCCGCTGATCCCAATTCAGCAATTGACCAGCAATTAGACCGCATTGCCGCATTTGCCGGAATCAAGCGCAAAAGCGCGACCTATTCAACGGCTACCGTTAATTTTCACGGTATCGCTTTTACTCCGATTAATGCTGGGACACTAATCAGAAATAGGGCGACTAATACCTTATGGGCGACCGATGGTGATGTTGTTACTGACGCGGCAGGGAATGCGACAGTGAATGCCACTTGTACGCTGGCAGGTGCGCAGGGGGCC
This sequence comes from Yersinia sp. Marseille-Q5920, assembly GCF_946902935.1. Lineage (NCBI taxonomy): Bacteria > Pseudomonadati > Pseudomonadota > Gammaproteobacteria > Enterobacterales > Yersiniaceae > Yersinia > Yersinia sp. Marseille-Q5920. Next base: position 39,006 of record NZ_CAMPQA010000001.1, on the reverse strand, counting down.
AATAGTAATAATCTAACCATTATCGCCACACCGATCGGCGGCATTACAGCGGTGACAAATAACACTGCAGCTTCAATGGGGTTGGATAAAGAAACCAATAACGCATTTCGCATTCGGCGCAATGAATCAGTGGCACTACCTGGCTCTAACCAGATTGATAATATTTATGCTGCGCTGGTGAATATTGATGATGTTAAACGAGCACGGATTTATGAAAATTTTGAGGATCAAGCCGACGAGAATGGGGTACTCGGTCACTCAATGGCGATATTTGTTGATGGCGGTAGCATCGAGGATGTTATTAACAGCATTGCCATCAATAAAAGCCCCGGTTGTGGGTTAAACCGTTATAACACTTTCCCCAATAAAATCTCGTTGGATACTGTTACCCCAAAAGGTAACCCGATCACCGTAACCTTTTTTCGGCCTCAACTGATACCAATTTATGTACGGGTAGAGATCGCCAGTAATAGCGAATTTATTAACGAAGAGATAAAACAGGCGATTGTGGAGTACAGCATTACCGGCTTTGATCAAACCAATGGTTTTTCTAAGTTGGGCTTTAAAATTGGTGAAAGTATTGGGGCTGGTCGCTTATTTACCCCGGTCAATTATTTGGTGGCCGGTAATGGTTTTGTGAATGATATCACTGTAGGTACCTCTGTTAATGAGGTCAACAAAAGTGCGGTGAGGATTGAATTTAACCAATTAGGCATATTGAGTGCTGAGAATATCGAGGTGGTCTATGTATAACCACCGTAAAAAAGCGCTATCACGGATTTACCTACAATATAAAAACGCGCCGAAATTAGTGGAGTGGATAAATACCTTACCGGATATCATCCAATCCTCTCTTGAGGAGCAGATCAACAAAATCAATAATCTGCTGGATATAGATAATGCTGAGGGTGACCAGCTGGATATTTGTGGCCGTATTGCCGGATTTACTGGGCGGCCACTTATCCGTAGTGATTACTTATCCATATTTGCTTATAACGGTACCGGCGGCGCACAGCCTTATAATGTCGCGCCATATAAAGCGCCCCATGAGCAAATCGGCAAAGTACCGGTATCGGATTATCTCTATCGCATATTAATCAAAGCCAAGATCCAGAAAAACAACACCAATGCCACATTGGATGAAATCAAAACTGCCGTTGATTACATTCTTGATGTCAATTCTACCATCATTGATGGGCAGGATATGACCATGAAAACTATCTGGGTCGATAAGCAGATCCCTGCCAATATCTTAGTGCTTATTCAACTATTTGATTTAATCCCCAGACCACAAGGCGTCAAAGCCAGCTTGATTCGCTTTAACCATCATCCCTTTGCCTATAAAGGCACATTCGACGCCCAGCCATACGGCGAGGGCGCTTATATCTAATTGGAGCCAATATATGGCAAGAAAAGACAGCTTTAATCAGCCGTGGGCCAGTGTGCCCGCGCAATTTGAACGCCCCGGCGATGGTCTGATTGCTCGTGGTTGGGCTGGGGGCGCATCAGAAGACCCTCCAGAAGCCAAATGGGAAAACTGGTGGCATAACCGGGTAGATTTAGCCTTACAGGAATTGCAAAACCTTGGGCAGTTAATTTGGTTTGTTGATGCCCCATACAAGGCGGGTGCGAGGGTCAATTATGGCGGCAATAGCTTTATCGCATTATCAAATAATACCGGCGTGGAGCCAACCGGATTATTAGATGTTGGGGTATGGCGTAAAGAGAGTACAAAAACATATCTACAAACCGCCAACAACTTAAGTGAAATAAAAGCGGCAGGCCCCGTAGCCGTTGCACAAGCTATCGACAACCTTGGGTTAACTGATACTGCCGCCACTGCTGCCGGTGCGTTGCAGAAAACTCAAAATCTAAGTGATGTTGCGAACAAAGCAACAGCACTGGCCAATCTTGGGGCGTTACCGGCAAATGGCACTGCCGCTGCAGCGACAAAGCTTGCTACACCACGCACTATTGCGGGTAAGTCATTTGACGGCACAGCAAACATACTTATTGGGGCAGGGGATGTTGGAGCATTGCCGTCTAATGGCACCGCTGTTTCTGCAACAAAGCTGGCTAATGCGCGAACGATAGCGGGTAAGTCATTCGATGGAACCGCGAATATATCAATTGGCGCGACGGATGTTGGGGCGCTGCCCACATCGGGGGGAGCACTGACCAATGCGCTCAGTATTAATACGGGCGGGCGAGGTTTGGCACTGATAGCACCAGATGACAGTGAAACGCTTTATATACAAGGTATTTCTGGAACAGCGCCCGCAGTGCCGCGGTGGTATCTAGGAAACGCGCTTAGTGATAATTCAAGAGTAGACCTTAATAACTATAAAACGGGAGCTAGCTTTCAACTCGGTGATGATGCTTATATTACAAAACCACTCAGAATTAACGGGTCAATAACGTCCGGTGTCACAATTTATGGCACCAATGGCGATATTAACGGAGCGGTGTGGGGTGGCGGGTTGCTATCAACGTACATCAACGCGATGCGTAGTACATCGTCAATGGTCGCGCATAATGGGTGGTGGCGTGATCCAGTGTCGAAAATGATTATTCAGTGGTGTACCGGCCCCGGCGTTGTAAATGAAACAAAGAACGTGGTGACTAACTTCCCAATCCCTTTCCCGTCCGCGTGTTTGATTGCGAATGTATCAACAAAAAACCCCGCCCAGGATACAAATAGTGATTTGTTTTTTCAAGTTGCAAGCTGGGATAAAAATTCCGCAGTGTGCATATTGCAAATGCCAGGGAGCGCAACATCTGGTGCAGCTCTTTACCCGATCGTCATTGCGATCGGTTTTTAATTGGAGACAACTATGTATCATTTTTCAGCCACAACTCTTAGTTTTTACCCCGCAGAGCTATTAGATGTTTATGCCGAAGCTGGGACATTACCGGATGATTTGATAGAGATTGGCGATGATATTTATAGCGAATTTGCCAATGAAGCCCCTGTGGGGAAAATGCGTGGTGCGGATCAAAAGGGAAAACCGGTGTGGGTGAATGTTCCTGTGCCTACTGTCACCGCTGATGATATTGCAGCAACAGCCCGCAGCTATCGTGATGCATTTATCAAAGCTACAGACTCAATGATGGTCGGTGACTATTCAATTGATGATAATCCGCTGACGGATGCGCAGCGCAGTGAGTTAATTGTCATTCGTGCCTCTTATCGCTCGTGGCCAACATTGACCAACTGGCCATTAATCGAGTTGCCGGAGTTGCCGCAGTGGCTTCTGATTGAGGCTGTGAATCAGGGGTACCGTACACCTGTATGGCCGGTAAAGGAATAGCAGTATGTAGTAGAGCCGGGCTTAATTGTCCGGCATGTTGTAAATTGTGTGAACTTACGCCGCTTATTAAAAACTTTAATCAATTTATATCTGAAAAGTATTTTTTATAGGCACCAGTTTCAATAAATCGTTTGGCAGCCATCAATGAACCATCGACAGAAATATGTGCACCATCAAGAGAATAGGGAATTTCTATTCCGTTGTAATCATATGAGTCACTTTCATTAAATAGGTAATTTTTCTTGATGAAATTTATGTACCCATCTTTTTCTAATTGCGAGAAGATGATATCCATCTTTTGGGTGTCATCATCTTTTTTATTGGAATTACCTTTTAATTTAAACGGTAAATCATTGACTCCCGCAGCGATAAAATTAGCAAAAACATTGATGTCGTATTGTGTTGGGGATGCCATTACATACACTTTCACCCCTTTAGATTTGGCATATTTAATTACATCAACAATTTCATTTTGATAACCTTTGCGATATAAATCAAACCAGATGCCAGAAAATATAACGAAATCATATTTTGAAATATTATCTTTTAGATATTCTCTATTTAACAGGCACTGTTTATAGGCCACTCGTGTTTTAGTGCCATTGGTTGAATCCGTTAAGCTCGGGAAACACCAGTTAGTGGTGACGGAATCTACTGATATACCGAGTTTCTTCGCGACTTCATCGACGAAGGGTTCATAATGCCCGGCAAAAGAGTCACCAAAAAGCAGACCTTTTGGCTTCAATGACTTAACCCCCAGTTTGCACACTGATTTTTCCATTGAGATGATGGGGTCGGACTCACCGTCAACATTATAAAAACAATAACCATTATCTCGGTTTGGCATTACATGAAATGATTGTATTTTTGCATAAAGCTCAACGGTTTCTTTATCTGCCATAATGTCGCGATCGAGCGTACTGTGCCTAACTGTCAGTGCCAGCATACCAACGACCAGTGTACACAGTGATATATAGGCCAGGTTAGAGGTGGTGGATAATTTGGCGAAAACTTTCCGTGATGGATTTTCCACCAACTTAAGGGATAATTCACCTAATATCACGGTAGCAACTAAAGCCAGCAGCACCCATTTATAGTTACTGAGTAAACTTAAATAAGTTAATGCGACGACAATAGGCCAATGCCATAAATAGATAGAATAGGAACTGGCCCCCAACTTTTGAGCGATAATATTAGCGGTGAAAATTGATTTTTGCCGCGCAGAAATCAGTACCAACACCGCACCGGCTACCGGTAATAGCGCATTTGAACCGGGCCAAACAATTGATGAGTTAAATAGCACAATTGACGCAGCGATAAATACTATACCGATAACTTCTGTATATCTCGCCAGAGTCTCCGGCATGACCTTTCTACGTGTTACCCACCAAGCCATCCCCCCAGCCAGCATTTCCCACATTCTGGTTGGCAGAAGGTAAAACGCCGCTGACGGCCAGCGTTGTGAAGCATAGATAGAAAGGCACAGTGATAGAAATCCTAGTGCGAATAAGGCAAATTTAACCGCCTTGTAATTGATGAACTTCCACAGCACAAAAATGATAATAGGCAGAATAATATAAAACTGCCACTCCACAGAAAGTGACCAGGTATGTAACAACCACTTTTCATGTGAGGATGCATCGAAATAACCCGATTCACGCCAAAATTTAATATTCGATATAAAAAAGAGTGTATTTACAACATGGGTTGCTAGCAATTTATAATTCTGTTCAGGCAGCCAGAACCAACCAAAAATTAATAGAGCAAAACATAGTACCAAAAGCATGGGAATAATTCTTCGCGCTCTGGCCAGATAAAACTGTAAGAATGAAAAATTGCCTGACTCCATGCCAGAAACGATGATCCGGGTCATTAAAAAGCCGGAGATAACAAAGAAGATATCAACGCCGACAAACCCACCCGCGAACCCTGGCACACCAAAATGGTACAGAACAACGGCAATAACCGCCCATGCTCTAAGACCATTGATATCATTACGAAATTTATTAGATGCTATTTTTTGCGTTGGAGTTGTTGCTAACATTAAGATGGCTGCCTGCTGTTAAATTTTTCAAAAAACATCCATGTTTGAATGATGCTATTCTAACAGTTGTATCGATTGATCAATAGGCTGTAATGGTTATATGATTTTTCGGTGAGGAAGTTAAAAAGCAGGATGTAGGTATACAAAAAGTATAGTGTGCTGATATTCCTCTGTCCTGATTTGTGAAGAGCGGTTCTATGGAGATAGAAGTGTTGAGTAGTGAAAATAATGGGCCCGACCATCATTAATGCTACGAAATTTTTACGAATGATTCCGAATTAATTGATAACCATATGAATTTAAAGGATGGAATTGAAAGGTAAATCAAGGTGTTTTATTGGAGGGATTAATGGTAACTGATTGATTTAAAACTAAATTATTGATTTTAATCTGAAATAGGAATCGTATTCGGTCTTTTTTTAACTTGTTGATTTTAATGGTGAATTTTTAGTGAAAACGAAAATACACGAAAATTACACGAAATCTGATATTCGGTCTTTTATAGCATCACGTATAGCGTTTAGCTTCTTTATCACAAACGTCTGCATGACCATCAAGAGTTCTGATAAATGACATAGTGGCGTCGAATTTATCTTCAAGCATTCCACCAAGGCCGTCTAAGGTGTCTTTTACCCGTGTGGCATTACGTCAGCACATATCGCCAGTTAGTCAGATATTGGCTAACCGGTGCCGCCGCTGCCCGTCGGTTGTATCGCCATGTATCGGTAAACAAAGCCATACGCGATGCTATGGAAGCCAGAGAGAAACGGACGCATATCACGCAGGATGCCGTTTTAAATTGGTGGTGGGATATTGCCACGGCCAACGCCAATGAAATTTCAGAGTTTCGTCGTTTATGTTGTCGTTACTGCTGGGGGATTGAAAATAAATACCAGTGGATTAACGAGCAGGAATATCAGGAAGAGTCGGAGAAAAGAACCAATAACGGCAAACCTGCGCCACTGGATGATGGCGGTTACGGTTTTGACAGTACGCTCGATCCTAATCCAGATTGCCCACGTTGTAATGGTGAGGGGCAAGGCAGGGCGCATTTTCATGATTCGCGGGATTTATCGATTTCGGCACGCCGCCTTTATGCCGGTGTTAAACAAGGCAAGTTTGGTTTAGAAGTCATTACCCGTAATCAGGACGACGCCTTAAAAATGGTTGGGCAGCATTTGGGTATGCTGAAAAATAAAACTGAAATCAGCGGCCCTGATGGTGGTGCCATTAACCAGGTGAATTACACGCCAGAAGATTATGCGAAGGCGCAGCAGATGTTAGAGGGTAAATTGCCGGGGTTGGATTGAATACTGACAATCAGACGCGCTTGCCAGCTTCACTGTAGGCTTCTTCACGATCCCGTTTACCCACGGCAACCACAAAAACCGTGATTTTTTCGTCTTGCACCTGATAAATCAGGCGGTATCCGGCGCTGCGTAGTTTTATTTTGTAACAATCAGGTAAGTCGCGCAGTTTATTGGCTTCAACGCGTGGATTTTTAATCACTTCGAGCAACTTTTTCTTAAATTGCTGGCGTACGGTATCGCCGAGCTTATGCCATTCCTTTAGCGCCCGGCGATCAAAATCAAGATTATAAGTCATCCAGTGACACCCTGACCGGTTGTGGATTGGCTAAACGTTCTCTGACTACGGCGACCAGTGCTTGATCTTCATCGGTCAGCAACACGGATTTAAAGGGCAGTTTGCCACTTTGTGCCACATATTCCAGTGTCTGGCGCAGCAAATCAGAGGGGGTGACCCCCAGCTTTTCCAGTACCGCATAAGAACGATCTTTTAAGTCATCATCAATGCGAATATTAATGTTACCCATCTTTGAACCTCACTTATGTAATGACATCTGTAATTACAAATGTCATTTTGTCCCTATCGGGAAAAAAGTGCAAGGGGAATAATGGCGATAAATCACCCAACCATGGCGCGATAGCAGGATCACCACATGAGCGATATTCTCGAATGGGAAAATCTGGATTTCCCGTCGCGTGTCGCCCTGAAATCCCGATCGGAAAAGTCTTTTCTTAATTTCACCCGTATTTGGTTTGAGCTGTTGCAGAGTGACCGGTTATTGGTGAACTGGCATCATAAAATGATGGCCAGCAAAGCTGGATGATTTGGTCAATAACCTACGCGCCCGGCAAGTTCGACTATGGCCTCATCACGTCTGCTGTTGGTTTTGATATAGCGCGGTGCGCAACTGGGCAAACATTTCGCACTTTGGGAGTAAGGTTGGCAATTAGACCAGCCAATGAATTTCCGGCTTTATTAAGGTGCTTGGGATAATATTTTACTTAAATAGCCGTGTATTGGTTTTTGGGAAAAAGGTGAAAATTGTCTCTTGAACAGAACACTGTATCAAGAGACAATCTTTATATTTAGCTATTCGGCAGTATTATTAATACAATGACTGAAGAATATGATTTGCTGCTTCCACTCGGACAGGATTAGGGTAATTTTTATTAGCTAACATCACTATTCCGATCTTCTTCTCTGGAATAAAAGCAATATATGCGCCAAAACCATTAGTACTACCCGTTTTGTGTACCCAAGATGCTGGAACAGCAGAATATGGAGGCATCAATGCGTTAATTTTATGAGGTTGCAAGGCAATTTCATTGCTACTGGAAGCAATGACTTCTTGTGAATTAATAGGCCAGTCATACATTTCCCATCCCAGTCCTTGGAACATGTTCCCTGATCGGTAATAACGTGATTGGGCGGCGATGATGGCTTTCTTTAATTTATCATTATCAGCCAGAAGTTTTTCAGGCTCAATATTTGCCTGCATAAACTTTACCATATCTTGTGCAGTAGATTTTACTCCGTAGGCTTCAGCCGCCAGTACCCCTGGAGTGACACGAACCGGTTGACCGTCTTTATATCCCCACGCGTAGTCTGATTGCATGTAATCGGGAATAGTTATAAAGGTGTGTGTTAACTTTAAAGGTTGAAAAACATTTTGGGTCATATAGTCTTCAAACGACAAATTGCTTTTTTTCACTGCCAGTGTGCCGAATAATCCAATACTGGCGTTGGAGTAGTTTCGCATCACACCGGGTGCCCACTGTGGCTGCCATTGCTGGTAGTATTGCCACAATAGTTTCATGCTAGTGACAGAATCAGGAACTTGAAGAGGCAGACCACCTGCGGTATATGTCGCCAAGTTCAGCATGCTAATATCTTTCCACTGAAGGCCAGTTAGTTCTGGGCTATATTTTGTTGCAGAATCACTTAGGTTAAGAATACCTGTTTGCTCAGCATATCCACCGACTACCCCAGTGAAAGTTTTACTGACTGAGCCAAGTTCGAATAAGGTATTTTCCGTTACTGGGCGGCGATTTTTTATATCGGCAAAGCCATAGTTAAAGAACAAGGGTTTGCCGTCATAAAACACAGCAACGGCCATGCCGGAAATATCCTGTTTTTCAATTAATGGAGTCAGGGTGTTATTGACAATAGTCGCTATCTGCTGTTGTGTGAGAATCTTTTGTTCAGATGCATAAAGAGGCGATGCTGCAAGAGTGGTAAAAATAAGAGAACTGATAATCGAGGTTTTCATTGTGAAGATATCTTCCATGGGTTATTAAATGGCAAACAGTCACTTCTGTCCGTAACTAGTTTAGCTTGTATATTATAACGCACTGTACGCCGTTGACCACTGGTCAGAAAAAGAATAACTGAATTCAAGTTACCACGTAATGGATGCGTTGTTAGCGCCAACCTTTAAGGACTATCTGTGATGTTGGTATTACTCCGCTGTCTCCCAGCTAAGCAGTCTTGTAGAATTTGTAACGTATCGTGGTATAGTCCGATTTTTATGGAAAATTATGCTGACTAACTCATCCATTCGTCTTAACAAATACATTAGCGAGAGCGGTGTCTGCTCGCGCCGCGATGCTGATCGTTACATCGAACAAGGAAATGTTTTTATTAATGGCAAGCGGGCTGCGGTTGGCGATCAGGTATATGTCGGGGATGTGGTGAAAGTTAATGGCCAACTTATCGAACCGCGTGACGAAAACGACTTAGTATTGATCGCATTAAATAAACCAGTTGGCATCATAAGCACCACGGAGGATGGTGAATCCGATAACATCGTTGATTTCGTTAACCATAGTAAACGCGTTTTTCCTATCGGGCGTCTCGATAAAGACTCGCAAGGATTGATCTTCCTGACGAATCACGGCGATTTAGTCAACAAGATCCTGCGCGCTGGGAATGATCACGAAAAAGAATACGTGGTGACGGTTAATAAACCGGTGACTGACGAGTTTATTCTCGGCTTGGGTGCGGGTGTGCCGATGTTGGGAACTGTGACCAAAAAATGTAAAGTGAAAAAAGAAGCCGCCTTTGTGTTTAGCATCACATTAGTGCAGGGTCTTAATCGCCAAATCCGCCGTATGTGTAAGCATTTCGGTTATGAAGTGACCAAGCTTGAGCGCACCCGTATTATGAACGTCAATCTGAAAGGCTTGCCGCAAGGCGAGTGGAGAGATTTGACCGACGATGAACTGACAGAATTATTCAAGCTGATTGAGAATTCGTCGTCTGATGAAAAACCGTCAAAAAAGCCGAAAGTTAAAGTTGCTGCAGATAAAAAAACCGTCATTGTCCGAGCTAAAAACACTGAGAAATCAGAAGGTAACTCTGCTGCCCGTAAGCGTTTCACTCAACCAGGACGTAAGAAGAAAGGGCGCTAATTACGCGTGATTTTTACTCTCCTTGTGGTTAATTAATCGTATTTTTTGTGAACCTAATGGCGTTGTATTTTATAACAACGCCAAATTTTGAGTTATTTTTAGTCGGGCGCTTAATTAAATCAACTTAATGGGATAAACATAGGGAGTAATAAAGACAACTTAATTACGATAGCATTGGCTATATCCAGGAAGAATGCCCCGACCATCGGAACAATAAGAAAGGCTACGTGAGATGGCCCGAAACGATCGGTAACCGCCTGCATATTGGCAATTGCCGTGGGTGTAGCACCTAAACCTAAACCACAATGCCCGGCGGCAAGAACCGCAGCATCGTAATTTTTCCCCATAACCCGGTAAGTTACAAATATTGCGTATAATACCATCAGCAGTGTTTGCGCCAGTAAAATAGCCAACATTGGGAGGGCCAGTGAGGCTAACTCCCATAACTTTAAGCTCATCAACGCTATTGCCAGAAAAAGGGAAAGACTGACGTTACCCAATATAGAGACTGCACGGTCAAATACCTGATAAAACCGAGTGTAAGCGAGTATATTACTGAGAATAACCCCAACAAACAGGACATAAACAAATACAGGTAATTCAAATACTGATCCCGCCAGCAGTTCTCTAATATAGCCACCGACCATCAGACAAATGGTAATCATGGCGATGGTTTCGACCAAAACCAATGAGGTGATCATTCGCCCTGACTGAGGTTTTTCGAAAGTTGTCGGTTGCAACGCATCCTCTGGTCTTCCATTAGGTGTCGCAGAATGTTTAATTAGATAAAGTGCAACAGGCCCGGCGATTAACCCACCTAATACCAAACCAAAGGTCGCGCAGGCCATCGCAACTTCAGTAGCATTAACTAACCCATAATTCTTAACAAACACACTGCTCCAGGCGGCCCCAGTACCATGTCCGCCAGACAGAGTAATAGTCCCGGTCAATAATCCCATTAAAGGTTCCAGCCCGAGCATTTTAGCCATACCAATGCCAATTGTATTTTGTAATAACAACAGACCAATAACGACGACGATAAATTTTATTAATACCTTTCCACCCGCCCTTAAACTGGCGAGATTAGCGTTAAGACCAATTGAGGCAAAAAAGGTCAACATCAATGGGTCACGTAATGACGTATCAAAGTGAGCTTCCCAACTTGTGGTTTGGTGTATAAGTAGAAATATTAATGCAACCAGTAAGCCGCCAGCGATGGGGTCAGGAATGGCATATTTTTGTAATAAAGGAATTTTTTTGACGCACTGCCTTCCTAGTAATAGAACCAGGCTTGCAGCGACGAGTGTGCTATAAGCATCGAATTGGAGCATTTTTGGAATCCTTTATATGTAAAAGCAATAACCCGTTATTTACGGTGTTCTTTACACATATTCAGATATCGCATGAAGGATGATTCATTGTAAATCTCCTGGTGAACGGATGTTTACTCATTGTTATGGCCTATTTTTTGATAAGTGTTTATATGCCATAATTTAATACTCATATTGCCTTTGATACTTAATTAAAGCGTAGCAGGACTTTCTATTTGATTACTCCTGTCGCAATAATTTTTTTTCGCATAACAGACTGTTTACACAATGAAGAGAGCACGCGGGGTTATGACTGTTGGGAGAGTTAAATTTAGGCAGTAAAACTAACTCTACATGTATTACTCAGATTTATCACTATCAGAGTGGCGGTAGACTTCACCACAAATCAATACTACATCGGGTCTTCTTTGATGAAGACGAGCAGCTACAGCCATACACTCATGGCGTGTTGCGTAAATATCGTCAGTGACGGGCAGAGCCTCGCAAGCATCCATTCCGCAGGTGCTAACCAGTAAAGCAAATCCTATGAGCATATATTCTCCTTATTTATAGGATTTATATGAGTATAGCGTATTTACAGAAGAGGTCGCACACTCGTTTTTATCGAGGCAATAGGCGTTTCCTTGGGAGATGAAAAATCAACCAAATTTGGTAATAGCCACTCCAGCCATAATAATGGCACTGGCTATAAGCCGTAACACCGAGGGTTTTTCTTTTAACATCCAGATAGAAATAATCATTGCAAAGAGGACACTCGTTTCGCGGAGTGCGGCTACCAAGGCAATTGGCGTACTTTTCATGGCCCAAATGACAATGCCATAAGCCAGTAATTGCATGGCCCCCCCGATGATGCCGTGACGCCAATGTTGTCGGATTTCACGAAAAACCACATTGCGATGCAGAACCCAAAGTAGCCCAAACATGGTCATGCCATTGAACATAAATAGCCATAAAATATAACTGAGCGGTTCAATACTGGCACGGCTTCCTGCTCCATCGGATAGGGTATAACAGGCGGTAAATACCGCAGTTGTTAATGCGTAGAGGATGGCCCTGAGATTAAGTTTATTTGGGCCATGGCGACCATCAAATGTCATCATGATGACCCCAGAAACCAAAATAACGGCCCCTAATAAAGCCATTGTTCGTGGGATTTCAGACAAAATTAACCACGACAGCAGGGCGCTTAATAATGGTGCCACACCGCGGGCAATCGGATAAATTTGCCCAAACTCTGCTTGCTCGTAGGCTTTACTGAGAAAGAGGCAATAGCCGGTGTGAAAAGCGACAGACAGGAGTAACCAAGGGATCGCGCTAAGTGAGGGTAAACCAACAAAGAAAATACCAAAAAATGAGATGACACCGGAAAAAAAAGCCATTACCGAAATGGCCACTAAACGGTCAGCACCAAATTTGACTAAAGCATTCCAGCTAGCATGCAATAACGCCGCACCCAATACCGCAATAAATATTTCCGTGCTCATCCCATCCCCTTATTTAGGCGTATTAGTTTACCTTGGATGGCTTTGTTTGGCATGAAAATTAGTGGTGTAAAATCAAATAGGATTTTTAACATTAGGATTAGAGGCGTTTAAGATTTAATGAAAAGGAGTATATATGCCGAGCATCCTCGATATAAAAAGGTATTGAAAATGAGACTGAATAGCGTTGCGGCTAGTGCTTCCTAAAAAAGCGGTATTTTGGCATTATATCGGTATGCAGTGTTTTTTAGGATGAGTGATGAAACAGTTCCCGTTTGATAAACGTTACGAGATTGAAGATGCCAACGGTGTTGTTGAGTACTATATTGACGGCGATGAGTATATTCGTGGTCAGGATGGTGTGCCGGGTTATCGAATTGCAGGTTATGAAGTGTACGAGCATAATGCTGAAGCTAAACTCGCAGGTTTCCTGGAAGGGAAACATATCACAACCCCGGATGCGGATATTTTGCTGACGATTTTAGATGATACACCCGCAGAAGATTAATCTTCGTTAGTGTGTTTTTCGGCTCTGGGCTGCGATATAAATGTTATTCGCAGCCTATGTACAGGCGAGAAGTAGCACATGAGATAGGTTTGAGGGCATAAGGCATATGGTTGCTCAATTTACTATGGAAAACATTGTCGGGCTGATTTTGGTCATCAGTTGCATCATTGCCTTATTAATTGTCTCAGTGTGGGGAATGAGACGGCACCATTCTCGTTATAGGTTTATATTACAATTTGTAAGCTTCCTGCTGTGGTCTGTCATGGTAATTGTGGTGGGAAAGATCATCAATAATGTACTTGTTGACATAAAGATAAACTTTATCACGCCCAAGACAGTTAATTTTATCTGTATGTCAGTTATCCTGCTGATGTTGATGCGTAGGATGTTTGTATTATTTGATGTATTGGAAAAGCGACAGGTGGCAAAAGGGAGTGATATCACCAGCGCTAAAATCATCTCGCGCATGCTGAAAATTACCTTCGTGGTGGTGGTCGTTCTACTCTATGGTGAACATCTGGGCATGAGTTTTTCCGGGCTAGTTACCTTTGGCGGTATTGGGGGGCTTGCTGTCGGTATGGCTGGAAAAGATATTTTGAGTAATTTCTTTTCTGGCGTGATGCTTTATTTTGATCGCCCTTTTAATATTGGAGACTGGATACGTTTACCTGATCGCCATATTGAGGGTGTTGTTGTTGAAATAGGTTGGCGGCTGACAAAAATAATGACGTTTGAAAATCGTCCACTGTATGTTCCTAACTCCATATTCACCGATATTAGTGTTGAAAACCCCGGACGCATGACCAACCGCAGAATAAAAACCACTCTGGCGCTGCGTTATGAGGATGCGGATAAAATAGGAATAATTGTGGATGAAATGCACAATTTTTTAGCCAATAATGATGATATTGATCAGCAACAGACCTTATTGGTCTATTTCAATGGGTTTGGCGAGTCTTCTCTCAATATTATGGTTTATTGCTTTACTAAGACCAAAGTATGGGCTGAATGGCTGGCAGTTCAGCAAAACTGTTATTTGAAATTTATCGATATAGTGCATCAGCATGGCGCAGACTTTGCTTTTCCCAGCCGAACACTTTATATCGAAAATAATACAGAGCAACCGGAAACTTCAGCGAACAGTAAAATCGATTAACGTCATCTTTTAGTAATAACCTGGTGGAGCCACTATGAATCAGCAAGCCATTACGTTGTATACAGGTGCGGATTTTTTCAGCCCTTAGGATGGTCGGAAGAATTTATTCAGTGAATGGTGCATTGCAGATACTGATTTGGCGTTAATGCTTAACCGGCTGGCGCTCAATAGTGACGAACTGCCGGCATATTTGCGTAAGTATGCAAGTTATCAATGGCAACGGCCTTCAGTACAGCAATGGCGTGCGTTGTCACAAAAATAGTGAATCCCAGACGGTGGGGAGAAACTCTTGAAACCAGCATAGTACGGCTGGTTATTACTCTAATCCCTCACAGTAACAGTGGCTTAATCGGTAGCTCGGTTTTAGGCGATTGTCATGAAAATAATATAAAGTTAGTGAGTTACCTATGGCCGAGTTGCTGGAAAAAATAATGATAAAAAGTGGGAAGTTAATACGTGTCTCGGTGCTACTGACGGGCTTTTTTTTATTAGGCGCTTGTAGTCAATTACCCAGAAATCCAGTACCTGTGGCGCTAATGCCGGAGGCCGAAATCCCTGGAATGCCCAATATTCGCGCGGGAGCCGGGCATATTAGCCCAATATTTGAAGCTGATTTACTGCAATCCTATCAAGATGAGCCGAAAGAGATGTTCCACGTGGCTGATGGAACTCATGTTTATCCTCATTTAGCTTTATCAGGCGGAGGCCCTAATGGCGCCTTCGGTGCCGGTTTTTTGAATGGCTGGACTAAAACGGGCAAACGGCCGGTTTTTAAAGTGGTGAGTGGGGTATCAACCGGCGCCCTGATCGCGCCTTTTGCCTTTTTAGGCAGTGATTATGACCAGGCGCTGCATGACTTTTATACTACGACGACCACCCAAGATATTTTCCATTTGGATAATCTGCTCTTTCGTCTATTTTTCCGCGAGTCATTGGCGGATACCAGTCCATTATCTCAGCTCATTGATGGTCATATAACACCTCAATTACTGAGTGAAATAGCCAAGGCCCATCAACAAGGGCGGCGGTTGTATATGGGCACGGTTGATCTTGATTCGCAGCGCTTTATTGTGTGGAACATGGGGATGATTGCCACGAAAGGGACTCCGGAAGCTTTAATATTATTCCGTAAAGTGATGCTTGCTTCCTCCTCCGTCCCCGTCGCTTTTTCACCCGTATTTTTTGATGTGGTGGCTAAAGGTAAACATTATGATGAAATGCATGTCGATGGCGGTGTTGCGGCGCGAGTTTTTTACAATGGTGGGGTATACAGTTCCAAAGTGGTGCGTGCCAGAGCGGGCTTAGCCGAGAGTAAAGAAGATATTTATATTATTCACAATGGTCAGCTAGGCCCACAACCGGCACCCACCCCGCGATTGGTCCGAAATATTGCTTTGCGCACGCTGGATTCAACCAGTAAAGCGGCATTAGTCGGCGATTTATACCGAATTTATGCTTTCTCATTGGCTGAAAAATCAGGATTTCACTGGATAACTATTCCACCGGATATTGATATTAACGGCGCAGAGATTTTTGATCCGGTGAAGATGGAGCATTTATATCAGGCGGGTTATGCCGAGGCTTTACAGGGGCCTAAGTGGGCGTTACGGCCGCCGGGTGCTATTGAGATGGGGACCTTATTGCAAGATGCAATCTCTAACGCGAACGTGGCAACAGACTCACATTAGACTGAATATAACGACATCTGGCTACATCTGGCTAAATAGAGGCAGCGAGCCATCAACAACTGCGGCACCGATATAAATAATAAAAAGTGAATAGAGAAAGAAATTACTGATCATTTGATACCTCGGTTACCTACGCGAGTAAAACATGTGACCATGTCAGATCCATTACACTATAGACTTTAATTGAATAAAAAGCGCACAGCAAATGAATAAATAATGAATTTATTGTGACTGATTTGCGACAAAATCGACTTTTTTTAGAAAATATCGAGATTGCAGATCAGACTTTTCGGGCCAATAAGCGCATGGGTCAAACGAGCTAGAGGTAAGAGTCACTGATAATATTTGTTGGATTTCGTTTTTTATCAATCGGTTAGCCTAAATAGAAAACAATTTAAGCAGCATACGAGCAGAGAGAGTGAGATTGTGCTACACTATGCGACCGATAATCAAGGATAAAACATGAAAAAAGTCTCAATCATTGCTCAGTGCTTAATAAACGCTAAGAGTTTCAGTGAGATGTCCGAAGCTGAATCCTCGATAAAAAAGGTTTTCAACGACAGTTATTCCGATCATTCGTTTGATGAATGGAATACGGATGTTTCTACGTTGAGTGCGAACCGTATTATCAGCCTGGTTGCTGGTGCTTCCAAGGTTCGGGTCAGAGGGTTGATCCAAGAATTATGGAATCACTGATCCCAGACCAAGGGTTTCCAATAACCTGCCTACCATTTCACTACGCCAAGCATGCCAGCCATGCAGCGTGGTGAATGTTTCCCCCTCGTATCTTTCCATTTTCTGCTTGTTTCTTTCCATTGTCTCCTGCAAAACCGGTTATTTCCACTGAGTGAGATCTCATCCGGTAAAGATAATCTGAGTAACGCTGACCACGCCACGGTTTAGGGGCGTTGGTTAACGTAATCTAATGAGGTTGTACAACTGAGAGGCGAGTATATGTCATTTCTTGATAGCATCAGAAAACTGGTTAGCAGTGCCAAAGTGAACATTAAGTGCCCAGATTGCGGCGCAGCATCTGAACAAAGCACAGAAAAAGTGCATAAAAATACAGCGTTAGTGTGCCCAAAATGTGGCTGTTTATTTTTGCCTAAAGACAAACAGTAGTGGCGGTTCAATCAGCCAAAAATCATAGACGCCCACCGCAGCAGCATTAATGCGCCACAGATGCAAAGTAACACCAAAAACATTTTCCAATGTTTTGTATGTAAGCGTTTGGTCACCATAGGCCTTTATTTTTACCTCAATAGATTTGTTTGATTTGAAATTGTTTGATTTGAAATTGTTTTACGGGATTTATTTTTTTACCACAATTTAGGTATAGTAGCGAAAATTTATGTTGATGCGAGAGTGAGTTCGTAGCGTTAAAGTATAATATGCGCTGCATCAATAATATTACGAATAGGAATAATGAAACTATGGCTGCAATTCCACAAAAATATGAAAACGCTGAACGTTGGGCTTTTGGTGATACTGAACAAGTCGCGGATGATTTATTGGCATTGGTTCTCAATGGTACTAAAACGGCAACTTGTGCTGCATTAGATGAAGAAGGTGTCCCGCAGGCGGGTGATGTTTTTGTTGTGGTCAATGGCCGTAATGAACCAGTTTGTGCAGTCGAGTTGACGGATGTTGAGCTGAAAACTTTTGCCCAGGTTGATGAGGCGCATGCTTTTGCTGAAGGTGAGGGCGATCGTTCGTTGGCTTATTGGCGTAAAGAGCATCAGCGGTTTTTTGAAGAATACGAACTATTCTCCCCAGATATGATGCTGATTTGTATGCAATTCAAACTGTTGGAAACATTCTGATAGCAGAGTTTGTGATGCAAGCAGCAAGCGCTGTTTAGCAGCCAGCTTTATCGAATGTAAAATGAAGAAACCGCCACTCATAAATTTTAGCTATGGGTGACGGATCTTTAAACCGTCAAGTGACCTTCATCACCCAGGCGTCTTGATGTCGGTCATAATGTTTTTTGTAGAGCAGCTTATCTTTACCGTCTAATGTTGCAGGAATACTGGTATTTTCATCCCATCCATCTAGCTGCATACACAATTCAGGATCTGACTTGCACGGGATACTGAGCGTGTTTTCGCCTTTCTCCAATGGTGCGGATAATACCGCGTCATCCACTTCGAAACTTCTGATTTTTACCACGGTTTTTCCCATAAAGACTCCTTCTTTACCGAGTGGTATGAGGTATGACCAGACTGGTCGCCTTATTGAGAATAGCCGAGCTAAAAAAAAGCGCCAGAAGGTGGCGCGAAAAAAATGCCGCTAGCCGCTAGCGGGGAAGCTCGGCCAAATTAAACTGATTACGACCATTCTTTTTAGAATAATAAAGTGCCTGGTCAGCAGTCTGCACCAAATCAGCCTGATCAGTAATATTGCTGTGCAGTTGAGATTGATAGACGGTGACCCCCAGGCTGATGGTCACTTTGCGGAATTTGCTTTCGCCGTGTTTGATACCCATCGCCCTGATAGATTGCAGAATATGTTCTGCCACTAAACTGGCACCTTTTTGGTCCGTGTCTGGCAAGATAGCGGCGAATTCTTCTCCGCCATAACGGGCGACAATATCGGTGCTGCGTTTCAATGATTTACGCAATGTCCTGGCGACCAACCGCAGACATGCATCACCAGAAATATGGCCGTAGCAATCATTGAAATTCTTAAAATAATCTATATCAATCATTAAAATGGCCAATGGCGAGTTTGAGCGCCTTGCCCGCATAAATTCATGGGCCAATACTTTCTTGAACTCTCGGCGATTAGGTAATTTGGTTAGCGAGTCAGTTCTGGCTTGAATTTCCAGACGTCGGTTAGCCTTAATCAGCTTAAGTTCCAGTAGCTTACGTTCATGGATATCTTCTGCGGTGCCGTACCAGCACTCCACATTACCCTGATCGTCAGTGCTGGGGACGGCGCGGATACGCATCCAGTTCCAGCCTTTTTCTACATGGCAAAAACGTATTTCGACGTCGAGTGGTTCCTGTGTTTGCAGAGAATGTTCCCAACTTATTAATGTGGGGTGGCGGTCATCCACATGAATACTTCGCAGCCATCTGTCATCCAGTGCTTCTTCGCGGGTTAACCCCGTGATTTTTTCAAAGCGAGAGCTGATATTGGTGATCATGCCATCTGGCGAGGCTGTCCAGGGGATCTGTGGGTTCAGTTCCACCATATTGCGATAATGTTGTTTACTGCTGCGCAGCTTTTCTTCCATCTTTTTCAGTGCAGAGATATCGATCATCGCGACAGACAGGCCACTGACCTGACCATTTGGATATCTGGCGGCATTGATGCGCATGAAAAATACCCGTTGTTTATCCGGCATCTGAAACTCAGCATCTGGGATGCTATCGTTACAATAGGCTTTGAGCAGGGCATTTTTCAGAATAGGGATGATGCTGGGCAAGAAATCAGCCACTTTACGGCCATTAACATCTACGGTTTTTTTATCTAATAATTCAGCAAGATAGTCATTGACTGTAAGGTAACATAAGGTTGTATCGATAAAGCACAGTCCTGCTGGAGCACTGGAATAAATCGATTCCAACTCAAAAAGGCGTTTATTGGCATCATAAGGTAAATTGCTCAGATTACGGTCTATTCCCCGATAACCTTTGAATTCTCCATTATGGTTAAAAAGCGGGATACCACTGCTTTCTACTAATACTTCGCTGCCATCTGCGCGGATACTACGATTTTGTATACCCGCAAAAGGAATACGCGCAGCCGCGATATTGGCAAATATCGCACCCACTCGATTAGCTTCATCTTCGGGCATAAAATCAAATGGGGTTTTACCAATTACTTCATGCGGGAGACGACCTAGCAGCTCGATAGATTTTGCAGATGAAAAGGTATAACGGCCGGCAACATCAACTTCCCAGATCCAGTCTGAATTATTTTCGATGATATCCCGTAAGCTGTTCATTTCTTTTAGCAGAGTAATGTCAGCTGATTTCTCCCGATTATCATAATCAGTCATGGTGCCCACTCCTGTTTAATCGCGGCTTTCCTTAGGTAGAAGTCTTTCGGCTATTATTTAAGCCCGCAGATTGTATAACAGGGACAGATTTAGTACAGCTCATTCGGAATTTTCTTATCTTTAAGTTGTTTCTTAACGATTATTGCACTGAAAAATAAAGGGAAATATATAGCTCTCCACGGCAATGCAGGATAAATACGACATCCCCATAATTAACAATTAATACACAAGTACCAGACTTACATTATCCTGATAGTCGCCTGGAGTTCGTTGGTTCTGACTGGCGTTAATAGCGGCGTGATAAGGAACAAGTTGAGCGGCACCCGTTCCTGAGCCAGGTTGCATTGAGGTTGAGTCCCATAATGTGGTGCCAGAAGCGCCTTGATACAACTGATATTGTAAATAGTCAGTGACGGTCGTGGAGTTCAGTTTCATTTGCCGCCAATTGGTCACGGGGTTATCCCCAGCAGTGACATAAGTATTAAAGGTCGAGCCTTTAGTGCAGGTGAGAGTGATATTTTGGCTGACGGGGTTGAATTGGCCTACTAACGCAAAACCACCGAAATTGACGTCTGGGGATTTATTAATAGCGCAATCTTTACTGACGACCAGAGTGACCGTCACTGACGAAATATCGGTGCCGATACCACTGCCACTCCAATATCCACCTACGCATGCGCCCAGTGCGGCGACTTTGCAAATACTGTAAGTCCAGGCCAGATTAATGACATCCGTATAAGTCCCTGCACTGATATTGACGTTAATTGCGCCATTAATCCCGGTTCGGATATAGATAGGGAGATTTGCGGTGATCCCCGTTAAACCGACTACCAGTAGATTAGCGCTGCTGTAATCCAGTACACCATTGAGACCCAGCGCTGGGCTAAAAGATCCATTGCGATAAATCGAGTAAGGAATTAGGTCTCCGGCCGAATTTTTAAGGTTAAGATTATTCGTAGTGCTGGTTATTTTGGCTGACAATGAATAGGACGATAATAAACTGACCCCCAGACCGGAACAAGACATCGCAGTGTTGCCCTGAGCATTGACTGCGGTGGTATTGGCCGCGACTGATGAGCTTGGTGGTAAGGTCACAGCGCCGGGTGAAAATGTGCAGGAGTCAGCGTGGGCTGAGGGAACCATAAATCCTATCAGTAATATCAGCAGCGCGATAATACCGAAGAGATTGCTAGCATCGTCTGCTCTGATGTTCTTCTGGGTCATATGTTCTCCGTTATTTCCGCTATTTTTGTTTATTGGCAGATAGCTTTCGCTTATTGGCATATCCGGGTGCCGATATTCTGTATTCCTACACTGTTTTTCAGTGCGAATTGCACAGTGCAATGGGCACCATTATCCGCTCGGATTATTTTCAGTTTGTTATTGGGTTTAGTTTGTTCAATATAAGCAATGCCATCCCAGCCGACATAGCTGATAGGTTGAGTATCGAGGGTAAATATCGGGCTGCCTTTGGGTAAATCTTTGCCAGACTCATCAGTAATATGCAGCGTCGCGGCGGTAATTTGTTGCAATGGAAAATCGACTAAATAACCGCTACGTTCGCTAATAGCCAGGCGGCGTTCAACTTCCGGCATGGAAACATCCGCCGGTAGGCTCATTGGGTCTATCTGGAATTTTGCCTGATAATAAGAGGTGACATTCGGAATTAATAAATAACCGTCGTCGTTGGTAATGCCTATTAATTGATTTTCATAACTCACCGGAATTTTGCCAAAACCGTGGGTTGATACCAGCGCAAAAGCATCATTAATAGTATTACTGGCATAGACCCCATGGTTCATCATGACCAGTGATCCGCTGACTTCTCCCCAGCGACGATAATCGCTGGTATTGCCATACACACCAACCCGGCTCTCCATCACGCGGGTTCGCCAGATGAGGTCGGCTTGCTGATAACTGCTGTTTTCACCGGTGCCATTGGCATAAGCCAAATTCCAGCCAAACCCGCCATTGGTCGGGGTTGCACGGCTATAGTTGACACGTTGACTCCAAGCGTTATTCGTGTCGCGCACACTGCTGATACTGCCCGCCCCCCAGTCCCCCAGCGGGATGCTGAAGACCATTTGTGCGTTGTAGCCTTTGCTGCCCAGCTCTCGGTTGACCGAGAAATAAAAACTAGTATTACCCACGACAGTGGTGCTGTAGCTGAGGTTGACCAGGCGGGTTCGCTCTCCTAATGCATCTCGGACATCAAAGTAACCGGAGCCGATAGAGCCATAGGCACCCAGCCCGAGGCTGCCGGTGATTTGGTCTGTACGGCGACTGGGCCGATATTCACTTTTATAATTTGCCAGGTCACCGTAGTTTTCACTGCGAGTAATACGCTGTGCATTTAAACTGAAAAATGCATTGCTATAGCTGTAACCGAGTGCGTATTGGTCACCGCGCCCGCCATAGCGCAGAGGCGAGTAGGAGGCCGGTAAATCGGCATTTGTTTCTGTGGGGGCGATGCCACTGCCTAGCACTTCATCACCGGCTTGACTGATACTGTAGGAACCATTTAAAACACCATAATTACCGACACGTAAGCTGGCACCACTTCCCATGACATTCAGTTGTTTGGCAATATCTGCCCGGCCCTCAAGTGTCAGCCAAGGGGTAGTGCCATAACGAAGCACTCCGCTGGCAACCGGGGAACCATAATCAGCAGAATGAATACCATAGTTTTGGCGTAGCATGCCGCTGGAAATACTGAAGTCCCATAAACCGGGCTTGAGCAGATTACTGGCGACATAGAAAGGGATTGAGGTGCTGACCTGGCGGCCTAATGCATCCGTGGTGACCACGGTTGCTTGCCCGGCACCATTGATTCTTGGCCCATTATCAATGACAAAAGGGCCGGGGTTAACCATTGCCGATTGGGTTCTAAAGTTATCAATATAGAGGTCAACGGTACTGGGGATTGCTGCCTGACCTGCAAACTGGGGCAGCGGGTAAGTGACTAAGTCCGGGCGGATGGCAAAGTTGCGTGATACTTGAAATCCACCCAAGCGGACTGAACTGCTCCAGGTGAGTGAGTTGGTTATCAGATCGCCCGCCGTGTAGCTGATCATATGATTTTCATCATTTAATCGCCACTGAGTATCGTATCGGACATACCCTTTTTCGACGGTGATGTTATCGGTATCCGTCAAACTAGTGCGATAAACTCCGGTGTTACTGAACAAACCGAAGTGGTCGAATAGGCGCTGTTCTGTCCAGGCCGAGACATTACTGGGGGGGCCGCTATGATCTCCCTGACTGGCATAGACATCATAGTTAAAGAGCAGCCCAAGGCTACTTTGAGCTAGATTATAGTCCTCGGTGGTGGTGGTATTAACCCGCTGCCGCGGTAACCATTCACTAGGAATATCAATGAGTAACCGTTGGTTATCACCTTGATAGGTGACATGCACTTTATCCATAGCATCAATGGCAACTTCGGGCGTACTCGCTATGGATGAGGGGAAACCGACGGCTTTTAGCTGCTCGGACGTCAGATAATAATGCCCGCCACGGTATATCACCGGCACAGCTTCACCGAAGTTGCGGCCATTAACCACCAGTTCAAGATATAAGGTCGTGTCAGGCATCACCGCAGCAGATGGCGGGGGAGGCAAATCATCCCCCAATACCGTTAGTGGTATAAATACAGGAGATATCATTGAGGCATACATCAATGTCAAAAATGGCGACAGCCTGAATTTGATAATCATGCCAAACCCTAACGTGTTTACATTTATTCCTGTTTATCAACGCATTAACCCTGCATTAATCAATAAAGACTCTTCATCTGGATAGTCTATTGATGGGGAATAACAATAGGTTTTGGGTGACTATTCACCAAGGCTGTTAATTGACCGCCACTTGCTGAAGCCGGAACTTGAAAACGCATTTCATTACCTGGCAGCACGTAGCCCATCAGCCCGCTATTAATATTTTTATTTTGTAAACTGACGTGAGAAATTCGGGCATGAGTCTGTCCTTGATTACGGATCGCCAACCACGTTTTACCGTTATCCTGAATGAACTTATAGCCAAGATTCAGCGGAAAGAAGGTTGCGGGGTTATTTGCATCTTCAGATTTCAGACCCTCACCATAGATAAATAACGGAATGGAGTAGCGCATCTGAAATATCAGCCCCATATTCAAAGAGGGCATAGGCGCGTCTTCGTTGGGATCTTTGCGGGGGATTTCATCAATCAACACTCGGAATGCTTGTTCCTGGCCTGCGGGCACCGGAGTGTTTTTAATCAGGCGGATCAGTTGGCGTTTACCCGGCAAAATAGTCGCTACGGGTGGGCTGGCAATAATAGCCGACTGATTGCTGTAATCTTCCTGCCCCGCTTTTTGCTGCCAGCCTAATACGCGGATTTGCATATAAATCGGCTGGCTGTCTTTATTTTCTAGCCACAGCGCCGTCGCTTTCTCATGACTGTTTATCACAGGATCAATAGGCCAAATCAGTACTGAGGAAGCGGCATGGAGTGGGCTGCTGGTAAGGGCCATGGCGAATGAAACTGTCAATGGGAGCAAGGTCATTGATGCGAGCGATGTTAATTTAAGCATGGTGAACTCCTTGTCGGTAAAATACCCACATTAAATAAATAGCCATTTAATAAGTGACGGTCACTAATAGCGTATCGGTGTAGTTCCCCGCGGTGGGGAGTGTGTTGGTGGCAAATAATTGCGCATATAAAATAATTTGTTGCAGCGTACTGTTTGCGCTAATAACTTGCGCTGTTCCGCCGTTACTGCCATTGCCCCAAATAACACTGCGGGCGCTGTTCTGAAATATTTGATAAAACAGATATTCACCGGTGGCACTGTTGAGTAACTGCCTGCCAGCGGAAATATTGCCGGTGGTATTTGCCCCGCTATTGAGTGCCAGAGTCATGCTGGGTGTACCACTGCATTGAATCATGATTGAACCGGCGTTTTGGCTGGAGACGATATTAATTACTGTTGATAATGAAGATATATTGCCAAAATTTAGTGTGCCAAAACTGCTGCTATCAGTTGTTCCACTGCCTAAAATACAGCCGGGTAATATGGTTGCTTTGACTGCAAAGGGGCTATTTAAAGTTTCCCCATAACTGCCGGTCACGGGTAAGCCGAATAAGCTAAGAACCAGTAATTGAATTAAGGTGGGATAGAAACTGTTATGTGCCATATTATTCTCTCCCTACCAATTGACAGTAACTTGAATGGTGTCGGTATAAATGCCGGCAGCCGGAGTGCTCTGTATCGGGATCAGCCCATAAACGGGGAGGGTAACGGGTTGCCCGGTGGCAACTTGTGAAACCCCCACGGTGTTGTCCCAAATTTGGCTATGCGCTAAGTCGGTATACAGGTTGTAATTCACATGCTGACTGGTCGGCCCGCCAGCCAAATAACGGTTATTGACACTGCCGCTTTGGCCGGGGCTGAGTAATACGCTAAAGCTGGTGCTTTTGCTGCACTGGACGGAAATCGCTCCGCTGTTGGCCTGACCGGTAACCGCTATCGGGGTGTTCAGCACGGTGGCTGAGCCAAAATTTAAGGTGCCAAAGCTGGTGGTACCCCCCACTGTGGTGCCCGCGATGCAGGTGGGCAATAACGTCGCATTGACTGTGATATTGGCAGTTTTAGTCACGGCATCAGCCGGATAGGTTCGCAGTAAGAACAGAAAAAAAATAAACCACAAGAGCGCCGTTTTATCTCGAGTTATCCGTGAGTTATCCGGGGCAATATCCCATGTCATGCTGGCTACCAACTGACAGTCACGTTGACGGTGTCGGTATAGGTGCTGACACTCGGCGTCGCCTGCACCGGAACTTGCGCGTAGACAGTGAGCGGGATAGGGGTAGCAATAGCGGTTGCGGTCCCGCTGAGAAGACCCGCGCCAGTGGTTGTCCATGGGACGGAATAGGCGTCGTCGTTATATAAATTGTAATTCACAAACTCTGAACTCCCACCGGCCAACCGGCGCTGGGTACCGGTGACATGGGCTCCGTTATCTATCCCGATACTGTAGGCGGTTCCGGCGCTACAGTATAAATTTAGCGTGCCATTGGCCGTGCTGCTATATGGCTGCTTGATCTGGACATTTAAGTCTGGCACCGAGCCGAAGCTGATTGTGCCTAAGTTGGTCAGGCCACCAGGGGCAGAACTGTCATTAAGATAACATCCTTTAATAATCGTTAATGTCGCACCTAGCGTCCCGCTTATGGTACCGGCACTTTCCGCTGACGGAGCGGATTGCAGTAAAACCATCGCACCTAGAATAAGTAAGGGTTTCTTCATTATTGCTTCCTTAATCATATAATTTGTAGCCAGGCAATCTAGCGTTGAGTTAGGCCAATGACGTAGCGCAACTGATGTTTACGACACAAATGATTAAAAAATCTAGATGATTAATTAATAGCAGTAAGATTCGAAAAGTGTCCAATTTTGATCGGAAAATCACGCATCCATCTCATGTCTATCATTTATTGTGTTTTTCACTGGAAAAACAATGACGGTCATCTAACCGCCATGTTTAAGTAAAATTGATATTTTAGAGTTTTAATTTTTAATGTGAACCCTTTCAGCAGCGTGATAAACAGGCAGTATCTGTGGGGCGAGAGATACCTATTGATTAGATTTGTTTCTCAATTGGTTCGCGGAAATTCCTAATGCTATTGTTGCTAACAGTGCGGTGACGCCGTAAGTCAATCGCATTCCTCGAATAATATCCGTTGCTGCTGCCAATTGAATATCATGAGAGGCTGACGCGAAAGCAAAAATCGCTCCCATGACCGATGCGCCAGTGATCAGCCCAAGATTGCGTGAAAGGTTAAGCATGCCGGAAACAACACCCCGCTGATCCGCGCTAACAGATTGAATCACCAGGGTATTGTTAGCGGTCTGGAAAATGGCATAGCCTGCCGTAATCAGGCAAATGGGGACGACATAGCCGAGCACACCTAAGTCTGTGGGAATTATCGCCAATATCATGGACCCGAAAACGACACCAACTAATCCACTGGAGACCATTATTCGAGCACCTAATTTATCCACTCCATAGCCCGCCGGAATACCGCTCAGTGCCGCGACTATCGGGCCAGCAGACATTGCTAACCCAACCCATTGCATTGGCAAGCCCAGCGCGCGGGAAAGATAAAATGGCCCGACAATTAATGTGGACATCATGATGGTAGCAACCAATGTGCTCATGATCAAACTTCCGCGCAACACTGAATGGTGCAATATAGCAGTTTGAATTAAGGGGAATTTCGCCCTTTTTTCTGCCCAAACAAATAGTCCGACACCGATGGCTGCCGCGGCTAATAACGCTAAATTACGTGCATCAAATGTGCCATGTCCCCATGTCATCGACAGCGCATACAGCGCGAGAGTCAGACTTAACAGCAACATGCCGAGGGGATCAAAACCTGAGCGAGGCCGAGGTGTTTGAGTCTGGCTGGTTGGCAAGTAACGTGATGCCAGGAACAGGGCCAACAGTCCAAAAGGGATATTGATTAAGAACATAGCAGGCCAACCCGCCCCGGCAATGAGTATGCCGCCGAGAGCGGGGCCAAGGGCGGTTCCGATGGCGGATACTGTGCCGAGTATCCCCATAGCGC
The DNA here is from genome assembly GCF_946902935.1 of Yersinia sp. Marseille-Q5920. Classification (NCBI taxonomy): domain Bacteria; kingdom Pseudomonadati; phylum Pseudomonadota; class Gammaproteobacteria; order Enterobacterales; family Yersiniaceae; genus Yersinia; species Yersinia sp. Marseille-Q5920. The sequence goes on along the minus strand of NZ_CAMPQA010000001.1, from coordinate 11,155 downwards.
GCCCGGTTTTTTCTTGGCTAACGGCTTCACCGACCAATGCCAATGTCAGTGTCATCATGGCGGCAGCCCCTAATCCTTGTAAGACTCGGGCGGCAATCAACATCCCCATGGTCGGAGCCAAAGCACAACCCACCGATGCCGCAGTGAATAATCCAATGCCGGTTTTTAGCAACAGCCGCTTGTTAATGATATCGCCCATGCGCCCAATACTGATGGCCGATGTGGTTATCGCCAGTAAGTAGGCTAAAACCACCCATTGCGCATCCTGAAATGAGGCATTTAAAGCCTGCGTCAATGTAGGTAATCCGACATTGGCAATGCTGGTGGCTAAGGAAGAAAGTAGCATTGGCAGAGCGAGACTGAGCATGGTTTTTCGCAGATGGGCATTTTCAACCATTGGGCCAGCAGATATTGAGTCAGCAGATTTGAGTGAGTTTGTGTTGTGAGTATTCGCTTTCATGTAGGGCGGCTCCAAATAAGACTTATTCAGGAGACTATTTCATTACCTGATAGGGCGGAAGACGCATGTAATGCAGTTTATTAATGCATCTAACGCCATGTCATGACGGATTATGCTAGAGTCACTGGATGACAAAACCTGACCTCAATTTATTAATTACACTCAATGTCCTGCTTGCGGAAGGTAGCGTGGTGCGAGCTGCTCAGCGATTAGGGCTTAGCCCATCGGCGATGAGCCGGTCACTGGCCAGATTGCGCCAAACCACCGGCGACCCATTATTGGTTAGGGCGGGGCGGGCGTTGGTTCCGACGCCAAGAGCGCTGGAGCTACGTGAACAAGTGAGCCAATTGGTACAAGACGCGACTTCGGTTCTGCGCCCGGCAGAGACACTCAATCTTGCGCAATTGACGCGTGTTTTCACATTGCGTAGCAGCGACGGTTTTTTCGAAAATTTTGGTGCGGCGCTGTTGGCTCGGGTTAACCAAGATGCTGCGGGGGTGCGGTTGCGCTTTATGCAAAAAATGAACAAAGACAGTGCGTTACTTCGCGATGGCATTGTCGATCTGGAAACCGGTGTGGTGGGGGCTGCGGCCAGCCCTGAACTGCGCACGCGGGCATTATTTGGTGACCGTTTTATCGGTGTGGCCAGAGCCGGGCATTTATTGAGTGAGGGGGAGATAACCGCTGAGCGCTACGCGGCCCAAGGCCACATTATGATTTCACGGCGCCAAGGTCATAAAGGGCCAGTTGATGAGGCGTTGCAATTATTGGGTCTTGAAAGAAACGCCGTCACTTATGTTGATGGCATCTCGACCGCACTGGCCTTAGTGAAAGGTTCTGATTTAGTGGCCACGGTTCCGGAACGTCACACACTGAATTTGCGCGGTGGTATGTTCAGCTTCCCGCTGCCAATAAACTTACCGACTATCAGAGTTTCTATGCTCTGGCACCCACGAATGGATGCTGACCCAGCGCATCGCTGGTTGCGAAAATGTGTGTTGGATGTCTGTGGTGATAGCGATTAGGGCAGCACATTCGCTGCCCTGTTAGCCAGTTGAATTAGAAGCGCGGGATTGCCGTCCCCCAATTGCGCCAGTCTTTAGGTTCTTGTGGGTTCAGCAAAAAGTGTTGATTAACTTCGGCTTTCGGGGCCAGCGGTGTGGTGGGGGGCGTGGCGAAAGCAATGCCACCGCGAATAAACTGCTGGAAAGTGCCACTTTTCACTACTCCGCCAGTCAATCCGAACTCAAGGTTATAGCCCGATGCTAGCCAGAAGACGGTATTTTGCCGCACTAATTGCTGGAATTTCTGACTGATGCGCAGAGAAACTTGCACCCGATCAGACATTGCCCCCAGATTAAACCCAGTGACAGTGCCCACTTCCAACCCACGGAACAGCACTGGCGTGCCAATTTGCAGCGAACCTGCTTCTGCGGTATCGAGAATAATGCTCAGGCCATCAAGATAGCGCGAGTCGGTAATGGTGGCGGTTTGCAGCTCAAACGTGCGCAATGTATTACCTTTACCCGGCTCGACATTAATGTAGGGCTGGAACAGCGTATCCAGATTATTGACCCCTGCTGCGGAGATCTCCGGTGACACAATCGAGAAGCGGGTACCGGCGCGGGTAAAACTTTGCACGTATTCGGGGTAGAGCACCGCCTTGGCTAAGACTTCATTGCGCTCAGGAGCCAGTTTGAGTGATTCAACTTGACCAATATTGATGCCGAGATAGCGAATTGGCATCCCAGCCGCCAGTTTACTGGCATCAAAGGTGCGTAAGATAATCTGGCTACCGACCGCACGGGCGGCGGTTTCATTAACATAAAGTGTGCGTTTTGCGCCTTTATCCAGCGAGACACCCTCGAGGTTATCAAAGCTGATAGCGCCTTTTAATGCCCGATTCAGTGGGGAAGCCTGCACGGTGAGGCCACTGCCATTAAATTGGACTTTCGCACCGCCCTCGGCCCAGAAAATACTCTTATCGGTGAGCAGTTTGCGATATTCCGGCTCAATATAAACCTCCACTTCGAATTCATTGGCTTTCGGCCTAATCTGGGTAATTTCACCCACCTGGAATTTCCGATACAGCACCACGGAGCCGGTTTGCACATCGGGCAAACTGGTGGCAGTCAAGGTGAGGGTGGCGGCCGGGCTGTTGCCTAAAATGCCATCAAGGGCTTTGTCCACACTGCTGTACAGCGGGTATTTATTGAGCGGCTCGCCTTTACTGCCCGGCAGAATCAAAATGCCACCATCAATCCACTCCTGTGCACTGGCACCTTGAATATTAATACCGTCGATGCCGAGTTTCACATTCAGCCGGCTGTTCACCACAAACTTACTGTCTTTATGCACTAAGTTCCGGTATTTCGCTTCAATCGCCGCCGTAAAACTGACGCCATTGGCGGACAGTTCGCGCGTCAAAACCTGACCAATTTTAATGCCATGCAGTGAGATTGGCTGACCCACATCGATGCCATAACTTTCTGGTGCAGTGAGTTGCAATTCAAGCACATTGGGCTGCTGTAACAGGCTTTTGCTGCTGGGCAGCACAGTAAAGCGCTGTTGCGGTTCACCCTCGCCGGGGATAAGTTCCAGGGTGTTGCCGGTTAAAAGTTCACTCAGTTTGGCATCATTAAGACTGATTCGCGGGCTGTTCATCTCAATACGCGTGCCAGTGCGCATTAAATCCACCACTGACGGGTCAATGGTTAATTCGCCGGTCACTTTGCTGTCCGGCTGAAGAGTCATTTTTGTCAGAGTTCCGACTTGTAAACCCTGATAAATCAGTGGGGTGCGCCCCTCACTCAAACTGCTGCCGCTGGGCAAATCCAGTGTGATAGCCACACCGCGTTGGCTGTGCGCTAAATCTGGATAGAGCTGGAAGGGCTGATCTGGCTTTGCATTCTGGCTGTTTGGTGGGGAATCAAAGGCAATCGCGCCATTCACCAAAGCGGCCAAGCTTTCCATTTGTACAGAAGCGCCACTTAGGCTGAAATCACCTTTAAAACCAGATACATTCCAGAAACGGGTGTCATTCTTGACCAGTTTGGCAAAACGCCGGTCAATCAGCACGTCAATGACAACGCCGCTATTATCAGGCGCGATGTTGTAATCATAGACTTTGCCCACCGGAATTTTACGGTAATACACCAGCGAGCCGCTATTGAGCGAACCTAAATCAGGCGCATGAAGATGCACCATTAACTCGCCGGTATTTAGACGGAATTTGGGCTGAGTATCTAACGCGGTAAAGTGGCTCTGAGGTTTACCTTCTCCCGGCATCATGCCGATATAGTTGCCGCCCACCAAAGCATCCAGCCCGGAAACCCCAGCTAATGAGGCTTTTGGGGTGACCAACCAGAATTGAGTCCCTTCGCGCAGTGAATCTTCCATGTCATTTTTGATACTGGCGGTGACTTTAATATTCCGCAGATCATCATCCAGACTGATGGACTGCACTATGCCAACTTCTACACCTTGATAGCGAATCGGGGTGCGCCCCGCGACAATCCCTGCCGCAGACTGGAAATCAATGGTGACTTCGGTGCCGCGTTCCTGCCAGTTGTTATAAACCAGCCAGCCAGCAATCAGCAGGGCAATAAAAGGCAGCAGCCAAAAAGGCGATATCCGGCGTTTATGTTTAACCTGTGCCTCAGTCGGTGTACTCGGCGTTTCCTGTTGCATGTGCATCCCAAATCAACCGGCTATCCAGCCACTCAACAGCAAGGATAGTCAAAATGACCGCAGACCCAAAATAGAAAGCTGCTGGCCCCATAGTGAAAGAAAGGAGCTGATCGCGATTAATCAGCGACATCATTAGTGCAATAACAAAGAGATCCAGCATTGACCAGCGGCCAATCCAGGTTATCAAACGCAGCAACCGCATGCGGGTTTTCAGACTGTGCTGTGTCTTGAGATGAATACTCAGCAACAATGTTATTAAGACAATGACTTTAGTAAAGGGCACCAACACACTGGCGATAAATACCACGGCGGCTATGGGCATATTACCCGATGAAGCCAGAGAAACCACGCCCGAGAAAATAGTATCCTCCATACGCACGCCGTTGGCATAAACAATTGATATCGGCAATAGGTTGGCGGGCAGTAACAATACAATAGAGGCAATTAAGGTTGCCCAGGTTTTTTGGATGCTATGACGGCGGCGATGGCGCAAAGGTGTATGGCAACGCGGGCAACGCCTCAGTGCATCAGGGTGCCCGGTATAATGGCAGGAGAGACAAACACGCAGTGTTTCTCTGGGGCCGGGCGGCTGTTCTTGCGGATAAAACCGCTCCCACAATTGCTCCAGATTCAAATGCACCAGCGCCAGAATACTCAGCAATGTTAAAGTCAGGTAGGCTATTAATCCGCTACCGGCCATCACGTCGGCGTATTCTTTGACTTTAATACAGGCCACCGCCATACCGATAAGATAGATATCCAGCATTACCCACTCTTTTAAGCGCTCCAACATCAGCAAAATAGGGCGCAGGTTCATGCCAATCCGGCTGCCAATTCGCAGATACAGTATTGAGACGGTCAATGTAATCGGCGCACCCATAATACAAAACGCCACCATACTGGCAGTGATGGGGTGACCCTGACGGCTCATTTGCCAAATGCCCTCCAGCAAACTGGCATCAATCCGCGTGCCGAGCAGGCGGATAGTGATGAGCGGCTCGGTAAAGGCAAACGGCATCAATAACAGCATGGCGACAGCAATGGCCGTCAGCCGGGTTAATGACCAATCGCGCCCATTGGCTATTTTCGCACTGCAACGCGGGCAATAGGCAGTCTGCTTGCCATTGAGAGGGGGCAAGGTAAATAGCGCATCGCACTGACAGCACCGCTGAACTCTGGCGGTGGACAAGGGGCGTTGAATGGCATGTATCTTCATCAGATAAGAACCCTGACCCCAATATATAAATAATAAAGCGGATGGTAGCAGAGCAATGAGTCAAAACAAGGGGCAAAAAGGGGCAAACCCCACGGTGGGCAAATCTTTTCCATGGTAAGCGCCGAATAACCTTGTAGCAACGCGCATTTAATGATTATTTTATATAAGCTAGGCAGATCAATTGTCTCTGGCTATTTTTAGGTTTCTAACGGTTATTACATGAAAAAAGCAGAATTCTACGCGGAATTAAAACGTGATTTGAGTGCCCTGATTGCAGGTGAAACCAACTTCATTGCCACATTGGCTAATGCCAGCGCGTTAATTTATGAACGCCTTGAGGGTTTGAATTGGGCCGGTTTTTATTTGCTCGATGGCAATCAATTGGTATTAGGCCCTTTCCAGGGGAAAATCGCCTGTGTACGAATCCCGGTTGGGAAAGGGGTATGTGGAACAGCTGTAGCAGAAAATCGCGTTCAGCGGGTCGGTGATGTGCATGCATTCCCCGGTCATATTGCATGTGATGCCGCCAGTAATGCTGAAATTGTGCTGCCAATCACAGTTAAAGGAAATGTTATCGGCGTTTTGGATATCGACAGCATTGTTTATGATCGCTTTGATAAAGACGACGAATTAGGCTTAATCTCAGTCGTGGCGGGGCTTTGCGAGCATCTTGAGCTTTGTGACAGTGCAAAATATGTTACAAAGAGTGCAAGTTGATAGACGGATAACGTGGCAATTGCTGATGGCGTCATTATAATGACGCCTGTTCATGCCTGCGCTGGTTGGCAAACCCGTTGTAATCAGGAAATTTCATGGAAAATCAACCTAAGTTGAACAGTAGTAAAGAAGTCATAGCCTTTTTGGCTGAGCGGTTCCCGCTTTGTTTCACCGCCGAAGGCGAAGCACGTCCACTGAAGATCGGTATTTTTCAAGATCTGGTCGAACGTGTTCAGGGGGAACAGAATTTAAGCAAAACGCAATTGCGTTCTGCGCTGCGTCTCTATACATCTAGCTGGCGTTATCTTTATGGGGTCAAAGTCGGTGCTGAACGTGTTGATTTAGACGGCAACCCTTGTGGTGTGCTGGAAGAACAACATGTCGAACATGCCCGCAAACAGCTGGAAGAGGCGAAAGCCCGTGTTCAGGCACAACGTGCTGAACAACAAGCTAAAAAGCGCGAAGCTGCTATTGCTGCGGGTGAAACTCCAGAGCCACGTCGCCCACGTCCGGCAGGTAAAAAACCTGCACCGCGTCGTGAAGCGGGTGCTCCGGTGGAAAACCGCAAGCCTCGTCAGTTACCTCGCCCACAGCAGGCTAATCAAAAACAGGCTCGGCCACCTCGTCCACAGGCCGAGGAAAACCAGCCACGCCCTGTGCCGGTCACAGATATCTCTAAACTGCAAATTGGTCAAGAAATCAAAGTCAGAGCAGGCAAGAGCGCGATGGACGCAACCGTATTAGAAATCGCTAAAGATGGCGTACGGGTGCAGCTGTCTTCAGGTCTGGCGATGATTGTGCGCGCAGAACACTTGCAGTTCTGATACGGAGGCCAACCTAGGCATGAACAAATTTGTCAGACTAACAGCAATCGCAGGCTTGTTACTGGCGGGGGCAAGTTACGCGGCTGATACAACGTATCGCGTCGATCAACTTCCTCAATTGCACCAGGAACCAGAGCATGCAACCGTGAGTGAGCGCGTAACATCGCGCTTCACTCGCTCTCACTATCGTCAGTTTGCATTGGACGATCAGTTTTCTGCCAAAATATTTGATCGCTTTCTCAACATGCTGGATTACAGCCATAACCTGTTGTTGGCATCAGATGTGGCACAGTTCGCGGATAAAAAACATTCGCTGGACGATGAGTTAAAATCCGGCCAGCTAGATACGCCGTATGCATTATTCAATCTGGCGCAAAAGCGCCGTTTTGAACGCTATCAATATGCGCTGTCAGTTTTAGACCGGCCAATGAATTTCGCCGGTAATGACACCATTGATATTGATCGCAGCAAAGCGCCTTGGCCGACCAGCGAAGCTGAGCTGAATAAGCTTTGGGACGCAAAAGTTAAGTATGACCAGCTCAATTTGAAATTAACCGGTAAAACGGATAAAGAAATCAAAGAGACGCTGACCAAGCGCTATCAGGCAGCCATTAAGCGCTTGACGCAAAGTAATAGCGAAGACGTCTTCCAGCTGATCATGAATGCTTTCGCTCACGAAATTGACCCGCATACCAATTACTTATCCCCACGAAATACCGAACAGTTCAATACTGAAATGAGCTTGTCTCTGGAAGGTATTGGTGCAGTCCTGCAAATGGATGATGATTACACATTAATCAATTCCATGGTTCCAGGTGGCCCGGCAGCGAAAAGTAAAACTATCGCGGTGGGTGATCGGGTAATCGGCGTAGGGCAAACCGGTAAACCGATGGTGGATGTCATCGGCTGGCGTTTGGATGATGTGGTCGCGCTGATTAAAGGGCCGAAAGGCAGTAAAGTCCGGTTAGAAATTTTACCTGCCGGTAAAGGGACTAAACCGCGCACTGTGACCTTGACGCGTGAGCGTATTCGCCTGGAAGACCGCGCGGTGAAAATGTCGGTGAAAACCATCGGCAAAGAACGCGTCGGCGTACTGGATATTCCGGGCTTCTATGTTGGCTTGACCGAAGACGTCAAGGTGCAATTGCAGAAGCTGGAGAAAGAAAATGTCAGTAGCATTATCATTGACTTACGCAGCAATGGTGGGGGTGCTCTGACCGAGGCTGTTTCTCTGTCTGGTTTGTTTATTCCGAGTGGCCCTGTGGTTCAAGTTCGGGATAACAATGGCAAAGTACGTGAAGACAGTGATACTGACGGCGTGGTGTATTACAAAGGCCCGCTGGTGGTCTTGGTTGACCGCTACAGTGCCTCTGCCTCTGAGATTTTTGCTGCTGCAATGCAAGACTATGGCCGTGCATTAATTGTCGGTGAGCCGACCTTCGGTAAAGGCACGGTTCAGCAGTATCGTTCGCTGAATCGTATTTACGATCAAATGCTGCGCCCTGAATGGCCAGCCTTGGGCTCACTGCAATACACTATCCAGAAATTCTATCGGGTAGATGGCGGCAGTACTCAGCGCAAAGGGGTTGTCCCAGATATCGTGATGCCAACGGGTGTTGATCCGGCAGAAACCGGTGAAAGCTTCGAAGATAATGCTTTGCCTTGGGACAGCATCAATGCTGCCAGTTATACCAAGACGGGCGATTTGAAACCGCTGGAGCCGGAATTGCTTAAAACGCATGCCGCGCGTATCGCTGCTGATCCTGAATTCCAACATATTCAGCAAGATATTGAACGTTATAAGGCGCTGAAAGATAAGAAGAACATTGTCTCTCTCAATTACGCTCAACGCGAAAAAGAGAATCATGATGATGATGCCACGCGCCTGAACCGCTTAAATGAGCGCTTCAAACGTGAGGGTAAAAAGCCGCTGAAGTCATTGGAAGATTTGCCAAAAGACTATCAGGAACCGGACCCTTATCTGGACGAAACTGTTCATATCGCATTGGATTTGGCCCATAAAGAGAAAGCGCAGCCGCAGGTTGAATCTCAACCCGCAGCACCTGCGCAGGTAGCTACCGCCGCAAAATAGTCTGCGGATGATAGACATAATCCGGGTTCTTGGAGCCCGGATTTTTTTTACTTTTTTTTCATGTCCATCCGTTGGATTGGTGGAAAAACAGCTTAATATGTAATGAAAAGTATCCAAATTTGTAAAGTTATGTTGATTTCCTCTCTTAGGACTTAACAAACCTTGAAAATTTGTCAGATGCCCATACGATCAGCATATCTCAGTAATCATTTAGCTAAGTCATCATGACAAATTTGGCTTAATACGATGTAGATTTAATACGGTCGTCAATTAACAGAATAAGGAAATAACTTTTTATGATGCGTATCGCTCTATTCCTTCTCACCAACTTGGCTGTCATGTTGGTGTTCGGGTTGGTGCTTAGCCTGACAGGTATTCAGTCCAGCAGTGTGCAGGGGCTGATGATCATGGCCGGTCTGTTTGGTTTCGGCGGCGCATTTGTTTCGTTGCTGATGTCAAAATGGATGGCTCTGCGCTCCGTGGGCGGTGAAGTGATTGAGCAACCACGTAATGAAACTGAACGCTGGTTGTTGGAGACTGTCCGTCGTCAGTCTCAGCAGGTAGGCATAGCTATGCCACAAGTGGCTATTTACCAGGCCCCGGATATTAACGCCTTTGCGACCGGTGCTCGTCGTGATGCTTCACTGGTCGCCGTCAGCACCGGTTTGTTGCAGAACATGAGCCGCGATGAAGCTGAGGCGGTTATTGCCCATGAAATCAGCCATGTGGCAAATGGTGATATGGTCACCATGACCTTGATTCAAGGCATTGTGAATACCTTTGTTATCTTTATTTCGCGCTTGATTGCACAGGTGGCTGCGGGCTTCTTGTCGGGTGATCGTGATAATGAAGGGAGCAGTTCAGGTAACCCAATGGTTTACTTTGCGGTATCAATGGTATTGGAGCTGGTGTTTGGTATTCTTGCCAGCATTATTACCATGTGGTTCTCACGTCATCGTGAATTCCATGCCGATGCCGGCTCAGCAAGATTGGTCGGGCGGGAGAAGATGATTGCCGCATTGCAGCGGTTAAAAACCAGCTATGAGCCACAGGAAGCAGGAACTCTGATGGCTTTCTGCATTAACGGTAAATCTAAATCATTCAGTGAGCTGTTTATGTCCCATCCGCCGCTGGACAAACGTATTGAAGCTTTGCGTTCTGGTGAATACCTGAAATAAGTTCAATAAAAACCCGCTTCGGCGCTGAGGGATCCCCACTAATTCAGCGCTAATAAACCAACACCATATTCGGTAGGTTTTGGCGAGGTGATTAAGAACAGTATCCAGTGCTGTTCGCGTTAAAATTAGCGGAGAGTGTCGCAAGATATTCTCCGCTAATGTCAGATAAGATATAACCCGTCGTGACTTAAGGCTGTTAGCCTGATACCTCAGATGTAACCCTTTATTTTCAGCATGATAGCCAAGTAACCATAATACTGCCGTGCTTAACGTTGCCAGAAGACTTAACACCAGTATACGCCCCGCTGTGCGGCTGTGACTGGCGCGAAGCCCAAAGCCAAAACGTTCACTTTTCTCATCGCGAAAATTCTGCTCTATCTGCATCCTGCGACTGTATAACTTCATGACTTCACGTGGTTTAAACTCCTCTGTACTGCTAAAAATAAGCCACGGTTCTTTTGCTGCGGCGCGTCCGTCCCGCTCCTGCGAATAGCGAGATATCCGGCAACGGGCACGTTTATTCTGCCGCCCTTTGGGTTCCTTTTTATGCAGGTAAAAGTGACCATCACAGCGGGCATATTCTGCACGTGCGAGTGTCCCCGGCCCCAGATATTCAGGTTTGCCACTGGCCGATAATTCCTGCCGCCTGAACCAGTGCTCACCTTTTTTATCCAGCCGGAGCTGGATATTGCCTCTGACTCGCCCGATAAAATCCCAACCCAATGATTTAATATGGTGAAACCAGGCATTTTGAAAACCGGCGTCAGTGACGATGAGTACCTTTTTATCAGGCGCAATAGCGGTGGCGATAGAATTCAGGAACTCTTTTTGTATCAATGCATTCTGTTGGTTATGCGAGGGAACAATTTGGCTCATTAACGGGATGGAACGACCATCACAAATCAGGCTGGCGCGTAAGACGTGGAATGCCTGTGAGGGATAACCACTCCAGTCAACAGCAATAACACACCAGGGAAG